>JBAVOL010000001.1:0-30412 GCA_049692035.1 Rhizomicrobium sp.
GAACGAAGTCACTGATCAGGCCGAAGCTGTGATTGCCGTTGGCATCGGGCGGGCTGACCTGCACGAAGGCAACGTCGCAACCGATCAGCCCTTGCTCGATCATCGGTCCGACCTGACCGACATGACAGGGCACGATTCCCAGCCGGCCTGCCGCTGCAACTGTGCGCAGCGCGCCGATCGCTCCCATGCTAAAAAGGTTCAGCTTTTTTCCCGCCTCCGCTCCGAGGAGCCCCGAGAAGCTGGAGGCCGCAAACGCCGAGAGGCGGCCGATGCTTTCGGCTTGGGCGATCAGCGCCTCAACGAGTGTCGTGGGCTCACCGCACGCTTGGCCCCAAACGATGTGGTCGCCTGGGCGCAAAAAGGCGCCGAGATCCAGCCTGTCCGCATCGGTCGAGACAGTCATCGGCGAGCCGCCAGCGCCAACACGGCCTGCGCACGCGCGAGATGCGGCCGATCAAGCATGGCGCCCTTGTAGCCGATCGTACCCGCCCCCGGATTTGCGGCGAACAGATTGACGATCTCCTGTGCCGCCGCCTGTTCCTCGGCGCTTGGCCTGAAGGCCTCGTTGATTATTTCGACCTGCGCCGGATGAATCGCCAGCATGCCGCGGTATCCGGCGCGCCGCACTTCTGCCGCCCGCTTGCGAAGGCCCGCTTCATCGCGGAAATCACCTTGGATCGTCTCGATGGCGGTCACACCGGCAGCCGCAGCGCCGAGGACGCAAAGGCTGCGGGCCAACTGATAAGTGAACGCGTAGCTGCCGTCCTCGTTGCGGTTCTCAGTCGCCCCAACCGCGTCTGCGAGATCCTCGGCGCCCCATGTCATGGCGACGACCCTTGGCGCGCCGGTATAGCTTCCGGTCGTGAACATGCCCTCGGCCGTTTCGGTGACGAGCACGATCACTTTGATCGCGCCCGGCTCGATCCCGGCGGCGACTTCCAGCGCCGTCAGATAATTGTCCAGCAATTCGACGTCTGCCCGGCCACGAGACTTGGGAAGCATGATGCCGCCAGGACGACCGGGGACTACCGCCACGAGATCGGCCAACGCGTGCGGACCCTGGAGCGGATTGATCCGGACCCATAGCCGCGCACGGTTCTCTGGAGAGGCCGTTAGAAAGGCGGACACCATGGCGCGCGCCTTGGGCTTTTCTTCCTCCGCAACCGCATCTTCGAGGTCTAAGATGACGATGTCCGCTGAGCTCGCGGTTGCCTTTTGCATTTTCCGTTCGCTGTCACCCGGCGCAAACAACCATGACCGCGCGTTGATGCTTTCTGTGTGGATCGCCATTTCTTCCTAAATTCCTCGCTTAGACCTCTCGCCGACATCAGTAGGACTTGGGAAGCCCCAGGACCTTTTCGGCCAGGAAGTTCAGGATCATGTGCGGGCTTACCGGCGCGGTCCTGGGGATCAGGCATTCGCGCAGGTAGCGTTCGACATGATATTCTTGTGCATAGCCCATGCCGCCTAGCGTCAGCATGGCGGTATGGCAGGCCTCGAACGCGAACTCGCCGGCCAGATATTTGCCCGCATTGGCCTCGACACCGCACTCTAGCCCTTTGTCGGACAGGGTTGCGGCCTTCATCACCATCAGGTTGGCCGCCTCGAGTTGCGCCCAACATTTGGCGAGCGGGTGCTGAATGCCCTGGTTCATGCCGATTGGCCGGTTGAACACGATGCGCTCGCGCGCGTAACGGGCGGCCCGGGCAATAGCGGCGCGGCCGATGCCAATCGCTTCGGCGCCGATCAAGATGCGCTCCGGGTTGAGGCCGTGGAGGATGAGTTTGAACCCTTCCCCTTCCGGGCCGATCCTGTCCTCTTCCGGGATCCACAAATCCTCGATGAAGAGCATGTTCGAATCCACCGCGTGCCGACCCATCTTGTGAATCAGGCGCACCTCGATCTTGGATCGATCCAGGCTTGTGTAGAACAGCGAGAGCCCTTCAGTCTTGCGCTTCACCTTGTCGAGCGGCGTGGTGCGCGCGAGGAGAAGCATCTTGTTCGAGACCTGCGCAGTGGAGATCCAGATCTTCTCGCCGTTCACCAAATAGCCGCCGTCGCGCCGTTCCGCGCGGGTCTTGAGTTCTGTCGTGTTAAGCCCCGCGTTGGGCTCGGTGACCGCAAAGCAAACCTGGTCTTCCCCACGCACGACGGGAGGAAGTATTCGCTCCTTCTGTTTCTGGGTGCCGAACTGCACGATCGGCTGCAAGCTGAACACCGGAATGTGGACGCTCGACGCACCGCTCATGCCGGCGCCGGACTCGGCGATCGCCTGCATCATCACCGCGGCTTCGGTGATGCCGAGCCCCGAGCCCCCGAATTCGGCCGGCATCGCAATCCCAAGCCATCCCGCCTCGACCAGCGACTTGTAAAAATCATGCGGAAAGATGGCCTCCCGATCGCGTTCCAGCCAATATTCGTCCGGAAACCGGGAACAATGTTTTAGGATGGCTTCCCGGATGTTCTGCTGATCTTCCGTGAGCGAAAAATCCACGATTTCGGTCCATGGCTGCTGGAAAATGTTAAAGTCGATTTAGCAGCCATCACCTGTCATCGCAACAGCGCTTGTTCCGGTATCGGACCGATGATCCGAAATATGGATGGCATCCCACGGAAAGATCAGGTAGTCACGACCGGTCAGAAGGAGGACATTATGGGTAACCGCGCGAAGGGCGCAGGCCCGCTGGCCGGCTTGTGCGTGGTCGATCTCACTGCGATGGTTATGGGGCCGTATTGCACACAGATCATGGCAGACATGGGTGCAACGGTGATCAAGATCGAGTCCCCCGCCGGCGACAATACCCGGTATATCTCGGTCGGGCCGGCGCCAGGAATGAGCGGCGTTTTCGTCAATGTGAACCGCGGCAAGCGCAGCGTCGTTCTGGATCTGCAATCCGACGCGGGCAAGGCCGCATTGCGGGGACTTATCGAGAAAGCGGACGTTTTCATCCACTCGATGCGCGCCAAGGCGATTGCCAAGCTGGGTTTCAGCTATGAAGACGTGGCCGCAGTCAATCCTGCGATCATCTATACCAACTGTTACGGGTATAGCCGACGCGGCCCCGACAAGGATCTGACGGCGTATGACGATACCATCCAGGCCGAATGTGGATTGCCGGCCGTCCAGCGGATGCTGACCGGCGAAGCGAATTATGTCGGCACGATCATGGCCGACAAGGTCGCCGGCTTGACGGCGCTCTACGCCACGATGATGGCGCTGTTCCATCGCGAGCGGACCGGCGAGGGCCAGGAGGTCGAGATTGGCATGTTCGAAACCATGGCGTCTTTCATGCTGGTCGAACATGCCAACGGCGCCATGTTCGATCCCCCCCTCGGCCCGGCGGTCTACCCGCGCGCAGTGGCGCCCAACCGCCGGCCCTACCGAACGAGCGATGGCTACATCTCCGCGTTGATTTACAACGACAAGCAATGGGCTGCGTTCGTCGACGCCGTGCGGCCGGCCTGGGCCGACCACCGCTTCGCCACCCTCGAACTGCGGGCGCGCCAGATCAATACCGTGTACGAACTGTTGGGGAATACCTTCAAGGAGCGAACGACCCAGGAATGGCTGGAGCTGTTCCGAGGGCTCGACATACCCGCGGCGCCGCTTCGCACCCCCGGGGAGTTGTTCGACAATCCCCACCTGAACGCCGTCGGTTTTTTTGAGACAGTGGATACACCACACGGGCCGGTGCGCTTTCCGGGCGTGCCGACATGGTTCTCGCGTACGCCGGGCCATGTCGGCGGCGCTGCTCCGGAGCTGGGTGCCGACACGCAGGACGTCCTCGCGGAACTTGGACTCCCGGTTCCGGCCACGAACCGCGCGGAGGGTTCGGAAGAGGACGTCGTCATCGAGTAAAGTGTCGCCGCCACTGTTCATCGCCGGCCGGAAGCATCGGATGGGCGCGCCAACTTAGCGCGGCGCTGTCACGCAGCGCGGGCTACGTTTCGGTACCCGAGATTGCGAGAGATCGTCTCCGAAGCCTCGCGCACGAGCGAAACAAGTTTGGTGCCATGGTCTTCAAGGCGAGTCGTCGGTGCAGCCACGACCAAAGCACCCAGCACCGTCCCGGAAGCATCCCGTATCAGTGAGGCGATGCCGGTGACTCCTTCCGCTGCCTCATCATGGGTGCATGCTATGTGTTCCTCCCGGGCATGTTGCACCGCCTCGAGTAGGATCGCTTTGTTGATTTCGGTATTCGAAGCCAATCTTTGGAGCTTCGCCGTCTCGAGGTAGCGACAGACCTCATCATTTGACTTGGCTGACAAAAGTGCGCGCCCCCCGGCCGTGCAATAAAGCGGGCGCCTGTCGCCGGCTGTGACGGAGAAGCGGATAGCATTACGGCTCTCGACAATGTCAACGTATGTCATGGTGCAGGCGTCATCATTGTTTAGCACTGCGAAAAGAACGGTTTCCCCCGATCGATTGTTCAGATAGCGCATTCCATCCCGGATGATGTCGGACGTTTGCAGGCGTCGCCTGGCCTCGACCAGAGCGCTACCCAACCCGAACGCACTGGCGCCGAGCCGATAGGCACCTTCCGAGAAGATCACGAAGTTTGTGTCAACGAGCCCGCGCAGCAGAGCAGCCAAGCTGCTCTTGGGTGTGTTGAGTGCCCGGCTCAACCCTGCCAAGCCGATCGGACGGTCAGCGGTGCTCAGGGCATCGAGGATTTGCAGCACACGTGTGACTGATTGCGGCGCAATGGAACGTACAGCATCCTTACGCATCTGATGAAGCGGAACTCCTCAGTCTTTTGGCGTCATGACAAGTCCATTCGCGCAAGCTATGGGAATGCAATTCTCGAAAATCTAACCCGGATTGCGTTTGGCCTGACGGATTTCTCATACCAGCGTGATGGAGACTATAGCATCGCCGTGGTCCCATCCAGATGGGGTAGACGGGCCGACATCGCGACGTTCGTCCGGGACGTTATGGCCATCGCCGGGCCGATCGCTCAGGCGAATGATAGCTGTGGCGCGTATGTGGAACCATTGATCGGTACTGCCAAAAAGACCCAGGCTTCTACGCCTTTGACCAGCTGCCGAAAGAATGGTGCGACAAAGGCGATCTGAAGGACTTCGTCCTCGGACCAGGTCGATGAGCGTCAGGCGTTTGGTGGGGATTGGGTCTGATCTCGTATCTGCGCGCCCCAGATCGCCCGCATACGAACTCTGGTTAATGTCTTTGCCGGCACTGATTGTGCTTGGCCGCCTGTCGAGAGTTGCATTTATGTCACTTCGTTATCGATACAATTGAGGGAAATCCGAACGATCTCTTGTTAGAGGAAAGTGTTAGTATTAAACAGATATCGGGACAGTGATCTTATATCGGGACAAAACCGTCGCCGGAGGGAAGCTAGGGCTGGATGCCCTTGGTCAATGCGTTCCATCCGTCGCGTCATCGTACTGAATTCGGGAGCGGGAGATTCTGGAGCAGGAGACTGAAAACGACCGCTCGTTAGTGCACTGCTAGCGTCAAGAGACAACAAACATGAGAGGGGAAACGATGAATAGCATTCGGTATAGGAACATCACATCTGCGTTGTTGGCGTCGGCAGCTCTGGCAGGGTTGTTTGCAGCACAGCCGGCGGCCGCACAAACTGCGTCGCCATCAGCCTCGCAACAGGAGAGCGGTGGGATCGAAGAAGTTGTCGTGACGGCGCAGCGTCGCACTGAGCGCGAGCACGATGTGCCGATCTCGATCGCGGTGCTCGGCGCCGACCAGCTGAAGGACGCGCAGGTCACGGACCTCGGTGCGATCTCGAACCTGGTGCCCGGGGTTCGCTTCGATTACGACGCTTCCTTCGCGCAGCCCACGATCCGCGGCATCGGCACGGCCGTGCTCACCGCCGGCTCAGGGTCCAATGTCGGTATTTATATCGATGGCTTCTACAACCCGGCACCGCTGGCCGCCGATCTGCAGCTCGTCAATGTCGACAATGTTCAGGTGCTGGAAGGCCCGCAGGGAACGCTGTTTGGACACAATACGACGGGCGGCGCGATCCTCGTGACCACCAGCAAGCCGAGCTACGATACGCACGGCATGGTCGACGCGTCCTATGGCAGCTACAACGCCCAGCGCTACGAGGGATATTTCACCACCGGGGTAACGGACAACGTCGCAGTGGATTTCGGCGGATTCTTCAGCAAGGGCGACGGCTACGTTCATGACATCGTGACCGGCAGCGACACCGATGGCGCCTATCAGAACTGGTCGGCCCGCATCGGCATCAAGTACGATCTGTCGGACAAGATTTCGTTCCTGTTCCGCTATCAGCACACCGGCACCGACGATCCGACATTGCTGATGACGAACGCCTATGTCCTCAACGGCGTGCCGCAGGTCCCGGGCGCCCTGTTCGGGGGCGCTGTCGCGACCAAGCCGCGTCAGGTCGCGGACGATACCGGGATGACCGCGCTTGGGAACGAGAACAACTTCCAGCTGACCTCGACCTTCGATCTGGGTACGGCCATGCTGACCTCCTACACGCAATACACCAAGCTCGTGACGGACCAGAAGCCCGAGGACCTGTCTGCCACGGTGCTACAGCCTTTTCCGGGGGTAAATATTCCGTTCCTGCATATCTACATTCCCCTCGTCGACAAGACCTTCACGCAGGAATTCCTCATGAATTCGGAGACGACCGGGCGGCTGAAATGGACGGCCGGCATCTTCTACATGGACTACACCGATTCGTTCGGTACGCCTTCCGATCAGATCATTCTTTGCCCCCCCACTGGCTGCTACAGCATCGGCTATTCCGGCGCTGAAAACGTTTCGGCGGCAGCCTATTTCGATGCGACCTATCAGATCCTCGACGATCTCTATCTGACGGGCGGCGTCCGTTTCAGCGACGACGACGAAGAGAATGCCTTCTTCAACTTTCCCTTGCCCAGCGCAGCGCCTACTCTGCACGTCCCGTCAAATCCGACCGTCCTGCCAGATCTGAGGGGTGACAGGTTCGCGCCCCGTTTCGTAGTGCGTTACACGCCTAACGAGGACTGGAGCCTCTACTCGTCCTTCACGAAGAGTTTCAAATCGGCCATTTACAATCCGGGCGGCGCTCAGTTCGCGCCGGTCAAGCCGGAAACGATCAATGCCTACGAAATCGGCGCGAAATACGCTGCTCAAGGCCTGTCCGCCTCTGTTGCCGGCTATTACTACGACTACACCAACCTTCAGGTCGCCGCTTACGGCTACAACCCTATCACCGGCCAAGCGTATAGCACGGTCAACAATGCGGCGACGTCGCGCATCCTGGGCCTCGAAGGTCAGGTGCAGTACGAGATCATGGACGGTCTCGACGTCGATGCCGGCGCAAACTACGAGGACGCGCAGTACACGAAATTCCCGGGTGACCCGACCTTCCAGCTGTGCACTGATCCAATAACCTGCGGATTGTCGTACGGCTTGATGTCGTCCATCCCCAAAAACGAAACCAACGTCACCATGCTGCAAGCGCCGAAATTCACGGCCAATCTCGGTGCCCGTTATTCGACCGGCCTCGCCGGCGGTGCGCTCGCGCTCTCGGGGGACCTGTACTACACGAGCAAGATCTACTTCGACTCGTCGGACCAGTTCTCTCAGGGCGCCTATGCGCTTCTCAATCTGCGTGCGCAGTGGACGGACCCGTCCGGCAGATACACGGTCGCGGTGTATGGAAACAATGTGACCGGCGCCAACTACAGAAACCAGGTGCTGGCCAGCAATTCCGGCGTGACCCAGAGTTGGGGTGCGCCCGCAACCTTCGGCGGCGAGCTCGCGGTACATTTCTAGCCGACTATGTGAGCGAAACTTCTGCCGGTCGTGGGGCGCCGTCCCCCGACCGGCCAGAAGTTGACGTTGTCCCCGCCGATTAATCCGGGTTGAACTGGAGTCTGGCCCTGAAGGAAGGACCAGACGATGAAGCGTTCACGATTTACGAAAGAACAGATTATCGGGGTTTTGAAGGGTGAGCCGGATTGGTGATCGATCCGGAGGATCGATCACCCGGCGAACGAACTGGGTGCGAAGACGGCCGATCTGTGCCGCAAGCCCGCTCCCGTCACAGGCTGTCACCGCTTGGGCCGGCGCGACCAAGCCGACGCGCCATCGCCCCTTCACAATGTGAGAAGGCGATGGCGCTGGTTCCTAGATGTATCGGCCGCCGTTGACGCCGATGGTCTGGCCGGTGACATAGCCGGCTTCGTCCGAGACCAGCCAGGCGCAGGCGCCGGCGATGTCCTCGGGCTCGCCCTGGCGACGGATCGGACCGGCCTGGATCATGGCATCTCTCGAAAGGTGTGCTAGCTCGAACGATTTCTCGGACATCACAGTGTTCATGACGAAACGGGGCGGAATGTTGTTGCAGGTGATGCCGAGCGGCCCCAATTCCTGCGCCAGCGTCTTGGTCAGCGCGATGATCGCCCCCTTCGACGCGGAATAATGCGCCATCAGCACGGCTCCCGACTGCGCGCTCGACGAGGAGATATTGACGATGCGGCCCCAGCCTGCAGCCTTCATGTCAGGCAGTACGGTCTGGGTGACGATGAAGGTCCCCTTGAGGTTGATCTCCATCATCTTGTCCCATTGCTGGTCGGTCAGTTCCTCGAACGGCACGAAGCCGGTGATGCCGGCATTGTTGACCAGGATCGTGACCGGCCCGAACGCCTCGTGTAGTTTGGCCACCGCCGCTTTCACCTGCTGACGGTCGGCGATGCTCGCCTGCAAGGGCATGGCCTTTCCGCCAGCCGCCGCGATTTCGTTGGCAACTTTTGTTGCGTCGTCGATCAGAATGTCGAGCACGCCGATCGCGATGCCATCACGCGCCAGCCGCCGGGCGATCGCTGCGCCGATTCCCGCTGCCGCGCCGGTCACCAATGCTACTTTTCCAGTCATCATTTCCTCCTCGTCGGTTAGTTACTGTCGATCCTGTCTTTGTACGGCGCGCACGGAAAGGAACCACTGCGTAGAGCACAAGACAGCCGAACGATGCTGAGCCTTGCTCGCGTGGGTAGCCGCGTCGCTCATACTTCTCAATGACGGTCAGCGCGCTCCCTGTCCGGGAAGCCGCGATTCGTATTCGACGGCGGTTGCGATCCTGCTCATAGGCCGGTCGAACAGCTTCTTCTCATCCTCGATCACCTCTTCGGGCATGACGCTGGTGGAAAGATAATCCACCGTTGCCCGGAAGACCGCTTCATCCTCGAACCACAGTTCGGTGATCACATCGAACGGCAGATCTTCGCTCGCCCCCGTCGCCGGGTCGGGCAGCGGGTCGAGGAAACGGCGCATGTAGCGGCTGACGCCGGTCGTATATTTCTCGCAAAGCTTGGCGTGATGGTTCTCGTAATAGTCGCGAAATGCCTCGACCGACATGCCCGGTCGCCGTTTCAGGAACATTAGTATTTTGAAGGTCTTTGCAGTCATCGTTGCCCTGTGTTCGCTTCTGATTCGCGCTGTTGTGGTTATCGGTGACGGGGTCTTCTCTCCTGACAGGAAGCCGTGCGCCCGATCGGCGGCACCGTGCACGCCGCTGAGAGCCGAACCGCTCGGCAAGTCCCACCAGTTGGCTTCGTCCGACGGGGCCACTCAGCTCCAATCATACACGATCCACCGTTCGGCGAAACGCCACGGCCCACGGTGCTTGACCAGACGGTCAAGTAGCGGGACCGCGCCATCCCGTCCACGATCACGTCATCCCGCTTTGCCCGGTGAAGCGCATGGAGATAGGCTACCAACCGCGCCTGTCCGTCGCCAAGGAGGTTGATCCGAATGTTGCCGACATGATGGTGCGGCACAAGGAAGCGCGAAGGCACGCCCGGCCGCCAACTGGCGATCGACGCATTGGCCGGCTCATCATAGTCGGAGGCATAGTGGAGCACGCAATCGGGCGATATTGGTCCGAAACGTCGTCGGCCGGTTCCCACATTTCTGGGGCTGGCCCAACAAAGAGATGAACGACCAAACCTATGGGTGGAAGATGGGCCTTCTTGAAGCGCATGCTGGCTTAGCCGGCAAAATCGCGGTGGTCGTCGGTGGCGCGGGCGGAATCGGGCGTGCTGTGACGTTGGCATTGGCCAAAGCCGGTGTCGGGATTGCCACCTGCGACATCGATGAAGAGGCCACGTACGCGATCGTCTCGGAAGTCGAGGCGCTTGGCCCGCGCATCCTGTCAGTGCACGCGGATGCTGCCGATTCCGACGCGCTGGATCGTTTCTACGATCGAGTCGATGCGGAATTTGAGCGGCTCGACATCGTGGTGAACCTGGTTGGCGGGGTGAAGCGCTCGCTTTTTCTTGAGACCACGCGCGAGCAGAACGCCCGCGATATCCGACTGAATTACGGCTATGTGCTCGACAGCGTCCGGCGTGCCGTTCCCTTGATCCGTAGGGGCGGTCGGGGCGGAAGCATTATCAACTTCACCACTATCGAGGCCCATCGCGGTGCGGCGACCTATGCGGTCTATGCGGGCGCGAAAGCGGCGACAACCAACTTCAGTCGCGCCATGGCGGTCGAACTCGGCGCCGAGGGCATTCGCGTCAATCTGATCGCGCCGGATACGACGCCCGCGCGTGGCTCCAACAGCGCTCTTTATCCGGAGGATTTCGCAAGGCTCGCCAAGGTGGGAGAAGATGCCCTGGCTCAGTCCTACAAAATGTATATTCCGCAAAAACAGGCTCCCGCCGTGGAAGATGTCGTCAATGGCGTGCTCTTCCTGGCGAGCGACCTTTCTCGAGCGATTACGGGCACGACATTGCACGTTGACGGTGGGGCCATCGCTGCCCTCGGCTTCATAGACTGGCCTTATGGGGACGGATTCATGCCGGCACCGTTGGGCGGGACGCTCAGTAAATTGTTCCCTGGCGAGAGATAATTGCCGCGCCTGGACACATCAAATAGCCTGAACGGGTTTCCGCCCCGCTTTCGGATTCGCCGCGAAACGGGAAGCGGCGTAACGCACTGGCGCATTACGCCGCCGACGCTCTCCACTGAGAATTCATAATGACGTATTTCCTGCTTTTGACACAGCGCCGAGCGTTTCCTATCGTTGAACGTCTGTCGAGAAGAGGCCGGCCGCGCTGATGCCCGAGACAAGATTTGCCGTTTGGCCCATGGCTGTCGGTGCTGAGATTGTGGGGTTGGCCCCCGGCAGCGAAAGCGATCCTGAAATAAAAGCCGCGCTTTACCAGGCTTGGCTCGAGCACGGCATTCTTCTGTTCAAGAACGTCGATACGACCGAGCAGCATCTGGCGCTCAGCCGGTGTTTCGGAGAACTCGAAATACACCCCTTCCCCGAATCCCGTTCCGAGGAGAATCCGCTCCTGATCGAACTCGGCGGAAGCAAACGGACACCGGCCTATGTATATGACGAGCGGGATATGCGAGTGAACAGGGTGCCCTGGCACCGCGACACAGCCTATTCACCGGACATCTGCAAGGGCGCGATGCTGCGGATGGTCGAGGTTCCCCCGACTGAAGGCGAGACGATGTTCGCGGATACGGCGCTGGCCTATGATGACCTGCCGGTGGAGATGAAGGACCGTCTCGAAGGCTTGGAGTACAAGGCGACGTTGCGCATCGATCCGATGCGCCAGACGCGGCTGGGGGCGTTCTGGAAGACGGTCCGACCCGCGACGAAAGAAGAGGATCCGGTCGCGGACGGGTTCAAGTTCGACTATGTTGCAGCGGAGGCACGGTACCCCTCGGTCGTGCATCCCGTCGTGCTTGTTCACCCGGAATCCGGGCGGAGATGCATCTTCCTGAGCCCGACCTACGTTGATCGGTTCTTGGGCCTGGAGCAATCGGAGAGCGACGATCTGCTCGAATATCTGGTCGAGCACATGCTGAAGCCGCGCTACGTCTACAAGCATACGTGGTCTGTGAACGAGGCCATCGTCTGGGATAACCGGCGTTTCATGCACGCAGCGGTCGGCAACAAGCTAGGCGATCCTCGGCGCGGGTTGCGGACGACGCTGGCGGGGGCGCTGCGCACCGGGCGCTTCTTCGATCAAGAAACGCAAGCGAGAGAGCTGCCGAGAATTGCCGATTGATGCAACCGGCAAAAGAAGAACGGGAGGAAAGTCTGGCCAGATATGTCCGTTTTCGAAACGGCGAAACGATCCGTTACGGGGAGCTACGCGGCACGACCATCTACCCGCTCAATGGCGCATTCGGGGCGTTCGAACCCGCGCCGGAGGAACCGATCGCATTGGAGAGGGCGAAGTTGCTCGCGCCCTCAGTGCCGACGAAGATCATAGCGATAGGACCGAATTTCGGCCCAGTGCCGCCGAGCTTCAGCCAGCCCTGGTTCTGGACGAAGCCCGCCACCTGCCTGAACGATCCCGAAGGGATCATCGAGTTGCCCCCCGGACATCCCGCCATCAATCACGAAGTTGAACTGGCGATTGTCATCGGCCGGCGCGCCAAGATGGTGGATCGCGCCAGCGCCCACGAATATATATTCGGCTATACCTGCATGAACGATGTCACGGCCGGCGATTTTTCGAAGGAGGGCGCCTTCATGGCGTCGCATTATTTCGTCGACGGCAAGATCTTCGACGGCTTTGCCCCGCTCGGCCCTTGGATCGTGACCGATCTCGACACCGGCAATCTCAAGATGGAGACACGGGTCAACGGCGAGGTTCGCCAAAGCGACACGACCGCGAATCGCCTCTTCGATCCGGCGCATATCGTGGCGCTGGTCTCGAATGTCGTTACCCTATTTCCCGGGGACGTGATTTCTACCGGATCGCCCCCGGGCGTCCAGCCAATGGTGCATGGCGATGTCGTTGAGATAGAGATCGAGGGGATCGGGATCCTGCGCAACCACGCCCGCAACCGATCTTAGGCGAACTCCGTGTCGGTGCTGAGCCACAACGTGCTGGCGCCCGAAGCGACAATCACGTCTGGAGCGACGCCGTTCCGCTCGGTCGGTGCATGGCGCGCGGAAGGCCGCTATATTGTCGGCATGGCGGCGTGCCTCCCCTCGGAGCGCCACCGAGGGCGCGGCGCTTTGGGCGTGGAGGATCTGAATGCCTAAAATCTCGTTCGCTTTCGCAGATGATGCGCCGATCGTCGCCGCGCCGGCAGGCGTGCTCGGCGAAGTCGAGACGCGCGCGATGTTCAATCGCGATGGCGATCCAATCCATCTTTATCTTCATCGGCTGGCGCCGGGTGCCGAGGTGCGTTTCGTCGGCGCGCCGACGGATCGCGCCTTTTATGTCTGGAAAGGGAGCATCACGGCGGGCGGCGCGAGCCTCGGGCCGCGTTCGAGCGCGATCGTCGAACATGGCGCATCACTCGCGGCGACCGCATGCGGTGAGGGTGCGACGTTGCTTGCGTTCGCCGCGAAGGAGCGTGGAAGTGAGGGGCGCATGGGCGGCCATGTGCATTTGCTGCCGCGCGAGCGCGTTCCGCGCCACGATAGCATCGAGGGAAATCGGGTCGGCATGGCGCTGCACGCCGATGCGCAGTGCCCGACATGCCGACTCTGGCTGCACGAAAACGACTATCCGGGGGCCGACGCGGAAACCGCGCTCCATTCCCATACGGAGGATGAAGTAATCTTCGTGAGAGCGGGGACAATTCGCCTCGGCAACCGGCTCTGTCCTCCGGGTACGGCATTGGCGATCGCCGCCAATACCAAATACGGCTTCTCCTCCGGCCCCGACGGTCTCAGCTTCGTCAACTTCCGGGGCGCTGCTCCCACCTATGTTCCGGCCGATGGCTCGAAGGTGCTCGATGAGGCGGCGCTTTGGCATTCCGTTGTCGGAAAACCCGAGTATCTAGCCGGGTAGTCCTGACGAGCACCCAAGGAAGGCCAGCGCATCCGTTGTCGAGGCCGATGAATTTGCTGCTGCGCCGTTACGAATCGAACCGCCGCACCGTTGTTATCGAGAGGGTGGCTCAGCCCGTTTGCGCCGGCTCCATCATCGGCTCACGGCGGCGGTCGCGTGACGGTGTAGGTGTAGATTCCGCCATCGCCCAGCTCGAACATCAAATTATAAATGATCGTAGGGCCCTGCTGGACACTCAGCATATGGTTGCCGGCCGTTGCGGCGGAGAGACACTCGATATGAGGAAGCGCCGTACAGACGTAATGGCCGTCGATCCAAAGATCGTAGCTTTGCGATGTTTCGTTCTGAAGAATGACTTGACCCAATCCGGACTGCGCGTTCGCCGCGCTTACAGCCAGCACACAGACCCACAAGGCAACGGCGATGCCGCGAAACTTCATGGATGGTTTCCCCCATATGTTAGGCTGCAATATAATAAACAAAGAACTGCTCGAATGCGGACTGGCGGAATTACGCCATGAGCGAGTGACGGGCGGATATGGCATGATGCGATGTCGTCCCGGATATTGACGAACTGCGAACTGGCGTTCAATTCCGGATACCAAACAACTGGCCATTGAAAATGGTGAAGGCCGAATTATCGCCTGCACCTCTCGGTCGCGACCTGGCCGTCGCAGTTCCATTCATTCCTCGACAAAAACAGGATGTGATGCCCGTACCGTCAAAGATGCGCCTTTATCCAGTGGTGAAACTCGCTCGCCGAAAGCGCACCGCTCTTGCGTGCGAATTCGCGTCCGGCCTTGAACATGATCAGCGTCGGAATGGAACGGATAGCGTAGCGGGATGCGAGTTCGGGCTCCGCATCGGTATCCACCTTCGCGAACCTGAGCATGGGTTCGAATTCGCGTGCCGCAGCTTCAAAAACCGGCGCCATTGTACGGCAGGGTCCGCACCACGGCGCCCAGAAATCAACGAGAAGCGGAACATCGCTCTTGAGCGCATGACTGCCAAACCGAGCAGCGGTCAGGATGATCGGGTGGCCGGTGAAAAGCGGTTCGCCGCAGCGCCCGCATTTTCCAATCTGGGATATCCGGGCGGCAGGAACACGATTGAACGTATCGCAATGCGGGCAAGCCACGATACGGGAGGCATCCATAGTTGACCCTCCCGTCAATCCTTGCCGGTTGCGCGTTGCTCGAGCCAGATCGCGTTCAGGACGGCGAGTGTGACTGCGAAACCGAGCCCGAGTACCCAGGAGAAATACCACATCGTCTTTCGCCCCTAATAAGCGGATTTCGAGTTCTGCGTGATGTCGGATTCCCGCACCGGCCCGCGCAGCACCCGGTAGGCCCATGCGGTATACGCCAGGACGATCGGCAAGAAGACCATAACGGCGCCCAGCATGATCGCGAGCGTCAGCTTGCTGGAAGACGCATCCCAAACCGTCAGGCTCGCGCCCGGATTGCTCGATGATGGCAGCAGGAACGGGAAGAGCGCGACACCGGCGGTGGCGATTGTGCCGATCGGAACCAGAGCTGAAGCGACAAACGCGATGCTCGGCCGCGCCCGCAACACTGCCGCCAAGAACGCTCCCGCAAAAGCAAGCACGACTGTCGACCAAAGCCATGGATGCGCGGCGTCGTTCCTGAACCATCCGCCAGCGGCGCGAACAACCGATTTGGTCATCGGATTCGACGGCCCGTCATGCGCAATCTGGCCGACGATTCGGTAGGCGTCGATATGGGTCAGTGATAAGCCCGCAACGGCGAACAGCGCGCCGAAAGAAAGCGCGGCAATAGGCATGACCGCGCGTGCGCGCGCCCTGACCACGCCTTCCGTCTTCAGGTTCAGCCAGGCTGCGCCGTGCAGGACGATCATGCTGAGACTGACAAGGCCGACCAGCAACGCGAATGGATTGAGCAGAGAGAACAATGTGATAGTGGAATGGAAACGCAGATCGTCGTCGAACGTAAAAGGCACGCCCAGAAACAGGTTCCCGAATGCCACGCCAAACACCAGCGAGGGCACCACGCCGCCAGCGAACAGCGCCCAATCCCAGAAACTGCGCCAGGTCGGATTTTCTACCTTGCTGCGATACTTGAATCCTCCGGGGCGCAAAATGAGCGTCGCCAGCACGAGGAACATCGCGAGATAGAAGCCGGAGAAGCTCGCGGCATAAAGTGCGGGCCAGGCAGCGAAGATCGCGCCGCCGCCCAGGATAAACCACACCTGGTTGCCTTCCCACACCGGTCCGATCGTATTGATGGCGATACGGCGCTCCATATCATTGCGGGCGACAAACGGCAGGAGCGCGGCCGTGCCAAGGTCGAAACCGTCCATGACCGCGAAGCCGATCAGCAAGATGCCGAGCAGCGCCCACCAGATGAAGCGAAGGATTTCATATTCCGTCATGGGCGTTGCTCCGCAGACTTTTCGGTACGCCATGGGCCGAGGCCCAACGCTTCATCCGGGCCGAGACGGATGTATTTGGTGAGCAGAAAGACATCGACGACGAGCAGCGCCGAGTACATCAGGACAAAACCGGCGAGGCTGAACACGACGTTGCCGGCATCCGTCGACGATACGCCCAGCGCCGTCGGCAGAACCCCTTCGATCACCCAGGGCTGGCGGCCGTATTCCGCTACGATCCAGCCGAGTTCGCCGGCCAGCCACGGCAATGGCAGGCTGAGCAACGCCGCTCTGAGGAACCATCTGTGGCGAGCGAACGTGCTATTGGCCGAAAGCCAGAATGCGACAGCAAACAATGCGATAAACCAAAAGCCGAGCCCAACCATGACGCGGAACACCCAGAACAGCACCGGTACATCCGGGATCGTACTTTCAGCCGCCCGTTGGATTTCCGCTTCCGGCGCATTCTGGATGTCAGGCCGATAGCGCTTCAGCAGCAGCGCATAGCCCAGATTGGCGACATGGGCATCCAGCTTCGCCCGCAGAGTTTCGTCATGTGGTTGCCTTTTGATGGCAAGCAAAGTGTCATAGGCGACCAACCCATCCTCGATGCGGTCGTGCGCGACGCCGACCAGATCATTGATTCCGGGAACCGGTGTATCGAACGAACGCGTGACGATCAGCCCGAGCAACCATGGCACCCTCACTGCATATTTCGTCGTATGCGTGGTGAGGTCCGGCAGGCCGAAAAGCGTAAACGACGCCGGTGCGGGTTCGGTCTTCCACGCCGCCTCGATGGCGGCGATCTTCATTCTCTGGTTGACGCCCGCTGTGTAGCCCGATTCGTCGCCCAGTACGACGACCGAAAGCGCCGAGGCGAGACCGAAGCTCGCCGCTACCGTCATCGAGCGTTTCGCGAATTCGATATGGCGGCCACGCAGCAGATACCATGCGCTGATCGCCAGCACGAATACCGAACCGGTGACGTAGCCCGCGCTGACGGTGTGGACGAACTTCGCCTGCGCGACAGGGTTGAGCATCACGGCCGCGAAATCCGTCGTTTCCATCCGCATCGTGTCGACGTTGAAGTGCGCGCCGACGGGATATTGCATCCAGCCGTTGGCCATCAATATCCACACCGCGGAGAGGTTGGTGCCGAGCGCCAACGCCCAGGTCGCAATCAAATGCTGAACTTTCGAGAGCTTTTCCCAAGCAAAGAAGAAGAGCCCCACGAATGTGGCTTCGAGGAAAAAAGCCATCAAGCCCTCGATCGCGAGCGGCGCGCCGAAAATGTCGCCCACATAATGGGAGTAGTAGGCCCAGTTCGTTCCGAACTGGAATTCCATGGTGATGCCGGTGGCGACGCCCATCGCAAAGTTGATGCCGAACAGAATGCCCCAGAACTTTGTGAGATCCCTCCAGATCGGCTTGTTCGTCATCACATAGACCGTCTCCATGATGCCAAGCAAAATAGAGAGACCCAACGTCAATGGCACAAAGATGAAGTGATATAGGGCAGTGACGGCAAACTGCAGACGAGATAGCTCAACGATATCCATAATCGTATCCTAATCCGCGCGCCCGAAAATAAAATGCGCGCGAATCGTGTCACCGTCAATTCCCGGCTTTGTCGCAGGTACAAAGAACATGAAATATATCACAGCCAGCACGACTGCCTTTACGCACAGCAGCAGGATTATTTCGCGCCGCAGAGTTGCCGGAAACATTTCGTGATGGTCCCCTTCTCGAATTCGTCGCAGCCGCTGACACGGCTTCATTTTCTTCGGCGACCATTCCGTATTGCAATCACTTCATTTTACATCCTGAGAAATCCGCCGTTCCTGCGTCAATGCAAACTTGGCAACAAGCGTCTCCTCGTCAGGAGCAGACACATATGTGCTTACCGGCCCCGGCCGCCGCGAGTCGCAAATGCCTTCAGGGACAACATTGCTGCTGCCGTCGGGCCAAAGTTCGGAAACGCAAATAGCTCGTATAATGCCGGACCGGAAAGCTTCCGTTCAGCCTCAATGGAAATTCACGAGAAGGCGTTACCCGCTTTCAGCCCCAGTTTCCGAAACACGATGGCTGCCGGACAGAAGCCCGTGAACGCCGCCTGAAACATGTTGAGACCGGCAAAGGCGCTGAGCAACAGCCACCACGGACTGTAGATCTGCGCCAGCAACAATCCGGCAAGCACGACGACGCCCGCGAAGGCGAGGACGGCGCGGTCGATATTCATGACGTTGATCTCCTTTTTTCTACTAGCGCGCTCTGCGCAGGCGGCGGACGCCGAGAACGCCCATGAACCAGCGCTCGTAAAATGGTTCGCTTTCGCCCCTGCGGATTTTGCGTAGGAAATAGCGTTCGAATGCGACCTTGGCGTAGTGCACCCACTTGCCTTTGGCCGACCAGTTTCGATTGCGCGGCGGAATTTCCGGTTCGGCCACGAACATCACGCCACCGTCGCCGAAATCCGCGAGGCAAACCGCATTCCAGGTCGCCTCGCACATGGTTCCCTTGCCTCTCAACAGCGTGCGGATGTTGCGCGCCGTTGCGGTCACCATCGATTCGATCATGAATCCGGTCTTTGGCACGCCGACGGGAACCGGCGTCGGACCAACTGGCGGGATGGCCACGCACACACCAATGCTGAAAATGTTGGGATATTTCAGATTGCGATGCTGTTTGTCGACAATTACGAAGCCACGCGGATTCGTAAGACCCTCAAGGCCGCGAACGGCCTCAACGCCGCGAAACGCCGGCAGCATCATGGAATAGGCGAAGGGCAGCTCGCTCGTCTTTTTGACCGCTCCGTCTTCACCGACCTCTTCGACAAACATTTTTCCGTCATCGACATGATGGATGCGCGCGTTGGTGATCCACTTGATGTGCCGTTGGCGGAGTTCGGATTCCAGAATTCCTTTGGTGTCGCCGACACCGTCCAGCCCCAAATGTCCGATATAGGGTTCGGCGGTGACGAACGTCATCGGGACCTGGTCGCGGATACGGCGTTTGCGCAGTTCCGTATCGAGGATCATCGCGAATTCATAGGCCGGACCGAAGCAGGATGCACCTTGCACCGCGCCGACAATGATCGGCCCCGGCTTTTTCACGAATTCATTGAAGGCGGTGTGCGCCTTTTCGGCATGATCGATGTGGCAGATGGACTGGGTATAAGCATCCGGCCCGAGGCCTTGAATTTCGTCGAAGGCGAGATCCGGTCCGGTGGCAATCACGAGATAGTCATAGGGCACGCTCGTGGCGTCATTCAGTTCGATGCGATTCTCCGTGGGATGAACCCGTTTGGCGCCTTGCGTCAGATAGTTGATCTTTTTGCGGGCCATGACATTGCGGAGATCGATTTCCACTGTCTTGCGTGCACGCCAACCGATGGCAACCCACGGATTGGATGGGACGAAATGATAGCGCTTGTCTTGCCCGATCAAGGTCAGGCGATCCCTGCGGCGGATGAGAGGCAACAACTCATAGGCCATGAGCGTCCCGCCCAAGCCTGCACCCAGAACAACTATGTTTGCCATAGTAATTCTCCCTGAATAATTTTTATATCTGTCCGGAACCCGATACCTTGATTAATCTCAATGTCTTCGGAGACATTTTTTGCGCTCCTAACGGCCGGCGGATTGACGACATATACGGATTAACGTATCTACGCAAGTATGAAAATAAGACCGGAACAGATGCGAGCGGCGGCCGGCGAGGCCGAGGAAATGCTGAAGGCGCTTGCCAACCGGCATCGCCTGATGATTCTCTGCCAATTGATCGACGGCGACCATTCGGTTGGCGAACTGGCGGAATTTCTCGGATTGCGGAGTTCGACCGTTTCTCAGCACTTGGCGCTCTTGCGCAAGGACGGCCTGGTCGCCACGCGGCGCGAAGGCCAGACGATATGGTATACGCTCGCGAGCGTTGCAGGCCGCAAGCTGGTCGAGACGCTCTACAACATCTATTGTGGCCCAACTGCGATTTGCAAACCGAAGGCAAGGCAGCAGGCCAAGACACGTGATGCGAGGAATGCGCCATGACGATCGAAGATCTTGATCCCAAGGATGTGGCACGCTGGATGGCGGAACGCTCCGTCATCCTGATCGATGTGCGCGAGCCCACGGAATATGCTGCCGAACGTATTCACGGCGCGCTGCTCTATCCGCTGTCGACCTTCGATCCGCATGCGTTGCCGGACCCTGAAGACAAGAAAATCGTGTTTCATTGTGGTTCGGGGGTTCGTTCGGCCAAGGCGATTGAACGATGCAGGAATGCCGGCCTTGCCTACAACAGCCACATGAAGGGTGGTATCCAGGCGTGGAAGGCGGCCGGCTTGCCGACGATGTGCGTCGACCCCACGACTGGCCAAATGCGCTGAGCGACGCAAAAAACCATGCACCTGCTCGCCGGCATTCTCGCGTTCTTCGGTTTTACCGCTGCGCCCGTTCCCCGGCACCCGCCACCGGCCCCGCCTACCTATACCGTGCACGAGGCGACAATCTCGGACGAGAAATCGGTCTTCGCGACGATCGAGTCGACGAATGTCGTCCCCGCCCGCGCCAGAATCGGCGGCACGATCGTGGAGCTCAAGGTGAAATGGGGCGATCATGTCGATCAGGGACAGTTGATCGCGATCGTCGGAGACCCGAAGCTTGCGTTGCAGATCAATTCCTATGGCGCCCAAGTTAAGGCAGCGCAGGCCCAGGCCGCGGAAGCCAAGGTGGAGTTCGAGCGGAATCAGCGACTCATTGCAGCAGGCGCAATTTCACGCAACGTCTACGACGAAAGCCGCACAGCCTATAATGTGGCATTGAGCAATGTGAAATCGATGAGCGCGCAACGGGCCGTCATCGAACAACAAAGGACAGAAGGCGCGATTCTTGCGCCCACCGCCGGGCGCATTCTCACTGTGCCGGTCACGGCGGGAACGGTCGTCCTGCCCGGAGATGTCGTGGCGACGGTCGCCGAGCAGAACTTCGTCTTGCGGCTGCAGGTACCCGAACGTCACGCGCTCTACCTTAAGGTAGGCAATTCGGTGCGTCTCGATGGCGCCGATCTCGGTCTCGACGGTCCTCGCTACGGAAAAATCGAACTGATCTATCCGCAAGTCAGCAACGGCCATGTGGTTGCGGATGCGGCCGTCGCCGGGCTCCAGGATTATTTCGTGGGACGACGCGTACGCGTCTGGATATCTGCCGGCGAGCGCGAGGCCATCATCGTGCCACCCGATTTGATTGTCACGCGTTCCGGAATTGATTATGCGCGCGTCTGGAACACTGCGGTCGGCGCGATAGACGTACCGGTGCAACGGGGCCAGCCGGTTCTGCGGCCGCAAATGCCGGGCGGCCTTGAAATCCTTTCCGGCCTCAGGCCCGGCGACCGGTTGCTGCGTCCATGAATCTGGGGCTTTCGGGGCGTCTGACGCAAGCGACGATCCGCTCGCCGCTGACGCCACTTTTTCTGCTGGCTGCCATCGTCTTCGGCCTCGTCGCGCTCTTGACCATTCCGCGCGAGGAAGAGCCGCAGATCAGCGTGCCGATGGTTGACATCTTCGTGCAAGCAAACGGCCTGAAGGCTGCAGATGCCGCCGAGCTCGTGACGAAACCGCTCGAAGAGATCGTGAAGGGCATCAACGGCGTCGAGCACGTTTATAGCCAGACGCAGGACGATCGCGTCATGGTGACGGCTCGTTTCTTCACCGGCACCAGCGAGGACGACGCGATTCTTCGGGTGCAGGCCAAATTGCGGGCGAATTACGACCGTATTCCGCTGGGCATTCCCGAGCCCCTGATCATAGGCCGCGGCATCAACGATGTGGCCATTGTCACGCTCACCGTCACGCCGAAGCCCTATGCCGCCGGTCGCTGGAACGAAAAGGACCTCTATACCCTTGCCGAAAAGATCCAGGCCGAGCTCATCAAGGTCGACAATGTCGGGCTCACCTATATCGCCGGCGGCACGCCCGAAGAGATTTCCGTCGAGCCAGATCCAGAAAAGCTTTCGCTGTACGGCGTCACGCTGCAGCAGCTGGAGGCGAAGGTCCAAGGTGCCAACCGCTCTTTCCTAGCCGGCCGGTTGCGCGAGCACGGCCGGATGTTCGAAGCCGTCGCCGGTCACACGTTGAGCGGTATTCCTGACATCGGTCTTTTGCTTGTCACGACACGCGACGGACGTCCCGTTTACGTCCGCGACGTGGCGAAGATCGTGATCGGTCCGAGTGCCGCGGAATACCATGTGTGGTCGACGGCGCGCGACACCGGCTGGAAGGCGGTGCCCGCGGTCACCGTCGCTTTCGCCAAACGTACAGGAGCCAATGCCGTCGTCGTCGCGGATGCTCTGGTCAGGCGGGTCCAGGCGCTGAAGGGACCGCTCATACCCGCTGACGTCAGCGTCGAGGTCACCCGCGATTACGGCAAGTCGGCGAACGACAAGGCGAACGAACTCCTGTTTCACCTCGCACTCGCCACGGTCTCCATCGTGTTGCTGATCGGATTCGTCATCGGTTGGCGCGAAGCAGGCGTAACCTTGATCGTCATCCCGACGACGATCCTGCTCACGCTCTTCGCTGCCGATGTGATGGGCTACACGATCAACCGCGTCAGCCTGTTCGCACTGATTTTCTCCATCGGCATACTTGTCGACGATGCGATTGTCGTGGTCGAAAATATTTCGCGGCATTGGGATATGGACGATGGGCGCACGAGGCTGGAAGCGGCGGTCCAGGCCGTGGCCGAAGTGGGAAACCCGACCATCGTCGCCACGCTTACCGTCATCGCCGCCCTGCTGCCGATGCTGTTCGTCTCGGGCATGATGGGCCCTTATATGGCGCCCATCCCGGCCAACGCGTCGGCGGCGATGCTGTTTTCGTTCTTCGTCGCCATGGTTGTAGCACCCTGGGCCCTGCTCAAATTTGCAGGGCGCGGAACGGGCTCGCCGCCCGGAGAACATCATACCGAAGGCGCGCTCGGGCGGTTTTACCGGCGACTTGCCGCCCCGATCGTCCGCTCGCGCAAGAACGCAAAAAGGTTCCTTGCCTATGTCGCCGGCGCAACCGTGCTCGTATGCATGCTGTTCGTCACCAAGAACGTAACCGTGAAGCTCCTGCCGTTCGACAACAAATCCGAGCTCGAGGTGCTGGTCGATCTGCCCGCAGGCGCCACGACCGAAGACACCGCGCGAGCACTGTTTGCTGCCGCGCGCGTGACGGAACGCCTGCCGGAAGTCAAATCGATCCAAATTTATGCAGGCACTCCCGCACCGTTCAATTTCAACGGCCTGGTACGGCACTATTACCTCCGGCAGAGCCCTGAACTGGGCGAATTGCAGGTCAATCTCGCCGACAAATCCGATCGCAGCCGCGAGAGCCACGCGATCGCAGTCGACCTCAGGCGGCAATTGGACAAGATCGCCTTTCCGAAATATACGGTCGTGAAGGTGGTGGAAGTCCCGCCCGGCCCGCCCGTGCTCGCGACCTTGCTCGCCGAGATTTACGGTCCGGACACCAAGACGCGCCGGGCCGTGGCGGAGGAAGTCAAACGGCTTTTCAAGTCAGTGCCCTATATCGTCGATGTTGACGATTCCTATGGCCGTCCGCGGCCGCGCCTGCGCATCAAAATCGATCAGGACAAGCTCGAATATTTCGGCGTCGAGCAGAGCGATGTCTATGATACCTTGAACGCGCTTCTGGGCGGCGTTCCCGTCGGCTATTCGCATCGCGGCGAAGACCGCGACCCGATCAAGATCGTTGTCCGGCCGCCCAAGAGTAATCTGACCTGGTCGCAGAAACTCGCCTCGACACCGGTGCCGGCGAATGCGCAGCCCGGAAACAAGGCGGTCGTCGAGTTGGGCGACGTCGTCAGCGTTTCTCAAGAGCCCGGATCAACCGTCATCTTCCGCCGGGACGGGCACTATGCCGATATGGTAACGGCTGAACTCGCGGGTGAATTCGAAGCACCGATCTACGGCATGTTGGCAGTCGATAGCCTCATCAATTCGCATGATTGGGGGAAGTTGCCGCGGCCCGTCGTTCTCCTGCATGGCCAGCCGTCCGACGAGACGAAGCCCTCGCTCCTTTGGGACGGGGAATGGGAAGTTACCTACGTCACATTCCGCGACATGGGCGCGGCTTTTGCTGTCGCCATCCTGGGCATTTACGTCCTTGTGGTTGCGCAATTCGGCAGCTTCAAGCTGCCGCTGGTGATCTTGACGCCCATTCCGCTGACGCTCATCGGTATCGTGCTTGGCCATTGGCTGTTCGATGCGCCATTCACTGCAACCTCTATGATCGGCTTCATCGCGCTCGCCGGCATCATCGTGCGCAATTCCATTCTGCTGGTGGATTTCATTCGCCACGGTGCAGGAGAAAGCGGCAAGACATTGCGCGACGTGCTGCTCGATGCGGGCGCCACGCGCTTCCGGCCGATCCTGCTCACCGCACTCGCCGCCATGATCGGCGCCGCCACGATTCTCACCGATCCGATATTCCAGGGTCTGGCGATCTCGCTGCTGTTCGGGCTTGCATCCTCCACGCTCTTGACGGTGCTGGTGATCCCCGCGATCTATGTCTGGCTGCGCGACGCCGATCGTCCGGTCGCAACGATACCGGAGAATTAGGCGGGAGGCTGCTCGTCGAAACCGTCGTTCTGTCAACGATGCCGGGCGTTAGTCGCCAACGAGACTGCCGTCTGCTCGGACAACGGTGCCGGCGCGAACATGGGTCATGGATGGCTCCCACACGCAAGACGTGACGGCCGCATTTTGCCAAGGCGAATTGGCCTTGTGGGCAGGCGTGGCCGCGACCACCGAATCCGGTCTGGTTTTCGCGGCAACCAGATCCCGTGCTTCCTTTGACGTCGCGGCAGCGGCCCAAACACACTCCTTCTCGGTCGATAGCTCCCAGGATGGATGCTCTTCGTCGATTGGGTCCAATCGATAGATATTCATTTGCGTTCTCCATTACACAGCACGATTGAATCATGCCTTCATGAGGCTGGATGGTCGCCCGTTGGGCCGGACTTCACCGCGGATCGCGAGGCCGCCGGAGACGCGCGCGATTTATGCCGTGAGGTCGTGGGCATGAACGTCATGAGCCGAATGCGCGCGCAGAACCTCAAGTGCTGTTTTTTCCTCTTGCGCGTTACGCACATTCACCCAAAGCAAAAGTCCGCCGCGCGCGAGTTGCTCCTGGACGCGTGTCGCGTAGTGTTCATGCATTACTCGGCCGAGGGCTGCGCCGATAAGAGCGCCGGTGCCCACCGCGATCAGGGCGGGCAAAATCGTTCCGACCCCGGCAAGTACGATGGCGCCGACCGCGGCCAAGGCTGGAGCCGGCAGATATTCCGCTTCGAGCCGGGAGACACGCGAAAAAAATGTTTCTCGCGGCACATCCGGACTATCTTCTATCTCTTGCACCTTCTGATAGCGGTGGCCAAGTTTTTGTTCAACCGCTTCCTCGCTGGCCAACAGCGAAAATGCGGCACGGTCAAAGCCACGCGTCTCAAGAGCGTAGACAGCATCTTCGAGCGCCTTGGTGTCGTCGAATACAGCGACGACTTCCCGGATAGTGTCTGACATCGTAACGGCTCCTCAGTGTTGCCCTTTTTCATTCGCATATTTTTAAAAAGAATAATTCACAAGCGTCACCGCGAGCATTGATTTTTCGCAAGGTCGCGGGCTCTCGCGCGAGGGAACCGAACAATCAGCAGCATCCTCCCAACATCAAGAAGTTCATATTTGACGTTGAACAATACATATAAAAAGCTGAGGGCCCTGAAAATCGCTCACAGAGACGGAACTGTGGAACATGCACGCAGTGGCTCGATTATGATTTTTCTGATGCGGGTTCTTCCCATGGTCCCGGCGCTTCATCCGGCATGCGTTCCCGACCCAGTGTCTTGGCCAGCGCCGTTACCCCGGCAAAGCCGCCGAGCCCCATCGTTTCGACCGCCGTGCTCGGCACGATAACGATCGTGGCGTTGTTGCTCTTCAATCCTTCGTAGAGCATGTTCATTGCGCGCAAATGAAAGGCGGTTGGATCATTGGCGTAGGTCTTCGCTGCCTCGCCGAATTTCTCGGCGACCTGCCGCTCCGAATCGCCGAGGATCACGCGCGCCTGGCGTTCGCGCTCGGCTTGCGCCTGCATCGACATCGCGTCCTCCAGGGCCGGAGGGATCAGCACGTCCTTGACTTCTACCGCGATGACATTGATCCCCCACGGTTCGGTCCGCACATCGATGATCTTCTGCAACTCACCGCTGATCTTTTCCCGACCTTCCAGCATGTCCGAAAGCATGGTTTTGCCGATGACATCGCGAAGTGCGGTTTGCGCCGCCCAATTGATGGCGCTGACGTAATCGGCAACGTCGAGCGCCGCCTTCTTCGGGTCGACGACCTTCCAGAACAACACGGCATCCACGTCCACCGGGACCGTGTCCTTGGTGAGCGTCTTTTCCGCCTTGAAGGCGCTGGTGATAACGCGGATGTCGATCCAATAAGCGACGGTCTCGATGATCGGAATGATGAAAAACAAGCCCGGACCTTCAAGCGAGCGAAACCGGCCGAGCCGAAGCACCACGGCTCTGTCCCACTGATCCGCAATTTTTATGGAGTAGGAGACGAAGCCGGCGACAATAGCGGAACCGATAGCGATCGACATGCTTGCGCGGTAGTCGAAAAGCACAAAATACGAATAGGCGAAGGTCAAGCCGATGCCGAAAATGACTATAAAAACCAATGTCGGAAAAGCGCTGGGATTTCTCATCCTGATTTCTCCTTCGCGTCAGTGTTGGTATCAAGACAGCGCGATTTCGTACATTAACAAGTTTATGGCTCACCGCAAGGTGAAGCCTGTCCGGGAGTGCACTGTTGAAGGGGTTTAAGTCGGTGCCAAAGTGCGACGAGTGTTCTTCCCTTTAGCGGAATGATGCAGACTTAAAAGACGAGGCAGCCCTTTGATTTCAAAACGCCGGGGCCGGCAATCCATCTCGAGCGGCGCAACGAACGCAGATTTGCGCCGTCACCAAGTTCGGCCATCAGTTTGACCACAATGCATCGAAGCGCTATTTGGTAGGATGATTTCGAGGCTATGGAGGACGTTCATGATGAACGCAGACAGGTCAGGAACCGGCTTAAATCGAGTGGCCGGCGTCGCGTCAGCTTTGCGTGATCATTGGCGCCTGTTCCTTGTTGAGGGGATAGTCCTGATTGTTCTGGGTTCGGCTGCTATCGTCGTGCCGCCGATTGCGAGCTTCGCGGTAGCGATTTTTCTTGGCTGGCTTTTCCTCGTGGGCGGTATTGTCGGGCTTGTGGTCACAATCGCCGGCCGTAAGGCACCTGGTTTCTGGTGGGCGCTGATTTCTGCTGTGGTCACAACCGTCGCGGGAGGTGTGCTGGTCTGGTGGCCAATTGGCGGTGTGATTTCGTTGACATTTGTGCTCACCGTTTATTTGATTGCCGACGGCATGTTGACAATCCTTTTTGCGTTCGACCATCGCCGCCAGCTTTCGCAACGATGGTATTGGCTCTTGGTCAACGGCATTCTCGATTTATTGCTCGCAGGAATTATTGTGTGGGCACTACCGGGCTCGGCAATCTGGGCGCTTGGCTTGATCGTTGGGGTCGATTTGGTGTTCGGTGGATATTCTCTTGTCACAATGGCGCTGGCGGCGCGGGCGCCGAAAAGCGCATAAGAGCGCGTCGGTGTCCGCTCGAGCGCATCCCCCTGAATGGGGATGCACTGCGGCGTCAGATTGCGCAAGAGTTCAAGGAATCCGGAGCGTGATTCGATGCCATTCGACCGGATCATGCCGAGCAGATCGGCGCGCATTGGGCAAAATGGACGATTGTCGGTATCGGCGCAGATCTGGAAGAAACCAGCAATGAACGCAATATCTCACTTCACGAGTTGCTTGCGAATCTCCAGCAGCTCCTGCCGGCGGGCCTTATTCGTCTCGGGATAAGCCAGTTTAAGACCCTCCAGCGTATCCAGGACAATTTGAGAAACAATCAGCCGTGCGCTTTCCTTGTCGTCGGCGGGAACGACGTACCAAGGTGCGTCTCTCGTGCTTGTTGCGCCGAGGCATTCCTCATAGGCTTTCATATATTGTTTCCAGAATTTCCGCTCCTCGATGTCTGCCATGCTGAATTTCCAGTTCTTTTCCGGCTCGTCGATGCGTTCGAGAAAACGTTTGCGCTGCTCTTCCTTCGATAGGTGAAGGTAGAACTTGACGATGTGTGTTCCGTTGGCGGACATATGCTTCTCGAGATCCACGATGGAACGATAGCGATTATGCCAAACTGTCTTCTCATCGTGGAGCGCGTCCGGCAATCCTTCACTGCGGAGAATTTCCGGGTGGACGCGCACGATCAGCACCTCCTCGTAGTAGGATCGGTTGAAGATGCCAATCCGCCCGCGCTCCGGTAGATCCCGGGTAGTGCGCCAGAGGAAATCGTGCTCCAATTCGGTAGCGCTCGGATGTTTGAAGCTGAATACCTGGCAGCCTTGAGGGTTGACGCCAGACATCACATGCTTGATCGCGCCATCTTTTCCCGCGGCATCCATCGCCTGAAAGATCAGTAGGATGGCGTTGCGGTTGGTTGCGTAGAGCATATGCTGCAGGGCGCTCAATTGCGCGACGTGGCCTTCCAGGTGTCGTTGATAATCCTCCTTCGACTTGTACATTGGCTCTACCCGCGTCGGCCACTTGCGAAGATTGACATTATCTCCCTCCGGCACTCGGAAATCTTTCGAATCGATTTTCATTTTCGTCCTTTCAGCGGAGCGAACCGCGTGGTTGTGTTCCACGAGTCAGGGAAATGTAATCTTCCAATGATACAAGAATATAGTCCGGAGGAGCACAAATTGATACGTCATGAACAGTCCATATGCACCCGTCCACTTGCATATGAAAAAGCGTCGGCCTTGGTTCCCGGCCGTTTCCAATCGAAGGCGCGTGTAGGCAGACATTCGCTGCGAATTTCGTATTCGTGTCATTTGGCGCCGACAATATTGGATCTCACATCCATACTTTGGGATTTGCGTTCCAGAATTCAATTTGCAAAGTTGCAACAATGAAAGAAAAATCGGATGTTTCGAGCAGGAGGGTAGCGACGCTGGTCAAATGGAAAATCGTCCGGATGGTGCTTTCATCGACACTGCGGAACAGGATGAGAGGCGAAAGCTCGGCCTGCTTTATTTTTCGCTTCTGGCTTTGGTGCTGGGGATAGTGACCGGGCTGGGCGCCGTCCTGTTTCGCGACCTCATAGGCCTGGTCCACAACATGTTGTTCTTTGGGCGCTTCGAGTTTCACTATGACACCACCGTTTTCACCCCATCGAGCCGATGGGGAGCATTTGTAATCCTGGTGCCGGTCGTCGGGGCGATAATCGTTACCGTCCTGGTGAATAACTTCGCACCGGAAGCGAAGGGGCACGGCGTTCCGGAGGTGATGGACGCTATCTACTATCACGAGGGCGTCATTCGACCGGTCGTCGCTCTGGTGAAATCTCTCGCATCTGCGGCCGCGATTGGTAGCGGATCTTCGGTCGGTCGTGAAGGCCCGATCATTCAGATTGGCTCGGCCTTGGGCTCGACATTTGGCCAGATAATTAGAATGCCACCGGGGGAGCGTATTGTATTGGTCGCGGCTGGTTCCGGAGCGGGGATCGCAGCGACATTCAACACCCCGATCGGTGGCGTCTTGTTTGCCATCGAACTGATGATGCCGGAGGTAAGCGCCAGCACCTTTCTACCGGTGGCCATCGCTACAGGCGCCGCGACTTTTGTGGGACGCTGGTTCTTTGGCCAGCAGCCGGCTTTTTTGGTCCCGTCCATGGAGCCCCTGACAGCGGATGCCAGCGCAGCGGTACTTTTGGTTCTTTATGCCCTGCTCGGTGCGGTCACCGGTGTCGCTGCCGCGGCGTTCATTCGCGGTATGCATCTGACAGAGGATGCATTCGACAAAATTCCATCGGGATACGCGCGCCATATGTTCGGCATGTTGCTGGTTGGTGTCCTGATGTATGTCCTTTATCGGGAGGCGGGACATTACTATGTAGAAGGGGTTGGCTATGCAACGATCGAAAGCATTCTGTTAGTGTCCGTCCGGCGACTTTGCGAGTCGCGAGAGTCGGTTGGCAATGGCAGAAGCTTGCAAGGCAGGAATCTATTGTGATTCCTTATGTGGCACCGATTCGTTTTGGAGGTGCCCATGTGGACGGC
>JBAVOL010000002.1:0-23799 GCA_049692035.1 Rhizomicrobium sp.
CCGTCACCACCGTACCGCGGCCGGAGATCGAGAACACGTCTTCGATCGCCATCATGAACGGCATATCGATCGGACGCTCCGGTTGCGGGATATAGCGGTCCACTTCCGCCATCAGCTTCAGGATCGCGTCATGACCGATCTCGGGGTTCTTGTTCTCCAGCGCGCACAAAGCCGAACCGCGGATCACCGGGATGTCGTCGCCCGGGAACTGATACGACGAAAGCAGCTCGCGCACCTCCATCTCAACCAGGTCCAAAAGCTCCGGATCGTCGACCATGTCGACCTTGTTCATAAACACCACCAGCGCCGGAACGCCCACCTGACGCGCCAGCAGGATGTGCTCGCGGGTCTGCGGCATCGGGCCGTCAGCCGCCGACACCACCAGGATCGCGCCGTCCATTTGCGCCGCGCCCGTGATCATGTTCTTCACATAGTCCGCATGGCCGGGGCAATCGACATGCGCGTAATGCCGGTTGGCCGTCTCGTATTCCACATGCGCCGTCGAAATCGTGATCCCGCGTGCCTTCTCTTCCGGCGCCTTGTCGATCTGGTCGTATGCCGTGAACGTCGCGCCGCCCGTCTCGGCCAACACCTTCGTGATCGCAGCCGTCAAGCTCGTCTTGCCGTGATCGACGTGACCGATCGTCCCGATATTGCAATGCGGCTTGTTCCGCTCAAATTTGGCCTTACCCATGGTGATGTCTCCGTATCTGACGGTTAGTTAGGCGTACTTCGCTTTGACTTCGTCCGCGATCGCTTGCGGAACCTGCTCGTAGTGATCGAACTGCATCGTGTATTGCGCACGGCCCTGCGTCATGGACCTCAGCGTGTTGATGTAGCCGAACATGTTGGCAAGCGGTACCATGGCGGTCACGACTTGCGCGTTGCCGCGCGAATCCGTTCCCTGCACCTGGCCGCGCCGCGAATTGAGATCGCCGATGACGCCGCCCAGAAAATCGTCCGGCGTCACGACTTCGACACTCATGATCGGTTCGAGAAGCTTGACGACGCCCTTCGAGGCAAGTTCGCGGAACGCCGCGCGCGCCGCGATATCGAAGGTAAGGGCGTTCGAGTCCACTTCGTGATATTTGCCGTCGATCAGGCGCGCCCCGAAATCGATCACGGGGAAACCCGCCATCAGACCGCTTTCCTTCTGGGCCTTGAGGCCTTTCTCGACCGAGGGAATGAATTCCTTCGGGATCGCCCCGCCGACGACTTCGTTCTCGAACACGAAGCCCGAACCCGGCGGCAACGGTTCGAATTCGATCTTCACTTCGGCGAACTGGCCCGAACCGCCGGTCTGCTTTTTGTGCGTGTATTGAATGGTGATCGGCTTCGACAGCGTCTCGCGATATGCGACCTGCGGCGCGCCGACATTGGCGTCGACCTTGTAGGTGCGCCTGAGGATGTCGACCTTGATCTCAAGATGGAGTTCGCCCATCCCCTTCAGGATCGTCTGGCCGGATTCAGTGTCGGTCGACACACGAAACGAGGGATCTTCCTGGGCCAGACGCGCGAGCGCCATGCCCATTTTTTCCTGATCGGCCTTCGTCTTGGGCTCGATCGCGACCTCGATGACGGGATCGGGAAATTCCATCCGCTCGAGAATCACGGGATTGTTCGGATCGCACAGCGTTTCACCCGTCGTCGTGTATTTCAGGCCCGCGAATGCCACGATGTCGCCGGCAAAGGCTTCCTTCACATCTTCACGGCTGTTGGCATGCATCAGCAACATGCGGCCGACGCGTTCGTTCTTGTCCTTGACCGAGTTCAGCGCACCCGTGCCCGACGACACCGTGCCGGAATAGATGCGCACGAAGGTGATAGAGCCCACAAAGGGATCGTCCATGATCTTGAACGCGAGCCCCGCAAACGGAGCCTTGTCGTCGGCCGGCCGCACGAGCTTGTCTTCGCTGCCCGGCCTGATGCCTTCGACGGAAGGAATATCGAGCGGCGACGGCAGATAATCGACGACCGCATCGAGCAGCGGCTGCACACCCTTGTTCTTGAACGCGGAGCCGCACATGACCGGCACGAAATGGAACGCCGTCGTGCCCTTGCGGATGCAAGCCTTGAGCTGCTCGACCGTCGGCTGCGTTCCATCGAGATAGGCCTCGAGCAGCTTTTCGTCTTCTTCGACCGCCATTTCGACGAGCTGGGTATGCAGCTCTTCGGCCTTGGCTTTCAGCGCTTCCGGAATCTCCACGATGTCGAACTTCGCACCGAGCTGCTCGTCGTGCCAGATCAGCGCCTTCATCCTGACAATATCGACGAGACCTTTGAAATCGCCCTCCGCGCCGATCGGCCAGGTGATCACCATCGGCCGCGTGCCCAGCCGGTCAACCATCATCGCGACGCAGCGGGGGAAATCCGCACCCGTGCGGTCCATCTTGTTGACGAAGCAGATGCGCGGCACGCGGTACTTGTCAGCCTGACGCCACACCGTCTCGGATTGAGGCTCGACGCCTGCCACCGCATCGAATACCGCGACCGCACCGTCGAGCACGCGCATGGAACGCTCGACTTCGATGGTGAAATCCACATGTCCCGGCGTGTCGATGATGTTGATGCGATGATCGTTCCAGTAACAGGTCGTCGCCGCGGACGTGATGGTGATGCCGCGTTCCTGTTCCTGTTCCATGAAGTCCATGGTGGCGGCGCCGTCATGCACTTCGCCGATCTTGTGGCTCTTTCCCGTGTAATACAGGATGCGTTCCGTCGTCGTCGTTTTGCCCGCGTCGATATGCGCGGCAATGCCGATATTCCGATACCGATCTAACGGGGTTTGACGGGCCATGACGGGATCCTCAGCTACGCTTTACCAACGGTAGTGCGAGAACGCGCGGTTTGCTTCCGCCATTTTGTGCGTGTCTTCGCGCTTCTTGACCGCAGAGCCGCGATTGTTGGCGGCATCGAGCAATTCGCCCGACAGCCGGCCTGTCATCGTCGGTTCGTTGCGCGCCCGCGCGGCATTGATCAGCCAACGGATGGCGAGCGCGCGGCTGCGGTCCGTCCGGACTTCGACAGGAACCTGATAGGTTGCGCCACCGACACGGCGCGAACGCACTTCAAGCGCCGGACTCACATTGCGCAACGCCTCGTGGAACACCACCAGCGGATCCTGCTTCGTCTTCGCCTGAATCACGTCGAAAGCCCCATAGATGATGCCTTCTGCGGCAGACTTCTTGCCGGCATACATCAGGCTGTTCATGAATTTCGCAAGAATCGTATCGCCATATTTGGCGTCGGGGATGATCTCACGGCGTTCGGCGCGGCGGCGGCGGGACATTTGTGGTTCTCCCTCTTACTTCGGACGCTTCGCGCCGTAGAGCGAACGGCGTTGTTTGCGGTCTTTCACACCCTGCGTGTCGAGCACGCCGCGGATGATGTGGTAGCGCACGCCCGGCAGGTCCTTCACGCGGCCTCCGCGCAGCAGCACGACCGAGTGTTCCTGGAGATTATGGCCTTCGCCCGGGATGTAGCTCACGACTTCATAGCCGTTTGTCAGGCGCACCTTGGCGACCTTGCGCAAAGCCGAGTTCGGCTTCTTCGGCGTCGTCGTGTAGACGCGCGTGCACACGCCGCGCTTCTGCGGGCAACCGGTAAGGGCCGGAACCTTGTTGCGCTTCGGCTTTTCGCCGCGCGGCTTGCGGATCAGCTGGTTGATCGTCGGCATTCGCTCTTTCACTTTCAAACGTTCGACATGCACCCAAACGACGATCCGGAGCCGGCCGTTTCGGCCCGCCCCGGCGATGCGGAGGATTTGGGGCGGACCCCAGATCGCGCAGATCGACGCTCAATTACTGGCTTCCTGACAGCGTCTCGGCGCGTTCGCACCGACGGCCTGTCCACGAAGGTGCGGCTATATATCGGCGGGGTTGTGCCGGGTCAAGGCCGCTGGAAAGATTGTTTTCCGCGCCGCTCCAGACACGTCGCAGGGACGTTGCGGGCCCCTCACCGGTCATCGCCCCCCCAAAGCGCGTCTTCATCTGGCGATAAAGTGCGAATGGACCGAGCGGAGGTGCGGACGGTCATGGCGTCCGTCCAAACACGCCATCCTTTTGCATAGCAGGCAGGAAAAAGCCATTGCGACAGTATGGTCTTTGACCTGGATCAAAGTTGCGAGTCATTCTCATTGACAGTCTAGCGATCGAAAGCTACGCACATTTGCGACTAATTCTTAGTATCATTCTATAAAGGTATGCTTCATGCTTATTAGGTATATGGCGAAGGGGCGGGTTAAGGGCCGAAGCCGCCGCGCGACGGAAACGGCGACGCCAGGAAAAGAACCGACCTCCGCCAGATTTGCGGCTCGAGCAGTTTCCGCGGCATGCGGGATTTCTTCCCCGACGGCCTTGACGGGCCTCCTCGCAATTGCCGTGCCGGCATGGATCACCGCATCGCCCGCCCACGCGGACTACAGCGGATCAGTACCGGTAACCGCGCCTTCCCCCTCGCCGACCGACACATCGCTTATGGAGCAAGTTGTGGAATCGATTGTGGTAACGGCGAACCGAACAGCGGGCCCCGGAATATCCGTCAGCGGGGCCAATGACTATTCCGTTACGAGCGACGACATTTCCAACCTGCCCGCCGGCGACGACACAACAATCACCGACATTCTTGCCCAGATGCCGGGCGTGGCGATCGACCAGAACCAGCAAATTCACATCCGCAACACCGAAGGACCGCAATTCCAATACCAGATCAACGGCGTTCTGATCCCGCTCGACATCAACACAAACCCGCCGTTCCTGTCGATGATCAATCCGCTCATTATAAAACGTCTTGATCTGCTCGATGGTGTCCTTCCGGCCCGATACAGCTATGCGACGGGGGGCGTCGTCGACATCCAAACCAAAGACGGCTGCGAACAGCCCGGCGGCAGCGCGACGATCTTCGGCGGACAACAGGGAATGTTCCAACCCAGCGCGCAATATGCCGGGTGCGATGGAAAATTCAGCTATTACGCGAGCGCTCTCTACAGCCAGAGCAACATGGCGTTCAGCTCCGCGACGCCGGGCCCGAGCGCGATCCACGACGGGACGAACCAGGGGCAGACCTTCGACACGCTCTCTTACGCGCTCGATGCGCACACCCAGCTAAGCCTCATCGTGTCGGCCGCCGCCAGCAACAACCAATTACCGAACGTTCCCGGTCTCACGCCGGAATACACTTTGGCGAATGCACCGCTCATTCCATCATCACAGATCAACTCCTATCTCAATTTTCGCGACTGTCTCGGCATTCTCTCGCTCAGCGGTGCGCCCACGCAGCAGCTTTCCTATCAAGTTTCGTACGCAGCCCATTCCATCTCGGAACTGTTCGAGCCGGACGATGTCGGCGAACTCATCTACCAGGGCGTGGCTTCCACGGCATCACACAAGGATTTCGACAACACGCTCCAGGGCGATCTGACCTACAAGACTACACAGCATACGATCGGAGCCGGTTTCTATTTCGGCGAATATGATGTCACCGTGGACGACAATTCGCTGGTTTTTCCGGTCAACATCTCGGGTGTTCAGACCAGCGACATTCCGGTCAACGTGATCAACAACGCCCATGCGACGAATATCGTTTCGGGTATCTATGTGAACGATCTGTGGCAGATCGACCCGACGCTTCGCGCCAATATCGGCGTGCGCTTCGATACGCTGACGGGCTTTACGCATGGCAGCCAGATCGATCCCACTCTGAATCTGTCCTACATGCCGACACAGGATACGACGTTCCATGGCGGCGTTGCCCGTTACATGCAGGTTCCGAGTTTTCAGGGAATATCGCCCGCCGCGCCCGCGGCGTTCGCAGGTACGACGGCGGAAGGATCGCCCGGCATTGCAACACCGGTGGTAGAAAACGATGTGGAGTTCGATGCCGGAATATTCCACATCCTCGCACCGGGGCTAACGATCTCGGAGGATAATTTCTACGAAATCACCAAACATTATCTCGACACCGGACAATTCGGCGTGGTGCCGATCTTTGCCCCGTTCAACTACAGCCATGGCTATATCTGGGGTACCGAAATTGCGCTTGCTTACAAGACCGACAATTTTTCGAGCTATGGAAACGTTACCTATGGGCGCAATATGCAACAGGGCGTCGCCACGGGTCAGTTCAATTTCGATTCCGCCGAACTCGGTTACATCGATACACACCACATCGTCCTCGATCACCAACCGCTGCTCGGAATGACAGCAGGCGCGACTTACGACTGGAAGCCCTACGCGTTCAGCGTGGATGCCACCTATAGCAGCGGCCTGCGCGCGGGCTTCGCGGATTTGGAACGGCTTCCCAATGTGTTTCAGCTCAATGCCGGTATCGAACGAAAATTCGAGATCGACGGGCTGGGCGAATTGAGCGACCGGCTCACGGTGCTCAACGTACTGGACCGCACCAACCTTATCCGACCGTCCGAGGGAATCGGAATCTTCCAGTCCGCCTACGAGCCTCGGCTCACCGTTTTCGATTCCATAACGGTACCGCTCTAGGGAACCGGCCTCGTGTTGCAACCATTCTCATTCACATACTGAATTGGACGCTCGTCGTGCATAAATATCGCCGGACAACAACCTCGTTTGGAAGTGCACGTTTCAGTTTGGTTTTTCTGGCCGCTTGGATTATGGCAGGCCTTTGGACCGGATCGGCTATGGCGGCGCCGCCGCCAATCTCCATTCCCCAAGGACCCGACGAATTTGAGTCCGGCCAACCGGCGGGCGGGGTTTTTGGCTTTCTCAACGGAGTCGACCGGAGCAATTACCTCTTGGGCGATATGTGGGGCCTACGCACTTTTCTCAGCCGGTACGGCATGTCCCTGGGCGTCGGGGAGACAAGTGAGGTGTTAGGCAACGCAACCGGCGGTACGCGGCAGGGCTTCGACTATGACGGCCTGACCCAGATGGTGTTGCAAGCGGATACCCAACGAGGTTTCGGCTGGTATGGCGGCACTTTCAACGTCAGCGCCTTGCAAATCCATGGGCGCAACCTGAGCGCAGACAACCTTGCGACGCTGCAAACGGCCAGCGGCATCGAGGCGGATCGCGGCGTCCGTCTTTGGGAGCTGTGGTATCAGCAGAAATTCCTGGAAGAGGACAGGCTCGACATCAAGATCGGCCAGCAGAGCCTCGACCAGGAATTCATGGACAGCAACAATGCCGCCTATTTCGTCAATACCATGTTCGGCTGGCCGATGGTTCCTTCCGCCGACCTTCCGGGCGGCGGACCGGCTTACCCGCTGTCGGCGCTCGGCGTGCGTGCGCGTTATCGGCCGGTGGACGAGCTGAACATCCTGATGGGCATATTCAACGGCAGTCCGGTCGCGAACAATAGCGGCGATCCGCAACTGCGCGATCCATCAGGGACCAGCTTTCCGTTGAACGGCGGCACGCTCGCAATCCTCGAACTGCAATATTCCTATCCCGCACTCGGCAGCATGGTGTACCCAGGGCAGTCCCAGCCGCTGGCAAGGCTCTATCGGCTCGGTGCGTGGTACGACTCGGAGAATTTCGCCGACCAGCGATTCGACAACAGGGGCCTGTCGCTTGCCAATCCGGTCAGCACCGGCATTCCCCAAAGCCATCGCGGCGACTATTCGATTTATGCCGTGGCGGATCAAATGATCTGGCGCTCCGAAGCGGACCCCAACCGCACGATGAGCGTATTCGGACGCGTGATGGGCACGCCCGAGGACGACCGCAATTTGATCGATTTCAGCATGAACGCCGGCCTCGTCCTCCATGATCCTTTCACCTATCGAACCGACGACACGTTCGGCCTCGGCATGGGCTACGCCCATGTGAGCAGCCGCGCCGCGGCGCTGGATAGGGATGTGTTCGCCTATACCGGAGCGTTCAATCCGGTACGCGGCGGCGAAACCTATCTCGAAGCGACCTATCAATATGAGTTCAAACCCTGGTGCATGCTCCAGCCGGATATTCAATATGTCTTCAATCCAGGCGCCGGCATCGCCAACCCGAATGCGCCGAGGGAGGTTGTCAAGAATGAAACAATCCTCGGCATGCGTACCACAATCCTGTTTTAAGATGGCCTGTTTTAAGATGGACAGACAGATGATGCCCTTCAAATCACCCAGCCTTGCGAGCGCAGTGTTCATTGTTTCGCTTTATGTGGGCTCTGCCGGTGCGGCGCTGGCCGACACGTCACAAGGCTTTCTCGAAACCATCCATCGCCATGTCACGCTGACGTCGACGGTGACGGACGATGGCGACCTCAATCCGTACGCCGTCGTGGTGGCGCCCGTGTCGGCCGGAAAAATCCAAAAGGACGACGTGCTTGTCGACAATTTCAACGATGTATCGAACCTGCAGGGCACCGGCACGACGATCGTCGACTACAACCCCACGACCAAGCAGACGACGCTCTTTGCCCGTGTGCCGCAGAAATTGCCGGCATGCCCCGGCGGTGTCGGGCTGTCGACGGCGATGACGATGCTGAAAAGCGGCTGGATCATTGTCGGCAGCACGCCCAGCACCGACGGCACCACCAAGACCAAGGGCGATGGATGCCTGCTGGTGCTCGATTCCAATGGCCATCTCGTCGCCACTTGGGCGGGGCCGACGATCAACGATCCCTGGGGCGATATGGCGGTGATCGATAACGGGACCAGCGCCACGCTGTTCATCAGCATGGCGGGATTCGGCGTGCCCGGTCCGGATGTTCTCGATCCCGCGACCGGCTATCCGGTCACCGTCCACAAGGCGACGGTGCTACGGCTCGAACTCTCCATTCCCGAAGGCAAGCCTCCGGTGCTGCTCAGCCAAACCGTCATCGCCAACGGATTTTCGCAGCGCGCCGACCGCGACAATTTCCTGTTCGGACCGACCGGTCTGGCGCTCGCCGCCGATGGCACGCTGTATGTCACAGACGGCATGGACGATCAGATCACCGCGATCCCCGATGCCGCGAAGCGCACGACGAGCGCGGGTGTCGGCTCGCTGGTGACCGAGAAAGGATTGCTGGCGTGGCCGTTGGCGCTGGTTACGACGCCGCAGGGGCATCTCCTCGTATGCAACGGCAAGAACGGGCAAGTGGTCGAGATCGACCCCAAGACGGGCAAACAAATCTATGCGCAATGGATCGACCCGGATCAGGCGCAGTCTCCGCCCGGCAATGGCGACCTGTTCGGCATCGCCATGAAGCCGGACGGCAAAGGATTCTATTATGTCGAGGACGACACGAATTTTCTGATGGAGGCTGGCCCGAAATGACGGAACGAGAAGAAAAAATGCGCGCAACGCGTCGCGGCTTTCTGTCCGGAACGGCGGGTCTCGCCGCTGCTGCCGGCGCGGGCCTAACCGCCGGCACCGCGACGGACGCCCTGGCGCGGACAGCAACACCACACAAAGCCGATATGCGGAATAGCAGGCAGGCAGAACCCTTTTGGGGGCGGCACCAGGGAGGCATCGTAACGCCACCGCAGAGCCACACTTATTTCGCAGCTTTCGATCTCGTCACGACCAAGCGCGACGACGTGGTGAATCTGCTCCAAACTTGGACCTCGGCGAGTGCCAGAATGGCGGCAGGCCAGACGGCCGAGCCACTTGATGAGGAATCGAAGGCCGTTGTGGATGCCTATACCCAGCCGACGAGCAGCGCTTCTTACGGGACGCCCGATTCGAACCAGGTCATGGCGGACTCCGGCGAAGCGCTGGATTTGCCGCCGGCGCGCCTTACCGTGACGTTCGGTTTCGGCGCGGGGCTGTTCATCAAAGATGGGAAGGATCGCTATAGCCTCGCTTCGCGCCGGCCCGAGGCGCTGGTCGATCTGCCCAGATTCGCGGGCGACCAATTGGTCGATGCGCACACTTCCGGGGATCTATCGGTCCAAGCCTGCGCGGACGATCCGCAGGTCGCGTTCCACGCCGTTCGCCAGCTTGCGCGGCTCGCCGACGACATGGCGCAAATCCGCTGGGTACAGACAGGCTTCATCCCAAACTTTGGCAACAAGGAGACGCCCCGCAATTTGATGGGCTTCAGGGACGGAACAATCAACCCATCGATCACCGATTCGAAGGCGATGGAAAAGATCGTCTGGGTCGGTAGCGAAGGCCCGGATTGGATGCGCGGCGGCAGCTATCTGGTCGCCCGCCGCATCCGCATTGCGCTCGAGCACTGGGACCGGACGAAGGTCGCATTTCAAGAACAAACGATCGGGCGGCACAAATATTCCGGCGCACCGCTCGGCGGGAAGAACGAGTTTGCCCCGCTGGACTTGAATGCGACCGATAAGGACGGCAACCCCATCATTCCCCAGAATGCTCACGTCCGGCTCGCCGCCGCAGCGAGCAATGACGGTGCGCAGATTCTCCGGCGGCCCTACTCCTACAATGACGGCGTGGATTTCACGGCGGAGCGCTGGCCGCCCTGGCGCCAAGGAATGGAGTACGACGCGGGCCTATTCTTCCTGGCATACCAGCGCGATCCGCGGACCGGCTTCATCAAGCTCTTCGACAACATGTCGAAGTTCGACATGATGAATCAGTTTGCGACCCATGTGGGCGGCGGACTCTTCGCCTGCCCTTGTGGCGCCACCAAGGGCGAGTACATCGGACAGCGTTTGTTCGTGAGCGCATGATCAGGCGCTGCGCCGCGCGGCAAACAAATCGGCAGGCCGTTCGGCGTGCTCGGCCTCGAAGGCAAGCAGCGCACGCTTGAGCGGCAAGCCCCCGGCATAGCCCGTCAAACTGCCGTCGGCGCCGATCACCCGATGGCACGGAACGATCAGGCCTATGGGGTTACTACCGTTGGCCAGTCCTACCGCGCGCGCACCGCCGGGGTTGCCGAGTTGTGTGGCGAGTGCGCCATAGCTCGTCGTCTCGCCATAGGGAATTTCCACCAGGGCTTCCCAAACGCGCTGCTGAAACGGCGTGCCGCGCGCGGCAAGTTCGAGCGTGAAGCGCCGCCTTGTGCCGGCACAATATTCGTCGACTTCGCGCGCGACATCCGCCACCGCCTCGTCGTCGCGAACGGCCGCAGGATCATATTGCGCGGCGTTCTTGGCATCGAGCCAAAAACGGACGAGCCGCCCGCGCGGATACACCCATGCCGCAAAAGTCCCGAAACGCGTTTCGATCTTTCCCCAGCACAGCGTTTCATTTGTCATGCGGCATCCTTCAGTCTGGCCCACAGGCAGAAGATCATGGCGCGCCACACGCATCGCCGCCTCCCATTTTTGCCGGTATAATGTCACTGGGGCCGCGGGCATCTTGCCCACACCGCGGTGGCGCCAGAAAAAGCGGGCAGGATGCCCGCGGCCCCAGAAAAAACGCCGCCGGAATCGCTTCCGGCGGCGCAGATGCTTTCGACGCGGCGGTTCTATTCCGCGGCGGCTTGCGGCGGGCCTTCCAGCGCGGGCACCGGCACTTGCGCCTTCGCCTGCTCTTCCTGGATGGCGCGGTCGCGTTCGGTTGCGATATGGCGCAGCCGCGCAATGGCGCCGCCCGTGCCTGCCGGGATCAACCGGCCCACGATCACGTTTTCCTTGAGGCCTTCCAACGTATCGACCTTGCCGTTGACGGCCGCATCGGTGAGGACGCGCGTCGTCTCCTGGAACGAGGCGGCCGAGAACACAGAGCGCGTCTGCAGCGACGCCTTGGTGATGCCCAGCAGCACCGGACGGCCGACGGCAGGCTTGCCGCCGTGATCGGCCGCCTTTTGGTTGGCCTCGGTCAATTCGAGCAGGTCGACCTGCTCGCCGTTGAGCAACGTGGTGTCGGCACCGTCGGTGATCTCCGTCTTCTGCATCATCTGGCGGACGATCACTTCGATGTGCTTGTCGTTGATCTTCACGCCCTGCAGCCGATAGACGTCCTGGATTTCCTTGACCAGATAGGTCGCAAGTTCCTCCACGCCCTTGATGCGCAGGATGTCGTGCGGCGAAGGATTGCCTTCGACGATATAGTCGCCCTTCTCCACATAATCGCCCTCGCGCACGGAGATGTGCTTGCCCTTCGGGATCAAATATTCGGTCGGTTCGATCTTGTCGTTCTTCGGCCTGACGATGACGCGGCGCTTGTTCTTGTAATCCTTGCCGAACTCGACGAAGCCGTCGAGTTCCGCCAGCACCGCGCATTCCTTGGGCTTGCGCGCTTCGAATAGCTCCGCCACGCGCGGCAGGCCGCCGGTGATGTCGCGCGTCTTGGCGCCTTCCGTGGGAAGGCGTGCGAGCACGTCGCCGGCCTTCACATGGGCGCCGTCTTCGACCGAGATGATCGCATCAACCGACAGTGCATAGCGCGCTTCGCCGGTGTTCTGCAGCGCGACGAGCTTGCCCTTCGCATCGACGATGGCGATCGCCGGACGCAGCTCCTGCGACTTCGAGCCGGTACCGCGCGAATCGATGACGACCTTGTTGGAGACGCCGGTTTTTTCGTCGGCCACTTCCTTCAGCGACACGCCGGCAACGAGTTCTTCGTAGCGCACGATGCCGTCGGTTTCGGTGAGCACGGGCAGACTGTTCGGATTCCATTCGGCCAGGCGATCGCCGCGCTTGACCATCTGGCCCTCGTCCACCTTCAGCCTCGCGCCATAAGTGATGCGATAGGCGGCCCGATCCTGGCCTTTGGGATCGACGATGGCGACCTGCATGTTGCGGCCCATCGCGATCAATTCGCCGTCGGAATTCTTCACGATGTTCCGGTTGACGATCTTGATCTTGCCGTCATAGCTCGCCTCGATCTTCGACTGGCCCGCAACCTGCGCGGCACCGCCGATGTGGAAGGTGCGCATGGTGAGCTGCGTGCCCGGCTCGCCGATCGATTGCGCTGCGATGACGCCGACCGCTTCACCGATATTCACGCTGGTGCCGCGCGCGAGATCGCGCCCGTAGCACTTGCCGCACACCCCATCGGTCAATTCGCACGACAGCACCGAACGTACGCGCACCTTCTGAATGTGCGACGATTCGATCTTCTCGGCAATGTCCTCGGTGATTTCGCGGCCGCGGCGGACGATGACTTCGCCCGTATCGGGATGGCGGACGTCTTCCGTCGCGGTGCGGCCGAGAATGCGCTCGGACAGCGAGGAGACGACCTGGCCGCCGTCGATTTCCGCCTGAACGGTAACACCGTGCTTCGTGCCGCAATCCTCCTGCGTGATGATGCAATCGTTCGCCACGTCGACGAGACGGCGCGTCAAATAGCCCGAATTCGCCGTCTTCAGTGCGGTATCGGCCAGACCTTTGCGGGCGCCGTGCGTGGAATTGAAATACTCCATCACCGACAGGCCTTCCTTGAAGTTGGACAGGATCGGCGTTTCGATGATTTCTCCCGACGGACGCGCCATGAGGCCGCGCATGCCCGCCAGCTGCTTCATCTGTTGCGGCGAGCCGCGCGCACCCGAATGCGACATCATGTAGATGGAGTTCATCTCCTCGACCCGGCCGGTATCGGGATCGATGCGGGGTTCGGAAATTTCCTTCATCATTTCCGCCGCGACCTGGTCGGTACATTTCGACCAGATGTCGACGACAAGGTTGTACTTCTCCTTGTCGGTCGTCAGACCGTCCTGGTATTGCTGTTCGTATTCGCGCACGCGGTGACGCGTCTCGTCGATCAGCTTCTGCTTGGTGGCGGGCACGACCATGTCGTCCTTGCCGAACGAAATGCCGGCCTTGCAGGCTTCGCGGAAACCCAAAGCCATCACCGCATCGCAAAACAGAACGGTCTCCTTCTGGCCGCAATGGCGGTAGACCTCGTCGATGATCTGGCTGACCTCCTGCTTGCGCAGCAGCCGGTTGACCAGTTCGAACGGTATCTTCGGCGAACGCGGCAATATCTCCGCGATCATCATGCGGCCCGGCGTGGATTTGACCCGGCGGGTGATCGGATTGTTGTTCGCATCCACCGTTTTGTAGCGCGCCTCGATCTTGGCGTGCAGCGTGACCGCGTTCGAAAAGAGCGCGTGCTCGATCTCGCCGATGTCGTTGAACACCATGCCCTGGCCGGGTTCGTTTTCGCGCTCCTGGCTCAGATAATAGAGCCCGAGCACGATGTCCTGCGTCGGCACGATGATCGGCTTGCCGTTCGCGGGACTCAGGATGTTGTTGGTCGACATCATCAAGACGCGCGCTTCAAGCTGCGCTTCCAGCGACAACGGAACATGCACCGCCATCTGATCGCCGTCGAAATCGGCGTTGAAGGCGGTGCACACCAGCGGATGCAGCTGGATCGCCTTGCCTTCGATCAGCACGGGTTCGAACGCCTGGATGCCGAGGCGGTGGAGCGTCGGTGCGCGGTTGAGCAGCACGGGATGCTCGCGAATGACCTCTTCGAGAATATCCCAGACTTCCGGCTTTTCCTTTTCGACCAGCTTCTTCGACTGTTTGACGGTCTGCGAGAAACCCTTCGCCTCAAGACGCGAATAGATGAATGGCTTGAACAATTCGAGCGCCATCTTCTTCGGAAGCCCGCATTGGTGGAGCTTGAGTTCGGGGCCTACGACGATCACCGAACGGCCCGAATAGTCGACGCGCTTGCCGAGCAGGTTCTGGCGGAACCGGCCCTGCTTGCCCTTCAACATGTCGGCGAGCGACTTCAACGGACGCTTGTTGGCGCCCGTGATGACGCGGCCGCGCCGGCCGTTGTCGAACAACGCGTCGACGGATTCCTGCAGCATGCGCTTTTCGTTGCGCACGATGATATCCGGCGCCTTCAACTCGATCAGCCGCTTGAGACGATTGTTGCGGTTGATCACGCGGCGATAGAGATCGTTGAGATCGGACGTGGCAAAACGGCCGCCATCAAGGGGAACGAGTGGGCGCAGCTCCGGCGGGATCACGGGAACGACGGTGAGAATCATCCATTCCGGCCGATTGCCGGAATCGATGAAGGCCTCCACGACCTTGAGCCGCTTGACCAGCTTCTTCGGCTTCTCGCCGCCGTTACAGCCGGCAATATCGATGCGCAACTGGTCGCGCAGCTTTTCGAGGTCGATCGCCTGCAGGAGATTGCGGATCGCTTCCGCGCCGATCATGGCGGTGAAGCTGTCTTCGCCGTACTCGTCCTGCGCCCGGTAAAACTCATCTTCGGTCAGGAGCTGACGCTCCTTGAGCGGGGTAAGGCCGGGTTCGATGACGACGTAATTCTCGAAATAGAGAACGCGCTCGAGATCCTTCAGCGTCATGTCGAGCATGAGGCCGATGCGCGACGGCAGCGATTTCAGGAACCAGATATGGGCCACCGGCGAGGCGAGCTCGATATGGCCCATGCGGTCGCGGCGCACCTTCTGCACCGTGACTTCCACACCGCACTTCTCGCAGACGATGCCCTTATACTTCATGCGCTTGTACTTGCCGCACAAGCACTCGTAGTCCTTCACGGGTCCGAAGATACGCGCACAGAACAACCCGTCGCGTTCCGGCTTGAAGGTCCGGTAATTGATCGTCTCTGGCTTTTTGATCTCGCCATGGCTCCAGCGCAGGATCTGATCCGGGCTCGCCAGCGAGATGCGTATCCGGTCGAAGGTGGGGATTTCCTTGCCGGTCTGGAAGACGTTCAAAAGCTCTTGGTTCATCGCCTTATTCCTTGTCATGGCCGGGCAGCGCAAGCGCGCCCCGGCCATCCATTGGCCGCCCGTGTGGCGGCACCGAACTCGCCTTCACCTGATGGCCTGCATCCGCGGGCCATGACAGGCGCCGGCGCTACCCGTTCATCAGCTCCACGTTCAAACCCAGCGAGCGCATTTCCTTGACGAGCACGTTGAAGCTTTCGGGAATGCCTGCCTCGAAGGTGTCTTCGCCGCGCACGATCGCCTCGTAGACTTTCGTGCGGCCAGCCACGTCGTCGGACTTCACGGTCAGGATTTCCTGCAACGTGTAAGCCGCGCCATAGGCCTCGAGCGCCCACACTTCCATCTCGCCGAAACGCTGTCCGCCGAATTGCGCCTTGCCGCCCAAAGGCTGCTGGGTGACGAGGCTGTAAGGACCGATCGAGCGGGCGTGGATCTTGTCGTCGACAAGATGGTGGAGCTTGAGCATGTAGATGTAGCCCACCGTCACCGCACGCTTGAACTCCTCGCCGGTGCGCCCGTCGAACAGCGTCACCTGGCCGCTTTCGGACAGACCGGCCTGACGCAACATGTCGACGATGTCCTTTTCCTTGGCGCCGTCGAACACCGGCGTCGCTATCGGCACGCCGGCCCGCAGATTTTCCGCCAGTTCCGCAAAGTCGCCTTCGCCCAGCTCGGCCAGACGCTCGTCATTGCCGTAAATGGACTTCAGCGAACGGCGCAGCGGCTCGAGCTTGCCGTCGCGCTTCACCCTGTCCATCACATCGCCGATCTGGCGGCCAAGGCCGGCACATGCCCAGCCAAGATGCGTCTCCAGAATCTGGCCGACATTCATGCGGCTGGGAACGCCCAGCGGATTGAGCACAACGTCGACATGGGTACCGTCATCCAGATACGGCATATCCTCGATCGGCAGAATCCGGCTGATGACGCCCTTGTTGCCGTGACGGCCGGCCATCTTGTCGCCCGGCTGCAGCTTGCGCTTCACCGCGACGAACACTTTGACCATCTTCATGACACCCGGCGAAAGTTCGTCGCCGCGGCGCAGTTTCTCGACCTTGTCGGCGAAACGCTTGTCCAGGCGTTGCTTGGAGTCGTCATATTGCTTGCGCAGCGCCTCGATCTCTCCCATCGACTTCTCGTTGCGCAGGCCGATCTGCCACCATTGATGGCGCGGCAGGGCATCGAGCACGGCCTGGGTGATCTTGGTATCCGCCGGCAAGCTCTTCGGTCCCGACGCTGCCGTCTTTTGCAGAAGTATCTCGGACAGCCGCGCAAAGATGTTGCGTTCCAGGATCGCGAGTTCGTCGTCGCGGTCCTCGGCCAGGCGCTCTTCTTCCGCCTTTTCTATCGCCAGCGCGCGCTGGTCCTTTTCGACGCCGTGACGGTTGAACACGCGCACTTCGACGATCGTGCCCGTGACGCCCGGCGGCACGCGCAACGAAGTGTCGCGGACATCCGCCGCCTTTTCGCCGAAGATCGCGCGCAGCAGCTTTTCTTCCGGCGTCATCGGCGTCTCGCCCTTGGGCGTGACCTTGCCGACCAGGATGTCGCCCGGATTTACGTCTGCACCGATATAGACAATACCCGCTTCATCGAGATTCTTGAGGCTTTCCTCGCCGACATTGGGGATATCGCGCGTGATTTCCTCAGGGCCCAGCTTGGTGTCGCGCGCCATCGTCTCGAATTCCTCGATATGGATCGAGGTGAAGACGTCGTCGCGCACGATGCGCTCGGAGATGAGGATGGAGTCCTCGAAATTGTAGCCGTTCCACGGCATAAACGCGACGAGCACGTTCTTGCCGAGCGCGAGCTCACCCAATTGCGTCGACGGACCGTCGGCAATGATGTCGCCCTTGCGCACCAGATCGCCCACCTTCACCAATGGCTTCTGATTGATGCAGGTCGACTGGTTCGAACGCTGGAACTTCTTCAGGCGGTAGATGTCGATGCCCGGCTTGGTGGGATCGGTTTCTTCCGTTGCGCGCACGACGATACGCGTCGCATCGATCTGGTCGATGATACCGGTGCGGCGCGCGGCGATCGCCGAGCCCGAATCGCGGGCGACGACATCTTCGAGACCTGTGCCGACCAGCGGCGCTTCGGGACGCAGGAGCGGCACCGCCTGGCGCTGCATGTTCGAGCCCATGAGTGCGCGGTTGGCGTCGTCGTTTTCCAGGAACGGCACGAGGGCGGCGGCAACCGAAACGAGCTGCTTCGGCGAGACGTCGATGAACTCGATCTGTTCCGGCGTCGTCATCATGAAATTGCCGCCCCTGCGGCAGGAGACGAGTTCGTCGGTGATGCGGCCGCGGCTGTCGATCGTCGCATTGGCTTGGGCGATCGTGAATTTCGCCTCCTCCATCGCCGAAAGGTAGATGACCTCGTCGGTGACGTGCTTGTTCATGACCTTGCGATAGGGGCTTTCGATAAAGCCGTATTTGTTGACGCGCGCATAGGTCGCGAGCGAATTGATCAGACCGATATTCGGGCCTTCCGGCGTCTCGATCGGACAGATGCGGCCGTAATGCGTCGGATGCACGTCGCGCACTTCAAAGCCGGCGCGCTCGCGGGTCAGACCGCCCGGTCCCAAGGCCGACATGCGGCGCTTGTGCGTCACTTCCGACAGCGGGTTGGTCTGGTCCATGAATTGCGAGAGCTGCGAAGAGCCGAAGAATTCGCGCACCGCCGCCGCCACCGGCTTCGCGTTGATCAAGTCGTGCGGCATGACCGTGTCGATATCGACGGCGCTCATGCGCTCCTTGATCGCGCGTTCCATGCGCAGCAGGCCGACGCGGAACTGGTTCTCCATCAATTCGCCGACCGAGCGCACGCGGCGATTGCCGAGATTGTCGATATCGTCGATTTCGCCGCGGCCGTCGCGCAGATCGGCCAGCGCCTTGAGGATCGCCAGGATGTCTTCCTTGCGCAGGATGCGCGTGGTGTCGGGCGCATCGAGGCCCAGGCGCATGTTCATCTTCACGCGGCCGACGGCAGAAAGATCGTAGCGCTCCGCATCGAAGAAGAGCTGCCCGAACAGGGTCTCGGCCGTGTCGAGCGTGGGCGGCTCGCCCGGACGCATCACCCGGTAGATGTCGATCAGCGCCTGTTCGCGGCTGTGGTTCTTGTCGACCGCCATGGTGTTGCGGATGTAGGCGCCGATGGTGATCCCGTCGACATTGATGACGTCGACTTCGTTGAAGCCGGCTTCCTGCAATTGGGCAAGATTGGCCTGGGTGAGTTCGTCGCCGGCTTCGACATAGATTTCGCCGGTCTCGACATTGACCATGTCGCGGGCGCAATAGCGGCCGAGCAGATCGTCATCGGAAACGGCGATGGCCTTGATCCCCTCTTCCTGCCATTTGCGCAGGGTGCGCGTCGTGATCTTCTGGCCGGGTTCTGCGAGCACATCGCCCGTCTTGGCGTTCTTCCATTCGGAATTGGCCTTGGCATTGCGCATCCACACGGGCTCGACCGGCGTCGTCCAGCCCCCTTCCTTGGCGCGCTTGAAGGCGATCTTCGTGTAGAAATAATCGAGGATCGATTCCTGATCGAGACCGAGCGCATAAAGCAGCGTCGTCGCCGGCAGCTTGCGGCGGCGGTCGATGCGGACGTGGACGATGTCCTTGGCATCGAATTCGAAATCGAGCCACGAGCCGCGATAGGGAATGACGCGCGCGGCGAACAGCAGCTTGCCGCTGGAATGGGTCTTGCCCTTGTCGTGATCGAAGAAGGCGCCCGGGCTGCGGTGCATCTGCGAAACGATCACGCGCTCCGTGCCGTTGACGATGAAGGTCCCGTTCTCGGTCATGAACGGGATGTCGCCCATATAGACGTCCTGTTCCTTGATGTCCTTGACCGATTTGGCGCCCGTCTCCTGGTCGACATCGAACACGATCAACCGCAGCGTCACCTTGAGGGGAGCCGCATAGGTCATGGAGCGCTGCTGGCATTCCTCCACGTCGTATTTCGGCTCCTCGAAATGATAATCGACATATTCGAGCAGCGAGGATTCGGAGAAATCCTTGATCGGGAACACGGACGAGAACACGGTCTGCAGTCCCTCGTCACGCCGTCCGCCTTCGGGCTTATCGACCTGGAGAAACTGGTCATACGAGGTCTTCTGGACCTCGATGAGATTCGGCATTTCCGCCACTTCGACGATCTTGCCGAAGAACTTGCGAAGCCGCTTGCGTCCCGTGAAGGAGAGAGTCATTCCGCGATCCTTTGCCTAACCTCGACCGAAAAAGGCCGAAAATTGCCGAAAATGGGCATCAACAATGGCGAAACCCACCGGCCCTCCAGCGGGGTTCCGCCGGAGGGGGTGGGGTGAACCAAATATGTACGCGTTCGCCGTATTCAACCCGGCGAACCCTCCTTATTTCAGCTCGACCTTCGCGCCTGCGTCTTCGAGCTGTTTCTTGATCTTTGCCGCTTCGTCCTTGCTGACATCGGCCTTGACCTCTTTGGGCGCGCCCTCGACGAGGTCCTTGGCCTCCTTGAGGCCCAGGCCGGTGATCGCACGGATTTCCTTGATCACGTTGATCTTCTTGTCGCCGGCTTCGGTCAGAACGACGGTGAATTCCGTCTTCTCCACAGCCGCCGCGGCCGGAGCAGCGGCTGCCGCCGCGACAGCAACCGGGGCCGCCGCCGACACGCCCCATTTGTCCTCGAGCAGCTTCGCCAGTTCGGCGGCTTCGAGAACGGTGAGGCCCGACAAATCTTCCACGAGTTTTTCGAGTTTCGACATTTCGTTGATTCCTTAAGTCCCTACGGGTTTGAACGATTGGTTGTGGTTTGGTCGCTTTATGCGGCATCCTTCTGGGAATATGCGCCGATGACGCGGGCAAGCTGTCCGGCGGGCGCGGCCAGCAGGCCTGCCAGCTTCGTCGCGGGCGCCTTCAGCAATCCCACAATCTTGCCCCTCAACGCATCGAGCGACGGCAGTTCCGCGAGCGCCTTTACGCCGCTCGCATCGATCGCCGTCCCTCCGACCATGCCGCCCAGGATCACGAGCTTTTCGTTTTCCTTGGCGTAAGCCACCGCCACCCTCGAAGCCGCGACGGGATCTTTCGAAATCGCGATTCCCGTCGGGCCTTTGAAGAGATGGGCGATGCCTTCTGCGGCCGTTCCCTGGAGTGCGCGCACGACAAGCCGGTTCTTGGCCACTTTAAACGAGGCACCCTCCGCGCGCATGCGCGAACGAAGCTCGCCCATTTGGGCTACCGTCATGCCGGAATAGTGGGCGACGACCACGGAGCCGGCGTCCCCGAACAGCCCGTTGAGGCTTTCGACGACTTCCGCCTTCTGGGTACGATCCATACGCGCCACTTGGCTCTCCTTCTCAATCGGCAACCGTGACGATCCGGCTGCCGCCCTGTTGATTTCGCCCCGCTTCCACCGCCATCAAAGGCGGTCGTTGCGGAGCGTCCTGCCCCAGGGCTCAAACCCGCTTTGCTTCCTCCGTAAACGGAGGAAAAGCGAAACGGTTCGTTCCCCGTCTATTGCGGGCGATGATTAAGCCCCGGCCGGGGCACCCGCAGTCTCGGACAGGCTCCGGCGATCGTCCGCCGGAGTTCTCTAAAACCTATGCTCCCGCAGTCACGCCGACACTGCCGAGCGCGACTTTCACGCCCGGCCCCATCGTCGAACTGATGGAAATCTTCTTCAAATACGTGCCTTTGGCGCCTTGCGGCTTGGCCTTGATGACGCCATCGACGAAGATGCGCACGTTTTCAATCAAGGCTTCCTCGCCGAAACTCGCCTTGCCGACGCCCGCCTGGACGATGCCGGCCTTTTCGACGCGGAACTCGACCGCGCCGCCCTTGGCAGCTTTCACGGCGGCAATCACATCCATCGTAACAGTGCCGACCTTCGGATTGGGCATCAGGCCGCGCGGGCCCAACACCTTGCCGAGCCGGCCGACGACGCCCATCATGTCGGGTGTCGCGATGCAGCGGTCGAAATCGATCTCGCCCTTTTGCACCTTCTCCGCCAGATCGTCGGCGCCCACGATGTCGGCTCCGGCAGCTTTCGCTTCATCGGCCTTGGGACCTTTGGCAAACACGGCGACGCGCTGATTGCGGCCCGTGCCATTGGGCAAGGCAACAACGCCGCGCACCATCTGGTCGGCGTGACGGGGGTCGACGCCCAGATTGATCGCGATCTCGATCGTCTCGTCGAATTTCGTGGTCGCGCGCGACTTGACGAGCTTGACCGCTTCTTCGATCGGATAGGACTTCGCAGCGTCGACGCCTTCGATCGCCTTCACGAACCGCTTGGACTGTTTCGCCATCGCCATTACTCCTGCACCCGGATGCCCATCGAACGGGCGGAGCCCTCGATCATCAGCATCGCGGCCTCGATATCGTTGGCGTTCAAATCCTTCATCTTGGACTCAGCGATCTCGCGCACCTGCGCCTTTGTCACCGTGCCCTTCCAGTCACGGCCGGGCGCTTTCGAACCACCGTCGATCTTCGCGGCCTTCTTGAGAAAATAGGACGCCGGTGGCGTCTTCATCTCGAAGGAGAACGACTTATCCGAGAATACGGTGATGATCACCGGGATCGGCATGCCCTTTTCCTGGTCCTGCGTCTTGGCATTGAACGCCTTGCAGAACTCCATGATATTGAGACCGCGCTGGCCGAGCGCGGGACCGATCGGCGGCGACGGATTGGCCGATGCCGCCGCTACCTGCAATTTGATATAGCCCGTAATCTTCTTCGCCATGACGTTCGACCTCCTCCTCGAGGTTCGCGGTCAACGGACCTGGCTGGCCCTCCCGCATCTCACTCATTCGTCATGGCCCGGCTCGACCGGGCCACCCATTCAGCGCGCGTCGGCGCGCGAAATGACTTCTACTGATACCTTCATCACCTGGGTGGCCCGCTCTTGGCGGACCATGACAGGCTTTGTTTGGTTCAAACCTTTTCCACCTGCGTAAACTCCAACTCCACCGGTGTGGCGCGACCGAAGATCGACACAGCGACTTTGAGCCGCGAACGATCCTCGTCGACTTCTTCGACCGTGCCGTTGAACGATGTGAACGGGCCGTCGGCCACGCGCACCTGCTCGCCGATCTCGAACGTGATCGAGGATTTGGGTCGTTCCGCGCCCTCATGCACCTGGTTGAGAATGCGGTCGACCTCGCCCTGCCGCAGTGGCATCGGCTTGTTGTTCTGGCCCAGGAAGCCGGTCACCTTCGCCACGTTCTTGATCAGGTGATAGGCCTCGTCGGTGAGTTTCGCCCGCACCAGCACATAGCCCGGCAGGAATTTGCGCTCGGCGTTGACTTTCTGTCCGCGCCGGACCTCGATCACTTCCTCGGTCGGGACCAGCACCTCTTCGATGAGATCCGTCAGTCCCTGAATCTGTGCCTGACGCTTGATCTCCTCCGACACCTTTTTCTCGAAATTCGAGTAGGTGTGGACAATGTACCACTTCGCGTCTGACTGTGTTGCAATACCCGCTTCGGCCATGATCTGGACCTTCGCAATTCCTTCCGCTGAAATTCCCAAGGCCCTCAGCCCGCCGACCTCAGTATCCAGCCTTCGCCCAAGGCCAGAAGCCAATCAACGCCGAAAAAAAACAACATCATCGCGCCAACCATGATGAACACCATGATGGTCGTGAGATATGTCTCCTTCCAACTCGGCCAAGTGACTTTTTCGATTCCTTCGCGCCACGCTTCGCGAACGAACTGAACCACTCCGCCACGCTTCACGGCCACCGGCACTGGCAAGGACTTGCCCGCGCTGTCCGCAGTCTTTTTCGTCGCCTCGGCCACGCTATTGAACCCGTTTCTTCGCCGTTGGCAGGAGTGGAGGGACTCGAACCCCCGGCCTACGGTTTTGGAGACCGCCGCTCTACCAACTGAGCTACACTCCTTGACGCAAAGCCCAACGCGCCGGAGAGCGCCCTTGCCCGCCAGCGCGCCACGGCTTTCGCCGGGAGCCGAGGGGTTTAGCAGTGCTTAACTTGTGACGCAAGCGCTCAGTTGCCATTTTGACAAGCCCCCCGCGGACGCTCGTCGCCACACAAAAATCCTTGTATTATCAATATCTTGCTTCCATATAGCCCATGTCATACGAGCCATGACAGACGTGCCGGGGCAACCAAGCTTACCCAGCATATGCTACTTCAATATTTTTGCGACGACGCCGGAGCCGACGGTGCGGCCGCCTTCGCGGATGGCGAAGCGCAGCTTCTCTTCCATCGCGATCGGCACGATCAGCTCGACTTCGATCGACACATTGTCGCCCGGCATCACCA
>JBAVOL010000003.1:0-2511 GCA_049692035.1 Rhizomicrobium sp.
TATCCACGCACCACGGGCATATGCCCGACATAGAAATTTTGTCGCCGGACACCGCAAAAGGTGTCTGGGCAATGGAGGACATCCTCCGTTTGCCGAAGGACAGCCCGGCGCCCGGTGGTTACACATATTTGCACGGCTTTGGTCACTACCATGAGACCTATGTTCGTGGTCCGGCGGGTTGGCGCATCAAGACTGTTCGTCTCACCCGCCTTTACGTGGAGCGATCATAAGCAGCTGGGCGCCACGCGTTATCGCCAGCGGCGGTTGGACGAACGCATTGCTGGGTAAACTGACGAGCTTACTCAGGTGGACGCGGATCAGTAGACGGACGATCACAACACGCAACAGGCATGCCGGTGAAGCGCTTTAGTGATACCTGTCTGATCGCGGGTTGATAGATCGGCCGAGCTATTGCGCATAACGTGAGACAATCGACGAACAACAATGGGAGGTAGGAGTGGTTCAACTTTCAGGGCACCGGGTGCTCGTCACCGGCGCGAGTGGACTGGTGGCGTTTCCCGTTGCCGTCGAACTCGCCAAGTCCAACGAGGTCTATGCGGTGGCGCGTTACTCAGATCCCGAGCAGAAGCGCATGATCGAGGCGGCAGGCGCGCGCCGTTGCCTTCGACCTTGCCGAGGAAGATTTGTCGCCACTGCCGAAATCAGTTGATGTGGTGATCAACTACGCGGTCCTGCCTCCGAGCCATAAGGACGCCTACAATGTGAACGCAGGCGCCACGGGGCAGCTGGCACGGCGTTACCGCGACTGCGAAGCCTTCGTCCAAGGCAGCACCGGTTCGCTGTATCAATATCAAGGCGAGCGCCCGCTGCGCGAGGACGATCCCTACGACTTGCACAGCTCCGCCGAGCCCTATGCTGCAAGCAAGATCGCTGCGGAATTCCTGCTGAAGCATCTCAGCGAGGATTACCGAATGCCGACGGTGATCGTGCGGATTTTCTCCTTCTATGGTCCCCGCGGCGGCGGCGTCACTCAGCGGATCGACCAGGTCGCTCGGGGGCTCCCGGTGAGCGTCTATCCCGGCGTGCGCAATGTTCACACGCCCCTGTTCGAGGACGACTACGTGGAAAAGACCATCGCTGCGGCAGGGATCGCCAAGACTCCGGCCGAGATCATCAATATCGGCGGAACCGAGGCGGTAACCACCCAGGAATACTGTCGGATGGCAGGCGAACTGCTGGGCAAGGAACCCATCTTCGTGGAGAACAGTAAGGCTTGGCCGATCTGGGCCGACACGACCAAGATGGTCAAGCTGCTCGGTCCGAACCGGGTCTCGATGCGCGAGGGCGTGCGCCGGGTGGTCGAAGCCGGGCAGAAGGCACGTGTGGGCCAGCATCACGTTATCGGCGAACCGGCGAAGTAAGCCGCAATCGTCTCCCTTTGCGATGAGTGGAAGGAGCAAGGCGCGCGGTATGCGTTGGCCAAGGTCTTCGAGGCCCAGAAGAAGTACGAGCAGGTCGCCGAGCAGGCGGATACGCTCGCGCAGAACGTCACTGCACGAGCAGGAGCCTAGGTCAGCATTTCGGGCTTCGAGAGGGAGGAGGACAAATGATCACCTTCGTTACCCACATTCGGGTAGCTCCCGGGAACGCCGCTGCGTTCGAGGCGCTTATTAGTGACGTGTGCGCCAAGGTGCGGGAGCATGAGGCCGGCGTGGCCTATTATGCCTTTGCCAAGAGCGTGAATGATCCGAACACCTATGTGGTGATCGAGGTCTATCGCGATGAGGCGGCCCACTCGGCGCACCTCGAAACGGACTGGGTCAAGGCGTCGCTTCCCAAAACCTCCCGCCTGATCGAGGGGAAATACGATATCAAGCAGTACGTCAGCACCGCAACCGAGCCTGTGCGCCCTCATTTCTAGGCAGGAGGTACTAATGACTCTCGATGAACTTTTTGCGCGTGAAAGCATCCGCCACACGATTGCGAGTTACAACATGGCGGGCGACCGGCTTCGAGTAGACGATTTCGTTGCGGTCTTCACGGAGGATGCTGTTTTCGAGACTGATGGTGTGGCGGAAAAGGATGCCTTTCGCAACATGGGCCGCGACGCGATTCGAAATTGGATTTTGCGCTGGGGTCGGGGTGGCAAGGATTCTAACCCCGTTCATCAGGCGAAGTTCATTCGGCACCATCTTTCCACTGCCACATCGAGATCACAGGCCCTGACACGGCGAAGGCCCGGACCTATTGGACGGCATATACGGATATCGGGCCGGACCATGGCGGATACTACATCGACAGTTTTCGGAACACCGGCGATCGGTGGCTGATCGCACATCGCAAGGTGCGTCACGACTGGAGTGCGCCCAACAGCCTATTTACGTCGACGGTATCGAACTTGCGAGAACGGTGAGCACTTTATGTAGTCGTCCGTTAAGAAGCCAGATTGAGTGCTGATTGGGCTGTGAAGGCGGCGCATAAGAGTTCGAAGATTTGGCGCAAAAAATCTCTGAGCCATGCGAGGACACGGCGGAGATTATGGCCGACGGC
>JBAVOL010000004.1:0-30051 GCA_049692035.1 Rhizomicrobium sp.
ATCGATTGACCTGCACGCCGGCAACGGATTCCGCGTATTCCGCGTGCAGCACGGCCATGCGCCCGATATCGGAACCCTGCTCGCCCACCGGATCGACGCAGCCCAGAACCACGTCGTCGACGATCGAGGTGTCGAGCGCGTTGCGGTCGCGAATGGCACGCAGCGTGTGGCTCGCGAGTTCGAGCGCGGTTACCTGGTGCAACGCGCCGTCCTTCTTGCCCTTGCCGCGCGGCGTGCGCACGGCATCGTAGACAAAGCAATCGGTCATGGGATCGTTCTCCTTCCTTGGTTTCGAAAATTCGCGTCTCGCGCGTCTACACACTCCACGCAATGAGAAGCGTCATAATTTCGTTGGTACCGCCATAAATCTTCTGAATGCGGCCGTCGGCAAAAATGCGCGAGATTTCGGTCGTGTCGGCGGGCGCTTCGACGGCAGGCGCGGTCATTTCATTCCTCCCGAGGCATCACGCCATAGCCGGTCAGGCGCACGCGCTGGCTTGGTCGCTCCACAATCTCGCGGTCTGCGAGTTTGTTTTCGATCATGACGAGGCCGAGACGAAGTTCGGCGATGGACTCCTCGATGTCGGCCTTCTGTCGCTCGAGCGATGCGAGACGCTCGGCGAATTTCTTGCCCGCATAGGCGAGTTGTGCCGCACCGCCGTCATTATTGTCGTAGAGGTCGAGGATTTCGCGGATCTCCGCCAGACTGAAACCGATCCGGCGTCCCCGCAGAATGAGCGTGATGCGGGCGCGGTCGCGCGCCGAATATAGTCTGTTCTGGCCGTGACGTTCGGGCGCGATCAGCCCCTCATTCTCGTAATGTCGCAGAGTCCGGGCGGTAACGCCGAACTCCTTCGTCAATTCGCGAATGGAATAAATCCGGCTCACAGCCTTCCCGGGCCACGCAGCCCGGCTCCACCGATAGCGAGAACCGTTTAGTTGACGTTTACGTCAACGTCAAGCTCGTTGCTGGGGTTTATCCGAGCTTCGCGCCTTGCCGTTTTGCCCAATCTAGGCCCTTTGCAAGGCCGCGCTCGAAGCGGTCGAACAATTCGTCGATTTCAACCTCGGTGATCACCAGCGGCGGACACACCGCGATACGGTCGCCCAAGAGTGGCCGGGTAATCACGCCCTCCTCTTCCACGAAACGCGCAATGGTGACGGCCGCGGCTGTGGACGCCTCGAAGCTCGTCTTGGTCGTCTTGTCGGCCACGATTTCGATGCCGCCGATGAGGCCGATGCCTTGCGTCTCGCCGACAAGCGGATGCTCGCCGAGCCTTGCCAGCCGCGCCTGGAAGCGCGGTGCCACGTGGCGCACATGGCCCATAATGTCGCGCTCCTGATAAATCTCGATCGTCTTGAGCGCGACGGCAGCCGCCACGGGATGGGCCGAATAGGTGAAGCCGTGGCCAAAGGTGCCGATCCGGCCCGCTTCCTCTTCGATCGCCTCGGCCATCTCCGGGGAGATCAGCACGGCGGAAATCGGCAGATAGGCCGACGAAAGCGCTTTGGCGAGGGTCATGGTGGTAGGCTCGAAGCCGTAGGTAGCGGCGCCAAACCAATTGCCGGTGCGGCCGAAGCCTGTGATCACCTCGTCGTCGACCAGCGGGATGCCATAGCGCGCCAGCACCTCGACGATCGCGTCGAAATAGCCTTTCGGCGGCACGATGACGCCGCCGGCGCCCTGAATGGGCTCGACGATCATCGCGGCGATGGTATCGGCGCCTTCCTTTTCGATCAGTGCGGTAAGGTTCTGGGCAAGGCGTGCCACGAAATCGGCTTCGCTCTCGCCTGGCAGCGCGTTGCGGTAATAGTGCGGGCAATCGGCGAACCGGACGAAATCGAGCGGCAGGTCGAAACTTCTGTGATTGCCCGGCAGTCCTGTAAGACTCGCACTGGCGATCGTGACGCCATGATAGGCCTTGGTGCGGCTGATGAATTTCTTGGCTTTGGGTAACCCCCGCGCATTGTTGGCGTACCAGAACATCTTGATCTGGCTGTCATTCGCTTCGGACCCCGAATTCGCGAAGAACACCTTCCCGACCGGGAAGGGCGCGATGTCCTTGAGTTTCTCGGCCAGCGCGATGGCCGGCTCATGACTGCGGCCGGCGAAGAGATGGCCGAAAGCCAGCTTGCGCATCTGCTCCGCCGCGACTTCCGCGAGTGCTTCCTCGCCCCAGCCGAGCGCTGTGCACCACAGCCCCGCCATGCCCTCGATATAGTCCTTGCCGCTCTCGTCATAGACGCGCACACCCTTACCGCGCTCGAAAATGACGGGACCGGTTTCCCGCAGCTTCACGAGGTTGGTATAGGGATGCAGGATACTCTGGACGTCACGGGTCTGGGCATTCGACAGCGGCATGGGCAAAACCTTCCTCAATGCCGGCGGATTAACCCCGCCCGGACGCCGTGCGTCAATGATGGGTGGGATGCGAAAACAGTCCCCGCGCGTTGCCCCCGCATCAGCCTATTTCTATGATACGACATGAAAAACGGGGAAACGTTGATGCTTGGCTTGATGCAGGACTGGCCTTTGCTGGTCCACAAGATCATCGACCATGCGGCGCTCAACCACGGCGATCGCGCGGTCGTGACGCGCACGGTGGAAGGACCGATCCACCGCACGAACTACCGCGAAATCCGCGCCCGCGCGCGGCGCGTCGCCAAAGCGCTTGAACAGGCCGGCGTCAAACTCGGCGATCGGGTAGCCACGCTTGCCTGGAATACCCACCGCCATCTCGAAAGCTGGTACGGCATCGCGGGCCTGGGCGCCGTCTATCACACGCTCAATCCGCGACTGTTCCCCGCCCAACTCGCCTACATCGCCAATCACGCCGAAGACCGCGTTCTGTTTTTCGACATCAGTTTCGCGCCGCTGGTGGCCGAGGTCGCGCCGAAGATTCCGTCGATCGAGCTTTACGTCGCGATGACAGACCGCGCCCATCTGCCGAAAGACAACATTCCCCATCTCGTTGCCTATGAGGATTTCATCGCCGGCGTCGACGAGGATTTCGCCTGGCGCGAATTCGACGAGCGCGCCGCGTGCGGGCTGTGCTACACCTCGGGCACGACGGGCAATCCCAAGGGCGTGCTCTATAGTCACCGCTCCAACGTGCTGCATGCGCTGATCGCGGCCCAGGCCGACGCGCAAGGCCTGCGCAACAGCGATTGCGTGCTGCCGGTCGTGCCGATGTTCCATGCCAATGCCTGGGCCATCGCTTTTGCCGCACCGATGATCGGAGCCAAGCTGGTTTTTCCCGGCGCCAAGCTCGACGGAGCGTCGGTCTACGAACTTCTCGACAGCGAGCGCGTCACGATGACGGCGGCGGTGCCGACCGTGTGGCTGATGCTGCTGCAGGAATTGGAGAAGACGGGCAAGACGTTGCCTCATCTGAACAGGGTTCTAATCGGCGGTTCGGCCTGCCCGCCCTCGATGATCGAAATCTTCGAAAAAAAATATGCTGTCGAAGTGGTCCATGCCTGGGGTATGACGGAGATGAGCCCGTTGGGCACGCTCGGCACGCTGAAGGCAGGCTTAAACGAGATTCCCTACGAGCAACAACTCGCGTTCAAGATCAAACAGGGTCATCCGCCATTCGGCGTCGAGATGAAGATCATCGATGAAGAAGGGCGCGAATTGCCGCGCGACGGCAAGGCGTTCGGTCGCCTCAAGGTCCGCGGGCCGTGCGTCGCCAAAGCCTATTTCCGCGGCGAGGGCGAGGACGCCTTCGACGCGGATGGCTGGTTCGATACCGGCGACGTGGCAACCATCGACCCGCATGGCTATATGACGATCACCGACCGCGCCAAGGACGTGATCAAATCGGGCGGCGAATGGATTTCGTCCATCGAGATCGAGAACGCCGCGGTCGGCCATCCCGCGGTCGCCGAAGCCGCAGTTATCGGCGTGCACCACCCCAAATGGGACGAACGGCCTTTGCTGATTGTCGTGCCGAAAGCGGGCGCGCACCTCACCAAGGACGAAATTCTGCAACATCTTTCGGGCAAAATCGCCAAATGGTGGATGCCCGACGATGTCGTTTTCGCCGACGAAATCCCGCACACCGCCACCGGAAAAATCCAGAAGCTCGTGCTTCGCGAACGCTTCGCCGGCTACCGCCTGCCCACCGCCGCCGAATAGGCGCAAAGGAGATCGTTATGGGATTTCTGAGCGTCGTCGGGCGGCTATCGTTCGCGACATTCCTCGTCTCGCTTGTCACCGGCCTCGTCGCGTCTTTCGGCACGCGCTTCGGCTTGTGGGACTACCATGTCGGCCTGCTGAAGATATTTCCGTTCTGCCTCTATTTCGGCATCGCGGCCTTCGTGCTCGGACTTGCCTGGGTGGGCACGGCGCTGATTGCGAACACGGCCGCCGGAGCACGTTACGGCCTCATCGGATTTCTGGGCGCGATCGCCGTCCTCGCCGTGCCGCTTTCCGATTTCGCGCAAAGCTATGGGACGCCACCCATCCACGACATCTCGACGGACACCGAACATGCCCCGCAATTCGTGGCGCTGCTCGATCAGCGCCAGGGTGCCGTCAATCCGCCGGACTATGGCGGAGCCAATCTCGTCGCGATGAACGGAAAAACCTACACCACCCTCCAGTTGCAGAAGAAATATTACGGCGACATCCACAGCATCGCGATCCTGACAACACCGGAGAAACTGTTCGACCGGGCGCTCGCTGCCGCGAAGGCGATGGGTTGGACCATCGTGGCGGTCGCCCCCGACGAAGGGCGCATCGAGGCGACCGATACGAGTTTCTTCTTCGGCATGACCTCCGACATCGTCATCCGCGTGAAGCCGTCCGGCATGGGCGCGCGCGTCGACATCCGCTCCGAGAGCCGGGTGGGCAACGCTGACGGCGGCAGCAACGCCGCCCACATCCGCGATTTCGTGAAAAGACTGCTGAACGGGTGAGAAGGCGGGCCGGAGACCGGGGCGTTGGGGCTGCGGGCATAGCCTCCAGCCGCGCAAGTGACCTGCTTATTGCGTGGTGCTCGGCGTGTAGTTGTTCGTGCGCGCGGTCTGTCACGACTTCGCAAATTTCCCGCTCTTGGCAAAGCCGCGCGGCACGAGGCGTCCGGCCTGGGCGCGTTCGCCCTTCCATTCCTTCAACTCCGACGGCAGCCAGTTGCGGTTGTTCTGGTCCTTGAAGCCTTCTTTCCACGCAAACACCGTCGCGTCGAGCAGATGACCGTCCTTGTAGCGCTGGAGAATGACGCCGCGGCCGCGCGCAAGCCCCGGCACTTCGGCGAGCGGGAAGATCAGCAGCTTGCGGTTCTCGCCGATCACCGCGACATGGTCGCCTTCGACGAAGGCGCAGACCACGGCTTCTATCCCTGCGGGCACATTCATCACCTGTTTGCCCGAACGCTTGAGCGCCATCGCCTCGTCCTCGCTGGTGACGAAGCCGTGGCCGGACGTGGCAGCGAGCAACAGCCTGCGCTCCCCGCGATGGACGAACATCGCGACAAGATCGGCTTCCGGCGGCAGATCGATGAAGGAACGGATCGCTTCGCCATTGCCGCGCCCACCGGGCAATTTCGCGCAGTCGAGCGTGAAGAAGCGCCCGTCGGTCGCGAACATCATCAATTTGTCGGTCGTCTCGGCGTGAATCCAGAAACGTGCGCGATCGCCCTCGCGATATTTGACGGAATCGCTCGGTTCCTGATGGCCTTTGAGCGCTCTGAGCCACCCCTTCTCCGAACAGACGACTGTGACGGGCTCGCGCTCGACCATCGCCTCCAGCGCTTCGACTTCGGCGGCGATTTCCGGCGGCGCCGAGAATGTCGTGCGCCTTTTGCCGAGTGCGGTCTTGAGCCCGAATTTCGCGTCGATCGCCTTCACTTCCTCGGATAACCGGGCGGACATCAGGGCGTCCGAACCGAGCAGCTTTTTCAGTTCCTTCTGCTCTCCGGTCAGATTGGCGTGCTCGGCGCGGATTTCCATTTCTTCGAGCTTGCGCAAGGCTCGCAGCCGCATATTGAGGATCGCCTCGGCCTGCACTTCGTTGATGGCGAAGGCCTTCATCAATTTGGGCTTGGGCTCGTCTTCGGTGCGGATGATGCGAATGACCTTGTCGAGATTGAGATAGACCGCGAGATAGCCGTCGAGAATTTCCAGCCGCGCGGTGATCTTCGCCAGGCGATGGGCGGTGCGCCGCTGCAGCACCTCGCGACGATGGGCGATGAAGGCAAGCAGCACCTCCTTGAGGCTCATCACGCGGGGCACCTGTCCGTGATCGAGCACGTTCATATTGAGCGGCACGCGCGCTTCGAGATCGGTGAGCCGGAACAGCTGCTCCATCAGCAATTCGGGTTCGACCGTGCGGCTCTTCGGCGTCAATACCAGACGGATGTCCTCCGTCGATTCGTCATTCACGTCGTCGAGCAACGGCACCTTCTTTTGTTCGATCAACTCGGCGATGCGCTCGATCAGTTTCGCCTTTTGCACCTGATAGGGAATTTCGCTGACCACGATCTGATAGGTGCCGCGCATCCCTTCTTCCCGTTCCCAGCGCGCCCGCACGCGAAAACTCCCGCGCCCCGTTCGATAGGCTTCCGCGATCGTGGCTGAATCGTCGATGATGATGCCGCCGGTGGGAAAGTCCGGCCCCTTGATGAATTTCAGAAGTTTCGCGTCGGACAAATCCGGATTGCCAATCAACGCGATGAGCGCCGCACACAATTCGCCCAGATTGTGGGGAGGGATCGATGTCGCCATGCCGACCGCAATGCCGCTCGCCCCGTTGGCAAGCAGATTGGGAAAGGCGGCCGGCAGCACCACCGGCTCTTCGTCTTCGCCGTCATAGGTGCTGCGAAAATCGCAGGCGTTTTCGTCGAGCCCGTCGAGCAGCGCCTGCGCCACTTCGGTCAGACGGCTTTCCGTGTAGCGCATGGCGGCGGCGTTATCGCCATCGACATTGCCGAAATTGCCCTGCCCCTGCACCAGTGGATAGCGTACGGCGAAATCCTGGGCGAGGCGGACCAGCGCATCGTAGACCGCTTGGTCGCCATGGGGATGGAATTTGCCGATGACGTCGCCCACGACGCGGGCGCATTTCTTGTAGCCCGCGGCCGGGTTGAGACCCAGCGCCCGCATGGCATAGAGAATCCGGCGATGCACCGGCTTCAGCCCGTCGCGCACGTCGGGCAGCGCGCGTTGGGTGATCGTCGACAGCGCATAGGCGAGATACCGCTCGCTCAGCGCCTTGCTCAGCTGTTCCGGCCTGATGTCGTCCTTGATCGGCAACTCGCCCATAAAAACTCCACGCGTAAAAACGGTGAATTTTGGTGACCCTATTCCGATTCGCGCAGAGCAAGCTCGCCGAGACGATGACGGGCTGCCGGCATGGTGCGGCCATGCGGGCGCAACACGCGTTCCAGCAGGAAATGTTCCGTCAGCCGCAATCCGTCGACAATGTCGGCAGCATTCGGCGCCGCGTTCTGCGAGCCGAGCAGGAAAGGCGGCAGCGGGAACAGGCGAGTCCGATAGGCCTCCCCCACATCGCGCGAGACTGCTCGCCCGCTTCTGGGCGAGACATAGGCAAGATCATCAGCCATCCCGGTGACCGCGCAACGGGAGATATCCAGACCGAAACCAAGCGCCTCGAGCAATCCGGCCTCCCAACGCACAAACAGCGGCGCCCAATGGGCGAAATCTTCCGCGGTCATCGCGTCGAGCAGAATTTCGCCCGCCGCGAAAACTGCCGCATGCGGCTCGCGTTCGGGAAGCGCTGCACTGGCGACGCAAGTAAACGCATTGAGGCCGGCAAGGGCGACACGGCTCTCGATCATCGAGCCGGCACGGGCGGCGCCCAGCTCAACCGTAAAATTGCCCAGATGCTCCGCCAATCGCGCCCGCCACATCGCATGGAGGGTGTTGCCCGGCTGGAGCACCGCGCGCGAGCGCCGCGACGCACCGCCGCGCACCAGGCCCGAATGACGGCCATGTTCGCGCGTCAACGCCTCGACGATGGCACTCGTCTCGCCATGCGGACGCACCGAAAGTACGATGGCGTCGTCGTTCCATTCCATGCCGCCGCCCCTATTCCTCGGGGTAATCGAGGCCGATGGTGCTGTAATGTTCGCGGGACTCGGCCCAGTTTTCGCGCACCTTCACGAACAGAAACAAATGCACGCGCCGGCCGAACAGCGTCTCCAGTTCCTTGCGCGCCGCTTCGCCGATCGCTTTCACCGCCTGTCCGTTCTTGCCCAACACGATCGCCTTCTGGCCTTCGCGCTGGACGTAGATCGTCTGGTCGATGCGAACGGAGCCGTCCTTGCGTTCGGTCCAGGACTCGGTTTCGACGCCAGCTGCGTAAGGGAGTTCGTCGTGCAACCTCAGATAGAGCTTTTCCCGCGTGATCTCCGCTGCGAGAAGCCGCGATGGAATGTCGGCCGCCTGATCTTCGGGATAGAGCCAGATGCCTTGCGGCATGCGTTGCGCGCACCAGTTCGCCAGATCGTCCACGCCCTGCCCTTTGAGGGCGGAGATCATGAACACGTCCGAAAAAACGTCCGACTCGTTGAGGCGCCGGGCGAGCGGCAAAAGCTCCTCGCGCTTCATCGCATCGACCTTGTTGAGCACGAGCGCGGCTTTGCGCCCCGATGCCTTCAGGCCGTCGATGATCGCTTGCGTATCGCGTGCCGCGAGCCCGCCTTGTTCTTCGGCCAGAGCCGGTGCGTCGACGATGACCAGGACCGCATCGGCATCGCCCGCTCCGGCCCAGGCGGATTTGACCATCGCGCGATCGAGCCTGCGGCGCGGCTTGAAGATTCCGGGCGTGTCGACGAACACGATCTGCGCATTGCCCCGAATGGCGACACCCCTGACCGGCATGCGTGTCGTCTGCACCTTGGGCGTAACGATCGAAACCTTGGTCCCGACCAGGGCATTGACGAGCGTCGACTTGCCCGCATTCGGGGCGCCGATCACGGCGACGAACCCGCAGCGTGTTTTTGATTCGACGGCTTCGGTCATGGCGCGTTGCGGCCGACGCGCGCGAGCATGGCCTGTGCCGCGGCCTGCTCCGCTTCGCGCTTGGAATTGCCCTCGCCGATCTCAGATCCGTGCCCGCTCACGCTCACTTCCACGACAAAACGCGGGGCATGATCGGGCCCCTCGCGCGCCGCCAGCCGATAGACGGGCGCGTCGCGCGGACCGGGCGTGCGCGACTGCGCCCATTCCTGCAGCGCTGTCTTGGCATCGCGCATGTCCTGGCTGAGCCGGGCGAAGGCTTGCGTCCAATAACGTTCGATGAAAGCGCGCGCCACGTCATACCCGCCATCCAGGTAAAGGGCTGCGATCACCGCTTCGCAAACGCCGGCGAGAATGGCTGCCTTCCTGCGTCCCCCGCTGGCCGCTTCCGAAGACGCCAGGATGATATGATCGGCAAGCCCCGCCTCGGCGGCCGCAACCGCACAGGTATCGCGTTTCACCAGCGCATTGAGTTTGAGCGCCAGCAAGCCCTCGGCATCGTCGGGATAAAGACGATGCAGCTTTTCGGCAATGACAAGACCGAGCACGCGGTCGCCCAGAAATTCGAGCCGTTCGTTGGAGCGGACCGTGTTGGCGCTCGCATGAGTCAACGCGCGTTCGAGCAGATTCCTGTCCTTGAACTCATGCCCGAGGCGGGCCGCGAGCGCATCCGTGGCAACCCTGTCAGTCAATGGTTGTGAACATCCTGCTGAAGCGCACCGACCACGGGAACCTCCAGAATTCGAAGATCGAACCGTCATTGGAGAAGAAGATGAATTCGGCTTTGCCTTCGAGATTCTCGGCGGGAACATAGCCGACACCGCCATCGGCTTCGGCGAAGCGGCTGTCGAGCGAATTGTCGCGATTGTCGCCCATCATGAAATAATGACCGGGCGGCACGACATAGACGTCAGTGTTGTTTTCGGGTCCGTCCGGTTCGCGCGCCAATACGAAATAACTCTTTCCGCCCGGCAATGTTTCGCGGTAACGCGTCACATGATGCGGCATGCCAAGCGGGTCGGTCTCGATATAGTCGGCGACACGCACCCGCGGCACGGGCTTGGCGTTGAGATAGATTTGGCCATTGATCAACTGGATGCGGTCGCCCGGCAGGCCGATCAGGCGTTTGATGTAATCGGTCGAATTGTCGCGCGGCAGCTTGAAGACCACGACGTCGCCGCGGTGCGGTCGGGAGAACTCCAATATCCTTCCCGAGAAGGGCCCGAGCCCCCACGGAAACGAGTACCGGCTGTAGCCATACGCGAATTTCTCGACGAACAAATAGTCGCCGACCAGAAGCGTCGCCTCCATCGAACCTGACGGAATGTTGAAAGGCTGGAAAAGAAAGGTGCGAATGACGAGCGCGATGAGAAGCGCATAGACGATCGTCTTGGCCGTCTCGATCAGCGAATCGCCGTGACCCGCGGCGGCCTTCGCATCCTTGGGCGGCGGCGGAACGGCCGGCTCCGCTCCGGCGGCGGCAAGCAGCTTCTCGACCGGTTCCCCGGCAGTCCGCTCCGTAGACCCTGCCTGAGCGTGGAAATCTGCGCCGGCTTGCGGCGTTTCTTCCTTCGGCGTCCCGGCGGCCGCCGTTTTTTCGTCGATTTCGTTCATTTTGGACAATCCGGGCCTTTCCACCAACCCTGCACGGGAAAAGAGAGAATCGGGAGCCAAGCCTCAAGGTCAAGGCTCGCCCCCGGAATTTAAGCATTGACGTTACTCTGCGGCCACGGCCGAAATGATGACGATCGCCTGGGCCAGGGGGAAATCATCCGTGATGGTCAGGTCGATCTGGGCCTTATGGCCGGGCGGCGTGATTTCCTCAAGCCGGCGCAAGGCGCCGCCGGTCAGCCGCATGCCGGGCTTGCCTCCAGGCAGATTGACTACGCCCATGTCGCGCCAGAAGACACCCCGGCGCAATCCCGTGCCGAGCGCCTTGGAGCAGGCTTCCTTGGCCGCGAAGCGCTTGGCATAGCTGGCGGCGCGTCCGGCACGGCGATCCGATTTCGTGCGTTCGGTTGGCGTGAAGACGCGCGACAGGAAGCGGTCGCCGAACCGCTCAATGCTCTTCTCGACCCGGCGAATATCGATCAGGTCGGAACCGAGACCAATGATCACGACGCCGTCCTCTGCCCGCCGGCGTCGGTGCGCGCTTCGTCCATTATCATACGCATGCGCCGGATTGCCGCATCGAGACCGCAGAAGATCGCCTCCCCCACCAAAAAATGCCCGATATTGAGTTCGCGAATTTCCGGGATCGCAGCAATCGGACCGACCGTGTCGAAGCCGAGCCCATGGCCCGCATGCACTTCGAGACCGAGTTCGGTACCATATCGCGCCGCATCGTGGACAAGCTTCAAAAGATATTCGCAGTCCTTCGCTTCGCCACGCGCTGCCGCGTCGCAATACGCACCGGTATGGAGTTCGACGACCGGCGCGTCGAGCGCCGACGCCGCGTCGAGCTGACGCCGGTCGGGCTCGATGAAAAGCGAAACCCGGATATTGGCGTCACGCAAGCGGCGCACGACCGGGCTCAGCCTGTTGTATTGTCCGGCCGCGTCGATGCCGCCTTCCGTCGTGCGCTCTTCGCGTTTTTCCGGAACGATGCAGGCGGCGTGCGGACGATGATGGAGTGCAATCGCCACCATCTCGTCGGTCGCGGCCATTTCGAGATTGAGCGGCAGATCGATCTCTCGGGCCAGCCGGTCGATGTCGGCGTCGGAAATATGCCGGCGGTCCTCGCGCAAATGTGCCGTGATACCGTCGGCGCCGGCCGCCGCAGCGAGCTTGGCCGCCCGTACGGGATCAGGGTGACGGCCGCCGCGCGCATTGCGGATGGTCGCCACATGGTCGATGTTCACGCCGAGACGCAGAGGCTCCATGTCAGGCGAGCCCTCTGCTGCCGGGCTTTACCCCTTGTGTGTCGCGCAGATGGGGCGGCAGTTTATCCGCTTCCCAAGCGGGAAACTTCACCCGCGCGAGCGCGACCAATTTGACGCCGATCTTTGCCTTGCCGCCGGAACGATCGATCAGACAAGCGGCGGCGACCGGCTTGCCGCCCGCTTCGCGAATCGCATCCAGACATTCGCGCGACGAAAGCCCCGTCGTCACGATGTCCTCGACCATCAGGACGGGCTGGTTCTTTTCCAGCGTGAAGCCGCGCCGCAATTGGAACTTGCCGTCCTGGCGTTCGACGTAGAGCGCCGGAAGTCCAAGCTGCCGCCCCATCTCATAGCCAGGGATGATGCCACCGACCGCGGGAGAAACGATCGCCGTGAATTTGCGTTTGACCTGCTCGCGCACCTTTTCCGCCAGCGCCTTGCACAGCTTGGCCGTGCGCTTGGCATCCTGGAAGACGAGCGCCTTTTGCAGGAATACGTCGGAATGCAACCCGGAAGACAGGATGAAATGTCCTTCCAAAAGCGCACCGGCTTTCCTGAATTGCGTCAAAACCTTTTCCGGCGTCATGCATTCCCCTCCGGACCGGTTTGCGGCCCGCGCACGCGCTCGACCGACTCGACCGCCGCGTTCACCCTTAGCGCGCCCAGGATGTTTTGCAGATGCGCGACATCGCGCACTTCGATGTCGACCAGGAATTCGAACAGCAGCAGCGTGCGGGTCACCACCTTCAGATTGAAGATATTCCCGCCATTGGCACCGATGACGCCGATGGCCGCGGCAAGCGAGCCCGGTGCGTTCTTGACCCGCACCAGCACGCGGGCAATCGACGTCGCATTTTCGACGATTCGCGTGTCCCATTTCACATCGAGCCAATCGGCCATGCTCGATTGCGCCTTTTCGAGTTCCTCGCAGTCGATCGTATGCACGACGACACCTTCGCCCGGCACCATGAGCCCGACGATACGGTCGCCCGGCAGGGGATGGCAGCATTGCCCGAGCCGATAGGAAACGCCTTCGGTGAGGCCGTGGATGGAAATCGCCTGCTTGGCGTTGCGCGCACCATCGCCTTTTTGCCGGTTGCGATCCGCATTGCGCTTGATTTCCGGATAGACGGCGAGGAGGACGTCGTCGGCACGCAGCGCTCCGCGGCCGACCTGGGCGTAGACTTCTTCGGGCTTGGGCAGCTGGAGCTTCTTGGCCACTTCGCCGATCGCCTTGGCCGTCAACGCAACGCCCTCGTCGGCAAATACCTTTTCCAGAACCTTGCGGCCGAGATTGGCGTGCTCATCGCGCCGCGCCTGGCGCAAATAGCGGCGGATTTCGGCACGCGCGCGTCCGGTGACGACGAATTGCTCCCACAAAGGCGACGGCGTCTGATCCTTGGTGCGAATGATCTCGACCTGATCGCCGTTCTTGAGCGGCGTGTGCAGCGGCACGTGAACTCCGTTGACCTTCACGCCGACCGTCGTGTTGCCGAGATCGGTATGTACGGCATAAGCGAAATCGATCGGCGTGGCGCCGCGCGGCAGCGAGATGAGGTCGCCCTTGGGTGTGAAGCAGAAGACCTGGTCCTGATAGAGGTGAAGCCGCGAATGTTCGAGGAACTCCTCGACGGAATCGCCCTTCTCGAGCAGATCGACCATGTCGCGCAGCCATTCGAACGCGCGTTCGGCCGCTGCGCTCGATTCATCGATGCGCTCGCGATAACGCCAATGGGCCGCCACGCCGCGCTCGGCGATATCGTGCATCTGTTCGGTGCGAATCTGCACTTCGACCCGTTGCTGCTCGGGACCAATGACGGTGCTGTGGATCGAGCGGTAGCCATTGGTCTTCGGAATGGAAATGAAATCCTTGAAGCGCTCGGGAATCATCCGCCAATTGGTGTGGAGAACGCCGAGCGCCCGATAGCAATCCTCCTCGCTCTTCACGATCACACGAAAACCGAAAATGTCGGAAAGGGATTCGAAATTGAGCTGCTTGACCTTGAGCTTGCGCCAGATCGAATAAGGCCGCTTGGCGCGCCCATATACCCACGCATCGATACCGTGTTCGGCGAGCCGGCGCTTCAACTGGTCGGAGATGCGCCCGACGCGGTCGCCCGATTGCGCGTCGAGCCGGGACAAGCGTGTCACAATCGAATTGCGTGCTTCGGGATTGAGCTCGGCGAAGGTCAAATCCTCGAGTTCTTCGCGCACGCGCTGCATGCCGATGCGCCCCGCGAGCGGCGCATAGATATCGACCGTCTCCTGTGCGATGCGCCGGCGCTTGTCCGCGTTTTTGATGAAATGCAGTGTGCGCATATTGTGCAGCCGGTCGGCCAGCTTGACCAGCAGCACGCGGATGTCGTTCGACATGGCCAGCATCAGCTTGCGGAAATTCTCCGCCTGCTTGGTGCGCTCGGAAAACAGTTCGAGCTTCGACAGCTTGGTGACGCCGTCGACGAGGCCGGCGATCTCCTCGCCGAAATTCTCCTTGATGTCGTCGTATGTGACGGCCGTATCTTCGATCGTGTCGTGCAGCAGCGCGGTCGCGATCGTGGGAACGTCGAGCTTGAGCTCGGTCAGGATGCCGGCGACTTCGAGCGGATGAGCAAAATAGGGATCGCCCGAGGCCCGGAACTGCTGGCCATGGGCCTTCATCGCAAAAACATAGGCCTTATTGAGGACCGCTTCGTCGGCGTCGGGGTCATAGGCCTTGACGCGGTCGACCAGCTCGGTCTGGCGCATCAGCTTGCGCCGGGGTTTGGTGCGCGGCGCCGCCTCCGCCATAGGCACAAGCGTTACCCCCGGAGCAGGTACCACCTGCCCCGCACCCGTCGTTTCAACGCGTCCGGTCGGAACACTCATCGTGCAAACAATATAGGAAGAATTCCTGGGAGAGACGAATTATTGCGCACCTCACCCGGCATTTCCCCGCCGGATGGGCGGCCCTATCCGTTATCCGTTCGCGAGACGAGTATCTCCCTATTCTTCGTAGTCGGCTTCGGGCTCGGGCTGCGGCTCGGCACGGCGCTGGGCCTCGCTGGTCAACGCCCGCAGAAGCTCCTCTTCCGTGACTTGCCGGTATTGAGGCTCCTCGCGGCCCAAATCTTCCTCGGAGCGGACCTCTTCCGGCTCGTCAACCTCGGCATGTTTCTGGAGGCTACGAATGTACTCCTCGCGCACTTCGTCCGGCTTGAGCACTTTGGCAGCGATCTCGCGCAGCGCCACAACCGGGTTTTTGTCCCGGTCACGGTCGACCATCGTATCGGCCCCGCCGGAAAGCTGGCGGGCACGATAACCCGCATAGAGCACCAGGTCGAATCGGTTGGATACCTTGTCGACGCAATCTTCGACGGTCACGCGAGCCATGAGGAATTCCTTGGGTTCGTCAGAGGGTTAGAGGCCGAGCCCGGCCAGTCCCTCCAGAAGGCGGGGGACATTATAGAGGCTGCGCCAAAAGGGCAACCCCGTCACTTCGCTGCCGCCGCCGCCAACCTCGTACAGCGGCAATATCAGCCGGCCAAGCCTATTTCGCGATCGTGATTTCGCGTTCTGCGGCCGGCAATGCCGCAATGAGTTCAGCCACCATGCGCCCGCTGACCGGGTGGCGCCACTGCGGCGCCACCTCGGCGAGCGGCAGGAGCACGAACCCCCGTCCGTCCATGCGCGGATGCGGCAGACGCGGCGGTCCTTCTTCGACGCGACCATGGTAATCGATGAGGTCGAGATCGAGCGTACGGGATGCGTTGGGTGCACCGCGTCGCCGTCCGAATTTATCTTCGATGCGGTGGAGCAATTGCAGCAATGCATTCGGTTCGAGTCTGGTTTCGATCCGTGCAACAGCATTCACAAAGGGCGGCTCGCCAGTATCCGGCCACGCGGCGGTCACGAAGAATTGAGATGTGGCAGCAGGCACGGCACCGCATCGCGCGAGTTCGTCGAGCGCCGCGCGCAACGTCACCGCCGGCGCGCCGGCGGGCGACGGGAGATTGGCACCGAGCGCCACCAAAATCATCGAGCTCGTATCACAGACATTTGCACGCGCTTCCAAATATCCTAGAAGACTCCCGTATTCGGGGGATTATTGATTTGACCATTCGCGTTACAGGAGACATTCCAATGCTGTTCTACCCCCAGGAGAAACTTGCTCTCTTTATCGACGGCGCCAATTTGTACGGTGCCGCCAAAGGTTTGGGATTCGATATCGATTATAAGCGACTTCTGGAACTCTTTGCCCGCAAGGGTGTCCTGGTGCGGGCGTTTTATTACACGGCGGTGGCCGAGGACCAGGAATTTTCTCCGTTACGCCCGCTTGTCGATTGGCTCGACTACAACGGATTTTCGGTCGTTACCAAACCGCTCAAGGAGTTCACCGACGCCCAGGGACGCCGGCGCGTGAAGGGCAATATGGACATCGAACTCGCCATCGACGTGATGGAGATGGCCGAAATGGTCGATCATCTCGTGATATTCTCCGGCGACGGCGATTTCCGGCGGCTGGTCGAAGCCGCACAACGCAAGGGCCGGCGCGTCAGCGTGGTCTCCACCATCCGAACCCAACCGCCCATGATCTCCGACGAATTGCGCCGGCAAGCCGACAATTTCATCGAGCTGGAAGAGCTGAAGCCGGTGATCATGCGCGAAGGCGGACCGCGCACAGCGCAATCGCCGCCGCATGCGGCATGAGCGGACCGGAGCGGATTCCGATCGTTTCGAGAACCCCCTTCCGTCGCGCTACTGCCGTAGCACGCCACCTTCCCCCACAAGGAGAGGAAGACTAAACTAACCATTTGATATTTCAATCATATTTTGCTACCATTTTTGTATACAGCCCATGCACAGCTATGGCAGATCAAGGGCTTACGAATTTATTGTACACAGATTGTACACAGGAAGACAGTGAAAATGGCGTTTTTGACGGATGTTGAGGAGCTAAAGCCCGGCCTGATTATTTTCAGAAGAACGGACGTGAAGCACCGCAACTGGTATTGCCGCGTTCGCATCCCGAAGGACGAGGCGGCAATACCCGACATCATCGCAAACCCGTACAAGACCATTTCCCTCGGCACCCCCGACAATCATGAAGCGCGGAGCAAGGCGTTCGACCATGACGCCGAAATCCGCTTCAAAGTGAAGCATCAGGTTCCGATTTTCAGCAAGACCTTCGCCGAGGTCGCGAAGGAACACGTGGATTCCCAGAAGAGCCTCGCCGATTCAGGCCAGATCACGATCAATCGCTATAAAACCGTCGAAGTTTACGTGCGCCTGCATCTCATCCCCTACATCGGTCACTTGCAGATCACCATGGTGGGCGAGGACAGGTGGAAGAGCTACCCGGCCTGGCGTCGGCAGCACACCAAAATCACCAACAAACACGGCAAGGAGATCGACGGCGGCACCGTCACGGATACGACGATCCGCCACGAACTCAAGACGTTTCGCTCCATCATGCTTCTGGCGGCGGAGAAGCAATACATCCGCGAGCGCCAGATTCCGAAGAGCAGGATTCCTCTCGAAGAAGGGCGGCGCGAAGAATTCACGCCGCAAGAGTATCGCGCGCTTCATACCTTTGCGCGCGGCTGGATCAGGCAAACCACCCAAACGGTGGGCGTCTGGACGCGCACCGTCGCCTACAACTACATGCTGATCATGACGAACACCGGCATGCGCACGATGGAAGCGCGCAATCTGCGCTGGCGCGACATCGACGAGCGCGCCGACGGCCACGGCCGGCGCTTCGTCGTGATCAACGTGCGCGGCAAGGGGAAATTCCGCGAGCTGGTCGCGTCCCAAAACGTCGCCGACTATCTGGCGCGCATCCGCGAGATCAGCAAGGCGACAGCACCCGACGACTTCGTGTTCACGACGTTCAAGGGCAAGCACTGCGACTCGCTCTATCTGTCCGTCATTCGGGATTTTCTCGTAGAATCAAAACTCCTCACGAGTTCTTCCGGCTCCGAAAGGAGCGCCTATTGCTTCCGGCACACGTATGCGACTTTCCGCCTGATGGAAGGCATCGACGTGTATTTTCTGGCGAAGCAAATGGGCACTTCTGTTCAGATGATCGAGAAACACTACGGCCATATCACACCATCTAAAAATGCGGGCCTTATTCTGCAAGGTATTCCGGGATGGGAACCTATTGCGGAGAGTGACGGCGACATTTCCCGCAGCGTGAACGCGCAGGGCGACGGAACCAAACCCCGAACCAAGAAGACCGTGAGGGGTAAGAAATTGCCAAGGCCGAAAAAGCGGCGAGACTCGCCGCAGGCCCCTTAACGGCAATTTCTCGCGGAGCGCACGCGCCGAGGCGCTTTTGGGTGCGCGAGCATGACCGCCAACGCCGCCGTGGCGTCCTTAAGATGGCGGTACTAACGACTCTCATTGCAGCAATCGGTTATCCTCACCGGCTTTTTTCCTTCGCATCAAATCATTTGTCACGACACACGCGGTTTTCCCGTGCTTCCAACGCCTCATTCGTTCGCCGTCATTCATGCGCATATCGACGCGCCAGCTTGCGTTCGGATGTTACTCAAGCGCGTCCGCTACCAGCGGACCAGAAGCGCGTCTTTTGCTCATGCGTTCCGACGGCACCTGACGCTTGCCGAATTATCCCGCCTCTTGCCCGTCCCGCAGGGCGCGGGGTGTGAAACTGTTTCGTTGCCTGTTTTCCGCTGTTGTCAGCGATCTCCTTCCTTCAGTGGTTTGCATCAAACCCTTCGTGCATCCTTACGCCCCCTGCCATATGCGGTTGCTTCTTGCGTCAACAGGAAGCCTCGGTTCCCCCTGAAGGTTGCCCCCAATTTTCCTGTATGACGCCGCACCCGCTTTTGGCTGATCGGAGGCATCGCCCGAGAGGGTAATGCAAACGAAGGAGAGACCACCATGACAACCACAACCGAAAACCAGACGGCAAAGACGAAACAAGTCCCCGACTTTTACATCTTCGAGAACGGGGCGAATGGCGAAAAGGGCGGCAAGCCCGCCGGTGCAGCTTTCGCTCACAAGAAAGGCAAAGGCTTCACGCTTCTGATCGGCGGCAAACGCTACGCAGCCTTTCCGCCGAAAGAAAAATCCGCACAACCCGTGGCGACCGAGGGGGCGAGCGCGTAAGCGCTCCTCTTCCTCCAAGCAGAAACCCCGACCGGCGATTGCCGGCCGGGGCTTTCGGTTGCTTCACCGGCACTCACATGTGCGGCGGTCTCAGACGCAATGCTGCGATTGCCCGCGAGATGTTTTCGAGGGAGGCGATCATGTTCGCTCGTTCGATACAGCAGGGCTCTCTTTCGGCCAGCTCGTCGGAAGTCATCCGGTAAAGAGCGATAAGTTGGGACAGGGATTTGTTGGCAAGTTCCGATGCGGTGATGAGTTTCATGGTGTCTCTCCTTTTCGTCTGCCCGCGACGATCGCGGACTTCACGCAGCCGTGGAGAGCGACGGCCGCCGGGCGCTGCATCCGCTTGGGACCGCAACGAAGAGAAGGAGCCTGAGAATGTGGAACATGAAGGCTTGCAGCGCGCAAAGGCGCGCCGGTGCTAACGCTGCACCATCGAAGTCCGGGATCGTGGCTTCTTGAAAAGGGGAGAGAGCGTGACTCCCGAACACTCAGGCGCTTTGCCAACCGCCAGTCCGACAGGCTCTTTCGCCGGTGATGCCCGGCAGGTACTGGACAACCGAAGCAGATATGAACGAACGGAATCGCCGCGCGGAAACAGTCGCGTGATCTTCGAAGAACGAGGCAGTCCCGCCAAGTAGAAGGGAAGAAAACCCGCAACCTCTGGCAATCATCACAAAAACTCGGTAACATTATTACTGACGCAGCGCGTTCCGATGATTTTCCGGCCTTTTTGCTGCACCACGTTCCAATTCGGTTTGCTTTTCCGTGGAGGTGCTGCGTGCCTCAGTGGGAATTGCTCGTGACAGAGGGGCATGTGCGCGCCGCCCGCTGGCGTGCTGTTGCTCCGTTTATCATCGGGGCCGGCGTGGCCCTTATCGTGCTCGGCCTCATCGGCATCCGGTTGTTGCCCGAGACGACGACGACTTCTCATGTCGCGCAGGCAAAACAAGAGCTGGTCGCGGCGCAGCAGAATGCGCTTGCGGTATTCATGGCCGACAAGGGCGCACCGCCCCAGGTTCTGCCGGCGGATGCCGTCAACGCGATTGCGCCATCGACAGCGCTGACCACCATCGACAGCCTGCTCGCCGAACTGAACGCCAGCGGAACTCTACCGCCGGAAACCAAGAGCATGGAGCCGGAGGTTTTCTGGAGTGGAAACTGGACGCCGGGCACGGTCGCTGCGGTGACGGGCGAGCGCACCATCCTTATCGGATTCTACGTCAACCTGACGGCAGCCTATCAGAGCTTCGGACGCGCGCGGGGAGAAATGCCGACCCCGCAACTCGCCCGCGTGTTCGGCTTGTTTCGCCGATCCCCGAACAGCGGGAACACTTGGGCTTTCTATTGTCTCTCTGTTCCGGGAGCCTCGCCCTGCGGACGCGGCGAGACGATCTATCCGGGCAGCATCCCGGCGACTCTGCGTGAACTGACACCGGCCACGGCTTCGCCGTGATATCTAAATTTCCAGCGAAGCTGGGTGCGCTTGAACCCCGGAAGGAGGCGAAGCCGTGAGCTTTCTTTCCACTCTGATCACAAGCGCCGGCTGGATCGGCGATCTGCTTGTTCTGCTCATCGCCGTCGCACTCATCCTGTCGGTGCCGTTCATACGAGGCATCGTCTGGACAGGTTTGAAGGTGTTCCCGGCGCTTGTGCTGTTGACGCTCGGCGTCATCGCCATCCCCTTCTGGCGGGTGCTGACCTGGTGCATGGCGCGCATCCCCGTCTTAGCGCATGTCGGCAATTTTTTTACGGGATCGGTCGAACGCTTCGGCAGGGATTCCGCCGATCCGTTGCGCCGGGGTGAGCGCGAGAAGGTTGCGCGCGAGCTTTGGCCCGAACAGCAATACCCTTTCCTTTATAGCCAGGTGCCGGATGATATCCTTCGCCCACTGTGGGAGGACGGCAAACTGATCGGCGGGCGGGACATTCCCTGGCTGGCCGACCGGCACTTTAGCCACGGCATGGAAGAAACGTCCGGGCAGGTCGGCCTTGCCGCCGCGATCCTGACGTTCTTTGTGCCGCCGTTCGTATTCATCCTGCGTCTGGTTTTCGGTTCCGGGATTGACAGCGCGGCGAACGCCGGTGTCGTGCTGGAACAGTTTCCGCACGAAGACCCGGTTTACGTTTCCAACTGGGTGGTCTGGACAACGGTTCTCGGCGATAGCTTCAGGGGGATTTATCACGCCGTCATCAGCTCGACGGGCTTCATGGCGGCATGGCTCGTTGTCTCGCTCGGCATCGGCTTGCTCATCGCCATGACCGCCATTGAATATTGGCGGCGGGAAAGAGCCTTGCCCTACGAGCTGATTTCAAAGGACGCGCATGTGCGCTGGGCGTACCGCGCGGAATCGCGCGCGCTCGCGCATACGGCTTATGTGAAGCAGGTTCGCCACGCCACGGATTACCTGAAAGACTCGCCCCTGTTCACCATCGGACAGGGCACCGGCACGCTGCGCGTGCGCGGTGATCTCGCAGCACCCGGCAAAGGCCAAACACTGGCGCTGGACCGGGAGTCGCTATTCCAGCACCTCATGGTGTTCGGCGGCACCGGCGACGGCAAGACGACCGCCATTCTGAAGCCGGTGCTGCGCCAGGTGCTGCAACAGCCGAATTTCGGCGTTTACGTGACCGACGCCAAAGGCGTGCTGTGGCACGACGCCGAAAAACTCGCCAACGAGGTGAAACGCGCCGCCGACATTATCCGCATCGGCACCGGCGACGGCGAATACGGCGTGAATGTTTGCGAAAGGCTCACGCCCAACCAGATCGCAGCGACGTTGCGCTCCGTGTTGCAGCAGGCAGGCGGCAGGTCTGCGGAGTCGTTCTGGCCCGACATGGCGGCGAACGTCATGCGCCACATGCTGACCATTGGCCGCGCCTATGCGCTCACGGACAAGGGAAAGGCCGAAGCCACAGACGTACATCCGTATAGTCTGTGGTGGGCGTATCAGGCGGCGCTCGACGAAACGAAAATCGCCGACGCGCTTAAAGTCCTTGAAGACGAGACCAAGGCACGGCTCGACGAGATGCGGGCAGCAATGACTCGCAAAGACATCGCGGCATACGACACGCTGGAGAAAGTGCATCTGCGGGTGATGGGGCCGGATGTTCGCGCGAGCCGCGAATATCTGACCGGTGCGTGGGCCGGCATGGCGAAGGAAACCAAGACCGGCATTATCGCCAATATCTCGCAACTGATGGACGGATTCGCAGGCGCGCAGGTATTGCGCGAACGCTTCGCCTGCGGACGCGGCGGCAAGATGACCAGCCTCGATGCAGCGCTCAACGGCAAGATCGTGCTGGTGACGCTCTCCACGATGGAAGAAGGGCTTCCGGCGCGCCTCGTCGCTATCTTGCTCAAAACCACGCTCTATCGTGAAGCGCGGTTGCGCGAAGCCGCCATGAAAACGCAGGGCGGCGTCAAGCCGCAAGACAAGCCCTGTCTGGTCGTGATGGACGAAGTGCAGGAGATCGTCACGGTTGACCCAAGCTCCGGCCTGAGTGACGCGACGTTCTGGAACGTCGCGCGCTCCACCGGCCTTGCCGGCGTGTTCGCCACGCAAACGGTCGCCGCGCTCACGCAGGCGATGGGCAAAGAAGCGGCGGCGAACTTCATGCAGCAGGCGCGCAGCAAGGTGTTCCTGCGCAGCGAGGATCAGGAAACAGTTTCTTATGCCTGCTGGTGCGCGGGCGAGTTCGAGCGCAACCGGGTATTCGGCGACGGGCAGTGGGAAAGCCTCGACCAGCGCCGCATCATCCAGGGCTGGACGCCGTTCGATCCGCTTGACGACAAGGACGATCCAAAGCTGGAAGCGCAGGGGCAGTTGTTTTTCAAAGCCGCGCGCCAGCTTTTTTCCGGCACAGCGATTGGTGAAGCCTCGGCAAGGCGGACGTATGAAGCGGACACACGCTTCGTGCCCGACTCCGGCGAGCAACAGTTAAGCGCGATGCAGCAGGCCGCCTGGCGCGCCGAAGATCAGGAACGCAGCTACCGAACGGAAGGAAATGCAATAGCCCCGGCGATGACGCCCGCCGACTTCATCGCCATGGGCCGCTGGCACGCTTACGCGCATATTCAGCGCGCCGGTGTCGCGCGGCAGGATATTGTGGAATTGCGGCATGAGTATTAAGCGCGAGCCATTGGATTCCTTGGCCCACCTATCACCTCCATGAGAAGGAACAGAAAACAATGTGGGGCCGCCTATTTTTTCCTTTCAGTCAGGCTTCCGCATGGACTCTCGGGGAACGCCTCTATCTAGGAATGGTGTGCGCCGCGTTCCTAATTTTTGCTGCCGTGCTTATGTGGGTATCATCTTTGGAGGGGAAGATAAAAATATTACACCTTCTCACAGCCTTGTGCATCTTAGCGGTCTGGGCTGCTCTGACCTTCCTCGTGGTCGAACCATGCGAATACCTCATGTGTCCGACTTGGTCTGGTTTCCAATCATTTATCCAAATATCAGTTGCGCTCAATGCTGCTTATTTTTCAGTTGCCCAATTCTTCAATCCCGATGCTACTAACGAACGAGACAAGTTACAAAACGTATTCGAGGCACTGACGGAGTATGCCAAAACCAGCGGTAACAGCGCCCTAAAAAAACGATTCGCAGATAAGTTAGTAGCGCTTGGCGTAAATCTTTCAGCGCAGGAAGTTGCTGATGAAAATTTCTTTGTGTTGTTTCGCGCGACATCGGTATTCATGTTTTTTTGCGGCATTATATTGTTATTTGTTTCAAGTATATTCGCCGGTTATCGGGTCTTTTGGGAGTTCACGCCCTTGTTCTGGTTACTCGTTTTTCCATTTATGATCGGGGTTGGATATGTGGTGTTCAACTCATCTAGAAACTATCGCAAACTAGCAGCCAGCAGAATTACGATAAGTAGGGATATGGACGAAGCATTTCTATCGCTTTGACGGCGGCAAAATTCTGGGCGGAGAACTCCATTCAAATGATACGGATAGTGGGTGACGTGAAATTCATGAATGGTTGCGATGCGTGTAAAGAAGACGCCAATGACGTTCTGTCCGTTATGTATAGTGCGAAGAATGTCAGCTTTTTCTTTGCAAAATCAGGTTTGAAGGGCGGAGTTTATCGAGATGGGAAGTATGTAGATTTTCATTATGTAAAACTACAGTGTTGTGAAAGTAAAGGAAGGCTAATATTCAAATCTAATGATGTACTTATTACGAATATAGAGGTAACATGTAATGGTTGATACGAATCAAGCTAGTGAAGACAGAGCCGGTTTGCGTGTCACCATAACGAATATTATTGGTGAGGTTTTAAAAATCATGGGTCGAAAGTTAGTTGGTAAGGAAGAGCCGGGATTCCCGACGCGTGAACCTGTGCACCCGGGAGTGTTTCTCAAGAAATATATTCTTCCGAATAAGTCCCTGACTGAAAAAGACGTGCAAACCAAATCAGGCATCTCGACAGAAAAGTTGAGCGAGATATTTTCAGGCCACGCAAGTATCGACGAAGAAATGCGGGATAAATTGCGTCCTGCAATAGATGGTGCGGCTGACTTGCTCTACGATCATCAGAAGACCTACGATTACTATTCAAAGAATAAGAAGTACCCTTCTCACCCACTATGAACTTACATACGGTTCCCTGAGGGAAGTAAGCGTGTCTTGCGTGGATCGTGCACCAAGGGTCCAGTTTTATACGCCGGTGCCGGTAATCCAACCTATGTTTAGCTAAATACATAGCGAACGCGCGGTCGTGTCCGCGCGCCGGGCTCTATTCGGCTTGAGATCAAGCCTCACCGAGCCAGCGCCAATGCGCTGTCTCGGCCATTCGGTAACGCCCCCTTTCGCGTGCGGCGCGTAGCGCCGCAAACGGAGAGCGGCCGACCGGGCGCGCGCGGTCCCGCGACCTTGTCGCTCCTGCGGGTGCGCCACTTCGTGCGCTTTTGTACGCCGGTCTGCCGCTCGACGGCGCGTCCCGCGCGCGCTGATGCGCGGGCTCCTTGCAGCCTATCGTTATGTCGGCGCAAGGCGATTGCCTTGCGGTCTCTGGCGGCCAGACAGCCGCCGGTTCTAAGGGGTCTCCCCTCGCGTCGGGCAAGGGTGAAGCTGCGCCGTCAAACCGGGTTTCCCCAACCTTCCTCCCGTTGGTTCGTGCAGGCCGGGTGATCCCCCTCCCGGTCCGCCGCCCTTGCCCTTTGCTACCCCCGATCTCGCCGATGGGCAGAGGTGCAGCGCAGCGCTGCGTGCACCTTGAAGGGAGATCAGATCATGACGACCGCTATCCGTTCCGATGTTTGCCAGCGGATCACAAACCGCATTGTTACCGACCTTGAAGCCGGAGTCCGCCCATGGCTCAGGCCGTGGAATGCCGAACACGCCGCCGGCAGGATTACGCGCCCCTTGCGGGCGAACGGAATCGCCTACCGGGGAATCAACGTCGTAGCGCTCTGGATGGAAGCGGCGGCGAAGGGATTCGCCGCGCCGATATGGATGACCTACAGGCAGGCAAGCGAACTTGGCGGACAAGTCCGCAAGGGCGAGCACGGCAGCCTTGTTGTGTATGCCAATAGCGTCACCCGCACGGAAACCGACGCCGACACCGGCGATGAAGTCGAACGCGAAATCCCCTTCCTCAAGGGGTACACGGTTTTCTGTGTGGATCAGATCGACGGCTTGCCCGCGCAGTTTTACGCCAAGGCCGCTCCCGTTCTCGACCCCGTGCAGCGCATCGCGGGGGCCGAAGCTTTCTTCGCCGCGACCGGCGCGCATATTCGGCAGGGTGGCAATCAGGCTTTCTACAGCGTGACGCACGATCACGTGCAGATGCCACCCTTCGAGACTTTCCGCGACGCGGAAAGCTATTACGCCACGCTTTCGCATGAATGCTCACACTGGACTCGCCACCCCTCCCGCCTCGACCGCGACTTCGGGCGCAAGCGTTTCGGCGATGAAGGCTACGCGATGGAGGAGCTTGTCGCCGAGCTTGGTTCCGCCTTCCTGTGCGCCGACCTTGGACTCACTCCCGAACCCCGCGAGGATCACGCCGCCTATATCGCGTCATGGCTCAAGGTATTGAAGGACGACAGGCGGGCGATATTCACCGCCGCATCACACGCGCAGCGGGCGGCGGATTATCTGAACCGGCTTCAGCCTCAGGCAGTGGAGGAGGCCGCGTAAGCGGCCTACCTCCCGAACGCGCCGGAGCTTCGCGCTATGTCCCGCCCCGCCACTATCGAACTCGACGGCCGCCGCTATCTCTGGCGCGAAATTGTCGAACGCCGCCGCCGGCAGATCGCGGCGCATGACGCCGCGCAGGCCCGTCAGCTCACCCTGTTCGAGCGAAAGCACGACACCCGTCCGGCCACGCAGCGCACCGCGGCCGGACGGTATGCCGAACCGACCCTCTTCGCCGCCCTCGACCGGTCCCCGGCTTGATCGGGCGGCATCACTCACCCGCCGCCATGACCCCCGCCGGGGCTCCACCGCCACGGGCCACTGGAAGGCCGCGACATGCGGCCTTCCTTCTTTCAGTCGTGCAGGCCGGGTAGCTTCCAGCCCGGTTTGGCGAGGCGGATTTCGTTCAAGCGCGCAACGGCATTAAAGCTCGACCGGAGTGAATCGATTCCGTCCGAATCGCCCCAATCGTCCAAATCGCCCGGCGCAGCCGCCACGCGAGGGGCGGGGCTCAGGCTGCGAAGGAACCGGCTTGCGACGATGGCGCGGGCGCTTTCGTCGCTCCATGCCAGGCGCTCGGGCTCGCCCCTGATGATCGTGCCGCGCCGCCGTCTGGTCTCTGTGTCTTTTTCGGGCAGCAGCACGTCGGAGGGGTTTCGGCCGGGCGCGGCGGAGACGACCTCGCATCCCCACACCAGCAAATCGACCCAACCGTTCCCGCCGTCATCGCGCAGGACTTCGGCGGTCACCAGACGGTCGCCGAGCCGCGCCGGTTTTCCGTACCGCCGGTTTTTGAAAACCGGCTCTTTCCACCGAATCACGTCCGCCTCAATGAACCCGTCCCCCACGGGAAACCAAACCGCCATAGACCCCCTGCTTTCTGCTTTTCAGCCTTATTCCCAATTATCCCATAGTTTTGCTGGGTTATCCGTTAATCTGGTAATTGCCACCGTGGGAAGTTTCCTTAATCCAACCTTAACGCAACCTGTGATAGCCTGATATTAGGGAATGCAAGCCATGCGCGGCTATGCCGCGCCTAGCTTGACAAGGGGATTGTTCCATCCCCGTTGTATCCCCAGGACCAGGGCGTTCCGCCCGTGGACCCTGACCAAAGGAGCCTTCGTGCTCCCTGTGGAACCCATGACCGCTGATTCGGCAGCGGCTTCGACCAAAGGGCTTTTGTGCCCTTTGGAATCCCTGCGCGGCGGAGCCGCGCAGCGGGGTTTCGTCCCCGCGGCGGCGACCAAAGGGCTTTCATGCCCCTTGGAATCCAGACGGGGGATGCCCCCTCGACCCTCGCGCGGCGGGTCCCAATTCCATTGAGCCGCGCGTCCGCTGTTTCGGCAGCGGCGCTTTCGACCAAGGGGCAATCGCGCCCCTTGGAACCGCGACCAAGGACACTACCCGTCCTTGGCTGCGCGGCGGAGAAGACGATGCGACCTGATGGAAGCATCGTCTGATGCAACCTGATGGCAGCATCGTCCGAGTCGCGCAGGCCGGCACCGTGCTGGACCCGCAAGGGGCTCGCCCAGTGACCCATTGCGGACGACAACCCGACGAAAGGAGCTTGCCATGTCCAAGCCAACCGCCCTCTCCCTGATCGCCGTGCCCCCCGATGTTTCCCCCGAAGTCCGCGCCCTTATCGAGCGGTTTGATGACATGTCCCTGGCCTACGGCCAGCTCCTGCGCGATGCGGCGGCAACCGGGAACACGGACCGCGCCGGTCTGCGGGATTGCCTGATCGCCTATGGCCAACTGCGCCGTGAAATCCTGACCGCCCTGGGCGAGGACCCCGACTCCGAAGAGCTCTTGCCGCTCCCCGCCGAGCTGCACCACGCCTGACCGCCCATAGCAGCACAACCCCGTTCCACAAGGGAGGCTCATGACGAACGAAACCCCAGCGGAGGGCGGCAAGAAAAGGAAGAAGCGCGGCGGCTCAAGCAAGCGGCAGCGCAACAACCAATATATCGTCCGGTGTACAACTGACGAGTTCAACGCCATCGCCGCCAAAGCCATCAAGGCCGGTCTAAAGGGGGCCGCCTTCATGCGCGCCGCCGCCTTTGGCGACGCCGGACCCCGCGCCCAGCGCCGCCCCGCCGCCGAGAAGGAACTGCTGATCTGCGTCCTTGGGCTCCACGGACGGTACGGGAACAACATGAACCAGATCGCCCACACCGGGAACGCCGGCAATCCCGTTGACCTGCCCGAGCTGCGCCGCGCCCTAAAGGAATGGGAGGAGATCAGGGACGCCATATATCAGGCCCTCGGCAAGGACCCAGGTCCCGTCCCATGATTATCAAGGGCGGCAGCCGCGCGGCACCGGACCAGCTCGCCCGCCACCTTCAGCGCACCGATACAAACGAGTCCGTCGAAATCATCCAGCTCGACTCTCCCACCGGCAGTCTCCGCGAGGCCATGCGCGACTGGCAAACGATTGCGGCAGCCACGCGGGGCACCAAGGGCCTCTACCACGCCAACATCGACCCTGACGCCCGCTACACGATGACGGCCGAGCAGTGGAAGATCGCCGTTGACCGCCTCGAAAAAGAGCTGGGCCTGGAAGGCCAGCCCCGCGCCGTGGTGATGCACGAGAAGCATGGCCGCCAGCATATTCATGTCGTCTGGCAGCGCACCGATATCGACACGATGACCATGATCCCCGACAGCTACAACTATGTCGCCCACGAGCGGGCGAGCCTCGCGCTCGAAAACGAGTTCGGGCACGAGCACGTCCCCGGCAAGCATGCCAAGCGGGATCGCGAGAAGCAGCCCGAGTTTCCCAAGGAGAAAATCAATCACGCCGAATGGCAGCAGGCCGAACGCGCCGGAGTCGATCCGCACGCGTTCAAGGACGCCATCACCGCTATATATAAGTCATGTGATAACGGGCAGGCGTTTCAGGCCGCCCTTGAGCAGCATGGCTTCGTGCTCGCCAAGGGCGACCGTCGCGGACACGTTCTCGTCGCCGAGGACGGGCAAGTCTACAGCCTGGCGCGGCAGATCAATCTCAGGGAGAAGGATCTGCGCGCCTTCATGGCCGACGTGGAGCGGGAAGCCCTCCCGACCGTCGAACAGGCCAAGGCGTTGCAGGAACAGCGCAGACAAGCGCTCGAACAAGCTCCCGCGCAAAGCCCCGAGGCTCCCCAGCCGCCGACGCCGGAGCCGACCGGCCCCACCAAAGAAGAAACTGCCGCTCTCGAACAGGCGCTCGGCGAACGCCATGCGGAAGAAGGCCGCCAACTCCGCCTCCGGCAGGAAGCCGAATATGAGGAGACGAGCCGCATCCTTGACGAAGAATCCCGCGAGAAACTCGGGCACTTCGACGCCCTGCAACAGGCGGCGCGGGAGATTTATTTCCGGGAAACCTATCGCGCGAAAACCGGCTTCTCCGGATTCATCGACGCGATCAGGGAAAGACTCAATCCGCAGCAAATGATCGAGGCTGCCCGCGAACGCAAGGAAGCGGCGGATGCCTTCCTGCGTAGCCAAGAACATGAGCGCGACGACCGGATCGCACGGCTTAAGACCGCGCAGACGACCGATCTTGCCGACCTGGCCGAGCGTCACCAACAGCAGCAGCGGGAGCACAGCGCCCGTTTCGACGAAGAACGCGCCCGTTATCTCCGCGAGTTCGACGCCGCCGCAAAACTCCTCGCCGAGATCGAGGAGCGCCGCCGGCAGGAAGAGCTACGCGCCGAGCAGGAACGAAGTAGGGACGGCCCCGCGCCGCCCAAGCTCACACAGTGAGCGGTTCGCGCTTCCTGCAATCAAAGCCGAGCCGCTTCATCACCAAACAGTCGTCCGTGAAGAATTCACAAGCTATTGAATTTGAAGCGATATTGGTTTTTTTGAAGGGATCGCATTTGCCGGAAATTAAGGGTTGGGATGGCGATTTCTTGCAAATTGGATTTGTGATTCTCT
>JBAVOL010000005.1:0-37814 GCA_049692035.1 Rhizomicrobium sp.
TCCGGCACGAGCTTGAGCATGTCTTTCACTTCGGCCTGGAAATAGCGGTCGGCGCTGCCGCGCGCCATCGCACCCACCGAACCCATGCCGCGATAACCCTTGTAGCTGCGGCCCTGATAGAGAAACACCTCGCCGGGACTTTCTTCGGTGCCCGCGAGCAGCGAACCCACCATCGCCACATGGGCGCCCGCCGCGATCGCCTTGGCGAGATCGCCGGAATAGCGGATGCCGCCATCGGCGATGACCGGCACGCCTTGATCGCGCGCGGCGGAGACCGCATCCATGATGGCGGTCAATTGCGGCACGCCGACGCCCGCCACGATGCGGGTGGTACAGATCGAGCCCGGCCCGATGCCCACCTTGATCGCATCGGCGCCGGCATCGATCAACGCCTTGGCACCGTCGGCGGTCGCCACATTGCCGGCGGCCACTTGCGTGTAATTGCTTTCGCGCTTGATGCGCGCGACCGTTTCGAGCACGCCCCTGGAATGGCCATGCGCCGTGTCGACCACGACGACATCGCATTCGGCTTCCACCAGGGCGAGTGCCCGCGCCACGCCGTCGTCGCCGACGCTGGTCGCCGCGGCGACGCGCAAGCGCCCGCGCTCGTCCTTGCAGGCGTTGGGATATTTCTGCGCCTTCTCGATGTCTTTCACGGTGATGAGGCCGACGCAGCGATAGCATTCGTCGACCACCAGAATCTTCTCGATGCGATGGTGATGGAGAAGACGCTTCGCCTCTTCCATCTGTACGCCTTCGCGCACGGTGACGAGTCTGTCCTTGGTCATCAGCTCGTGCACGGGCTGGCGCTTGTCGGTGGCGAAGCGCACATCGCGATTGGTCAGAATGCCTACCAGCTTGCCGGCGCCGGTGCCGCGCGCGCCTTCGACGACGGGAATGCCGGAGATGCGATAGCGCTCCATCAGGGCGAGCGCGTCGGCGAGCGTCGCGTCCGGCGCGATGGTGACGGGATTGACCACCATTCCGCTCTCGAACTTCTTCACCCGGCGCACCTGTTCGGCCTGCTCGTCGACCGCCAGATTGCGGTGGATCACGCCGATGCCGCCGGCCTGCGCCATGGCGATCGCCAAGCCCGCTTCGGTGACAGTGTCCATGGCTGAGGAGATGAGGGGGATGCCGAGCTCGATGGTCTTGGTGAGGCGGCTGCGCGTATCGACCTGACCAGGGAGAACCGCGGACGCCTGGGGCAACAGCAGGACATCATCGAAGGTCAGGGCTTCGCGGATGGTCATGCGGTGCTCCCAAGAAGGTTGCTTGGAGCGCCGAGCGTTTATCAGCGGGGAAGCGATTGTGCAAGCGCCCGGGCGGCCCTCACCCCCTGAACCCCGTCGCCACGACGTATAGCTCGACAGATTCGGCGCGCGACGCCGGTGGCTTCACATGTTTCACCTCGCGGAAAGCCCTTTTGAGGCGGGCCAAAAGCGGGCCCGTAGCACCGCCCTGGAACACTTTGCCGATGAACGCCCCGCCCGGCGCGAGCACGGATTCCGCCACGTCGAGGGCGGCCTCCAGCAGCGCCATGGTGCGCAGATGATCGGTGGCCCGGTGGCCCGTGGTCGGCGCCGCCATATCGGACAACACGAGATCGGCCGGTCCGCCCAGCGCCAGGCGAAGCCGATCCGGCGTGTCGGACGCCAACAAATCCGCCTGCAGCACCTGCGCGCCCGCGAGCGGCTCCATGGGGAGAATGTCGGCAGCGACAACGCGGCCCCCTTCGCCGACGCGCGCCACGGCCACCTGCGTCCACCCGCCAGGGGCGGCGCCCAGATCGAGCACCCGCCCGCCTTTTTTCAGCAGACGGAATTTGCGGTCGAGTTCGATCAGCTTGAACGCCGCGCGCGAACGGTAGCCCTTGGCCCTGGCCTCGCGCACATAGGGATCGTTCAGCTGGCGTTCGAGCCAGCGCTGCGACGACGCGGTGCGGCCCTTGGCGGTCCTGACCTTGACCTTAAGTTCGCCCCGCCCCGATGGGCCGCCCGTGCGGCCGCTCACGCCCGCGCCTCCTGCATCAGCTCGCGCAGGATACCTTCGCGCAAGCCCCGGTCGGCCACGCGCAGGCGCGCGCAGGGCCATTGGGCGTGAATCGCTGCGAACATCGCGCAACCGGGCAGCATCAGATCGGCCCGTGCGGTCCCCACGCAGCCGACGTGCCCGCGCTCGGCCGGCAGCAGCGCGGCCAGCCGCTCGGCCACGTCGAGAAGAGTGCGGCTGTCATGCCAGCTTGCATCGATCTTCCGGCGGTCGTAGCAGCCCAGTCCCAGCGCCACGCCGGCGAGCGTCGTCACCGTACCTGACGTGCCCAGCAAATGATGCGCGGCAGGATCGAACGGCCCTGCTTCCGCCGCCATCCGCTGCGCGACATGTGCGAGCGCCGGCGTTACCTCGGCTACGAGCCGGGCAAAGTCGCCGCCGCTCGGCCCCTCGCCCAGCGTCACGACGCCGAACGGCACCGAGGCCGCAAACAAAGTCTCGACCTGCTTGCCGTTGCGGCGCAACCGGATGATTTCCGTCGAACCGCCGCCGATATCGAAGATGAGCGCCCCTTCAAACCCCGACCCCAGAAGCGGCGCACAGCCCAGGGCTGCGAGACGCGCTTCCTCGTCGTGGCTGACAATCTCGAGCGCGATGCCGGCCTCGCTGCGCACGCGCGCCACAAGAGCCTCGGCATTGCGGGCGCGCCGGCAAGCCTCGGTGGCGATCGCGCGCAGGGCCAACGGCGCGTGGCGCTCGAGCCGTCTGGCGCAAATCTTCAGCGCCGATACGGTCCGCGCAATCGCCGCGTCGGACAATTCGCCCGTCCGCGCCAATCCTTCGCCCAGCCGCACGATGCGGGAATAGGAATCGAGAACACGATAGCCGCCCGAAGGCTGGGCCGCGGCGATCAGCAGCCGGCAATTGTTGGTGCCGAGATCGATGGCAGCGACCGCGCCGGCACGACGCGCGCGACGCACGCGCGCACCGCCCTGCCCGTCTTTCGAATTGCCCACTTTCGGATTGCCTGCCGCCTTCATCGCCACAACCATTGCTCCCGTGCGGGGCAACGTAACACGGGCGGCGCCCGGTGCTGCAATTCCCACCAACGCCCGGCACGCCCGATCGCTTCGCCACATCGGCAGAGGTGAGAATGCATCATGCAAACCTGTTCCGACGATGATGTATGTCCGTCACGATTTCGACACGGTTTCTTCCAAACCGGAATCGCAGGCGGCAACGCGAGGCGCGTGCGTACGACGCGATTACGAAATATTCGCGACATTGCCAAGCCATTGCATTTCAAACAGAAAATTTATTCGGAAGAAAAGGCCCTCGCTTGCGAGATGCATGCAGGCCGGTCGATACTCGCGCCGCCTCGGCTCAACGGGGCTTTTCCATTCAACCCAATCGGAGAAGAAACTATGAAGCGCGTGCTTTTGGCAGCCGCAACGACATTGCTGGCAACGGCAGCTTATGCCGATCCATTATCCGTCTATTACACCAACACACTCAGCATCGTGACCGGCGGCAAGACGTCGAAGATGCTCCTCAATCAGGACGGCACTTACGAATACGACATTGCCGGCGGCGCCGTCATCAAGGGAACGTTTGTGACGACGGGCGACACCACCTGCCTCACGCAAACAACGCCTCCTCCCCCGGCGGGAACGGCGCCCGCATGTCAAAAGTATCAGAATCACCAGGTGGGCGACACCTGGACGGACACCAGTGGCGGCCAAACCGCGACCATCACGTTGGTGGCGGGCCGCTAATCGTTTAGGCGTTGTCAAAGTATTGCGTAGCGGCGGGACGGTGCACAGGCCGTCCCGCCGTTTTCTTATATACCGCCGATACGATCATGATCGATGGCGGGTATGTCGCATTTCGATACTCGTCCGTTGGCGGACCAGTTTTGCCCTCGTGCGACGAATCCGCAATTCGCCGTATCGCGGGTAAGGCTCTGCCGCGCGGGTGACCCAGGCGATGACCGGGCACAAGAGCTTGAAACTGGTAGAGCACTGCATTAGGCAGGCGAGCGAGGAACGGCAGTCCGAACGGACGATTGCGAGGTCGCCCGCCGGCAAACGGCCTGCAAGCCATTGATCCTGTTGGGGGATCGTCTAACGGTAGGACAGCGGACTCTGACTCCGCCAGTCTAGGTTCGAATCCTAGTCCCCCAGCCAGCTCGAAACGGTCCGCGGCACGGGAAGCCACAGAAATCAACGCTTCCAGAGTGGTCCGGAACGCATCGTCGCCGGTCCGATGCTGTTCGATCCGTGCCGCGATCTCAGCCTGCCGTTGTTTGAGGGTGGGCGCTTTTTCGTCGTATGCGTGCGGTGTAATACGCCGTTGACCGGCTTATTCAGGTAATGTACTTTGCGAGCTAAAGTCTTTTGTAACACCTTCGATTAAAAAGCGAGCAACAGGGGGAATAGGGGAATGAATTACAAATCTACCGCGAAATGCGTCTACGCGATGCTGCTTGGGACTACGGCGATCGGGCTCAGCGTGCCCGCATTGGCGCAGTCGGCGACGCAAGGCGGCACCCAACAGGTCGCTCAAAACGACCAGGGCGTGCAGGAGGTCGAGCAGGTCATCGTTACGGCAACCCGCAGAGAGGAACGCCTTCAGGACGTTCCGATCTCGATCACCGTCTTCAATCAGCAGCAACTGACGGATCTCAACATCGTGAACGCGGGCGACCTCGCGGCTTACGTCCCGTCGCTTACGGTCGACAACCAGTTCGGCAGCCAGAATTCGGGCTTTGCGATCCGCGGCTTTACGCAGGACGCCGGCACTGCACCGTCGGTGGGCGTGCTTTTCGCAGACGTTATCGAGCCGCGAGCCGTGGACAACGAAGTTGCGGTAGGTGATGGCGCCGGCCCCGGCGACTTCTTCGACCTGCAGAATGTTCAGGTGCTGAAAGGCCCGCAAGGCACGCTGTTCGGCGCCAACACCACGGGCGGCGACATCCTTCTGGTGCCGCAGAAGCCGACGGACGAGTTCGGCGGCTATCTCGAAGGTTCCTACGGCAATTACGATATGATACGGATGCAGGGCGTCATCAACGTGCCGGTGAGCGACCATGTGCGCCTGCGCATCGGTGTCGACCATATGAGCCGCGACGGCTATGAGGACAATACCAGCGGCGTCGGTCCGAGCCATTTCGACGACGTCAATTATACTGCCGTTCGGGCCAGCCTCGATGTCGACGTCACTTCGAACCTCGAAAATTACACCATCGCCAGCTACAGCAATTCGGATACGAACGGCGACGTCGGGAAACTGACCATGTGTACCCCCGTCCCCATCTCAGCAGGCAGTTTATCGCCGTTTTGCCAAGCCCAGCTCACACCAGGAACCCAATCCTACCAAGGAAGTGGTTTCTACGATGTGGCGCAAAATCTGTTCACAAATCCCTATTCCAAGCTAGAGACGTGGCGGGTCATCAACACCACGACCTGGCAGGTGAGCGACAATCTGACGATCAAGAACATCGCGAGCTATTCCCAGATTGACGACAAGCTGAACATTCCTCTATTCGGGACGAATTATTATACCCAGAGCCAGAGCAGCTTTGGCGAGCCCGGCGAAGGCTCTGGCAACCCCCCCGGCGGCATCCCGTTCGCTTGGACGGAAATTGAACCAATTCCCGGCGGTTCGAGCGCGGATGAGGCGACCTACTCGGAGGAACTGCAATTCCAGGGTACGGGTCTGGACAATCGGCTGACCTGGCAGGCGGGCCTTTATTATGACGCCAGCGATCCAATTGGCGTCGCCGGCGCCTTGACGTCCGTGAATATAGACTGCCCGGTGGAAGGCTCGCTGAATTGTCTCAACGTTCTGGGTGCTTATGGGCCTTATGCAAATTTTGGTGGTTATCCGGCAGCGAATTATGGTGGCGGGGATTTTACGGCAACCCAGGCCAGCTTTCGCGACGAAGCCGCGTATGCCCAGGCGACATACAAGTTCAACGATCAATTCAGGCTGACCGAAGGTGTCCGCTACACCCAGGATGCCGAGTACAATACGACCCAGCAGATAATTTACACATATGCCGTCCCCTCCACCTGGACCGGCACACCGCAGGCGCCTAATGGCTCTTTTTGCGCCAATTATGACGCGGTGGCTCCGGGCTGCACGATCAGTGCCGTGGCTCACTCCCACGCGCCGACATACATGATCGATCTGGATTATACGCCCGACGCGGATACTCTGGTTTATGCCAAATATAGCCGCGGCTATCGCGCCGGCGGGATCAATGCGGACATCCCGGCGCCTTTTAATGCTTTCGGACCCGAGCGTGTGAACACGTATGAGGGAGGTGTGAAGACGAGCTTCGAAGCGTGGGGGGTAAGCGGCGTTTTCGACGCGGCTGCATTCTTCAACGATTTCGACAATCAGATCTTATTCGTCGGATTCGTACCCAACCCCTCCGTCTGCCCACAATGTGCGCCGAGCGAAGGCGAAACCAATGCAGGCAAGTCGCAAATATGGGGCATTGAAGCGGGGCCGACGATCATTCCATTCGAGGGCATGACGCTCCATGCCGATTACACCTATCTGAATGACAAAATTCTAAAGGTAACCGAGCCGGCCTTCCCCGCGCACTACCCTTTCCTCCCTGAGGGCGAACCAGCGGCAGGCTTACCGACGCCGCTAACGCCACAGGACAAAGTCGCGGTCACTGCCACCTATGTGCTGCCGCTCGACGAAACCATAGGAAAGATATCGGTCGGTGCGACGTACACGCATACCGATGTTATGCTCACGAACTATATAGATACAAATTTCAAAGGGGCTCCTTTTGGTTTGGCTCCTTTGGCTAACCAGGCCTATCTGGGAGCAACGGATCTGCTCAACCTGAACGTCGATTGGAAATCGGTTATGGGCAAGCCGTTCGACCTTTCGTTCTTTGCGACCAATGTGACAGGCGAAAAATACTATACCTACACGGAGGGTGTCGCAGCGGCCGGCATTGGTGGCGAGGTTTCACAGCTCGGCGCCCCGACCATGTACGGCGTGCGGCTGCGCTATAGTTTCGGCCTGTAAAGCAAAAAGGAATAGCAGGGGCAATCTATCTCGGCCCTTGGATGGAAGTTCAGTCAACGGGGCGCCCCCCCTCTCCTAAATGCGCCCCTTCTTGGCCGCGCGAGAGCATCGCTCTCGAGCGGCCACCTTTTATTTGATAGACCGGTTCGCGCTCAACTGAGTTCCGGCGCTTCCGCTCCGGCCGGATCGAATGCCGGGGCCCGACCTGGTCCGATGCGCCTTACCAAGATCGGTATGCCGGTCATCTGCGGTAGTGCGGGCCATGACTCCGCCAGTCTGGGTTCGAATCCCAGTCCCCCGGCCAGCGTTGAAGTGCATAAATTCAATGGCTTAGGATGCGCGACGGTACAACATCCGGCCGGTTGCGCGTTGCGCGGTGTTGCCGACTATTTCCAGCCATTTCGCGCGCTTTCGACTCGTTTCAAATTTCTTCCGCCAGCGATCCGACGAAAACTGGCAGAAAGCTGAGGAAAAGCGGGAATGGAAAAGCGCACTTTCGTCTGCCGCAATTGCGGCTCCCTTTGCCCCATCCTCGTCACGCTCGACGGCGACAGGGTGTTGAAAGTCGAAGGCGATTTCGATGCGCCGCTCTACCGAGGCTACAGCTGCCCGAAGGGCCGCGTCATCCCGCAGGAACACCACAATCCCCGCCGCCTGCTCCACAGCCTGAAGCGCCTGCCCGACGGTAGCCGCGCGCCAATTTCCAGCGAGCATCTGGTCGAGGAAATCGCCGAGCGCCTCTGCTCGCTCGTCCATTTCGTCGGCAAGAAGAACCTTCAACGGCAGTATCCTCGGGCGTCGCGAATGTGCTGTCTCAAACAAGTGCGATACAGACGGCGCACCGATGCAGTAGAAATGCTCCATGGGCGCTCTAGGAACCGGAATGCGCATAGCAGGGCTCGTCATCGCGGGCGGCTTGGCAACGCGTATGAAAGCGGACAAACCCTTCGTTAGCTTCCAAAGCGGTTTTTTGCTCGATGCGGTGATCGACCGGGTGAAGCCACAAGTCGATATACTAATGCTCAATGTACGCACCGAGCATATCGCGCTTTGCCGGTTCCGCTACGGAGATGAATTTGCGTTGGTGCCCGACGCGTTTAACGGCAATGCTGGTCCGCTTGGCGGTGTCGTTGCCGGGTTGCAGCGGCTGCCATCCTTGGGCGCGCAGTGGCTGGCCACATTTCCATGCGATACGCCTTTTATTCCGCGACATATCGTTTCAACCCTACTGAGGGCGGCACAACAAGCTACCGGCAAGCCTGCAGTAGCGGTCGCTGCGGGTCAGGTGCAGAGCTTGTGTGCCTTGTGGCCCTACCAATGCATGGATGTCCTGCATGACGGCGTCGCTTCCGGCCGTTATCGCAGCGTCTGGAGGGCACTCGACATGTTGCAAGCCGTGCGCGTCGACGCTTCCGCCGAGCCGCATGCCTTCTTCAATGTCAATACTCGGGACGATTTGGCTGAGGCCGAAAGACTGGCGCGTGATGACGGGATGCAAACATGAATATCCTTGGTACTGTGGGCGCAAGAACAATGGTAAGGCCAAGCATCGTAGTCTGTGTCGGCAGTCGAGATGAGCGGTTAGCGCGCGCTGCATGCTGGGATCGAGTGGGTTTAGCGGTGCCAAATGCGCACCGGGTTTGGGCATCGCCTCGCCCGTTAACCTGCCATGTTGTTTGACCCGCGCGGCGTCAGGCCTTTGGGCGGACCGTCATCCGGACGGGGAAATGCTTGTAGCCGCCTGTGGCGATGGCATAGACGTTTTCGGGCTCGCCAGCGATTTCGATCTTTTCCACGCGCTGCAGGAACTGTTCGAACATCACCTTGAGTTCGAGGCGCGCCAGATGCATGCCGAGGCATTGGTGAGGACCGGTGCCAAAAGCCAAATGCCGATTGGGGAATCGCTCGATATCCAACCGATCCGGGTCCTCGAAGATTTCGGCATCGCGGTTGGCCGAGGGATAAAACATCACCAGGTGCTCGCCCGCCCGGATTTTCTTGCCGCGTATTTCGACATCGCGATCGGGAGTCCGGACAAAGTGGATCGCAGGCGAAAGGTACCGCAACAATTCGTCGATCGCACGCGGGAGCAGCTGGGGATTGGACTTCAGCTTCGAAAATTGGTCGGGGTGTTGCAGGAGGGCGTGAACGCCCAGGCCGAATGTGCTCTGTGTCGTCTCATGTCCAGCCGTCATCAGGATGATGGCCCATGAGAAGAGTTCGTTTTCTCCCATGGGCTTGCCGTCGATGCGTGCATTGACCAAAGCAGTCGGAAAATCGTCGCGTGGATTTTTTCGCCGGTCCTCGAAAACTCCGGCATAGACTTGACACATCTGGCGTACGGCCAGGCCGGTTACCTGGAGTGCGGTTTGATCCTTGGCGACTCTGGGATCGTTCGCATTGATGATCTGATTGGTCCATTCGATGATGCGGGGCCACATTTCGCGCGGCGCACCGAGATAAGCGGAAATAACAGCCGTGGGCACCAAATTTGCGACATTGTCCTGAAGGTCGATGATTTCGCCGTTCCGTTCCATTGCCCTGTCAAGGGCTTCGGTGACGATCTCCTCGGCATAGCGGTTCACCCACTCGATGTTCCGCGGCATGAAATGCGGATTGGCGATGGCGCGGTGCGCGGTATGATCGGGCGGGTCCATGCCGACGATCATGCGCAACCCGTTCTGGCCATCGACGCCCATCGTCAGCTTGGGGCCGTTCTTGAAGACGTCCGTATTGGCTTCGATGCTGACGATATCCTGGTAGCGCGTGACCGCCCAGCAGGATTCGCCTGTCTCCCGTTCGACGTGACGGATCGGATCATCCCGGCGGAGCTTTTCCCATATCTGCCAAGGATAGCCATGCTTGTGGTAGCTGCCTGGATTCAGCAGCGAAAGCTCTTCCTCCCGAGTAATCGTCATACTTCCTGCCTCATATCGGTCGGATATCTTGTTGCGGTTGCCATTGATCGTCCCCTGTCTCAGCGATCCCCATCAATGAATTCGTGCAGGACCTTGTGTAAATTGGAAATAGTCACCTCCTGCACGGGATTGGTACGCAGACCGCGGAAGCCGCGCGAATACATCCCGCGCTGGACCTCCGGAAGGTTTATGAGATCGTCATTCAGGAATTCGTTCACACCGAAGAAATCTTTGTAATTCGTGATCACCGAGTGTTCGGGTGTGGGCTCGGCTCCGGGCGCGAACCGGCCGAACGCCCAGATGTCCCAGATGCACTGATCTGGATCCTCGGGGTGGGGGCGCGTGCGGTAGCAAAGCGTCCCGTCATTCGACAGCAGGATGATGAAATTGGGGAAAATGTGCCAACCGAAGCCGGCCTTTGTCATCGCTTCCGGCGTCAGTCCCGCTGGCCATTCCACGCCACGCGCTGCGAGTTCCTGCTTATTGAACTCGAGAAATTTTGACCCAACAGTGACGGCGTCCGTACCGGCAGGCACCTCGTCCAATACACGTTTGGCGGCAGCCAGGCCCGGCTCAAGATACAATGCACGCAGCGTGCGGTACATCTCCTCATAAGAGCCGTAGATTATTTCCCTGATATCCCTGCTCAACGCCGCCATTGCGGCGGGCCGGTTGGGCAACTCCTTTTCGTCGAACAAGGTCGGACCGAACATCGCGTGCAGACCGTGGGCCTCGGATGGCAGCATGGTCGAGCTGTATTTCAGGGTCTGGGGATGGGTGGCCTCGACGTGGTAGGCCTCGTTGAAGGCATTGAGCACCAGCTTCCAATTGGCAGGTGTGGTGACCGTCACGCCCCAGATGAGCCGGGTGTTTTCGAGTGCATAACAGTCGAGATGTTCGGGAACGTCGCCGAGATATTCCTTCAGAGAGGGCGCCTCAGAAGCCATGGTGATCCAAACCCACCCGCCCCATGTATCGACACGGATTTCCGGAAGGTGCAGGTCCTCGTCCCGGAATCCGGAGCAACCGTCCCATTCCTCGCGATGGACGACCCTCTGGATGGAACCGTCGACATGCCAGCTCCAGCCATGGAAGCGGCAAAAGATCGACTTGCCGATGTGCCCGCACCCCTCTTTCAGCCGACGTCCGCGATGCTGGCAGACATTGTGGAACGCCTTGATCTCGCCCGTCGGCTGGCGGACAAGGAGGATGCTGTCCCTGACGACGTCGAAGACGACGTAGGAGCCCGGCTTGTCCAGTTCCTCCTGCCGGCACGCCATCAGCCAGACGCGCGGCCACATCCGCTCATTCTCGAGCTGCAGAAACTCCTTCGAGATGTAATCGCTTGCCGGAACAAAATCGGCACGCACACACTCTGTGCGGGGAGAGCTTTTTTTCTGGGCGGAGTTCATGACATTACCTCAAGCGAAGACCGGAAACGCACTGACTTCATCAAGAAACCAAAGGTGCTGCGAATGGGACCGGTTTCAAAAGAAATAGGTTATCGGCGGTAGGCCCAGCATACTGCGCCCGTGCTGTTCGGCCAGTTGTTCGAAATCCTGGATAAGGTGTGCGCAAGCCACGTTCGCATCCCTCGCCAACCTTTGCATCGGATCGCTCAGCAAGTGAACCGATGAGCCGGCATTGTCGATGACCAGGCGGATGGCTTCGCGCGCGAGACGGCTGGCATAGGCGTTCTGCGCGGTGCTCGCCATGCGGGCGGCGATGTCGTAGTTCTTCCCACTCGCCGCGCGTTCAAGGACTTCGCGCGCCAGCGTTTGCAGCAGCAATTCCGAAGTTCGTACCATGACGTCGGCCCGGGCCAGCAGGACCTGCATGTTCGCCTTCTCGCTAAGGATTGTCTGCGTTCCGGTGACCTTCCGGGTTTTCAGCCGTTCTTGAAAAATCTTCACCGCGCCGCGCGCCGCGCCGATGGTGGGCGCCGATGTCACCAGCGCAAGGAATGCCGTCGACGGCATGCGGTACACGGGGTTGTCGTGTACCTTCGAACCCGGAGTGGTGCCGAATTGCAGATCGGAGGCGGTGACGACCATGTGCTCCGGCACGAAAAGGTCCTTGACGACGATGTCATTGCTGCCCGTCGCCGCGAGGCCGGCCACATGCCAGGTATCGAGGACCTTCGCCTCCGACATGGGAAACGCCACCCAGATCGTTGTCGGCTGGGCATCGCCTTCGCCTGGGAGCATCGCCATGCCGATGCACCAGTTGGAATGCATGACGCCGCTGCCCCACTTCCAGTGCGCGTTGACTTTGTACCCTCCGGGAACCTTGACGGCCATTGCAGGAGGTGTGGAGACGGCCGGTGCAATGATGTAGCGACCCCGCGCGAAAAACTCGTCCTGGGCCTTCTCGGGATAAAGCGAAGCAATCCAGTTGTGTTCTACCGTGAAAGTGGTGGCCCAGGCGGTAGAGGGGCATGCCTCGGCGATCACGCTGGCCGTGAGGAAGAAATCCTCAGGCCCGAATTCGCAACCGCCATATTTCTTCGGCATGAAGTGGTAGTGGAAACCGGTCGCCCGCAGTGCGTCCCAGACCGCGGGATGGGGGTAGCCCAGCCGTTCCGATTCTTCCGCATATTCGGCGATCATCGGCTTGAGCGCCGCGACCCGCTCCCGCACGATCTGCGGCGTCAGCGAGGCAACCTCCGCAGGATTAAGCCAACCCGTTTCGCCGGGGGGATAGACTCCGAGTACCTTGGGTTCTGCCATGGGGCGTGTACGAACCGCTGTAGCATTTGTCATAACAAGTCTCGCTAAATTGCTCAGTTTGAGCGTTTCAAGTTCAGTTGCGGCGCGTGGTCTTCGAGTTTGCCTTCAGGCGAGGATTTCCGAGAGCCGCGGCCAGCTTTTTTCAAACATGGGCAAATGAACCATCCCGTCGAGGAACGTCATCGCCTGCACCAAGCTCCAGCGATGGAACAGGGCAATGAGGGCATCATCATGCTCGGGACCCGCGGTCATCACGAACTTTTCCAGTTCCTCGTCCGCATGAACCCAGTCACGAACCGGGCGGCCGAGAATCCGTTCAACGCCCTTCAGATATTCGGCTTCGACGTCTTGCTGGGCGTCCATCCGCTTGGCGAACTCCCACACCTTTCGCTGCTCGAGAATGTCATAGGGCTCGCCCTCTGCGGCGGGTGGAACCCGCGCTGCCATCACGTCGAATATCTGGGCCCAGCGCGAGGGCTGGGGTGGTCTGACCTGAAAATTCCGGTCGAGCTCGATCCCTTTCATGTCGGCCAGCACTTCGCACATGGACATGATGGAGCCGATGTACCAGCCGACATATTCGAAATATTTGGCGTTGGAGGGCGGAGCCTGAAGATCGGCCGTGAGAATAAAGGGCGTGCACAAACCCCACCACACAGCATGGAACGCAAGCACCTCCAATTCGAATTTTTCACCCGTTAGTTCTTGGTAGCGCCTGAAGAACGGCCTGATGTCGCCGACATTATACATGGCCAGGCGCAGCGGGATGAACGCGATGTCGATCATCGGGTCGCCCAGGCAGCCATATTCGAAATCGTACAGTCCCGTGACTTTGCCGTTTTCGAACAGGAACTGTCCGGAGTCGACGGCGAGAACACTGACCTTGCTGCGGTGCCTGGGAATATTGTTGCGCACCCAGCGCCTGAGGAATTCGACCCTCGGCTCGGGCCGTTTCTTGCCCTTCAGGTACATGTCTTCACAGACGCCGAAACAGGCGAGAGAGATTTCTTCGGCGCTCTCGGGCATCTTCATGCCGAGCTTCACCAGTTCCTGCGGGTCGATCGCATGCATCCTGGCCACGACTTCGGCAAAATGATTCAGGACCGAGAGGCGCTCTTCTTCAGAAATCGCGGCGAAATTGTAGTGCCCCGGCAGTGCATCCATCACAGTGGCATGCGGGTCATCGCAGATTCCGTAGACATGCGGGACCGGTACGCCGTGTTTTTCGAGCACCTGCAGCACATTGGCCTCGTGTTCGAGCGGCCAGGGCGGGTAATCCTCCTGGCGCTCTTCACGCACATATAGCTTCTTGATCTCCCCGTTGCGGCGAACATCCGCCCACCAACCGCCGCGCCAGCGCGGTTGCCGCTCGCAACGTTCAACCGTCCCGCCGATATTCTTTTCCAGCCAAGCGACAACCTTCTGATCCTTGATCTCGTCCGGCACGCCGTCGCCTTGCATTCCACTACTCATGACCGTGCCTTTCCTCTAGGGCCACTTCCCTTTCTGGCGTGGGGTCGCCGCCAATTACTCGCTCCACACCCCGGCGGCTTTGAGCACCCGGCGTACTTCTTCGAGACGCTTCAGGTTGCCATCGACGCCCTGGACGTCGCCGCCCCCACAGTTGCAGCACATGTGGGTGGCGCCCAGCTTCTGCCATGCCTTGGCGTGGCCAGCCCAATCCTTGACGACGGCGGGGGCCAGCAGCGCCTCGATGCCCACTGTGTCGGGATCGCGGCCGTTTTCGCGGCAGTAGCCGCGAAAACGCTCGACCAGTTCGGCTCCGGTATCGTCCGGGTCGAAGGTCGGCATCCAGCCATCGGCCTTTTCCGCGATACGGCGGATGACCTTCTCGACATTCGCCCACCCCTTGATCGGATGCACTCCGCCACCGCCGAGCCAGAGCGGGATCGGGCGCTGGAGCGGCATGGGAAAAATCCCGGCATCGGTGATCCTGTGCATCGGCGTGTCGAAAGTGACGGCACGCTTGGTCCAGAGTGCGCGCAACACGTCGATCTGTTCGTCAAAGAACCTCCCCCTGGATTTGAAATTCATGCCGAGAGCTTCATATTCGACATAGTTCCAGCCGGTCCCGATACCCAGGCGCAGGCGGCCGCCGCAAAGCAGGTCCAGCGTGGCCGCCTGCTTGGCGACCATGACGGTCTGCCGCTGGGGCAGGATCATCACGCCGGTGGCCAGGCCGATCCTGCTGGTCGTCCCGGCGATGTAGGAGAGAAGCGCGATCGGCTCGTGGAATTTCGAATCCAGGTCGTATCCCTGCCAGCCCGGTCGGCTCACCCTGTTGGCGCCGATGACATGGTCATAGGAGAGGATATGGCTGAAGCCCATCTCTTCCACGGCCCGCGCATAGGTCCTGATCGCACTGAAATCCGGCTCGATCGTGTCGTGCGGGAAAACAACCCCGATCTTCATCTAACCCGCCCTCGCGCAGCCATTCCGGCCATAGGTGAGTTCACATCTAGATCGAGGCTGTTTCTTCGTATAGTGGTTCAATCGTGTGATATTTCAGTTTGTAGCAGGAACACGAAGAAAGGACTGGAAATCTAAAACAACCTCAGCAATTTGCGCGAAATATAGGCTTCTTCGAGCCGACATTTCTGGGTGACGATGCTGCGCGAACAGGCCATTACGGCCGAATTCCTGCTCAGGCCCGTCTTCGTTCAAGCCGTTGGCAATAATCGCTCAAGAGCGCTTTTGAGTTTCATGCCGAATTTCGTTTTCTCGCCATAAAATTATCGTCGAAGACGCGATCATCTTTACGCCCAAGCGCTTTGCACTTAAGCGTTTCGCTCCAGGTCGGTACGGCTTTATGGAGCAAATACATGCCCGTGAATCAAAATATAAGGGTACTGCCTGAGCCGAAAATCCGGCGCGATTTCCTCCCGGCGTCGGATTATTCGCCAGAGTTTCATCGCCTGGAGATGGAGCGTGTGTGGCCGCGGGTATGGCAGATCGCCTGCCGCGAGGAAGAGATTCCGAATGTCGGCGATTACGTAAATTACGAGATCGGTTACGAGTCGATCCTGGTTGTTCGCAATGCGCCGGGCAGCATCAAGGCTTTCTATAACGTTTGCCCCCATCGCGGACGCCGCTTGCGCGACGATGCGCGTGGCAATTTGAAGGCGATCTTCTGCGGCTACCATGCCTGGACCTTCGACCTCGACGGCAAGCCCACCGCCATTCTGAGCGAGGATGACTGGAAGGGATGTCCGCAGTTCAGCGAGGAGGACGTCTCGCTGTCACAGGTCAAGGTCGATACCTGGGCGGGCTGGGTGTGGATCAACATGGATGCGGACTGCGAGCCGCTGCACAAATTCCTGGCGCCGCTTCCCGAAGAGCTCGATGCCTTCGAGTGGGACAAGTGCCGTATGAGGTCCTACACGACCCTTATATTCCCCATAAACTGGAAGGTGGCGCTCGAAGCCTTTGTCGAAGGCTACCACCTCTCGGGCACCCATCCACAATTGCTGAAATACGGCTTGCCGTATCTTCCCGGGTTGAATGAATTTATCGGCCCCGGCCAGCGCCACGCGCCGCATCTGGGCCATCGCCATTACGAATTCGACGATGACGCAGAATACAGGGATCCCCGAAAATATGTCCGCGACGATCTCGTGGACATCCACAATCAGTTGCACGGGCTGGTGCATGAAGAAGGCGTAAGGGCGGCGGAGCGCGTGCTGGCGGAACTCCCGGAGGGTGTGACGCTTCCAGAATGCTATGAGGCCTATAGCAGGTTTCTGAAGGAAGAAATTATCAAGTCCGGCGCCAGCTACCCGGACCTGAGCTCGGCCAAAAAGAATGTCACCGAATGGCAGGTCTTCCCCAATTCCAGCATCCTGCCATCACCGGAAGGAGCCTTCTGGTATCGTTCGCGCCCGAACGGCGACGATCCCAATTCCACGATCTTCGATGTCTGGAGCTTGGGCCGTTTCGCCCCTGGCAAGGAGCCCAAGGTCGAACGCGAAACCTACGAGAACCTAAAGGACTTCAAGGGCAAAAACCCGATCCTCGAGCAGGATTTCTCCAACATGATCGCAGTGCATAAGGGCATGCGGTCACGTGGCTGGAAGGGGGCAAGGCCAAGTCCGATACAAGAGAGCAATGTCTACAACTTACACCGCGTCTTGCATGAATACATCTATGGCACGGGTCAGTGACGCAAAGGGGCATGAAGTACGAGAATAGTGCCTGGGCACAACGGTGGAGCTGGGCTTCGACTCCGCGGACGCGCCTGCTCCACCGCGCTTCATGCGCGACGACGGAGCGCTCAGTGCCCTTGATGGGCCAATACGTTCTGCGGCCCTACCCTTGGCCTATGTCTTGTTGGTGTAATCGGCGACAATGCGCGCCGTTCCATCCCGAAGCTAATCCAATTCCAGTTTCCTGGAGGTCATTGTGGTTGATCAGTCGCAAGCCCGGGTCGCATGGGTTACCGGTGGTTCAGCCGGTATCGGACTTGCGATCGCCCAGTCGCTCGCGGCGGCCGGCTATCTGGTCGTAATTTCCGCGCGGAACGAAGAAGGGCTTCGAGCGGCATGCTCGGCTCTCGAGAAATCCGGCGCGAAAGCCGACTATGTCGCGATGGACGTGTCGCGCCGGAGCGAAGTGGAGCAGGCATGCCGGAGCATCCTCGACCGGCATGGGCGCATCGACGTTCTCGTCAACAACGCCGGGTTCAACGTCAAGCGGCGCAAGTGGGAAGACCTCATTCCCGAGGAATTCGATGCAGTCATCGCCGCGAACCTATCGGGCACCTTCTATGCGATCCATGCGGTGCTGCCGACGATGCGCGCCCAGCGCAGCGGGATGATCGTCAATATCTCGTCGGTGGCCGGCAAACAGGTCAGCCTCGATGGCGGTGTGGCCTATTCGGTCGCCAAGCACGGCGTTCATGTCATGTCGCAACTGCTTAACCAGTCGGAGTTGAAGTACGGTATCCGCACCTGCGTCCTCGCTCCCGCCGGGGTCGTCACGCGCGCCCATGACTGGCGGCCCCAGGAAATTCGCGACATGATGCTCAAGCCGGAAGATGTGGCGCGGGCGGTGCGCTTCGCTGTCGAAACACCGCTGCACGCCGCCATCTTCGAAATCGAAATTTGTTCTGCACCTCATTGAGGATGACAACGCAGGAGATCGGGAACACCAGGCTGTGGAACGTATCCGACAAAATTGAGCACCAGTTGGCACGTCATGCTCGCGGAAACGACAGCCAGCGTTTGGGTTGGATTTGGGAGAAGCGATGATCACTTCAGAAGCCCTAGCCGTAGGCCTAGCCCGTCATGGCGTGGAGGTCACGTTCAGTCAGTGCTTTCCGGTGCGCACGCAGCATGTGGCACCGAAATACGGAATTCGGCAGATCGGGTTTCGCACGGAGAACGCGGGAGGCGCCATGGCCGACGGCTATGCCCGCGTGGCTCGACGCATTGCCGTACTGGCGGCGCAGAGCGGGCCGGCGGCCACGCTTCTGGTTCCGCCACTGGCAGAGGCATTCAAGGCCTCGACCCCGATCCTGGCGCTGATAGAAGAATCAGCGCACGCGGAAGCAGACCGGAACGCCTTTCAGGAATTCGATCATTTCGCGCTGTTTTCGAGTTGTTCGAAGTGGACCCGCCGCGTCGATCGCACGGACCGGCTGGATGATTATCTCGACATGGCGATCGTACAGGCGACGAGCGGCCGCCCAGGCCCGGTCGTTCTGATCCTGCCCTCCGATTTCATGGGCGAACAGGCAGTCCCGTCGAAAAAACGCACCGTGAAACTGGGCCACTATCCGCTTGACCGTGTCGTACCGACACGCGACCGGATCAGGGAGGCCGCTTCCGCTTTGGCTTCCGCCCAGCGTCCGCTCATCATTGCCGGAGGCGGTGTGCACTCCTCCGATGCCGCTGCAGAAGTGGTCAAGCTGTGCGAGCTGGGTGCGATACCGGTTGCCACCACGAACATGGGCAAAGGCACGATCGACGAGCGTTCTCCACTTTCGCTGGGCGTATTCGGCAACTGCATGGGGCATGGCGCCCGCGCCCAGCATCTGCGTTCCTATGCGAGCGATGCTGACTTGGTGCTGCTCGTGGGCACGCGTACCAACGCTAACGGCACTGCCAACTGGACGCTTTTCCCCCCCGATACGCGATTCATCCATATCGACATCGACAGCTTCGAGATTGGCCGCAATTACGAAGCCATGCGGTTGGCAGGCGATGCCAAGGCTACGTTGGCCGCAATTCTTGACGAACTGACAGAGCAGGATTTTCCGAACCGCTCCACCAATCTCGAGCGAATCGCCAAGTCCACTGCTGCGGCAGCGGCAAAGAGCAACGCGTTCCTGGACGAAATTGGGCCTGGTAGGCAGGGAGCCGTTCGCCCGGAACATCTGATGCGCACTCTGGACCCCATCCTGCGTCCGCAGGACATCTTCGTCGCCGATGCCAGCTATTCCACCAACTGGGCCTCCACTTTCCTTAGCGCCAAGGCCAATGGAGCCCGTTTCCTGACGCCGCGCGGCCTTGCCGGGCTGGGATGGGGCATGCCCATGGCCATGGGCGCCAAACTCGCAAGACCCGAAGCGAACGTATTCGCCTTGGTAGGCGATGGCGGCTTTGCGCATTGCTGGTCCGAGCTTGAAGCGGCAAGGCGGCTGATTATCAAAGTGGTGGTCATCGTTCTGAACAACCAGATCCTGGGCTATCAGAAGCATGGCGAGGAGTGGTTTATGCATCACCATTCTGATGCTTCGGACTTGGGTCCCGTCGACCATGCAGCAATCGCGCGTGCCTGCGATTGTTTTGGCGAGCGCGTTGCATCACCGCAAGCATTTGCCCCTGCCCTTGAGCGCGCCATCAAGGACCCTCGCCCCGCGGTTCTCGATGTGATTACCGACGACACCGCTCGTCCGCCATTGAACCAGTATCTGTTCAGACCGGGTCAGAACAAAGCCGCCCCCGTCTGATGGGGTGCGAAGTCAGTTCGAGTAGGTCAGCGGCAATACCTCGAGACATTTGGGAGAAGTCATGCACGAGTGCCTCAAATTCTATATCGACGGCAAGTGGGTTGATCCGGTCCGGCTGAGGACGTTGGATGTCGAGAACCCCGCGACCGAGCAAATTTGCGGAAAGATAGCGCTCGGTTCGGCCGCTGACGTGGACAAGGCCGTCAAGGCGGCCAGGAATGCATTCGCGAGCTGGTCTAAGACCAGCCGCGAGGAGCGGCTCCATCTTCTCCAGCGCATCGTCGAACAATATCAGAAACGTTTCGGCGATCTGGCTGCGGCGGTGACCGAGGAGATGGGAGCGCCGGCCTCGCTCGCACAGAGCTCGCAGGTGCCGCTTGGCATTGGCCATCTGTCCGTGGCGATCGAAGTGCTGAAGACCTTCCCCTTCGAAGAGCAGCGCGGGGCAACGCTGCTCATCAAGGAACCGATTGGCGTTTGCGGCCTCATCACGCCGTGGAACTGGCCGCTCAACCAGATTGCCGTTAAAGTCATTCCGGCCCTGGCGACCGGTTGCACCATGGTGCTGAAGCCATCGGAAATCGCGCCGTTTTCGGGACATATCTTTGCCGAGATCATGCATGCCGCGGGCGTGCCGGCCGGCGTGTTCAACCTGGTGCATGGCGATGGGCCGGGGGTCGGCGTGGCGCTTTCCTGCCACCCCGACGTGGACATGATCTCCTTCACCGGTTCGACGCGCGCCGGCGTCGAAATTGCGAGGAACGCGGCTCCGACCGTCAAGCGTGTGGCCCAGGAGCTGGGGGGCAAGAGTCCCAATATCCTGCTCGACGATGAGGTATTTGCCGGCAGCGTAAGCAGCGGCGTTGCCGCCATGATGGGCAACTCCGGACAGACCTGCGCCGCTCCCTCGCGTATGCTCGTGCCGAACAAGCGCATGGATGAAGCGATCGCCATCGCTCGCGAGGTTGCTTCGCAGGTCACTGTCGGCGACCCGACCGGCAATGCCCGGATGGGACCGGTTGCTTCAAGGGTCCAGTTCGATAAGATCCAAGGCTTGATCCAGAAAGGCATCGACGAGGGCGCCACTCTGGTCATCGGCGGCACAGGCCGACCGGAAGGGCTGGACAAGGGGTTTTACGTGAAACCCACCGTTTTTGCCCACGTCACCAACGACATGACCATCGCCCGCGAGGAAATCTTTGGCCCGGTGCTCTCGATCCTAGGCTACGAAACCGTGGATGAGGCGATCGAGATAGCCAATGATAGCGAGTACGGCCTTTCTGGTTACGTGCACTGCGCCGACCTGGAAAAGGCCCGTGCCATCGCTCGCAGGATCCGTGCGGGTCAGGTGTCGATCAACGACGGGTTTGACTTCCATGCGCCGTTCGGCGGCTTCAAGAAGAGCGGCAACGGACGCGAATGGGGCGAATACGGCTTCAACGAGTTCCTGGAGACCAAGGCCATTCTCGGCTACGCGCCGGAGAATGCTGTGGGATAGGGGAATGCGTTGCGGTATATTGGATCCCGCATAGGCTTCTTTACCGCGGACTTGAACGGCTAGTCCGATCACGATTGTCGCAACCGCTACGAAACTGACACCATGACCGGGCAGGCCTCGAAAACCGGCACAATTCGCGTCAGGCACAGCCTACTTCGGGTGCGCTGGCTCGTCTCCGGAAATCCATTGGTGTCATGCCCGTTGTTCGGCGAAAGGCTGTCGCGAAATAGGCTGGGCTGCAGAATCCCAACCGCGCCGATATCTCCTTCAAGCTGAACTCGTCCTCAGCGAGCATCCGTTTGGCCGCGTTCAGCCGCTCCTCAGCAATGTATTTATGGATCTGCCAGCCAGTTGATGCCTTGAAGCTGCGCATCAGATGACTCTGGCTGATGCCGCAAAGGCGCGACAGCTCGCTCATGCTGGGATAACCCATTTCCAACGACGCTCGGATACGTTCGCGAATACGGCGCATTTGCCAAGGGACAAGGCCCCGGCCACCGCCCTTTTCCGCATTCGCTGTTCCGAGGCGCTGTCCATAGCGGGCCATCTCGACGAGTATCATAGTGCTCGTCGCCTCGATCAGAAGGTTGTACGCAAATCCGGGCTGAACCAGTTCGGCATGTATCTGCTGCATCATCATTTCGAGGCGTTTGTTCTGGATCGTCACGAACGCGCTGGTGTGCTCATTCCATTGTGTCGGATAGATTTCGGTCGTGCTTTCGAAAAAGGCCTTTTCGAAAACGCAGTTCAGCGCGCGGAAAGGTTTTTCCATCGGGTACAGTTGAACGGAACAGTCGGGCGGCAGGAAGCCCACCGAGCGCACATGCGGAAAGGCCTCGCCTGTAGCGAGATTGCCGATTTTCATAGCCGGATGGCCGTCCGACAGCCTTTGGCAAACACAGTAGCCGGACAGCGCGGAACTGTATTCCTCAACTGCCGCCCATCGGACGGTACCGAGCACGATCGACACGTTTGACAAGGTGATTTCTTTTTCGATTACCTGTTCCATGGACCTTGATTTTAAGTTTCCTCCCTCCAGACTACTAACGGCCTGATTGGTCTTGAAATAATATCAATTGGCTGGGCTATGCACAAACCCGACGGAGCAAGAGGACCAAGCCGTCGGCGGTCCTGCCGCTTCTTTAATTTCGACGCTTCGAAGGCCTAACAGTAGGGTTGCATCGTAGCCCTCAGCCCTCTGGATGGCGCGCTGCCCGCCAGCTGACATGCCGTGAACAAGCTCCAATTGCCTTTGGCGACGCCGCGTAGCCCCTCCCGATGCAAAAGCGTCACGCCGGTTTGGGAAAATCCGCCAAAACCGCCCAAAATACCAGAATATCTTCAAGCCACTCGGTTCGAACTGTATTCAGGAACCCCAGCCAGTTGCTCTCGGCATCATGGCGCAACACCCCAAGCAAGCGAATTGGCCGCCATGGGTGTTCAGAATCGTGCCAGCTTCGCTGCCGCGCCGGTATCTGCGCAACGGTTATAGCTATAGAAAACACCGCTGCGTCGAAACAAGGTCGCTCCGACGTTCGCGCTGCCCGCCGCGAATGGACCCCAAATCATCAGCCCCGTATGGGGCGTGAGGCCCATCGGCTCGTGCTGGGGACAAAATTGGCGCCTCCACCAAGATGACGCGCTGTGGAACGCCTCGGCGAGCTGGCCATAGCGTGTAGTGATGGCTTGATTGATTTCGAGGTGGCGGCAGTTATTCTCCCGCGCAGGAACAGCTTCCTCGATGTATGCCTTGCAAAGATAACGAGCAGATTTCGAACGGGAGGGGTCATGAAGATCGTTGTCAATTGGACTTTGTGCGACGGAAACGGCAACTGCGCAAAAGAAGCTCCGGAGCTTCTTGCCATGGATAAGGACGACACTCCCCAGATTCTGAAAGAGAATTTTGGCGAGGAGCATCGCGCGAAGGCCGAAGCCGCCGTGCGGTGCTGCCCGAAAAACGCGTTGAGCCTGGCCGAATGAGAAATTCGCCGGTTGCGGCCGGCAGACCCGGATCGATATGCCGGCAACGGCCTGTCGGGTTGCCGGGACAATGCATCCGGTTACGCCCGGTTGTTCGTCCGTAACAGGCACGCCGATCGGGGTCCCCCGAACAAAATCCTTCATGCTATGAGAGATGCCGGCGCCAGTCCGGATTGGCGCACAGAGACCGACATTATGGCTGCTAGAAAATCCGTCAAGCAAACCTCCCGATCCAGGCTCCTTAAAGCCGCCGAAGATCTCATGCGCGAGAGCGGCTATGCCGCCGTAACCTCACGACGGGTTGCTGCAAAGGCCGGGCTCAAGCCGCAATTGGTGCACTATTATTTTCACACCATGGACGATTTGTTCCTCGCGCTCTATCGCCAGTTGGCGACCGGTATCATCGAGCGACAAAAAACAATTCTGAGCGCAAATAAACCTCTCAGCGAAATGTGGAAACTGACCGCCGACGCAAGAGGCGTGTTGTTGAACTACGAGTTTGTCGCGCTGGCCAACCATCGAAAGGTCATACGGAAGGAGATTGCCGAATTTGGCAATCGGTTTCGACGGAGCCAAATCGAGATCATGGGCCACATTCTTGCGAAGAACGGCGTAAAAGGTTTCCCCTGGACGCCGGATTTTGCGGCTGTTCTTTTGAACTCTCTCGCGCGCAGCTTGTCGGTGGAAAGCGAAGTCGGCATGACAGAAGGCCATGCGGAAGCGCTGAGGACAATCGAGCACTTTATTGAACAGTTCGATCGCCAAGTCTCCGAAGTGACGATCTACAATGACGCTAGTCCCTGATGATCACGGGCAGATTGATCCATCCCCTCTGGAAATAGCCGGGATTGAGCCCTGCCTCCTCCATGACGAATTCGAACGAATTTACCCGAGAGAAGAACTCATGTACGAGCGTGCGAACCTCCAGTTGCGCGAGGTGCTTTCCGATACAATGATGTTGGCCCAGGCCAAATGACAGGACGCGCGGAATCGGCCGGTTCCAGATGAACTCGTCGGGATCGTCGAATTCTCGTTCGTCGCGAGACGCCGAATGCAATAAGCACGCTACCCGTTGGCCCGCTCTGATGTGTTGGCCTGCGACCGTCACATCCTTATGAGCGGTTCGAAAGGTGTATTGAGCGGGTGCGCAATACCGAATCATTTCTTCGACCGCGACCGGCACGTTCATTTCGAGATCGGCGCAAACTGCTTTGAATTGATCCGGCCGCCGCCATAATTCCATAATTCCCCGCCCGATGACCTTGGGCACGGATTCCATACCTCCGACCATGGCACAAACAAGCTGGTTGGCGATTTCGTGGTCGCTGAGCGCGCGCCGATCCGGTTGCGTGCGGTAATTGATCAACCCATCGATGAGCCCATTGCTCCCATCGGCTCCCGCGTCGCGCCGGGCTTGAATGGCGGGAACAATATGTTGCTGCAATTCGGCGAAGAAGGTTGACAGATCGACACCTTCTTTCCCCGGCTTGTACCTTCCGATTTCGCCGAGTTTACCTAGCACTCGATCTGCGACTGACAACGGCAACCCGAACAAGTGACAGATCACTCTGGCAGGGACGATGGCCGCATAGTCCGCCGCGAGATCAAGCTTTCGACGCGGCAGAACCTCATTCAGTTGCTTGCGAGCAAGCTCGCGGACAAAGTCCTGAAGCACCGCCACGCCCTTTGGCCGCAGGGGCGCTGTATGTGCCAGCCGCATCTCCTCGTAATAAGGGGATGGGAGAGTCGGTCCCGGCGCCATGGGATTGATGGAAGCGAAGGGTGGCGCGCCGTTATTCCGGTGCGTGCGCAGATACTCCGCGGTGGGCAGATTGGTTTCAGTCGCGAGTAAGCTATTATCGCCTACGCGCAAAACCTCCCAGACATCATCAAATCTGGAAAAGAAGTAAGTATCATATTTCTCGCTATAATAAACCGGGTGCTTGTCCCGCAGCTCCTTAAAGTAGAAATCGGAATTCGCCACGGCCTCGGCGGAAAAAGGATCGAATTCAAACTTCGCCTCGGTTACGCCAGTCATATCTTATCTTTCCGAAATCATATCCTGCGGACCAAGCGATCGGACGTTCAAGCGGCCTCAACGGCAGAGATTGCCTTTCCTTGAGCCGGTGCCCGTCCTTATCGACGATCCTTCCAGCCGCCTGACGCGCGATGCACGCTCATTCTGCGGCGACAGAAAACGAGCGACTTCGGTCGGCGCAAATGCGAACGAACCGGCCCGGCGTGGCGCCGCTGGGAACGTCTCGCCTGTGCGTGACGATGCCGTTGACGAGAATGTATTCGTAGCCGCCCGCGCGACCCTTTCTTCGCCAGTCGCCATTCGGCATGTCATGGACAATCTCGTATTTCTGCCGGTCAAAATAAAGATCGTTGAGATCATAGATCAGGACATCGGCCCAATACCCTGGCAACAGGGCGCCACGATCATGGATTTGAACAGATCGCGCCGTCTTCAAGCTAAGCTGAAAATGCATGTCTTCGAGGGTCATGCGTTTTTCATCCCGCACCAGCCATATCAGAAGGTCTGTGGGATAATGCCCCATGCCAAAGGATTTGGTATGCGCGCCGCCGTCCGACCCGCCCGCAACAACCGCGGCATGCGCCATCAGACGAAGCGCTTGCCCGGGGTCCTTCGCCGTGATCTGCCCTGACTTCAATTGCAGCGCCAGCCCCGAACGCATCGCAAGATCAAGCATGACCTCTACGACGCCACGGCCTTCTTCTTGCGCGATAGCGCCCAGGGTTCGGTCCAGGTAGGGCGCGAGTTGCGGATTATCACCGACGTCAATGACGGTTTGACCTTCCAGTCCAGCTCCATGGGATGGGCCCCGCGTCGCATATTCCTGCGCGAAGGCGCTTTGGAATTCAGAATCGGCGATGAGCTGCATCACTTCGTCGTCCGATTTGCAGGCGCATATCTGGCGAACCCCGGCCAGCGTCCCTGTTGCGATGTCCAGCTGCCGCAAATTGGCTTCGATCCAGCCACGATTCACCATCGTGCTGACCGTCACGTCGCACCCCTTATCGCGTAGCGCATCGAGCCAAGCGAGGTCTTCCACAACCCTTTCGGGCATAAGGTCGGATGGCAGAAAGCTGTTATGCATCACGCGCGCGCCCGAGCCTTTGGCGATTTCCGCCATGCGCTCCGAGATTGAACGATCTCCGTAGGTGATGACATGCGAAAGCATCTGGATCACACCTTCGCCGCGTTCAACTACCGCTCGGCCTATGTCCAGAATGACGTCATGATCGACGACATCGGTCGGCATCGGCGTGCCGTCGCAATCGATGTGGGTGTTTCCGTCGGCCCCCATAACCGACATCGAAATACCAATGGCACCTGCATCCATGGCTTCATTGATCAGACGATGCATCTCGCACATTTCAGCCGGGGTGGGCCGACGCGTCTTGGCTGCATCGACGCCCATGACGTAGACAAGCAAGGGATTGAGCGGAAGATAGCTGAGAACATTCACGCCTTTCGGCAACTGATTCACTCGATCGAGGTACTCCGGAAAGCTCTCCCAGTCCCAGGGCAATGCGGCACGTTGATGAGAAACCGGAATCTGTTCCGTCGTCTCCAACATCTGCATCGTCCGCTCGATGTCGCACGATCGAACCGGCGCCACCCCGAATCCGCAATTGGCGTTCACAACGGTTGTGACGCCATTTTCTCCGGAATTGGAGCAATAAGGATCCCAGAAGAGCGCCACATCGTAATGCGAATGTTGGGTCACATGACCAGGCGCTACGATCTTGCCCTTCGCGTCGATCACCTGCCGCGATTCGCTGCGGACCAAGTTTCCAATGGCGGCGATACGTCCATCAGTAATGCCGATGTCGGCGTAGAAGGCGGGGCTGCCGGTGCCATCGACGACTCGTCCACCGCTGACAATCGTGTCGAAGATCGTCATTGCTCCTCCCTTATCTTTCGCGGGCGCTTTCGCCCTTTCGACGGTCTCATGAACCGTTCGTTCAACAATCGAGCCGCTCAACTGGCGCCCAGCAAAATCCTGAGCAGTTGCACAGGAAAATACGCAGTGCTTATTGGATTGTCAATACAACGATGCCTTCGTTGAATCGTTCGACGCGTTCGCCCGGCTCGACCGCTCGAGACAGCACGAACTGAATCGACATTCATCGCATCCATAACATTGCCGCGGCGAGATGTAGGAAGGCCAAAAGTGAGGGGCGCGGTGGTCGTAGCGCGTGGCGAGCCGTCTGAAGTGTTTGCGTATAGGGACAGACAAACCTGTCCCCATACGCCTGACGCCATTCTCAAAGATGCGAAGCAGCGCAGGCAGCCCTCCGACGATGTCCGCCGCAGCGTTTCACTCTCCGGGGAGGCACCTTAGCCTTCCGCGGCCAGCCTTGCCGTCGCCAGCTTGCGCATATCGCTGGCCTTGATTTTGGCGTTGCCGGTCAGATTCAATTCGTCTTCGGTGAAGAACAGCACGCGGCGCGGCACCTTGTAGCTGGCCAGATGTTCCTTGACGAAATTGCGGATCGTGGCTTCGTCCAGCCGTACCCCGTCATGCGGCACGATGCAGCCCACCACGAGTTCGCCCAGCATTTCGTCCGGCACTCCAACGGTCTGGGTGGCCTTCACGCCCGGAATGGTCTTGATGATGTTGTCGATCTCAACCGGCGAGACATTAGCGCCGCCGGTCTTGATGATGTCGTTAAGGCGGCCTTCCCAGACCAGCCGGCCTTTTTCGTCAAAATATCCGCCATCACCGGTGCGGAAGAAACCTTCGTCATCCAGCGTTTCATCCAGCGGTATGCCCAGATAGCCGAGCATCAATGTCGGCCCCTTGACCGCGATCTCACCCTGCTGTCCCAACGGCACGGTTGCACCCGTATCGGGATCGACGATGCGGATGGTGTTCCCGGGCAATGGTACGCCGGAGCTGTTCCCGAAAACCTCGGGCGGCACATCGGCGGCAAAGGCGGCGCTGATGGTGAAGGTTTCCGTATTGCCGTAGATTCTGATCGGTTCGTTCCACGTGCTGTTGACCGTCGGGTGCCTGCCAATCGGCGTGTGCTGACCGACATAACGCATCGCTGAAAGGTCGACATCGAGAAAGTTGGGCGCAGCCTCGAGCTGGGCCCATTGATGTGGCCAGGCGAGCGGGAAATTGACGCGCTCGCGGACCATCAGGTCGAGTGCCTCTTGCGGATCGAAAATCCGCTCGAGCACGATCGTGCCGCCGCTGGACAGCGTACCCCCAATCGCCATGCAGAAATTGCCTGACCAGGAGAAACCATTCGCGGTCCAGCAGCGAACGTCATCATCAAGCGCAAAAATCCGACGCCAGCGCCACAGCTGGATGCTGACGGCGCGATGGGAGCTGAGAATTCCTTTGGGCTTACCGGTCGAGCCCGATGAGAAGAACAGCACTCCCGGGTCGCTTGGGGCCACACTGGCGGCCGTGGCGTCGACGAGTTCGGACGACACTTCATTCCCCCTGGCAAGGAAATCGCTCCAGCCTTCGACGGCTCCATAGGATTCTTCGCTGTCCACCAATGCCAGGTGGCGCAGGAAAGGAAATTTCAGCGAAGCCAGGCGGCCGGGTTCTGCCGACCTGATCTGCGGCTCGAGTGCGGCGAGCATTTCGGCAAAATCCTTCTTGAGCACATGACGCTCAAGAAGGAGCACCGAACAGGCGGAATTCCGGACAAGCACTTCCAGCTCTGGCGCAGTAGAAAAAGTGCTTAGCGTTGCGGCTACGCCGCCGGCCAACGCCGTCCCGAAGACGCCAGACAGGAATTCCATCCTGTTGGTCGTGAGCACGCCGACACGCGTTCCCTTCCCGACGCCGCAGGCGATCAACGCACGCGCCACAGCCTGCGAACGCGCCCACAGCTCGTCATAGCTCCAACGCTCCATGCCATCACCGACACGGATGGCCAGCGCCTCGCGCGAGCCGAAGCGAGTGGTTACCTCTTTGAGATAACCACCCAGCGTCAGCGCGCCGAGGCCCGGCTCTTCAGACAGCGGAATGCCGTGAAAAATCGACATCCTCTCAGCAGCTTCAACCATGTCAGCCATGCCTCATTTCTTGACCTGCCCAACCAAAATAATCGCTTATCGACGTCTTCTCGTCTGCCGCTGTCGGTCGGGTATCTTTCCACCCGGTGGGTTTCCACTCAAGCGATCGGTTCCTCGCCGTGCAGCGTGGTGCGGTCCATCAGCCGCTTGCTGTCGAGGTTATAGGGCGCGGCCTTGTGCATGGTGCCGGTGTTGTCGAACAACAGGAAGTCGCCAACGGTCCATTTGTGGCGATAGACATATTGCGGCTGCGTCGCGAACTCCTGCAGGCGGCACAGCAGCGCCCTTCCTTCCTCGAAGCCCATGCCCTCGATGTAATAGGCGGTTGCGCCGATCAACAGCGACTTGTGGCCCGAACGGTGGTGCCAGACCAGCGGGTGCGACTTCGACGGGTAGGCCTGCCAGCGCTGCAGTTCGGCATAGGTTGGTTCAGGGTTGACCATGCGCTGCGTGCTTTCCAGGCAGTGGCGCGCGCGCAGGCCCGCGATCAGTTTCTTGTCCTCGACGGGCAGGTCCTCGTAGGCGGCATAGGTATTGGCCACCATCGTATCGCCCGTCCCTTCCTCGGCGAGCACCCGGCAGTTGAGCATCGTCGCCTTGGCCGGGATATCGTCATTGGCGCCGTCGATATGCCAGAAGAACGCGCCGCGGGTGTAGTCGGCCACCGGGTTGACTTCGGGATCGAGCGAAATCTTTTGAATTTCCTTCCCGCCCACGAGGAAGATCCTGCCGATGGTGCCGGCGAAGGCGAGTTGTTCTTCAATGGTCAGGTGCATTCGCGGAAACACCAGCGCGCTGCGTTCTACGAGCAGCCGGTTGATCTCGTCGGCATAGGTGCCCTTGACCATGTCTTCCTTGGTGGTCCGGATGATCGAACCGACGCGGGGAGAAACGTCCTGGATTTCGAACATGTGAGCAAATTTCCTCTTGGTTCCCGGCCATCACTTCACGGCTAATCGTCTGGCTATTTCGAAGTGGCGACGCGGATGTCGATGAACATTTTGCCGATCTGCACCATTGTCACGCCCGAATCAAGCAGTGCCGGAATCACCTGGTGCGAAATATGCGGGTAGTGCAGTTTCGGGGTCATTTCTCCTGTCGGCGGCCCCGATCGGAGCCGGGACGCATGTCCCATTTCGCGATCGCAGCCAGATGCCATAAGGCACGGCCGCGTTCGTTGCGCATCCAGACCGGGCTATAATTGTATCTCGAATATTGGCTGGCTGTGACATTTTCCGGCACAAGGGGTCAGTATGCGTAACACCGTCCAAGCCATGTGTACATATCGGCCCTCGGAGCTTACCCTGGGCGAACGATCAGGCGCAAAACAAGGGTCTCCCGGCGAGGCGCGTCGCCGGTCTTGATCCCAAATCCAAGGCATACCGGGAGTTGAAAAACGAAATGATCAAACAAGTCGTCTTCTGAAAAAGCGTCCGGACATTTCGATGGAAGCGTTCATGGACTATTAGGAGAACCAGCACTCTCAGCTGTCCAAGCGTATGGGGGCCAGGCCGTCACTGCCAAATGCGCAGCGCTATGTGCGGCGCTACGTGACACCGGAAAAGAACCTGCTCACGGGCGAGGTGATCCATCCCGGCTATGACTGCATCATGGAAATCTGGTGGAATACCAGGGAGGACACAGCAACCCCGTGTGCACCGCCGGGGAACATGAATCCCCGGTGGGTCCAAAAAATCAGATTCCCAGGTGCATCCCGACATTTGAGGACTGAGGGCTTGCGGGAGGGAACGCCTGGTAGGCCGCGCGCCCCTTCCTTCCCGTGCGTGCCGGCAAGCGGCCATGCCCGACGCCATTCTCGAAGATCCGAAGCAGCGTGGAAAATAATGCGTGTCGCCACTTTTACGCACCTCTCCCGTTGCGCCTCGTTGCGCAATGAAATTCTTAAAACGTTAACCACATCTCGAACAATTGAATACATCTTGTCGGTCTCTCAGCAATTTAGCGCGCTTAGTGGGTCGAATTGAAAATCCAGGCTAGAAGGGTCGTCGGAATGGAAGTCGTCAACGCAGGCCAACTCAAGCGCGTCATCGAAGGCCAGCACGGCGGTACAAGCACTTTTATCAAATCGGTGCGAGTACATCAGGCGCGCGGAAATCAGGTCGGCTGGGATGGTCTCGTCCATGTGTTCGATTTGAAAGATCATCCCAAAGCCAAGCGCGCCTATGCATGGTCGTCCCCTATCAGGGGTGGCACCAAGCCCCGGTTTTTCGCGGTGTTGCATATGGGGCAAGTGACGGGGCCGGTGGAGGCTGTCAAGGCAGCATCGGCCGCCATACGCAAATGGGGAGCTCAGGGCACAAGAAACAGCACGTGAAGCTGGGAATGGTGGACGCTCGCAACGTGCGAGCCGATGAAGCCGTATCCGCCGGTTACCGGCACGCGCTTCCCGAGCAATTCGTATGGTGGGCGTGTTTTAGCGCGCCATCTCCTTAAACCGCAATCAGCCCGATCCTCGTCTCGGCCGTCTTAAGAGCGGCTACCGATTTCATGCATTTGCGGCGGCGCCCGCCCGCTGCTTTTGTCGTCCCATCGCGGCGCGGCGTGGACGCGACTCGTTCGCCGGCGCAGACGCCTTTCCCCGCACCATTGGTTTGGCATCGAGACTTGACATATCGAAGCCGTGATAGAGGGACAGGAAGCGAAACGGGTTTTCCTGATACGATTTGTACATGACGTTGTTAATGTCCGCACTCGTATCAAAATAGTCGATGCGGGGGTCGCTTCCGCGGCTGGACAGATAGTGCCGCGCCAGCATGAGCCCGAACTGGTCGATCCAACGCGTCACTTCGCTTGCGCTCAATGCCCGTTCCAAATAACTCTGCAAGAAGTGCAAGAACAGGGCCGTATTGTCCGTCGGGTTCACCAGCAGAAGATTCGCCGTGAAGCGCGATCCTGCATTGGTGCTCTGCGTATTTTCATTGAGTACGACGTCGGCATTAGCGTATCTTTGCAGCAGATCTTGGACGCCCCGCTGCAACAGGATGTCGATATCGGAAACGAAGACGGGCCGCTTCAATTTCTCGAGCAATCGGCCAAGCCTGAGAAAGCGAACCGACTGAAAATGGGCGATCGGGCGTGCAACGAGCCCCTTGGGCGGAGTGTCGTAGCACATTGTTGCCACGTTCTCGGCATCGAATTGGTCACCGGCGAAGATCAATCGATCGCTTTTAATACTCAAAGATTTCGCCACCTCGCGCAAATTGCCGGCTCCGCCAATGACATGGAGAATGACAAGGCAAGGCACATCGCAATGCTCGAGGATCGAATTGATGTACCAACGGGCATAGAGATCGACATAGGTCCGGTCGGCGGCAGCGAAGAATATCGCTTGGGCGCCGACGCTTTCGGCGGCCGTTTGCACACCCGACCAATCCAATGGGCTGCCGATTGATGTCGCGAAGCGGATTTCGGGTTCCGTCGAGAGCTCAGGCATATGCGCGAACGCCGCCGGAACGTCGATCGCCTCGATGGCGAGGCGGTAATGTTTCGCCCACCCTTCCCATTCCGAACCTTCGGGGACATCGACGTCAAGGTTGCGGGCCGCCTTCAGCAGATTGTCGATTTGCGCGACGTTACGATCGCTGAGCGTTCCGCACAGGATCGCGCTGGCAACGTCGTGGATATCGCGCAACCGGATGAGCGGATGGATATTGTTGGTATCCGACAGCACAAGAGCCACGCGCTGATCGACTTCGTCTTCCGTGTCGGGCGCTGGACGACAAGCACCCGCGAGTACGGCACGTGCCGCGGCATGGGTAGCGTCGAGCCTGAGAAGCGCCGCTGCATATCTCGCGGCTTCGTGTTGGCGTCCCAGCGCAATATTGCAGGACAGCGCCGAATTCTGCAGCGCCGCATTGCCAGGAACAAGTGCGGCAAGCGCGGCGGCGTATTTCTCGGCTTCTGCGACATCCCCCGCGGCTAGGTGGTCGTTGAAGCATTTGATCGCCGGAGGTATCTCGCGCTCGATCTCGCCGAGCAAGGATTCCATGTCGGTCGTGGTCGCTTTCAACTCGGAGAGCTTCTCGATCGCCTCGAGTGTCCGCCCCTGTGCACTCAACAATTTCACGAGCGGCCGCAATATTTCCGCATCGCCCGGCGTGACCGCTGCGAGATGTTCCAGAAGCAGAAGTGCGTCCTGGATCCGACCCTCGACACCAAGCGAATGGGCAAGGCTCCTGAGGCCGGCCAATCTGGTCGGATCTCCACTCGGTGCGGTCTGTGGGATCAATGCAAGTTCGGAACCGCTAGGTCTCCCACCCTGTTGGGCCAGCCAACCCGCGAGCGCATTCATAGCACAAATGACTTGATCCCTGCTCCAGAGGCACATTTCACGTTCTTGATGAGGCGCTTTCCAATCTTCTATTCTGAACAGGACCTCTTTGGGAAAGTGGTAAGGCGCAGAGAACAAATCGATCAAACGGATGCCACCAGTCGTAATATCTATGTTTTGGAACCGATTGGATTTTTTGTGTGTTGTCGTCAGAAGGTATTTTATGTTCGAGTCAACAAAATTCCGAAGAACCGATAATGTGTCATGGAATGACAGATGAAATAGGCAATCCCTGCAGATCATCAGATCTGATTTCGGAAATTTTTCCTTCGTCAAATCGATGTGAACAAAGTTGGCATTGGCGCGCTTGTATTTCAGACGATGTGACTCGATAAGTGGCAGGACGATATCTCCGCCGATGTAATCGATATTGATGCCGTCAAGCAGACATTTTATCCAATTCAGGTCGCCACAGGGCGCATCGAATACGGAATTAATCGAGAACTCTTCGAGTAGTTCCGGAAGTTTGTTTCTCAAATTCGTGGTGTAGTCGAAGGTGGAGCCGGGACCGCTGACGCTCTCATTGCTACCCCAGAGATTGCTTTTGTAGATTTCGGTAAACGTGGCTTCTATCTGCGTTTGTGGCTGCGACGGTAAATACGCGGTCTTTTGTGGCGCGTGGCAGAAGTTCTGCAACGGGCGTTTGGCTTGGCGCTCGAACAAAAAGTCCATTTGCAGCAGGTTGCCGTTCTGCACACTCGCGAGACGGTGGAATTCTGTCACGTCGGCACATCGAAACCCCATAGAAGCCAATTGCGAAAACACGGCTTCGGCACGAGCGCCCCCGATGTTGTATTCGACCAACGATATTTCTATGAGAATGTAGTCGGCCTGGCGCAGCACGGCTTCACCGCCGCGAAGGATGTCCAGTTCTGAACCTTGCGTGTCGATTTTCACAAAGTCGAACCGGCGTCCTTGGAACAAATCGTCAAGCCGAACCTTGTCGACTTCCTGTTTGACGAGGACTTCATCCCGAAAAAATTCGGTATTCTCGCGATAGAGTGAACTGCCGGTCGACTGCAGCCAGTCTTTTGTCAGGAACAACTCCGCGCGGCCGGGCGCGTTCGATGCGGCAACGGCGTGCCGCTCGAACGCAAGCGCAGACAGTTCCGCGTGGCAGAACGGATTGGGCTCGATCAATGTCGGCACGCAATCCGGAAAGACCTCAAGGAACGCCTTGGTGAATGAGCCGATATGCGCACCGACATCAAGCATTGTCTGCGGTGCGTAGCCCTGAAACCGCAATTCTTCGAAAACGTTCTTTTTCACAGGGCCACGGTCTTGAGCCGCCTCATCGGCACTCGTGCGCTGCGCTGATCCGATTTCTCTGGGACTGCAGGTATGTTCAAAGGTATCGCCCTCGGCCAGCGCAATGTCCTTCGCGGTCCACAAGCGCTTGTCGGCATGCATGGACCGCGCAAGATGCAGGCGCTTCAACTTTGCCTTGTACAGCCCGTGATAATCCGCAATGGACAGAACTTCCTCATTCTCGTGGTCGTGATCGCAAGCAGCCTCGAGATAGGTATCGAGATTGGCAAGATCCGGCCGCGGCACGAGACCCTTTTGATGGTCGCTGCACATCGCCCGGTAGAGGTCTTCGAGGCGGTCGACGAGCATCTCCGTGTCGAAGAGCCGGCACGTGTGGCGGCCGGTCTCCAGGATTCTCTTATACGCCTCGATTTCGGATCGATTGTTCCCGAGCGCGATCGCGCGCGCGACATAATCCCGGGGTTCCGTGCATACCAGATCGCTCAGGCCCGCAGCCCGAACCAGGCTTCCGCAAACGCGCGAGGCAAAACTCCGCCCCGACAGTGTGAGCACGGGCACGCCCATCCACAGCGCGTCCGACGCCGTGGTGTGCGCGCCGTAGGGCACGGTGTCCAGGAAAAGGTCGGCGAGAGGATAACGCGCGAGATGGTGCAGATTATGCAGTTTCGGCGCAAAGACGAGCCGCGCACGCGAAATGCCCTTCTGTTCGGCGAATTCGCCCAAGCGTTTTTTTGTCGCTTCCGACGTACTGAGAAGCCAAAGAACGCTGTCGGGGACGCGATTAAGAATTTCCAGCCAACGCTCGAAGGTGAAACGGCCGATTTTGTGCGTTCCGTTGAAGCAGCAGAATACGAAAGCACCATCGGGCAATCCGGCGTCGCGGCGGGTCGGTCTCTCGGCCGCGATCTCGCGTTTGCGATCGTTGGGTTGATAGCATGGAAGCCGGACGACTTTCTCCGAGTAATAGATTTCAGATCCCTGCGGGATGATCCAATCATCTGCAATGATATAGTGATGATAGGGCGTGCCCATCGACCCTGGGTAGCCAAGCCAGTTGACTTGTATGGGCGCCGGCCGGCGGGCGAACACACCCGTCCGTGAATCGCGCGTATGACCATTGACGTCGACAAGGATGTCGATGCCGTCGGCTGCGATCTTCTTGGCGGCGTCGTCGTCGCTAAGGCTGCGAATGTCGGTCCAATGTTCGACGGCAGCCTTTATTCGGGCGGTCAGCGCACTTTGCGAGTCGGGGCCGCAATAATAGGCGAACACTTCTATATCGCTTTTGTGGTGTAGCTCGAAGAATTCCGCCATCAAATAGCCGATGGCATGATCGCGCAGGTCGGACGAGACATAACCGACCCGAAGCCTGCGCGCGCCGAGATCGATCGCGGCATGGCGCCGGTCGCACTCCAGGCTTTGCGGACCTTCGAACGCGGACTGTTTGACATAGCGGTCCGCGGCGGCGAGTTGCAACAGCGGATCGTCGGTATACACTGCCGTCGAGAGCGGGTGTATGCCCTTCACCAGCGCCTTGCGGTCAAGATGTTCCGATGGCTCGATGATCGGCCATTTACATTGCGCAAGACGAAGCGCGGTGTACTGCTCGATAAGGTCCGACTGCTGCGGATTGATCGCCAGGCACCGCCGAATTGCCTCCTCCGCTGCATCGTTGTGCTGATCGGACAAAACCCGGGCAATCTGCTTCAAAGCCGTCGCGGCATAGACAACTGCATTACCGTCGATGGGCACGGATCGGTTCGCTGCGGTTCTCCACATTTCGATGGCTCGATCGGGCGCGCCGGATGTTTCCAAGAGCCGCCCGAGATTGATGTAAGCCGGAACGAAATCCGGATTCTGTGCGATCGCGTTGTTGAGAGACTCTGCTGCCGCGACGAAATCGTCCGCCTGGCTGTCCAGCGCAGAGCAGTTGAAGTACGCGACATAGAGCTGGGGGTGCTGTTGATTGAGAGCAATCCAGGTCTTGTAGAGTTGTCGGGCAAGTATTGGCTGCCCTGCTTCGGAAAGCGTGGAGGCCGATTCAATCAGCCCGGAGATCGTGAGCGTTCCTGTCCTGGCCATCTCGCAGGCGCGAGAGAAAATGTTTTCAGGCATCTTCGTTCCGTTCACAGTTTCGGGCGGGGCTTCTCAGATGGAAATTTTTCTGCGGGAGAGTTCATGTTAACGATGGGAAATCTAAACAATTATCGTTAACAAACCGCTACCAGGCCGCGCACGCCGAAAGGAAAGCGACGTCGCGGCAGCGCGATAATTTCGCGGGACAATGACGCAGACCGAGTTGCGCCGGACGATACAGGTTCCCCCGGCGCTCGAAACGATGGCCGCCGGAGGCAAGGAATCGCATCAGCCATCGCCAAGGTAGGCTGTGACTTGCTCTTCCGACATGCTCTGGACCTGTGTCGGAGTGAAGCCGGCAATTTGCGTCGCGTTCATGGCGCTGATGTTGGTGGTCGACAGCTGCGCAATTTGGGTTGCCGTCATTCCCGGGATTTGCGAGGCCTGGAATACACCGATTGCCGTTGTCGTGAGATTGGCAATGACGGTTGTGGACAGCGCACCGATCTGCGTCGAGGCGAGCGCTGCGATCTGGGTGTCTTGGAACTCGCCGAGCGTGGCAGTGGTAAGCCCGGCGATCTCGGTGGTGGTGACGCCGCTCAATTGGGTCGCGGTCAAGGCGCCGATCGCAGTGGCGTCGAGCGAAGAGAAGTTGGTCGCCGACAATGCGCCGATCTGCGTCGAGGTGAGAGTTGCGATCTGGGTATCCTGCAACTCGCCGAACGTGGTGGCGGACAGCCCTTTCAACTGGGCGGTGGTCAGGCCCTGCACCTGGGTCGCGTCGAGCGAACCGACCGCGGTGGCATTGAGGGCGGCGAGATTGGTCGCCGACAGCGCGCCGATCTGGGCCGCAGTCAAGCCTGCGACCTGGGTGGTATCGAGGGCGCCGAGATTGGTAGTGGTCAG
>JBAVOL010000006.1:0-115840 GCA_049692035.1 Rhizomicrobium sp.
CGGGCTGCTGCTTCTCGTCTCCATCGTTTCGATCGCGCTGTACGGCTTCAATCTCGGCATTGATTTCACCGGCGGCGTGCAACTCGAGATGAAGGCGGCGCATGTGATCGATATCGGTCCGATGCGCTAAGCGGTCGGGCAGCTGGGCTTCAACAGCGCCGAATTGCAATATTTCGGCGGCGGCGAATGCGACGCCCCTGCCGATAGCTGCGTGCTGATCCGCGTGCAGCCGAAAGCGGGACAGTCGGGCCAGGAAGCGGCGGCCCAGATCAAGGCCAAACTCGGATCGTCCTATACTACCCGAAGCGACGACGTGGTGGGTCCCAAAGTCTCGCAGGAACTGTTCGCGGACGGCGTGAAGGCCACTCTCCTGGCGGTGCTCATCATCGGCGCCTATGTTGCGGTACGGTTCGAATGGCAATACGGCGTCGGCGCCATGGTGGCGACGGGCCACGATGTGTTCGTCACGGCAGGCCTCTTCTCCGTCTTCCACCTCGATTTCTCGCTGACCTCGGTTGCAGCGCTTCTCACACTTGCCGGTTATTCGATCAACGATACGGTGGTGGTGTTCGACCGAATTCGGGAGAACCGCCGCAAATACAAGCGCATGGGCCTCGGCGACCTGATCAACCTGTCGACCAATCAGATGATCACGCGGACGATCCTGACGAGCGGTGCCACGGCCATCTCGATCATTCCGCTGTTGATCTTCGGCGGCCCGAGCCTGTTCGATTTCACCGCCGCCATTCTGTTCGGCATCGTGGTGGGAACGTTTTCGTCCACCTATGTGGCGGCAGCGCTCCTGCTTTATCTGCCGGCGCCCGCCGGGAGTACGGATGCCGACGCCAAGGTTTCGAATGCGGGGACCAGGAAAGCCTGATCCCCGCATTCCTTTGTCTCCCGATCAGAACGGGTTCAGCGATTGCTCCCGCGTAAATGTCAGATAGCCGGCGTTGACGCCGGCCCTGAGGCCGACACCCGTGCGCATCGGCGCAAGGGTGATGCCGTCGGCGCGCTCGTAATTCACGCCGATGCCGGCGACGAAATAAAAGCTGCCATCGACCCCCGGAAACTTTTGGAACAAGCGGTCGGAGTTGTGCAGGTGGTAGATCAGCGTGAAGCATTTGGAGGCGTTGCCGCCGAAGTCGAAGCCGACCGACGGTCCCTGCCAATAGACTTTCATCGGTTCGCGATGCTTGCGGATCAGCCAGCCCGAACCGTAGCGAAGCCCGACGATAAAGGCACCCGAGCCTTCGTCGCCCTTGATATAGGCGTCCGGCAGGCCCTGGTCACGGAACACGCGCTGAACCGCCTTGGCGAAGGCCTCCGTCGTCACGCCGAAGAAATTCGCACCGGCCTGTACGACTTCGTTCTGGCTGAACGTATCGTCGTCATGCCGGTCCTGGGCCGCACAGGGCTCGACGGTGGCCACCATGGCCAGCGCCGTCACAGCGGCAATTACGAGACGCGAAAGATTCATGTGGTCCTCCTCGGGATCAAATCAGCAAGGGGTTATATCTAGCACGGCACTGTGGCTCGGCGACCGGTCCAGTAGCTTACGGACTTGACCGGCAGTCGGCGTCATTTTCGTGACAGGAGTTGCAGATGACAGACCGTCAGGATCGCACGCACGAACCCAAAACTCCGCGCCGCCTGGGGGTGGCAGGGGGAATCGCGATCCTCGTGCTGGCAGGGTTTCTCGTCGGCGCGCTGCTGTTTGCGGCGCATGGCTGGAACGTGTTGGCCGGGGTCGCCATTTCGCCCTTGGGGTGGCTGATCCTCGTGCTGGGTTCGGTTGTCACCGTCGCGGTTGGTGCCGGACTGATGGCACTTCTGTTCTATTCGAGCCGCGAGGGGAAGGATTTCTAGCCCAGCCCCCGCGCGACGAAGAACGGATTGTCGAATCCGCTCTTGCCATAGACCAAGGGCTTCCCGTCGAGCGTCTTGACGCTGCCGCCGGCTGCGGCAAGCACGGCGTGGCCTGCCGCCGTATCCCATTCCATGGTACGGCCGTGGCGGGGATAAATGTCGGCCTCACCGGCCGCGACGAGACAGAATTTGAGCGACGACCCGGCGGTGACGAAATCCTTCACCGGGTATTCCGCGAGATATTCGTCCGTCTTCGTATCGCGATGGGAACGGCTGGCGACGGCGACCAATCCATCGGACGCAGGCTTGCGCGCGAAGATTGCGTGCGCTTGCGCGAAGTCGGGGCGCTCGCCCTTGCGTGTCGCGATCTCGAAAGCCCCGCTTGAAACATCGCCGAAGAACAAACGGTGCTTGGCCGGCGCATAGACGACACCGCGGATCGGCACGCAGTCTTCGATCTCCGCAATGTTGACAGTGAATTCGCCGTTGCGGTTGAGGAATTCCTTGGTGCCGTCCAGCGGGTCGACGAGGAAAAAACGCCGGCCGAGTGTCTGTGTGCGCCCTGCTGCGGCTTCTTCTTCCGCGATCACCGGCACGCCGGGGGCGATTTGCGCCAGTTGCGCCAGGATGAAACGCTCCGTTTCCTCGTCGGCTGCCGTGACGGGCGAGTGGTCGGCCTTGTGGCGGGTTTCGATCTCGAGGTCGGCATAATGACGCAGCACGATCTCTCCCGCCTGCCAGGCGATTTCGGCGAGAGCGAGGGCGGAAGGGGAGGCGTTCACGGGTGTTCGTCCTGCATGGTGTCGACGGTTTCCAGTGCGGCCACATCGGCCCGTACCAGCCTCTTGCCGGCGTGTTCGAAATTGACCGTGACGCGAAATCCTGCCACCGATTGCACTTGGCCGAGCCCCCAACCGGGCGCCGCCGCCAGGCGAACCCACTGTCCGGGGGTTAGTGTCGAACCAGCTTTAAGCATTCCTTAAGACGCTTTCTGTTCTTTTACCGGATGCAAACCATAATTGGCGAGACGGAAGCGATGGTCATGAACGAGGTCGAATTTGCGGCACTTCTGGTCTCGCGTGTGTGCCACGACCTTGTGAGCCCTGTGGGTGCGGTGGTCAATGGGCTCGAAGTGCTCGAAGACGAGCGCGACGCCACCATGCGGGCCGATGCGTTGAAGCTGGTCGTATCGAGCGCCGAACAGGCGACGGCGCGGCTGCAATTCGCCCGTATCGCCTTCGGGGCCGCCGGATCGGCCGGCGCCGAACTCGATCTGACCGAGGTCGGCCGCATGGTGTGCGGGCTGGTGCAGGGCAGCAAGGTGACGGTCGACTGGCAGGCGGCGGCTTTGAACTGGCCCAAGGATTGGGCGAAACTCCTGATGAATGCGACCCTGCTGGCCGCGGACAGCCTTCCGCGCGGCGGAAACGTGCGCGTGGAAACGTCTGCCGATCCGGCCGCGCCTAGCTTTACCGTGCGGGCGACGGGGCAGAATGCGCGCGTGCTCGACGAAATGGAAAGGGCCGCGCGCGGTGAGCCGGTCGCTCCGATCGACGGCCGCTCGATCCAGCCTTTCCTCACGCACAAGCTTGCCCGTTCGCTCAATGCCGGGCTCACGCTCATGGCCCGTGAGGGCATGGTGGAATTGGCTGCGGGCTAAGAGACGCAGGCGCAATTCAGACCACGTTTACCCCTTCGGCCTAGAGTCCCGCGCGGACATTTCGTTCCATGCGCTCGCGGGAGGCGTTCTTGAAGCATTGTCTGGTCGTCGACGACAGCCGCGTCATCCGCAAGGTCGCTTGCCGGATTCTGGAGCAGCTCAATTTCCAGGCCGACGAAGCCGAGGACGTCGCATCCGCGCTCGATGCCTGCCGCACCAGGATGCCCGATGCGATCCTGCTCGATGGGCAATTGCCCCAGATGGGCGGCATCGAATTCTTGCGCAGCTTGCGCCGCGAACGCGGCGGCGAGCGTCCGATCGTGCTGCTGTACACAACCGAAAACGACATCCTGCGCATCTCGGAAGCGATGGGCGCCGGTGCGAACGAATACATGATGAAGCCGTTCGATAGCGCCATTCTGAAAGACAAGCTCATGCAGGTCGGGCTGCTTTAGGGCGCGCGGCCGTGGATCTCCGGGACTTTGCCAATCTCGCGGACCTGTTGCGCCGGCGATCGGGGCTGCTGCTGACGCCCGACAAGGCCGCCTTGGCGCAAAGCCGGCTCGGCCCCGTTGCGCAATTGTTCGGCTTCAAGGATGCGGCGGCGCTTTTGGCCGAACTTCCTTATCCTTCGGAAGAACTGGCGCGCGCGGTGACCGAAGCGATGATGACGAATGAAACGTCGTTTTTTCGCGACCGCGCGTTTTTCGACTCGTTCTCCCGCTCGATCCTTCCGGCGTTGCTCGGTGCGCGTGCGCTGCGCCGGCGTCTGCGAATCTGGTGTGCCGCGGTTGCGACAGGCCAGGAGGCCTATTCGCTCGCCATGATCCTCGACGATGCCGCCCTTGCGGCCCGGGGCTGGAAGATCGATCTGACCGCGACCGACATCAGCGCCGCCGCAATTGCGCGGGCGGAGGAAGGGCTCTATTCGGCGTTCGAAGTTCAGCGCGGCCTTTCCACCAGATCGCTGGTTCGTCATTTCTCGCGCGAAGGCGAGTCATGGCGCATCAACGACCGGCTGCGCCGCATGATCGCGTTTCGTACCTTCAACCTGCTCGACGATTTCGGCTGGCTGGGCGAGATCGATGTTATCGTGTGCCGCAACGTCCTTCTTTATATCGAGCCGCTGGCCAGGGCTGCGATCCTTGCCAGGCTCGCGGCCACGCTCGCCGATGACGGCTATCTGCTGCTCGGTAGCAACGAGCAGGCATCCGACCATTTCGTCAGCGCAACCGGCGGATGCGGCCACTACTTTAAGCCGCGAGGAGCCGCAACGCGTGCGGCGCTCCTCGCGGTATTCTGAAGCCGGGTTTCAGAGCTTGGCCTTGATCCCGGCGTAGAAGCCACGGCTCGGTCGCATGAAACCGGTCGGGTCCTGGTAGTGTTCGTCAAACAGATTGTTGACGCGACCGTAAACTGTGAACTGGTCGGTGATGTCATAATTGGCCGCGATGTCGGCGGTCGTGAAGCCGGGGGCCGTCAATCGTGGAATTGAATCGTCGCGATTATCGTCGATCCACGAACTGACATGAAGCAGATCGGCATCGAACGATAAAGCCTTTGTCGCCTGCCATTTGGCATCCAGGCTCACCTTGTGCTTCGGCCGGCGCGACAATTCCTGATGCGCGATTTCGTCATTGGCCTCGGTGAATGTGTAATCCGCCCGCAGCATCACGGCCTCGATCGGTTGATAGGACACGAAACCTTCGACCCCGTCCGTCTCCGCGCGTCCGATATTGGCATAAGACGTATAGGTCGTATTGTCGTCGATCAGATTCTTTATGTCGTTGCGGAAATAGGTGGCACCGAATCGAACCTTGTCTTCGAACAAGGACTGCTCGAACCCGGCGTCATAGCCGAGGCTGCTTTCCGGCCTGAGGTTGGGATTGCCGAAGAAGGGGGGGTAGAAGGACGTATAATTTTCGAACATCTGGCTGAGCGTCGGCGCCTTGAAGCCCGTGCCCACGCTCGCTTTGAGCTTCGTTCCGGTTGCCGCGATGACATAGACCGGAGCCTCGCGGTACGTCAGCGCATCGCCGAACCGGTCGTTGGTATCATACCGAATGCTGACGGAATTGAAGAAGTTGCTGGTGAAGGTCGATTGCAACTCGGCGTATCCCGCGTCGATTGTCGTGTGCGCCGAAACGGGCAAGCGAATTTCGTCGCGTTGATGCTCGGCCCCGAGAACGAGGATTTCGGCATTCGAAAACCGCAAATTGCCCTGCCAGTCGAACTTTACGCGATCGCCGGAATAGGGGTTGGGCGAATAGTCCGGCCCGGTATCCGTGGAACTGATGCTGCCATAGGCCGCCCCGAGCGTCTGCTCGAAGAAGCCGTCGAACAGAACGAGATGTCCCGTGGCGCGGGTGTAATATTGCACGGTGTCGTACCGGCTTTGCGTGGTGTCCGGCACGCCGATATAGGGAGGATTATTGTAATTATCGCCGGTATAACGCAGCTGCGAATTCGTGTAGCGCGCCACCAGGCCGAGATCGAAATTGTCGGTGACGTCGTAACCGAGCTTTGTCGATCCGCTGACGTTGTCGTAGGCATCGTCGTTGCGCTTCTCTCCCGGCGCCAGCAGATCGACCGGCGTAACCGGCGTGGCGCCGGAATCGAAATGCTCGATGTTCGCGGCGTAGTGGAACGGCCCCGTCGAACCGCTGACGCCCCCCGTCTGGCTGAACGTATCGAACGATCCGCCTTCGAGCGCGGCCGTGAACTGCGCCGGCCCGGAGCCGCTCCTGGTGATGATGTTGACCACCCCGCCGATGGCGTCGGAACCGTAGAGCCCGCTTTGCGGGCCGCGCAGAACTTCGATCCGGTCGATGTCGGGCGTCAGGAACTGGCCGAAATCGAACGCTCCGTTGGGGCTGCTGGGATCGCCGACATCGATGCCGTCCACCAGCACCTTGACGTGGTTCGAATCCGTTCCGCGCATGAACACCGATGTCTGCCCGCCCGGCCCGCCGGTCTGGACGACGTTCAGGCCGGGAACATCCTTGAGCACGTCGGGAAGGGTCTGGTCCTGCTGGCTGGCAATATCGTCGGCGGTGATGACCGTGATGCTGCTCGCGATCTGGGCCTCGGGCGTAGGAATGCGTGTCGCCGTGACGACAATCGATTCCGTTTCGCTGTTCAGATACTGGGCAGATACCAATGTGGTATGCATGAGCGCGGCAAGACCGGCCGCGATGCTGACGAATTTGTGACGCATGACGTTCTCCTGGCTGGATTTTCCAGAAGCCGGCACGCAGGTTGTCCGCCACTACGAATGAAAGCACCAAGCACCCGGACCCCCGCGACAACGACTTCGACATGTCGTCGCAGCGGAAATCCGCAGCCCCCGGCGTACCCCGGCCGGAAGCAGGACGACGCGCGGGGCAGGTCTCCTGGCTACCGGGTCGCCGCTTTCGTCCGCCTTCCCAAGGCCTTCGGCCTCAGTGGCATCCTGGACGATTGCTCACCGGTCACAGTTGCGGGGGCAGCCGCGGCGTTACACCGCGTTCCCTTGAATCCCTTCCGGGAACCTCGCGCTGATCCGAACGCTAATGGAAACGTCCGCGGGAGGTCAACACAGTAGCGCAGATGCCCGCGCGAAACGGTCGCGCCGTTTACTTCGCAAGTGCAGCGAACGAAATTTTGCCACGTTGGAATTGCATGATGCATGGAGTGGAAATGCAAGGTGGAACGATTCGCCGCATATTCCAGAGGGTTAGTGAGTGCGCCCCTGGAACTGTCGGCGACGCAGTTCCGGAGCGCGTCGAAAGAATCGGGGTCTTGTCGGTTTCTTTCCGAAAAACGGGCACTTAGTGGTTATGCGACGCGCTGCAACGGACCGCTTCTTGTTCAGAACGCCGTATCGACAGGCGGCTTGACGGTAGGCGTTAACCAATGGAAATACTGGACCGGGCGATGAACGATGGTTAGGATGCCACAAAATAACGTCAACGCGGACCGCTACCGCGGTAATGGGGAGATGGGACGCGTGTACCTTCACAGGCGCAACCAGACCCGGTGCGTTAGCACCGGGTTTAGTTTTGTGTGGTTAGTCTAGATATATGCTGCAACCAGAACACGATCTCAGGCCCTTCCGGGCTTCCCATTCCACGCCCAGGCGCTTCGTGAGCCTTGGGTTCGTGGTCCTTTTCCACATTGTCGTGATTTACGCTTTCGCAAGTGGTCTGGCCCAGCAGATGGCACAGAAGCTTCCGGAATCGTTGAAAGCCGAAGTGGTGCCGCAGACGACACCCGAAGTGAAGCCGCCGCCGCCGCCGCCGCCGGAACTGATGAAGCCGCCGCCGCCCTACGTGCCACCGCCGGAAATCACCATCCAGTCGGAAGCACCGCCGACGAACACGATCACAGTGACGCACACGGTCACCCCGCCGGCGCCGAAAGAGCAAGCGATCACCGCGCCTGCTTCGGTCGGCGCGCCGCACACTTGCCCGGAAGACAGATGGTATCCGCCGCTGGCGATTCGCCTGAACCAGGAGGGTACGACGACGCTGGCCTTTCACATCATGCCCGACGGCAGCATTTCCAACGTGACGGTCGCCGAATCGAGCGGTCATGATTCGCTTGACGAGGCGGCAGTGCGTTGCGCGTCTTCGGCTTGGCATTACAAGCCGGCGATGCGAAACGGCCAACCCATCGAATGGCCGTGGAAGGCGTCCGTCAGATGGCAGTTGAGGTGACGTTGGCCCAAAGCCGGGCTTTCAGGTTTTCGTCCTTAAAACGGAGTAATCAAGATATGATTTCGAAGCATCTGGCGGTCGCAGCCGCTATCGTTTTCCTGGCCGGCGCCACAGCCGCTCCGGCCTTCGCGCAAGCGACGACGCCGCCCGCGACGTCGAGCACGGCGGCTCCGGCAACGGCCGGTACGCCGCCGGCCACGCCTGCTGCAGCGAGCACGCCGGCCATCACGCCGCCTGCCGTAGCTCCGGCCGCGCCCAAGGAGAATCCCTACGGTCTCGGCCCGATGTGGCGCACTGGCGATCTGGTCCTCAAGACCGTCCTTGTGATACTCGCCATCATGTCAGCGGGTACCTGGTATATCTTCTTCATGAAGTTCATCGAGCAGTCCCGTCTGATGGGCCAGTCGCGGATTGTCGATCGCCGCTTCTGGAGCTCGGCCAATCTCAACGAAGGCATCGACAAGCTGCCTAAGGTGAGCCTCTTCCGCAGCGTCGCCGAAAGCGGCGTGCGGGCCTCCTCCGGCCAGGCAACGGGGATGGTCAATGTCAATGACTGGATTGGCATGGCGCTGAACCGCCAGCTGGAAGAAGCCAATGCGCGCATGCAGGGCGGCATCGCGTTCCTCGCCTCGGTCGGTTCGGTCGCGCCGTTCGTCGGTCTGTTCGGCACGGTGTGGGGCATTCTGAACGCACTGATCGCCATCGGCGTGGCCGGCCAGGCATCGATCGACAAGGTCGCGGGACCCGTTGGTCAAGCCCTGATCGCGACCGCGCTCGGCCTCGCCGTCGCCGTGCCGGCAGTGTTGCTCTACAACTTCCTCGTCCGCCGCAACAAGGTCATCAACGAGAGATTGCGCAGCTTCGCGGCCGATCTGCAGGTCTATCTCGTCACCAACAAGAAGTAATCGCGGTACAAGCGTTCGCGTAAGGAAACCGGTCAATGTCCATGAATGTGCATTCCGCGGAAGGCGACGAGGCGGAACTGAACACGGCCATCAACACCACGCCGCTGGTGGACGTGATGCTCGTGTTGCTGATCATCTTCCTGATCACGGTGCCGGTCGCCCTCAAGGTTGTGCCGGTCAGCCTGCCGAACGCACGCAATATCCCGACGACGACGAAGCCGGAAAACATCGTTATCGCCGTAGACAAGAACGAGAACATTTATTTCAACAATGCGCCCGTGCAGGTGAGCGAATTGAAGGAGCGTTTCGCGGATGCGCTCCGGGCCTCGATCGCCAAGGGCGCCCCGCCGCCGGAAGTGCATATTCGCGGCGACCGCGACGTGCGTTTCGAGGCGATCGGCAAGGTGATTCTGGCCTGCCAGGAAGCCGGCATCCTGAAAGTGGCCTTCCTCACCGAGCCGCGGGCCGAAGGCGATTAGCAGGCGTAGGACTGGTACCAGCAAAGGGTTTCTGACATGGCAATGAATGTGGGTTCGGCGTCGGGCGAAAACGACGTCATGGTGGAGATGAACACGACGCCGTTGATCGACGTCATGCTCGTGCTTCTCGTGATGCTCATCATTACCCTCCCGATTCAGACCCATGCGGTGAAGCTCGACATGCCGCAGCCCAATGCAAAGCCGCCGTTGATTCAGCCGGTCGTGGTGACGCTCGGCATCGATTTCGACGGCACGATTACCTGGAACGGCACCCCGGTCGATATGCAGACGCTGGATGCCTATTTCGAGCAGGAAGCTGCCAAGGGCGATACGCAGGACGAAATTCATATAGAGCCCAACCGGCTCGCCAAATACGACACGGTGGCCAAGGTGCTGTCCGACGCGCAGCGTCTGGGCGCGACCAAGATAGGCTTCAGTAACACCGGGCAATATTCGCAGTGAGGCTAAGGACGCCGGAATGGCGGCGGATCATGCGAATGCATGAGGTCCGAAGCGTGCGGTTGATTTTAAGCTGAGGTCTTGAGACATGATTTCCAAAAAGATCGGCGTCTTCGCAACAGCGTTTTTGCTCACCACCGGCACTGCTGCCGGCGTCTGCGTGCTGGCGGCTTCGTCCGTCGAAGCGGCCACGGCGCGCCCTGCGGTCGGCAAAGCGCTCAACGAGGCGATCAAATTTGCGGAGTCCGGCAATGCGAGCGCGGCCAATGCGAAAATTCGCGAAGCCGAGTCGGTTCCGAACCTGACCCCCGGCGAACAAGAGTTAATCGCCAAGACGAAGGACTATGTCGCGGCCAAGACCGGCAATTTCAGCGGTGGCGGCGGCAGTGCGACAGCCGCCAAAGCGAAGTTCGCGAACGACTACAACGCCGGGCGCTACCACGATGTCGTCAGCGAGGATGCCGATCTCCTGCGCAAATACGGTGCACTCGACAATGGGAGCGAGGTCATTATCGCCCAAGCCTATTATGAAATGCACGACTACGACGAAGCCATCCGCTACATCCGCGGCATGGGGCACGTCTCGCAGAATGTGCTCGAGCTCTTGGCGCGTTCGGCTTATGAAGTTCACGACGAAGCCGCGATGCAGAGTGCGCTCGAGCAGCTGGTCGTCGATTACAATCAGCCCAAATATTGGTCGGATCTCCTCGACAGCGCCAATCGCAGCGCGAACATGAGCAATTCCGACACGCTCGACATCTATCGCCTGCGTCTGCTGACGGGAACGATGAAGAGCGCCAGCGATTACGAGACGGCGGCGGAAATCGCCATCCAGCTCGGCTTCCCGACCGAAGGACAGGACTTCGCGCAAAAAGGACTCGCGCTGAAGCTGCTCGAACCCGCTCGCGGCGCGCGCCTGATCAGTATGGCCAAGGCCGAGGCCGCGACCGACGTTGCGGCCCTGGCAAAGACCGCGGCGGCGGCCGATGCCGCCAAGACCGGTGATGCGGACGTCAAGCTCGGCGAGGACTACTGGGGCATGGGCCGCTACCAGGACGCGGTCGCTGCGATCAAGGCAGGCATTGCCAAAGGCGTTGCCAATCCGGACGAGGCCCACATTCGTTTGGCGATGGCCTATATCGGGCTGCATCAGCGCGACAGCGCGGTGCGTGCCCTGGATGCCGTCTCGAAAACGGCGCCCGTCCACACGCTGACGGTCGCCCGTCTGTGGTCGATCTACGCGCGCACGCATTAAAAATCCGGAACGCGCGCGTCTCGCGCGCATGATTGGTGGGATGCGCTCGAGAGCGGGTGGGACGCCCGCGCCCCAACCCTTGCCGCCTCAGCTTTTCGACGCCGTCAAAGGCGCCTGGCCCGGTCTCACCCCGCGCACCGAGAGCAGATAGGTGCGCGCGTCGATGTCGGGAGCTGCGGCTACGCCCTTGCCCGGTCCGGGCACCGCCAATTGCTCCAGCGTGAAATCCATGCGCGCATCATAGGTGCGGTCCAGCTGGTTGCGCAGATTCTGCTCGCTCGCGTACCACGCCCGCTTGTTCGCGCCGTCCTTGCAAGTAGCGAGTTCCTGGCGCGCGGTGGCTCCCCAGCGCCGCTCGAGGCATTGATAGGGATCGAACGACATGAGGAACAGCCGGCGGCGGGCCTCTTCATAGCTCAAAGCGACCGGCGATCCATCGCTGCGCAGATAGCCGAGTTTGCAGGCGGCGGCCTGCTGGTCGTAGGCCGCGATCAGGTCGCCGACGAGATCGTAGCCTTTGTAGACGAGGCGCGGATCACCTGCCCGGTAAAGCTCTACGAAACGCTGCACCTGATCGCGCAATTCCTTGAACGATACTTTGAGGCGTGCGTCGCGTGACGGGGTCGAATAGGTCTCCCAATCCCCGTCCGCACCATAGATGTTGGGCGGCAGCCTGTCCGGTTCGGGGCGGGTTTCGATGCGTGCCGCGATCGCCAGCGCGACGGCGTCGCCGCGGTAGTGCAGGTCGTTGCAGTTCGATTCGACCATGTCGCGGACTTCTTTGACCGGATCGAATTCCAGCTTGCCGCCTGCAAGCTTGGCGCGCACATAATCGTAATAGTCGAGCAATTGTCCGTTGAGCGTGAAGCTGCCGCTCTCCCACAGCGTGTCGTCATCGGGCCGTTTGCCATTGCCGAAGAATTGCTCGTCCGAGTAATCGGCAATGTCCTTGTTGGGCGTCAGCACCACATGGCCGCCGATATAGACGCCATCCGCCCGTCGCGTCGCTCCTACGAGGCGCAGCGGCCGCCAGTTCTTGAAGCCGGCGCCCATCGCCGGGCGGGTGCGGGTGAAGCGCTCGTCATACCAGCCGCGCGTCACCGATTCGTCCGGATGGGCGTCGAAATATTGCAGCCTTCCGTTCGGATAGACGCGGAAGATGGTCGCCACATGCCCGTTGGGGTCGTAGACCATCGTGCCTGGGCGGATCGATTTCGGGTCGATCGCGGGCGAGTACATGTCGGGTTCGTAGGGTGTCTCGATGTCGGGATGGATACGGTAGCTCGCCGAGAACACCAAGTTGCGCACGTTTTCGAGCAGTTCGTAACCCGAGATCGAGTTGGTCAACACATCCGTGCGTCTCGAAACTTCGTTGCCGTTCGTGGTGTAACGAACGTCGTCCGTATAGCCGCGCGGCTCGACTTCGCTTTCGTAGGAAAAGGGCAATCCCCTCTTCCAGGCAAAATAGGCCCGCAGCACATAGGGCAGTTCGGCACAATCCGAATGGAAATAGACCGAGTCGGGGTCGCTCGCGCCGAACGGGTTCCAGTCGCCATGGAGGCAGGAATCCACCGTGTTGCATGGCGAATCCCCGATGCCCTGGATGAATTCGCTGTAAGCCCGCTCGTCCTCGCCGGTCCAATGGTCGTACCGCACGACATAGAGGAACGAATGGGACGGGACGGGCGTGGAATCGGCTGCGGCAGTTTCAAGCGACCACCACAGCAGCGCGGCAATGCCTGCAGCTATGACAGAAAGCGTGCGCATCGTTCCCCCTCCAACGCTCTCGCGTTGCCGATACCCCACTCCGGCGCTCGAAGCGTAATCTGTGCCGCGAGGGGGTCAAGCAAGGGCGCAACTCCTGGAGCCAATTTCACGGAACGGTCATCGAGCCGCATCGCATCGTGATATCCAATTCGATATAACGATGCGGGCAATCGAGGGAGTAGGTCATATGGATTTGCGGAAGTGGTTGGGAATGGCGCTGTGCGTGCTGGGGCTCGCCTGGAGCCTCCCTGCGGCGGCGGCCGACAAGATCACGGTCTTTGCGGCTGCCAGCCTGACGGACGCGCTGGGCGAGCTGGACGCGGCCTACACGGCGCACACCCATGTTCCGGTGGTCGCCTCCTTCGCGTCCTCCTCGACGCTCGCCCGCCAGATCGAAGCCGGCGCGCCGGCGCAGGTGTTCATCTCCGCCGACACCAAATGGATGGACTATCTGACCCAGAAGGGCCTGATCGAGCCCGAATCCCGCATCAATGTGCTGGGCAACAGCCTTGCGCTCATCGCCCCTGCCGACCAGCCCGTGGGTCCGCTCGCCATCAACCGCACGCTGGACTGGCATCGTCTGCTCGGCACCGACGGACGCCTCTCGGTCGGCGATCCCTCCCATGTCCCGGCGGGCATCTATGCCAAGGAGGCGCTGACCAGTCTGGGTGTGTGGAGCGCGCTCGAACCGCGGCTCGCACGGGCCGAAGATGTGCGCGGCGCCCTGGCGCTGGTAGAGCGCGGCGAGGCGCCGCTCGGCATCGTTTACGTCACGGACGCGCGCATCAGCGCCAAGGTCAAAATCGTTGGCGTCTTTCCGGCCGCCAGCCACGCGCCGATCGTCTATCCTTTTGCCATCGTCAAAGGTGCCGGCTCTCCCGCGGTGGAAGCCTATTTCCGCTTCCTGAACGGGCCGCAGGCCCGTAGCGTGTATCACCGCTACGGATTCGCAACCCCCTGAGCGATGTCCCCATGCTGACCGCGACGGAGAGCGAAGCCCTCCTTCTGAGCTTGCGGGTGTCCGGCGTCGCAGTCTTCTGCGCGTTGCCGCTCGCACTGGCTGCTGCAACGTTTCTGGCGCGCGCGGAGTTTCCCGGCAAATCCCTCGTCGATGGCGTTTTGCATCTGCCGCTGGTGCTGCCGCCCGTCGTGATCGGCTATCTTCTGCTCATGACGCTCGGCACGCGCGAGCCAGTCGGCGCTTGGCTGCTCCACACGCTGGGCGTGCGCTTCGCCTTCAGCTGGACGGGGGCTGCGCTGGCGTCCGGCCTGATCACCTTCCCGTTTCAATTGCGGGCGATTCGCCTGTCGCTCGGCGGTCTCGACAGCGGATTGAGCGAGGTTGCCGAAACGCTCGGCGCCGGCCCGCTCGACCGCTTCGTCAATCTGGTTCTGCCGCTCGCCCTGCCGGGTATCATCGCTGGCGCCATTACCGCCTTTGCCGCCAGTCTCGGCGAGTTCGGCGCGATCATCACGTTCGTCTCCAATATTCCCGGCGAAACGCAAACTCTACCGCTCGCCATCTACAGCGCATTGCAGATGCCGGGCGGAGAAACGGAGGCCGCGCGCCTTTCGGCGCTGTCGATTGCGCTGGCGCTGGGCGGCGTGACGCTCGCAGAAATTGCCGATCGACGCGTGCGCGCCCTGGTCGGTCGATGACGATCGAGGTCGCGCTGCGTCATCGTCTCGGCGATTTCGAACTCGACGCCAGTTTCACGATTGCGCGCCCCGGTGTAAGCGCCTTGTTCGGGCCGTCCGGCGCCGGCAAGTCGTCGATCGCCAATGCCATTGCCGGATTGCTGCGCGCGAAAGACGGACGCGTCGTCGTCGCCGATCGCGTATTGTTTGATTCGCGCGCCGGCATCTTCGTGCCGCCGAGACACAGGCGTATCGGCTACGTCTTCCAGGATGCGCGCCTCTTTCCGCATATGAGCGTCGAAAATAACCTGCGCTTCGGCTGGCGGCGCGCAGAAGCCCGCGCCGACGCGCAGGCGTTCGCGCAGATCGTGCATCTGCTCGGGCTCGACGCTTTGCTGGCGCGCAAACCTCGGGGCTTGTCGGGCGGCGAGAAGAGCCGTGTGGCGCTGGGCCGCGCGCTGCTGTCTTCGCCGAATCTTCTCATTCTCGACGAACCGCTCGCCGCGCTCGATGCGGCGCGAAAAGCGGAAATCCTGCCCTGGCTCGAAAGGCTGCGCGACCACGCGGGCCTGCCGATGATCTATGTGACCCATGCGCTCGACGAAGTTGCCCGCCTTGCCGACAATTTGCTCGTGGTTCGCGATGGGCGCATTGCGGCGCAAGGGGCCGTCTTCGACCTCCTGCCCGATATCGAATTCGCCAGCCTCGCCGGAACCGCCCCGGTGGGTGCCGTCTTTGCCGCAACGGTTTGTGCGCACCACAAGAACGACGGACTGACTGCGCTTGTTTTTGCCGGCGGCACGTTTTTCGTTCCGCGGCTCGAGCAGCCCGTCGGCCGCACCGTGCGGGTGCGGTTGCGGGCGGAAGACGTGATGCTGGCGCGGGAGCAGCCGGTCGGCATCAGCGCCAACAATGTCCTGGCGGCGCGTGTCGTTGCGGCGAAGGCGACGGATGACGCCCATGCCGACGTTCAACTCGCCTGCGGCGGGATCAAGATCGTGTCGCGGATCACCCGCGCCTCGCTTGCCCGGCTGGATATCCAGCCGGGACTGCAGCTCTTTGCGGTCGTCAAAGCGGTGACCGTCGATTCGCGCTGACGGAAGTTGCGCAAAGCTGCGCGCGTCGGCCATGCTCCTTGCAAATATCCCGGAGAATGCCATGGCCTTGATACCATTTGCCGATATCGACTCTCTGCCCGAGACGGCGCGCGCGGTGTTCGAGCGTCTGCCGCGCAAGCTCAACGTTTTCCGCATGTGGGCGAATGCACCCAGTTGCTTCGTCGCAGGCATGCGGTTGGGCGGCGCGATCCTCGCCAAGCAGCAACTCGATGCGCGCTTGCGCGAACTCGTCATTCTGCTCGTCGCACGGCTCGAAGGCGGGACCTATGAATGGGTGCAGCATGTCCCGATTGCCGAGAATTTCGGCTGCCGCAAGGATCAGATCGCCGCTCTCGAAGCCGAACGGCTCGACGATTCCTGCTTCGATGCGCGCGACAGGGTGCTGCTACGCTTCGCCGGCGAAGTGATCCGCGATGTGCGCGCGAGCGAAGCGGCGCTGCAGGCAATGAAAGCGCATTTCTCGCCGCAGGAAATCGTCGAGACGATCGTCACTTGCGGCTTCTACATGACATTGGCGCGGCTCACCGAAACGACGCGCACCGATATCGACGAGTCCGGCGGCATGGCCGTACTCAACGAACTAGGCCGAATGGGATGAACTGCGGAAGACGAAGCGTTTCGACAGCGTGAAATTGAACACCAGACCGAGCAGCGTGCCGGCCGCGAGCGCGAGATAGGGATTGTCGGCCGGTGGCGGCGCGAAGCGCAACATGCTGACATAGAGCAGGTAGTTCGCGATCGCGCCGAGCCCGTTGGCGACAACGAATTTTCCCCATTCCCGCATGAGGCTCGAGCGGGCCGCGTGTTCGTAGAAGGTGAGTACGCGATTGCCCCACCAGGTGAACGTAACGGCGACAATAAACGCCGGGGGCCAGCTCCAATAATTGTTGAGCCCTATGAGGTGGTGCACCACCCAAAGTGCCGCTTCGTTGACGACGAAGCCGGCCGTTCCCACCAGCCCAAAGCGCAGGAAGCGCGACTGCAGGAGGCACGCCGAAATTGCCGAAAGGGCGGTCATGGTAGCGTGAGTCCCTGCGGACCGGGAATGGCAAGATAGGCGATACGCTTCAATTCCCAGCGCCCGCGGGTCACCGTGTCGAGGATGAGCCCGCTGGCGAGCGACAGAAACGCGAGCAGCATCAGCCCGGTCGACAACACCGCCGATGGCAGGCGCGGTACGAGGTGCGTGTCGAAATATTCGATGACGACCGGTGTGCCGATTGCAAGCGATAACAGCGCGAGAGCCGCGAACAGGCTGGAGAAGAACACCAGCGGGCGTTCTTCGCGCACGAGACTGACGATCGTGAACAGGATGCGCAAACCGTCGCGCCAGGTATTGAGCTTGCTGACGGAACCCTCCGGCCGCTCCTTGTAGCGCGTATCGATCTCGATCATCGGCATCAGCAGGCGCACGGCGTGCACGGTGAGCTCGGTTTCGATGCCGAACCCTTCCGCAGTGAACGGGAACGATTTGACGAAGCGGCGTGACATCACGCGATAACCGGTCAGGAGATCGGCGAGGCGCACCCGGAACATCGTGGCGGTCAGGCCCGTCAGCAGGCGGTTGCCGAGCACATGGCCGGCCCGGTAGGCCGCTTGCCCGGTCGCGATGCGCCGTCCCGAGACGATGTCGAAGCCCTCCTCGACGAGCCGCTTCACCAGCGCAGGCGCGGCAGACGCGTCATAGGTGTCGTCGCCGTCGACAAGGACAAAGACGTCGGCCTCGACGTCGGCGAACATGCGGCGCACGACATTGCCCTTGCCTTGCCGTTTCTCGCTGCGCACCACGGCGCCGGCCTCTTGCGCGCGCGCGATCGTCTGGTCTGTCGAATTGTTGTCGTAGACGTAGATGGTCGCCGCGGGCAGGGCGGCGCGGAAATCGCGGACGGTTTGTCCGATCGCGGCCTCCTCGTTGTAACAGGGGATGAGGACGGCAATTCGGGCCGGGCTCCTGGTCATGATGCGGGTGCCTGTATCCGGGTCAGCGGGCAGAACCCATACGGCCCGCCGAGATTGGTGACAATATCCCGGCACAGCGCCGGGCGGATGGCAAAGCCGTAAGCGGCCAGGGCGTCCTTGTTGCGGGCTGCCTCGAAAGTATTGAAGACGACATAGAGATCGCCCCGGAAACGATCCACGCGAGCGCGTGTCTCGGCCGTCAGATGCGAACCGTCCCTGGGCTGGATCATCCAGCCGTCGATGCGCATGATCGGAATTTGCGGCGGAAAGGACGGCGCGAGATAGCCAAGCGGCGTCTCGCCCGTCATCAGGATCATCGTCTTGTCGGGGTGAGCGATCGGCGGGATCGTCACCTGGATATAGGGATCGCCGACCGGGGCGCGGTCCACCATCTCGGTATGTGTCAGGGCTACCATGGCGAGCAGCATGGCGCCCGCGATCGTCAGGCGTGCGCGCTCCGACAACGGCCACAGTTCGACGCACAGGACGATCAGGATCGGCGCCATGATTTCGAGCAGGAGGATGTAGCGGTAAATGCCGAACACCCTAAGCCAAGCGACATAGCTCACAACGGCAAAGGCAAGGAGCGCTGCCAACGCCTCCGGCGCGACAAGGGCTGCGCGCGCGCGCCAGCCAGGGAACGTGCTGGCGAGCAATGCAGCGGGCAGCGAGACGATGACGAGCACATAGGCGAGGCCGACGCGTATGTCGTAAAAGGGCAGGTCGTCGGCCACCCGCCAGTCGATCGAGAACAGCAACGGAAACAGCAGCTGCAGCTTGAGCCCCTTAGGGATGAAGCGCATGTCGCGATAGGATGCGGTAAGCGCCAGCGGCGAATGAAAATACTGGTTGAAATAGGGAAACAGCGGATTGCCCGTCAGATGCGCCATTTTGGCAAACCAGAATCCGGCAAACAGCGCGACCCCCGCAATTCCGCCCGCGCCTCCGGCAAGCAGCCGTGTGAAGCGGTGCCGCCAATCGCCCGGCAGGATGGCTAGCGCCGCCGCAAAACCCAATGCAAACGGGGCCTCGGGCAATTTCAATCCGACGGCGCTGCCGACTGCAAAGCCCGCAACGCCGGCCACGGCTGCGCCGCGAACGAGCGGCCCCTCGCGCAACAGATCGCGCCCCGTGACGATCAGCGCGAGGCCCGTCAGCACGAACACGCTCATCACATTATCGTAGTAGGTCGTGCCGGCAAGATAGAGCGTCAGGCTGCCCGTCATGCACAGAAGCGAAAGAATCGCGGCGGCAAGTTCCTTTTGCTCGACGCGCAAAATCGATCGCGCGATCAGATAGAGTGGCACGATGTTGGCGCCTTGCACGGCACCCAGCACGCCGAGCGCAAACCAGGCATGGGTGTGCGTCGCCAGCCAATAGAAAGGAATGTCGAGAAACGGATTGTAGTAGGTGGCCTGATGGGCGACCGCGACGTCGAACCCGAGCCTTCCGTGCAGGAAGGCGTACGGGATGTACCAGTGATAATTGCGGAAGTCCCAGGAGCGGTCTTCTCCGCGGCTGACGACGAAGGCGGCCCAGAAGGCGATAATGCCGGCGAGAAACAACCATTCCTGGATGCCGACGCGCTCGACCCGACGGGAAGCCTGTAGGGATTGCATGGATGGACCGGAAGACACAGGAAGAGCGGAACCTAGCAGGCTTGACCACGCCAATCGCGCGGCTTGTCCCGCGCCGAATTACGCTGTTCGGTTCCACACGGCAAGCCGGCGGATAAACCTGGTGGCCGGGCTGATCGGGATTGCCGCCGCCGGGGGCGCGATGCCCCGATGCCGCGCGGGATACGTCCGTACCGGAAGATTTGAGAGGAACTGAACTGTACAGGCGTACCGGCAGGCCAAATACGACGACAGTTTGAATATTACGGCAGCTCTGGTTTGTCGTCTGGAAATGCAGATGGCTTGCGTCCCGGCACAAGTCGCGTCCCGGGAAAGGAAGCACCGTCACGCTTTCCTGCGGCTGCCCCGGGCAATCGGGCAATGGGTTTGTCGGAAGCGGCGAAATCACCATTGTCGCTCGCCGGGGAGACGATCTCACGGCCGATTTGGGGGTGGCAGAAAAGATCGTTTCTCCGACCTGTGGCTGGCGGGGGGTGCACTTCCAGACGTATGAAGCTGCGCATCTTGCGTCATGAATTGAACGCCCGCGCCACCGTCATCATCTTCCACAAATCGCACACCGCTATCGAGAAGCGCCTGCTGGATCTTTTCGATCGTCTGACAATGACAATGTGGAATATCGTTCGCGCGCTCGATGCGCAAAACGGTTGCCGTTCCGATGTGAGCGCGGTGGGCCAAGGTTTTCGCCGACCAGCCCAATAAACCTCGCGCGCCCCTAACCAAATTTCCGGTTACCATGGGTTTTATCCCGGTTGCCCGTAATCAAGCGGTTTCCGTTCCCTTCAGCCTTAACAAAAGCTGACAATAACCAAACCAGCATCGATAGCATCTTTAAAAATGAGCCAGATGCGACACTCTGTCAACGTCATTATTTGCTATCATTCATCCAATCGTAAAGTGTCCTCGCCCCCCCGCCGCACAGACCCGACCCGCTCGGCTGGCGGGATTGCCATCACCGCAGGGGCGACATCCGGCTGCCACGCGGGTTGCGTACGACCGGCAGGTTGGAGAGAAACCGAGCAGGGCAGGCGCGCCGGGGTTGTTGAGAACCGACAAGATCGGCGCTGTCGCTCGCCACGAAGACGGCCTCACTGCTGATTTCGGAATGGGCGCGAAGGTTGCTTCTCTACCCGTCGCCCTCCGGGAGATGCGCTTTCGGATTTATGAAGCTGCGCGTTTCGTGTCGTGAATTGAACGCCCGCGCCAATATCATCCTCCACGATGAATCGTACGCCCCCGCCAAGGAGCGCCTGCTGGATCTTTTCGATCGTCTGCCAATAACAATGCGGAATATCGCTTGCACGCTCAATGCGCAAAACGGTCGCCGTCCCAATATGAGCGCGATCGGCCAAGGTCTTTGCCGACCAACCCAATAAACCGCGCGCGCCCCTAATCAGATTTCCAGTAATCAATGGTCCCATCCGAGGCTATGAATGATCTAATTTCGATCATTTTCGATCTCATAATGGTATTTATTGGTACATTCACATCATGTAACAGAAAATACCCATGAATACGCGTAAACGCAACAAATATTTAACTTCAAATACTTATCATCGTCCATCTGTTGGAGTATTTGTATCAACAATGTTCCAGGCCGTGAGATTTTGTGCCTGGTACAAGACAAGCCGCGGCAGACGATTAAGGAGCTGACGTGCGTGGACCTGATGCTGCACAAAAACGATCCGGAAATTGCACTCTGGGTAAGTTTCATTGGTTTGACCGCGATCTTGACGATGTCTGCAGCGCCTGATTCGGGCACGGTCTTTGCGCCGCCTTCGTGCGCCTATGCGGTGAGCTTCCCGCTGCCACCCGATGTACGGAAAAAAAAGGATGAATGGGGCCATCGCGCTTGGGCCGCGGACCTTGTCCATGATGGCGTCCGGTTCTCGGCCATATGCATCGAAACGCTCGATGCCCCGCTCAGGGCACCGCCGGTTCTCACCGGCCGCAACGCGACGACTCCCATAGAACGCATCGCGCGGGCGTTAGGCGTCCAGGGCGCCGCGCCTCGCCCTCTGGGACAACTCGGGCCCGACTGCAAAGAAGTCGAGGGTGCGCTGGCCGCCGAAAACAGCGCCTATCGTATTTCGGCGAAGATTTGTCTTTCCGCGACATCGACGTTTATCGCCGAGACAGTCTATCCGAGCGAAAGCCAATATCGGATCGTTCAGACATTCATGGACTCTGTCAGGGCAAAATGATGCCGTGTCGACCGGGCATTCCCAAGCTCGGCAGCAGCGCTTCGATCTTGGGATTGAACGGTTGCTTTTCTGCCCCTCGTCGACAAAGGTGCGTTTTCAGGCATATGAGCGCTGCGCTTGTCGTGAATTGAACCCGTGCACCAGCGTCATCCTTTTCGGCAAACCGAACGCCGCCGTTAAGAAGCGCCTGTTGGATTTTTTCGATCAGCGGACAATGGCGATGCGGAATATCGCCCGCGCACTCCATGCGCAAAATGGTCGCCGTCCCGGCGCGGGCGCGATGGACCAGGATTTTCCTCGTCTGTCCAAATAAACCGCATGCGTTCCCGGTCATACTAAAAGTAATAGTTTGATCGTTATGAGTACTCATGTGATCTAATTTCGATCACAATCGATATAAATATTGTCTTCAGTGATATATTATCGTCATTTTATTGAACGTATTCGCAAATCAAAGCAACAGAAAGAAATGTTTAACTACTAATACTTACGATAGTCGCATCTGTAGAGCCGCCATTTCCATAATATTCCAAGCCGGGAGAATTGATGTGTTTATCCCGAAGCGATCGCACCAACACTCGCCCGCCGCTTGGAACGGATGCCGGGGCAAGCCCTGGCAGACAGTCAAGGAACCGACATGCGTGAAACCGTCGCTGTCCAAAAACGATCCGGGAACAGCGCCGGCCGTGGGCGATCGCGGCAGATCCCGCCCGGCCGAACCGGTGAACATTCGCCGGGCGTTCGACGAATTCGATTTGCGCAAGATCGAACCCGACATCCCGATCAACAAAGCCCTTTGTTGGATCACGCGGAATATCCGATCGTGCGGCGCAATGATCTCGGCGGGTTCGAACGATAACCGAGAAAGGGTTGGTAGGGTGGCCGGGGACGGCGGAGTGCTGAACATCGGCGTTCCACCCCCTTCGGACGTTCGTGATCGTGCCATGGCCAGTCGGGCACAGAAGGCGAGACCGGTTGGCGACACACCAGCGAGAAGGAATCGAACAATGCGTCCAACCGAGAAAGCAGAATTCGTTCCGCTCTTTTACCGCGATGGCGGAAACGAGACGGAAACCGAAACCGAGGTTTCACTCATGCAACTGACGGACGCCGTGCTGCGGCTGGCCAAAAGTATAGAGACCCTGGCCAGCGTGCTTCTGCGAGTCCATAGCGAAATACAGCCCCATTGAGCGGACACGACGCGGCGCAGTCGGGCGTATGTGCGCCCTGCTGCTCGCATAAAACGGATGAATAGGATGACCAGCACCGAGGCCCACACGACCGGACGGATTTACGGACCGGACGGGAAGCTACTTACTCCGGAGAACCTGCCCTCACCGCAGACCATGCGCTGGGTCATGCGGCGCAAGGCTGAGATCGTTACCGCAGTGCGCGGCGGGCTCCTGAGTTTGGAGGAGGCATGCGCACGCTATGCGATTTCTTTGGAAGAGTTTCTGGGCTGGGAGAGCGCGATGGATCGCTTCGGTCCGGTTGGCCTGCAGGCAACGCATGCCCGTATTGCGCGGACGGCGCTTCGCCGCACCGACCGGCACCGGGGCCGGTCATGAGGTTGCCGGCTCGGATTCGACCGGTTTGTCGTCTCCTGTCGAGCGTCTTTCGGCCTGCATACCGGATTGGCCCCAGCGAGCGCAGACGACCGTGACCGGCGTGAAGGATTGGCGGGTTCTGTTTGACCGGTTTCGCGAGGGGCGCATATCGCTCGCCTTGTTCACGTTTTCCGTATCGGTGCTCGTGGCCGCGATATTTTACGTGGCGCTGAGCGTCGAGGACCTTCTGAGTGACTATTCCTCGATTGCCAGCGACCATGCGACTCTCGACGGGCTTGCAACGACGCGTAACTCCGTCGAGGCCCAGGTCAATGCGCTGCGAACCTACGTCATAACGGGTAATGCAAACCTGCTCGCGGACTATCGCAGCGCCGGTTCCGACATAACCGTGAATCTGGCCGGTCTCTATGGATTGGCCGACGGCAGCCAGCCGGTTCTGCAGCGTCTGAAGGAACTCGAAGGCGCCATAAGGGAACAATCCGCCGTTTCGAGCCGGATCGTAGAAACATACCAATCTGGACGGCTCGATTCCGTTCGCCGGTTGCTGATCGACGAAGACACCAAGCTGCGCACCCTCGACCATGTCCGAATGACAATCGCGGCATTCGAATCGAAGGAACGCGCATCGCTCACTGCGAGCATGAAGCACGCAAACGATTCTCTCCGGTCCGCAATCCTTGCCGGCAGTATCGGGCTGATCCTCTACTTTCTCGTCCAATGCGTCGTGTTCGCGCGTATGGACAAGGAATCGGAAAGACGCCGCGGTGCGGATTCTTCGCTCCTCAAGGCCAATGCCGAACTCGAAGCGTCTATCGAACGGCTGAAAAATCATAATCGTGTGGCGCAGGCCATCAGCCGGTTTGGAGATATCCTGCAGAACTGCCGCACCGTGAAGGAAGCTATCGTGCTTGCACTGCATCAGGTCGCGCATTTCCTGCCCGCCGTTTCGGCAGAAATCGGTCTCTACGACGATTCACGCAATGTGGTGGAACTCTACCAATGGAAGGGCGTAACCGAAGGCAACGAAGAATGTCCAATCGTCGCGATCCTGCCTGAGGAATGCTGGAGCCTCCGGCGGGGGAAGCTGCACGTCTATACAGAAGGGGGCAGCAATCCGCGTTGCGCCCATATCCCGGTTGGAGCAACGCAAAGCATTTGCATCCCCATTCTGGGGCAGGGGGAGACGCGGGGGATTATGAGCCTCTACACCGAGCGGAGCGCCGCGTCGGTTGCGGACGATTGGAAGATCGCCCGGAATATCGCCGAACGCATGGCGCCGACACTCGCCAATCTGAAGCTCCAGGACTCCTTACGCAACCAATCGCTCCGGGACCAACTTACGGGGCTGTTCAACCGACGTTATCTCGATGAATCCTTGGCGCGGGAGATTACGCGTGCGCGCCGATACGACGTTCCGGTCTCCGTGATGATGCTCGATATCGATCAATTCAAGCAGTTTAACGATGAACACGGCCATGACTGCGGCGATCATGTGCTCGCGAGTTTCGGCCAGCTTCTCGTCCGCAGCGTACGAAGCGAAGACATTGCTTGCCGTTATGGCGGCGAGGAGTTCACGTTGGTGCTGCCCGGTGCCGCCCACGAATTGGCGCTGCAGCGCGCCGAAGAAGTGCGTCTTGCAACCCAACGGCTGCGGGTTATGTCGAAGGGGCTGGCAACAAAGCAGATCACCGCCTCGATCGGCGTGGCGACGTTCCCCGCACATGGAAACTCAATGGAAGATCTGCTGGCCGCGGCAGATGCCGCTCTGTACCTGGCGAAGAATTGCGGCCGCAATCGGGTGGTGGGCGCAGCCACACTCAAGTTCGCCGTTCCTCAGCCCGGGCCTGCGCAAACCTGGTCTCTATCCGCCTCTGCTTCTGAACCCGGGAAGCTGGCCGCCATGGGAGGCGAAGGCTGATAGCATGACCGGACACGTTCCCTGTGTCGATGAACTTGCATGCACGAGCATGCTTGTCGACGATCCCGATCAGGTCGATGATTCCAGGTTAATCTTCTTCCTCAATTACTGGCGCCAGAAGCGTGGCGAGGCCCGGCTTCCATTGCGGAAGAGTTTCGTTCCGCAAGAAGTCCGGGGAAATCTGCCTTGGGTGATTGTCGCCGATGCCCTGCCCGATTACACCGATTTTCGCTTTCGCGTCGTGGGTTCCGAGATAAGCCAATATTTTCTCGCCGATGGTGTCGGCAAAACAGTTCGCGAGGCCTTCGCGCGAACGGATGGGCCACTCGCGGATGCGATGCTGTTGCTATACTGGCGCGCCTGCTTCAAACGTATGCCATTGAGGTTGACCGGCCCTGCCGGCCTGTACAATGATTTCTTTCATCCAGGTTTCGATGCGATTTTTCTCCCTTATTCGTCCGACGGCGAACTGGCCGACCGCATCGTAAACATATTCACGTTCAATCATGTAAAGCCCGGCGGAGCCCGGTCGGCGGATTGACATCGCCAGCGCCGGTCCTACAGGCAATCATTGCAGCGCACCGCTATTGCGGAGCGCCGGGACGTTCAGCCCGCTTTACGTCCCCGCGGCAGGTTGGAGAGGAACTGCGCCGTGCAAGTGCGCCACGAACGTGTAAGCGCAAATGCGCGGCAGGCCTCGCGCGAAATCGTCGCTGCCTTCAGGCAGGCGCGGCCGAGATCGTCATCGAGGGCTGCGACCGAGGAATCGCCGATCACATCGCGCGGACCCTGCACCGGAAACGCGGCAACCGGTACGCCACAGGCAAGCGCCTCCAGCATGACAAGACCGAACGTGTCCGTCTTGCTGGGAAAGACGAAAACGTCGCTTGCCGCGTAATGGCTCACCAGGTCTTCGCCGACCTTGGGGCCGAGAAACCGTGCCTTCGGATAGCGCCGTTCGAGCTGCGCGCGCGCCGGCCCATCGCCGATGATTACCTTGGTGCCGGGCAGGTCGAGGTCGAGAAACGCTTCGATATTCTTTTCGATGGCGACGCGGCCGACATAGAGCCAGATTGGATGCTCGAATGGCAGATGTGCCTCGGGAATCGGGCGGAATTTCTCCACATCGACGCCGCGCGACCATATCCGCACATTGCGAAAACCATGGGCTTCCAGTTCAAGCTTCAAGGACGGCGTCGCCACCATCAGCGTATTGGCGGGACCGTGGAACCATCGCAAGAAGCTGTACACGGCGCTTTCGGGGATGACGGGAAAGCGGGCATGGACATATTCCGGAAAGCGCGTGTGAAACGAGGTCGTGAACGGGATGTTGCGCTTGAGGCAGATGGCGCGCGCGCTCAACCCCAGCGGGCCTTCCGTCGCGATGTGGATCGCATCGGGTGCGAAGCTGTCGATCATGCGCTCGAGGCTCTTGCGCGGAAACACCGCCAGCCGGATTTCGGAATAGGTCGGCAGGGGCACCGTAAAGCGCCCCTCGGGCGTGGCATACCGCACTTCGTGGCCGAGCGCTTCGAGGTCCCTGCCAAGCGTTTCGAGCGTGCGTACGACGCCGTTGACCTGTGGCGCCCATGCGTCCGTGACGATCAGCAGGCGCAACGCCTGCTCGTCTTCGGATGCGGTGTCGGCCCCGGCCTTTGGCGCCGCGACCGGCGGTGCCAGCGATGTGCCGGCCCGCATCAGGCGCTCGCCCTCAAGCCGGAATGGCTGCCGCGATGTCGTCTGTCGCGTGATCGGCCGAAGCGGAGAAAGGCCGTGCGCCCGCGTTTGCCCAGCGGAGAATCTCCAAGTTTCCGCGGGTATCTTCGACAAGAGCGGTGCAGCTTTCAACCCAGTCGCCGTCATTGTGGTAGAGAACGCCGCCGATCGTTTTGATCGCCGCGTGATGAATATGGCCGCACACGACGCCGTCGAATCCGCGGGCGCGAACGTCGCCTGCGACAGCTTCTTCAAAGCGGCAGATATATTCCAGCGCATTCTTCACCTTCTGCTTCAGATAGGCGGAGAGCGACCAGTACCGCAGGCCCAGAAGGCGGCGGGCGCAGTGACACCATTCATTCAGGTGCAGCGCAACCGTGTAGGCCCAGTCGCCCAGATGAGCGAGCCATTTCGCATAGGCGATCACCGCGTCGAAATGGTCGCCGTGAATAACCAACAGCGTCTTGCCGTCGGCGGTTTCGTGCACGGCTTCGCGCACGATCTCCACCCCGGCCACTTCGCGCCCGCAATAGGCACGGAACAATTCGTCATGATTGCCGGGGACGAAGATGACGCGCGTGCCACCGTCGATCTTGCGCAGGATAGCCTGCACGACGCGGCTATGGGCGTCGGGCCAGAACCAGCGATATTTCAGGCGCCAGCCATCGACGATATCGCCGACGAGATAGAGCGTCTGGCAGGTGTTGCGCGTCAGAAAATCGGCCAGCAGATCGGCTTTGCAGCCGCGCGTTCCCAGATGCACGTCGGAGATGAAGATTGTGCGGTGATGGCGGGTGGCGCGAACCGGTTCGCCATGTCCGCCGCGATGCGCCGGACTGCGGCGAAACGTATCTCCGAACCGCAAGGCCTCGGGCAGGCTTCGCTTGCGCAAAAAGGACCAGGCGATTTCGGCCATGCAATGCTCCCGATGACGCCGCACCGTCTTCGTCTATGTCTGCCCCGCGAATCAGTACGGATCGCTGCTACCTCTGACTGCCTGCGAAAAGCGAAGTTCTTGTTGCAGTGCGATCATGGTTTCATGAATCTGTGCGTATTTTGGCGGAGATTCCGCCAAACGAATGCTGCGACGCACAAAAATACGGCAATTTGCTCCGGGAGATGGTTAATAGAGAAGCTCAGGGTTTCCGCCCAAATTTTCGTAGGTGCGACCAACTTTTCTGTTGCGCCGCAGCGAAAGCCCTGCGATATTATTGCGGTGCGGCATTGCTGAGTTCCTCTCGGGGATGCCGCTGCCCTTCCTGGGCGTTTCCTCCCTGAACTTGGCCGCTCCTTCGGGAGCGGCCTTTTTTATTCGGCGGCGTGGCTTGGCGCACCCCGGAGCGGGATGAGGGCTGCCGGATCAAATGACACCAGCGCGCGCAGTCCTGCCGCCAACCTCGCCTTCAGCTCGGCGAATCGAGGTCCGGGTCGGATATTGTCCTCGTCGAGATAAAGCGCCCGATTGATTTCGATCTGCAGCGCGTGATGTGCCCGGCTGGGTCGGCCGTGAAGCTGCGTGGTGTAGCCCCCGGCGTAGGGAACATTGCGTGCCACCGAAAATCCCAGTTGTCGGAAGGCATCCTCTGCCGCGCGGGTCAGCATAGGGGCCGCCGAAATGCCATGGCGGTCACCCAGCACGATGTCCGGTGCCGCTGTTGCCGACGGCATGGAATGGCAGTCGATGATCACCGTCACGCGGAAGCGGGCATAGGTTTCTTCAACCAGCCGCATAAGCGCCGCGTGATAGGGGCGGTGAAGGCGCCGCAGCCTCGCGCTGGCCTCCTGCGTTGCCAGCTTGGCACGATAGATATCTGCGCCTTCGCGAACGATGCGGGGGATCACGCCAAGCCCGGCATTGACCCTGGGGCTTGCCGCATCGACGGCAAAGGGCAGGGGCCCCTCGAACATGGCGGCGTCGAGCTCGGCCGGCGCCCGATTGACATCGAGATAGGCGCGCGGAAATGACGCAGCAATCAAAGGTGCGCCGCAATCAAGGACGGACACGAACAGTTCCTCGACGAACGCATCTTCGGACCGTCTCAAATTGTCGAACGACAGCCGGCTCTGTGCGAGGAAACTCGGCGGATAGGTGCGACCGGAATGGGGCGAGGCGAAGACGAAAGGCACGTCTTGCGTCGGTGGCCGGAACACGCGGAACGGCTCGCGGTAGAGTGAGCCGAGGACATGATCAGCAGGCAGGGCGTCTTCGCTCTCCTGCCCCTCGATCGCCATCGCCTTAGTTCCCAACCGGATTCCCGCCCGAGTGGACCACCAAGGCGGCGTCCGGATCAAGCATCTCGCCTTCGTGTGGCGAATTTTGGTGTTGCCGACCTGCCGGCGCGTTAACTGCCATTTACGGTTTTGGCGATATACGCTTTATTCGCGCGGGAACATGGTGGGACATGGCGCACATTCTTTTAGCCGAAGACGATGAATCGCTGCGCCGGTTTCTGGCGGGGGCACTGGCCAAGGCCGGTCACGAGGTTACGGACTTCGGCGACGGCACCGAAGCATTCGAATGCCTCAAGGGCTTTCGCTTCGATCTGCTTCTGACCGATATCGTCATGCCCGGCATGGACGGCATCGAACTTGCCAAGCGTGGGGCCGAAATGGACACGGGCCTGAAGATCATGTTCATCACCGGATTTGCCGCTGTAGCGCTTCACCCCTCCTCCAATGCGCCCAAGCAAGCCAAGGTGCTCTCGAAGCCCTTCCATCTGCGTGAAATCGTGCAGGAAGTGGAACGCATGATCGCCGCCTGATCGTGGCGGCCGGCCCATGAGCGATTGCCCGTAACGATTGCGCCGTCCGTCAGGACCGCGCGCCGTTAGGGACCATCCCCAGCCCCAGTTCTTCGATCCCCTCGTCGAGCCTGGCACCGCTGAACTGCTCCGCTTGCGCCACCGTTTCCCAAAGATCGACGCGATGACGGCGGCCGTCCTGGAGGATGAGCGGGCGCAGGTCCGCATTGGCGAAGCGGGCATGGGCGAGTTGGGCCGAGCGGAACGAAGCCGCACGCAAATCGGCTTGGCAGAAGTCGGCCTCCCTCAGATCGGCGCCTTCGAAGCGGGCGCCCTGAAGCTTGCAACCGGAGAAATTGACCCCGATGGCGGTCGCGTTGCGTGCCGAAAGCGCTGTCAAATGGCGGCCGGCGAAATAGGACTGCAACGGGCGGAGGTCTTCACCATCCAGATTGGCCGGCGTCCCCTCCCGGCCGCCTGTGCGAATCCACAATTGGTGGACGTCGAGCAGCGCCTTCAATTCTGTCGCGTGCGCCGACGCTTCCGCCGACGGCTCGGTGATGGCGCCCTCCAGCGCCTCGGCAGCCACGTTCAGCTCGCTGAGATTGACGCCGGTGAGCACTGCACCGCGGAACGTCACGTCGGTGAGCTTGGCGCCCTTGAACACCGCACCCTGCAACAACGCGCCATTGAAATTTACGCCTCTCAGATTGGCGCCGTTGAGGGACGCGCGCTTCATCGAGCAATTGCTGAAATCCACGCCGACGGCGCTGTTCCTGCCTTGTGTCCCGGGGGCGCCGTTTTGGCCTCCATCGGCGATGTAAAACGGCTGCGTGCCGGCCCCTGCCATTGTCGCCTGGCGCAAATCGGCATTGTCGAGGACGGCGCACGACAGATTGGCGCCGCGTAGCGAACAGCCGCGCATGTCGGAGAAGCTCAAATTGGCGTGGCGCAGATCGGCGAGCCTCAGATCGGCGCAATAGAGGCTCGCTCGTTCCAAATCGATTCTGGCCAGCATGGCACCGACCAGCGTCGCACCCGCCAGATCGGCGTCCTTGAGAATCCGCTGCGAGAAATTGAGGCGCGACAAATCCATCGCGGCCAATTGCGCCCTGAGCCCGCCCGGTTCGTGATGCACGAACCGCTCATGCGCCAGGAGGATGATATTCAACTCGGGCTGTGTGCGCCTCGCGCGACCACTCGCAAGAAGATTTCTCTGCGACTCCAAAGGCCACTCCCGCGCCAAGGCCTTTGCAGGCCCTACGATTTGGACGCAGGATAAAAGAATATGGCTAATCATGGATTAAAGGGACGCCGGTCCGCTTCGGACGTGAAATTCGCGCACAGCCTCGCCTCCGGAACGGGGCGAATTGCGGATTCGTCCTATTAGCGCCTGGCCGGGACCTGTGGCCCCGCCGCACTCTCGACAATCCCTGCTGGCCATTCCCACCGTCCGCCCTCAAAGCGGCTTGCCCGGCATCGGCGCCCCGGCTATATCGACCCTCCCGTTGGCGGGCGGTTAGCTCAGCGGGAGAGCACTACGTTGACATCGTAGGGGTCACAAGTTCGATCCTTGTACCGCCCACCATTTCTCTATCGCGACACACAACGGCCTCGGTGTTCCGGCCTGCTGAAGCTGCCGTTCCCGGTTCGGTGTTCTCGACGCGCGTCAGTGGAACGTGCTGGCCGGTTCTATTGCGCTGCGCATCGCCATTTCGGAAGGCAGCATCGGCTGGGTGCCCTACCTGATGGAGCGGGCCGACTTCTCCAACTGGCGTCACAAGGCCTGGACCCATTCGCGGCTCCAGAACCTCAAGCCGAGCGGCATCATCCGGCGGCACTTCATGCATTGCTTCCTGTTCGACCCCTATGGGCTGCGCAACCTCAAGGATGTCGGCGAAGACATGGTCTCCTACGAACTGGACTATCCGCACTCGGGCGCGCTGTGGCCGGATGCGCCAGAGCATCTGTGGGAGACGGCCAAGCATCTGACCGACGAGCAGATCGACAAGATCACCCATCTCAACGCGATCCGGTTCTTCCGCTTCGACGACATGTTCAAGCATTACAGGCGCGAGGAACTGACCGTCGGCCCCCTGCGTGCCAAGGCGAAGGCCAAGGGTGTGGACACCACGCCCAAGTCCTCGGGCGGGTTGCGTCCGACCGAAGACCGGCGCCCGGTGACCTCGGGCGACATCATGGCGATGTCGAAGAAGCACGCCGAGGCGCGCACAGCCGCCGAATAAGTCCGCGATCCTGCATCAACGCGAAACCCGCGGGAGGAGGTTCCTGCCGCGGGTTTTGTCATCTCACTGGGCGATGTCAGAGCGAATTGCCGGCGTGGCAGGGGACATTCCAGGCCATCCGACGGAGGTGCCGCAGGCCGCTTTCGAAAATACGCTCGCGGTCAATCTGGGCTCAAAGGTCGAGCTTGGGCAATTTGTTGCTCACGACAAGAGCCCCCTCCAATCCGGGTTGCGCTTGGTCCGCCAGTCGGGTGGGTTGCCTGCGATTTCTCCATTCAGCATCAAAGACCGAGTTTTTCGCGCGCGAGGCTGCGATTGAGGGCGCGCAACTGCTCAGGGTGACCGGCGAACGCCCGGGTGAGGAGCGCAGGCCCGCCTGGAACACGCAGCAACGCCCACAGGTCGCTGCGCAATTCGGTCTTGTGTGCCACCAAGCGCACGTCATTGAGCAGCTTTGCTTGGACGTCTTCGGGCAGAGCGTCCCACAGTGGGGCTCCGGCGCGAGCCTGCAGTCCTACCAAATAGTATTCCCGCGGTGCGAGTTCGATGGCGAGCGACAGCGCCGATGCAGCCTCGTTGCGATGACGGTCGCGCACGAGTTCCGCAAGCACAAGCCAGCCACGAGCCGCGGCTGGGGCGTGAGCAAGCGCCGTTGTGGTCATTTCGATGGTTGTTGCCGGCGAGAATTGCCCGTCTGCCGCAGCTTCGGCGCGCAGAACCTGTGTTTCCCCGTCAGCGACCGGCGCGTGCGACAATATCTGGACGATGGATCGATCGGTCGTTTGCGGCAAAGGGACGTTCATGGCCAGATAGGCCGTGGCCGGAAAAGCCGCTTCCAGCGCGAACCCGGAGAGCAGGCGCGGCACCGCTAGAATTATGACGACACACGCAGGCAACAGCATGGCAAGCCGCCCGAACCAGAGCCAGCCCTTCACCGGCCTGCGAACGTCGGGCATCCAGGTTTGTGGGCGAGCGATCATTGCGCTTGCTCGCGCGTTCGAAAGGCTTGAGCAACTCCGAGGCCGAGTATGGTCGCATATGTCAGTGAAATCGCCGGCATCTGGAGGCTGAAATCAAAAAACGAATGGACGCCGACCAGAATGCTCGCGCCGACCGCAAGCATCGGGTACAACTGGTTGCGCCTGCGGTGGTATACGCCGCGCACGCAAATGCCGACGAGCCAGACGAGCGCCGACCACCACAGAAGTGCAGCCGGCAGGCCCCACCCGGCTGCCAATTCCAGATAGTCGTTATGCGCTTTGTCCATCACGAACGGCATCATTACATCGGAATAGAGCGGGTAGGCGCTCTGATAGGTCCCCAAACCAAGCCCCAGAAGCGGCGCGTCGTGGATCATGCGCAACGCCGCATCCCAAAGAAGCAAGCGCGTATTCTCGTTCAGACCGGATGCGGCGATATCATCCAGGCGCGAGGCGAGAAATTCTCCGTTGATGGCGAACAGCGCCGCAACGCCGGCAAGAACCGCGAGCGCCGTGCCAGCGACCCAGCCGGATTTTGCTTCACGGTTACCCAGCGTGATCGACATCAGCAGCAAGCCCGCCATGCCGGTCAGTGTTGCAAAGTTGCCGCCGCGCGAGCCTGTTGCGATAAGGGTCGAAAGCGCAAGCGTAGCGGCCGCCAGATAAAAGACACCCCCGCCGAACAGATATTGCACCAGCGTCAGGGCCAAATTCGGCAAGCCACGCGCGGTTACAACTGTTGCCCAGCCCGTCGCCACCAGGCGAACCCCTGCGCACAGCGCGATGAGCCCGGCATAGGTGGCATAGCTATTATGATTCACGAACGGGCCCGACACGTTACGCGCTTCGGGTTCCGAATGCAGCGCGTAGAATATCTGGAATTGCGATGTTCCGAGCGATGCCAGGACCAGGGCATAGACCGCGTAAAGGGCGCCGATAACGATAAGTGCATTCAACAGAAAACTTGCGCGCTCCGCTCGGCTTGCGAAGATACGGGCCAGCCAGGCGGCCATGGCGTAGGTGCAGAGTTCCATGAGTGCGGTTGCGCTGCGCCAGGGTGCCATGGAGATCGTGCCGCGCAAATGCGTGCCCACTACCCCGTTGGCGAGCTGCCATACGGGATGCGCCCAGGATTGCGGCACGAACGGCACTATCTGGATTATGGCCCAGCCCAAGGCCAGCATAGCAATAGCGATCGGCCCGAACAGGCCTCGTACGTGGTTCGCGATTGCCTGGGGTCGAGCCCATGCCGACGCGCACCATAAGAACCAGCAAACGGATATCAGAAGACAGAGAAGGGACCACGACCACGGCCGGTTGCTTCCCAGCGGAAATGGCGCCCAGGCCAGCACAGCCACGAACAATCCGAAAGACAACCGCTCCAATGCCCGAGGCAAAGGGGAGGCGATAGCCGCTCTTCCGCTGTTCGCAGTCGCATTGGAGGACGATACGGACAGGCTCACGCCGGAACTGCCACGTCAGTCGTTATAGTATTTGTTGTAGTTATAATAGCTTTGATAGCCGTAGCTGTAATAGCGATAGCGTTTGGTGTCGGCACGCGTCATGACGACGCCGGCGACGGGCGCACCAATATCGACCAACATTCGCACAGCGTTGGTTACCGCTTCGCGCGGCGTCTTTTCCCAACGCACCACGAAGGCGATGGCATCGACCAGGCGAGCCAAAATCTTGGTGTCGTTGACAGGCAGCAGCGGTGCGGAGTCGATAATCACCATGTCAAACTCGGCTTTGAGGCCTGCGAGAAGACGTTCCATGGCCGCCGACCCCAGCAAATCGGGTGGATTGCCTCTGATCCGCGACGCGACCAGGCACTGTACGGTTGAACGCGGATCCGGCAGAAGACGTTCCTTGAGCGGTGCGTCCCCCGACAGAACATCGACCAACGCATTGGCGTCTTCCGCGAGGCCCAACGCCTTGGCGATGCTGGGTCTGCGAAGGTCGCAATCGACCAGAAGCACCTTTTGGTCATTGCCGGCGGCGACACGGGCCAAACCGAGCGCGACCGTCGTTTTTCCTTCGTCGGGCACCGAGGAAGTAACCAGGATTACCTTCGGCCGTTGATCGATATTCGAGAGCGCGAGCCCCATTTGCAGTCCGCGCATCGCTTCGGCGAACGACGACAGGGGTTTTTCCACCACGCGGTCGGCAGCCTGTCGGTGTGCTCTTGCAACCCCTACCAGCTCCGGCAACGTGCTTAAGACGGGCAGGCCGATGAGGCGCTCGATCTGTTGAACGGTGCGGACCCCACCATCGAGGCGTTCGGCAACGAGAGCCAGCAAGAAGCCGAGCAGCAAACCGCCTGCTACGGCCAACTCAAGATCGCGCGTTTTGTTGGGAACGGCGGGGGCGCCTGGAACGATTGCGTTCGAGATAATTCGCGAATCCGGTGTTTGAATGCCCTCTTGCCCCTGTGTCTCTTTGAATTTCCCGAGGAATGCTTCGTATAGCTGGTGGGCCGAGGTCGAACGCGCCTCCAATTCCGTAAGCTTGATTTCGGCCTTGCTTTGGACGCTCGATTGCGCTTCGAGATTCGCGAGGCTCGCTTGCAGTGACTGGACGTGCGCGCTGGCAACGGCCACGTCATTCGCCACCGTTTCCACAACGCGCTTCACTTCTTCGTCGATTTTGGAATCGAGGTCGCGCAATTGCGATTCCAGATCGAGCATTTTTGGGTGACGTGGCCCGAAAATGGTCAAATACTGCGCCTTTTGGCGAAGCAATTCCTCCTGTTGCGTACGCAGTTGCTCGATCATGCCTGCTTGGAAGACCTGCGAAACATCCTCTGCACGCCCATTCGCCTGGAGGGCGCGTACCTGGGAGTATTTCGCCTGGGCCGCGGCAAGATCGGATCGCGCATTGACAAGCTGTCCGTTCAGCTCGGCGATCTGCTGATCCAGTATCGAACCTCCCGTCGGTGTCTGGGTAATATCGTGTTCCGCTTTATATTCCTGCACCGCCGCGTCAACCGATTGCATCTGTGCCGACAATTGCTGCAGGCGGTCGGCCAGCCATTGAGACGTCTTTTGAGTCGCTTCGAATTTGGCATTGAGCTGGTCTTCGACATAGGCGTCGGCAATGGCATTGGCGGTGTCGGCCGCCTTCTGCGGATCGCTCGAGCGAAACGTGATCTCAATCGCCGAGGAGCGGCCCAGTACCGTCACGGTTTCCGCGCCGAGAAGTCCGTTGATAATTCCGATGCGACGCGCTTCTTTCAATTGTTCCGGAGTTTGCGTGACTGCCGATACGCCGAACCAATTCTCCGGGTCGACATAATAGGCCAAATCCGCGAGGACGCTGGGGGGCTTGATCGTTACCACTTGCTGGTCGAGATGAAGTTTGTCGACCACGTGCGACATCAACTTACGCGACCGTAGAATCTGGAGTTGGTTTTCGATCGAGGTCGGATCGGTGGCCAGGCCGGACAAAACCGCGTCCACGTCTACGACCTTGTTTTGCCGCTGGTCCAGCATCACCAATGCCTTGGCGTCGTAGAGCGGTGTCATATTGAAGACGACGATGAGTGTGAGCGTGACAACCGCGAGCGCTGTGCCGGCGATGATGCGCTGTCGCACGATTATCGTTCGCAACAGGCCGCTCAGGTCGAACCCGCCGCTTCCACGCGAAGAAGCGTCGCCATCCTGCTCTGTGGGCAGAAGCGGCGCGCTCGAAATCTTCTTCTGTATGGTCATGGTCCTATGACAAAAACGGCCAACTCAGAATACGCCCAAAACGAGCGCTTCTTCCACTGTCCGCCATCGTCTCACGCGGACTGGGTCCGTTACAATAACTCAATCCTGGAATTTCAGGCCTGCCATAATGACGTTATCGTCAAAATTTTGGCCGGTGATCGTCGAATTGCGCGTCTGGAAGCTGTCCGACAATTCGGTGCTGATCCAGCGGTTTAAATGATAGGTTAGCTTAACGCCGGTCGTGGTGTAGCCGTCGGTGCGGGGCGAGCCGGTGAAATCGGCGTTCAGATAGCCGACATAGGCATTGACGACAATATTGGGCCGCGCCAGGAAATCCGCGCTCAATTGCACGGATTGATCGTCTTCGGTGGAGGCCGCAGACAGGATCGTGCCGTTCAATGTCCGCGACGCGGTCAAGTGGAACGTCCAGAGCGGCGTAGCGAACCAATCGACTTTGGCGCCGAAATTGAAGCCGGACACATCGGTGAACGCCCCCTTGTAGCGCTGATCGAAATAGCCGACGAACATCTGGCCTTTGACCAAATCCGTGACCAGCATGTCCAGACCGACATTGACCGCGTAGCCGTTATTGTCGCGCTGCAAGCCGGAGCGATCATAAGTCAGATCGTAATGGGCATCGTTGTCGATCCCCTGGAGAAACAACGCATAGCCCGGCGAAAATTCGTACGACGCCTTGGCAAACGCGGTGTATTGATCTTCATTGCGATCCGCGTTGCTTAGCGTGGTGCCGCCCACCAGCAAAGTTGCATCGTACACGTCGCGGGTAAAGGAGCCCCCAACCGAAAATCCAAAATGATACGGATGATAGGCGAGGACCGCGTTGGTCTGGGTAACCGCGAATTCGGTCGGCGTCTTGGCATTGCTGGGTTGATCCGGCGACGAATTGGCCAAATGCTCGACCGAATACGAACCGCTAGCCGAGAAATCCAGCCCGCGAAAAATGTCGAGCCGCCCGTCGCCGCCGGCGTCCCAATCCGTGTGATTCTGTTCCGAGAGCGAAGCATATTGATAGAGGTTGGCTGCGCCGTAAACATCCAATTCGTGGCGGCTCCAGTCGGACTGCAGCATCACCTGGGGCGTTTCGCGGAAAAAATAGTCGCTCTTGGTATTGGTCTGGGTCAAATAGATATTGTCGTCATAATTCGCTGTAACATCCAGCGTTGGAAAAAGCCGGAACCCGCCAAGCGGCATGCCTTTGGCCGCATAGGGGTCCTCGCTCGCTTGTGACGGCGTCGGTCCCGCCATATCCTGCGCGGCGACCGGCAATGCCATCCCGCCGACGCATACACAGGTCGTGGCGAGAATTGCAAATTTGTAGCAATATTTCACAATATTACCCCCTGCAGATCCACGATTACCCCCTATAGATCCACGATATCCTACAGCGTTTTCTTATTTTTTGGGCAAGCAAGCACTTATTCAGGTACAGGATGGATTGGTGCACGTATTGGGTTGTATAGTTGTAGGTGTATTGCTCTGCGGCCGCCCATTTCCGTTTCCCGTAAAGGCTCCAAAGACCGGATTCGTCGCCACCGTGCCGGCATGCGGATTTTGCGTGCCGGCATTGGCGAGTTGCTGCGAGCCGCCATTTGCAATGACCGACGCGTAGAAAGCCTGCCCTGTCCCATAGGTGCCTTCGTTGGACACCGCCTGGGCGATCTGATTTGCCGCGCTCGGATCACTGGCCGACAGCAAGGCCGCAGCCTGCCCAAGGCCCGTACCGACGGAACTGCTGGTGATCTGATCCCGCCCTGCAACAGCGATGATTGCTTCGGTGACTTGCGTTGCCGAGGCGCCCGCCGACACGGCTCCCACCACTATGTCGGAAATCGCCGTTGCTGCGGGGACGCCGGCTTCGATCGCCGCCGGAAGGACGTCTGCGACCACTTGCGCGGCGGGGATGCCGGACGAAATCGCGGCGCCGACCACAACGGAAACGGCGGCGGCGCCGTCGATTGCAACTTCAGTGGCGGTCACTTGCGCGATGGCTTGCGCGATGGCCTGTGCCCGCGCGCTACCGGTCAAACTGGGGTTCACGTTGGCGATTGCAGTTTGGACGGCCACCTGGATTTCAGCCACCGAGACGGCTGACAACGAGGAGGCCGGCGCATCCGCCATAGCGGGTGATCCGAAATTCGTCCAGCTGCCTTGTCCAGACCAGCCCATGACGGACACAAACGCCGCGGCAGCTACACCGAGCGTCAGACCGCGTGCCAAACGGCTTTTCGATCCCATGCAAACCCCTCAAACTATCCCGTCAGCAAGCCTCGATAAAAATACCATAATGATTGAGGGGGGACAATCGATAGGCATGGACTGTCTTGAGAAATTTACATTGCGTGGTTTTTGGGACGGATGTAAGGTTTAGTCGCATCTTTGTTTATAATATCAGCATTTTGCCTGGATGATAAGCGATCGAATTCATGCCCGGGCCAGGATCAATTCGCGGTAATTTGCGTCGATTGCCATTGGCCCGAAGAATTCATGATGCTCAGAAAAATCGCTCGGAAACGCGTATGATATCACCAGGATTGACGATGGTCGTTTCGTCTGCGGGAAGCTCGATTTCCTTGGTGGAACCGTTGCGCCGGATATACACTTCGCTGGTGTCGGCTCGCGTCGTGTAGCCCCCGGCCAACGCCACCGCGTTCAGTACGCTCATGCCATTCACATAGGCATATTGCCCCGGGCTTTTCACTTCTCCGATTATGTAAAATGGCCGGTAGTTGACGACTTCGACATTGACGCTCGGATTGACCAGGTAACCTTCGGCGAACTTGGCCGTCACGTCTTTCTGAAACTCATCCACCGTGCGGCCGGCTGCCTTGATTTGTCCGATCAAGGGCAATTGGACGAAACCCGCGCCATCTACAACGTATTCGCCATCGAGATCGGACTGTCCGAAAACATTGACGCGTACCTTGTCGCCGCTTCCCAATCTATAGCCGCCGCCAAGATTTGTAACCGATGATATTGCGGTATGGTCTACTGGTTGCAGTGCGTCGTCGGTCTGCGCACCAGCAATCGAAAGGCTGGATACAAGCAGAAGGAAAAACGCGGAAACAATCGTTAGAGCAGTTCTGTAACCCATCGCACACGGCTTTCCAGTTCGCAGCAAATGCCGCCGGAATATTTGGGGTCTACATCATTAAGTTGGGGCTAAGAGCATAAAAAACGACATTTGTCCCCTTCAAGAACGACCGCCGTGAGCCGTTTCGTGGCATAAGCGCCGGTATCGATACCGATCCGGTTCGGCCTCCGGACCGGTTCCGGCGTGGGGGAATGGCCATGCACAATGACCATTCCGTAATCCGACGTTGAGGCCAGGAATTCATCTCGAATCCATAGAAGGTCTTCCGCACTTTGGTGATCGAGCGCGATCCCCGGACGCACGCCAGCATGCACAAAAAAATAATCTCCAATTTTGGCAGAAAGTTGGAGATTTTCAAAAAAGGCGAGATGCGCGTTCGGCAAAGCGGTACGAAAACGCTCAGCCGCCTTTTCCATGGCCGACAAATCGTCGAATTGGGGCGGGACCACGCCGTAGCTCAGCAATGTCTCGCGCCCGCCGAAATCCCGCCAGCTTCGGTACACGCCCGGATCGTCGAGAAAATCCAGCAGCACCTGATCGTGGTTGCCGCGAAGATAATGGACCGTGAACCCTTCCTGTCGTGTGAGCAGGCGCTCGACCACGCCCTTCGAATCCGGCCCCCGGTCGATATAGTCTCCCACATAGACGAGATGGCATGTGCCGGGCCAACCCGCACTGTCGCGCAGGATCGCGGCAATGAGCCGATCGAGTTCGCGCAAGCAGCCGTGAATATCCCCCACGGCATAGACACGTACGCCTTCGGGCACGGCAGCAGGATTTTTGGTTCCCAGTGAAAATAGCCGAGCGATCCGTTTGGCCAGCCCGGCTGGCCTGTCCGCCTTTTTGTGTAGGTGGTTAACCGGAGAATAAGTCACTTTCGGTTCCTCAACGGTCCCAATAACGTCGAAAAACCGCATGCGCAAGGGTTCCCACATTGCCATCGTCCCGACGACGTGATTTTCGATAAAATTTGAATTGAACTTATATCAATTCGTGTCGTCCGATCTAAAGCGGCTTCAATTGCCGCCACCGCAATGTCTGCACGCGTTTAGCGCTGTGGACGGAAATGCGAATCTCCTTCGGTATGGTAGCGCTTGTCGGGGCTCTCGGCGTAAGCGCGTGCACTACGAATCCGCAAACATTCGTGCCGCCGCCGAGCACGCCAATGGCGTCCGGAATCCTCCAGCGCGACCCGCCGCCCGGCTTTGTCAGTTTCTGTTTGCGTTTCATGGACCAATGCACGACCGGTACGACCGAGCCGGATGTCGTGAAGCTCGATTCGAAAATTTGGGCGCTCGTGAACGCCGTCAACGTCAGCTGGAATTCCAACATCTGGCCCGAACACGACAAGCGGCACTACGACCGCACCGAATTCTGGACGATTCCCACTGACGGTTATGGCGATTGCAAAGATTACGCGCTGGCAAAACGCAAGCAGCTCGCCCACATGGGGCTACCGATGAAAGCCCTGCGGGTCGCGATTGTCATGACCCAACGCAACGAGCGCCATGCGGTGCTGACGATTGCGACCGATAAGGGCGATTATGTGCTGGACAATATGACCGACAAGATTCTTCCGTGGAATGCAACAGGCTATCGCTGGATCGCCCGGCAGGATCCGCGGGACGGTTGGGCTTGGGACGCGTTCGCCGGCGCCGCCACCCAAATGGCCTCGCTCGGGACGACATATCCCGGAGAGGAGTAAAGTGCCCGCAGCGCCGCCCCACGGCGGCAAGTTTCCAAATCGCGAGGGCCTATAAACGCTCGATCGATTGCTCGCGCCTGTGCGATTGAGCCACATCAAAGCGACCGATCGCGCCTTGTGGTCTTTGGCGAGATATCATCGGCGTGATAATCTGAATTCCTTCGCAATTGGACGATAAGACCATGCCCGCACCATTCGAAGCGATCCTTCATCCGACCGACTTCTCCGATTCGAGCATGGACGCTTTTGTGCATGCGCTAAAGATTGCGCTCAAAGGCAAGAGCCGGCTCCATGTTCTGCATGTCGCGTCGCGTTCGGACGAATTGCCCGGGGCAGTCCCGCCGCAGATCCGCCGCACGCTGGCGGCATGGGGCCTGATGGACCAGGACGAGCCTCCTTCGACCGTCGCCGAACGGTTCGGAATCAAGGTGGACAAGATTGAACTGGCGCCGGAAAACCCGGTGTCGGCGATCCTTGGTTTCCTCGATCAGCATCCGTGCAATCTGATCGTGCTTGCCACCCATGGCCGGGAGGGCGTGCCGCGTTGGCTGCATGGTTCCGTCGCCGAAACCGTGGCGCGCCGTGCGGCGACCGACGTACTGTTCGTTCCACCCGACGCGAGCGGCTTCGTCGACCAGGCGACAGGACACATCCGTCTGAGACGCATTCTTGTGCCGATCGACCATGTCCCCGACCCGGGCGCTGCACTACCCGATGTCGAGGATTTTGCGCGTCTGGCGGAAGATCATGCCGCCGAAATCCGGCTCTTCCATGTCGGGAACGCTGCGCCGATCTTGAGCCGCAAGCCCGACTCAATCCTGCCGGGCACAATTGTCACGCGATCGGGTGACGTCGTTGCCACGATCCTGAATGAAGCGACCGAGTGGAAGGCCGATCTTATCGCCATGCCGACGGCCGGCCACAACGGGTTGATGGACGCGTTGCGCGGGAGCACGACCGAGCGTGTATTGCGGCACGCGCCGTGTCCCGTGCTTGCGGTACCCGTCAACCGATAGCGATTTCTTGTCGGAGGGCGTTTGCCATACGCGATGAGCGCTGAGCGATGAAGAGTCTCGATCCCGAACCGTACAAAATCGCCAGTGTCAAACGTAAGAATCCGGCGTACGCCATGTACATTCATGGCGGCTATCTGATGGGATTTTAAACTTTTTGGGCCTGGTTGCGGCTAGCCGTCGTCACGCAATAAAACTCTACCTCTTGCGTTGTCCGGCCATTTGCCGTACGTTATGGACGTTTTAAAGGCTGAACCAATGACACGCTCGACACTGCAAAAAACACCGACTTCACGCACTCGGCAGGAGCGTCTGGAGGCACGAATTTCGCGCGATCAGAAAACCTTGTTTCAACGTGCCGCCGAACTGCAGGGCCGCACGCTTACGGATTTCGTTCTTCACAGCGTCCACGAGGCGGCGATTCGCACAATCGAGGAGACGCAGATCGTTCGGTTGAACGCACAAGATAGCCGCGCGTTCGCCAATGCGCTGCTCAATCCTCGGAAGCCGAATGAGAAGATTCGAGCCGCGGCGCGGCGATACATAGAGCGGTTTGGGGAGTAGGTGGCAAAGGCGGCATCCGCCCCCGTCCGGATTGAGTCGCTTGGCGGTCAACACGACCGGGCAGTTTTTTCGTGTGGTGTTGAGGCTCTCGATCGCTACTTCCGCACACAAGCTGCCCAGGACAGCCGCAAGCGGGTTGCATCCTGTTTCGTCCTGGTGGAGAGCACTGGGGCAGTAGCCGGCTACTACACGCTTTCTGCTACCAGCGTTCTTCTCGCCGAATTACCGGCAACGGTCACAAAGAAGCTACCGCGCTATCCGGTAGTTCCTGCGACGCTGATGGGGCGTCTGGCGATCGATCGGAAGCACCGTGGCCACGGCTTTGGTGAAACGTTGCTTTACGACGCTTTCAGCCGCACGCTGCGCAGTGAAATAGCATCTTTCGCTTTCATCGTGGATGCAAAAGACGACACCGCGCAAGCGTTCTACAAGCGATACGGTTTCATGCTTCTGTCGAGTGTCGGCGGGCGAATGTACAAACCGCTATCGGAGATTGCCGCGCTGTTTGCCTAAGCGCGTCCGCGAACTCTTCGAATAGGCGCTGCGCCGAACGGCATTCCCGCCGTGACGACTTGGCTTCCTTCTCCAAGATCGTCGTCAGATCGACCCACTCGCCAAGCTCGGGCGTAGGCTGGGACGCTGAAGCACGAGCGCAATACCAGCCCGATGCTGTCGAGTGTGCGTGTGGTGCGAAGACGCGAAGCAGAGGACCTTACCGTTCACCGGCGGACTCTGGCAAACGATGAATCGGGTTATCGCGGATGCGGCGAAAGAGCCGCGCGCTTGTGCGGCGTCGTTGCGGCCTCCAGGTGGATGCCGTTGATGGCGGAATCGACGAATACGCGATAGAAGCGCACATCCGTCACGCCTTTCGGCAGCGGCGAAAGCAAAGTCGGCTGTTCCGTGCGGACCTGGTTGAGCGCCGCCGTGAGGAATGGTGCATCGAGCGTACCTAGTTCGGCGATCTCCGACGACCCGCTCCCCGGCGGCGGCGACGCGGTCGTCTGACCATTGAGGAATTCGCTCTGCGAGGCGGGAGACGACTCGTTGGCAAAGAAGTTTCTTTCGGCGCTGACGAGCCCGATGGCGGCGACCTTCGCGCCGGAACCGTCGCCGCTGATTTCGACGTTGCAGCTCATGTTGAGATTGAGGAGCGCGGCCGTGCCGTGGAAATCGTGGAAGGCAATAGCAGGACTCGATGAACATGTGTGGTATACGGCGGAGCCGGCATAGGTGAAGGTGCTTTTGCCGGTAATGCTTGCAATCTGTTGACCGCCCCCGCCGCCGGCGTCGTACCAAATGTCCCGGATGCCGAGATGGGCGCCGCCCGAAACCCTATAGCTTGTGTTGTTGCCATCCGAAGCGCCGGCGAAAATGTTCGTCGTACCGCCTAGCCAGCGACCGCGCGCCGCTGACGGCCCGCCGGTCACCTCGACGCTGACGGCGCTGTCGGCGTTGTTCTGCGCGCTGCCGTGTTCGAAATCGTGCAGTTCTATTTTCGTATGGTCGAGACCGTCGACGAACAAATTGGTATAGGACGAGGACAGGAAGGGCGATTCCATGAAGACACGGCCGCCCGCTTGATCGGCGTCGTCCACTTCGATCCCGTCGGACGAATGGCCGTTGCCGTTCACCGAGAACTCGCGCAGGATCGCCTTGCTCGGGCCTTCGAGCCGCAGCACGGGGCCGGACGTCTTCCCGCTCCAGGTCAGGCGCGAAGAATAGCCGTCGCCGATAATCTGCATGTCGCTATTCGCCGGGACTTCGAGCGTCGTGTCGATGCGGTAGGAGCCGGCCGGTATGTGCACGACCGGCCTGTGCTCCTTCGCGGCGGCGGCTTCATCGATGATTTGCTGAATTTGTGCCGCCGTCGCGCCGGGCGCCACCTCGAATATTTGCGGGTTGGCGTTCGGCGGCGTGCCGGGCAAGCTCGGCATCGGGGGATTGACCGTGCCGCGGTCGACCACACGGTCGTCTATCACGTGATAATGGCCGTTGGCTTTGGTCGGTGAGGACACGGTGAAAATGTTTCCCATCGAGAACAGGTCGGTCGGTCCCCACCCGGCTGCCACGACCGCAGGCCCCGTCGTCACGCCCGCCCGGCTGCGTATCGTGTTGTCGAGGAGGATGATTGGCCCGAAATTGCCGATGGCTATCGATGTAGCGTTCGCCGTGTCGAGGATCGTGTTGTTTTGAATCGTGATATTGGCCGGATTGTTCGTGCCGCCGGCGCCGATGAACCGGTTCGAGCCGATCGAAGTATTGCTGCGGAAATTGAAGAGCCCGGTGTTGCCGATGGCAATGTCCGACGAGGTCGAGCCTTCGAAAATGCTGTCATAGACGTGGAAATTGCCGGCGCCGGGGGCGTTGGTCACGCCCTCGGCGCAGTCCTTGAAGAGCGAATCCCAAATGAACAGGTCGAGGGCGTTGAAATTCTTCATCGCGACGCCGGCCACATTGTCGTTGACGAATTTGTCGCGCAGCATCGAGGTCTCGGCACAGCCATAGCCGCGGTTTCCGCAGCGCAAGCCCGTACCGACATTCTCGAAAATGTCGTCGGCATATTCGTTCCCGGTGTCGAAATAGTTTCCGGACCCGGCCCAGGATTGGTCGACGGCAATGTCGGCCTTGCCCTGCCCGTCGAAGGTCAACCGGTCGATGCGCGAATAGGCCAGGCCGTTCAGATACAGCATCGTGGAGCGCGCGCCGCCGGATTTCCCGTCCCACACGATCTTCGTGGTCGACGGGTCCTCGCCGATGATGTTCACATGGATGCGCGCCGGCAAATTCAGCGTCTGGGTGATGCGGTAGGTGCCGGCAGGGAAATAGAGGGTGGTCTTGGTGGAACCGAGACTGTCGAGCGCCGCCTGGATTGCTGCCGTATCGTCGGTTGTGCCGTCGCCTTTGGCGCCGTAGCCGGTTTCGACGTTCGCCCAGCTCGGGAACGGCCCGACAAAGTCCTCATCGCCCATCGCATGGGCGGAGTTTGCGGTCAGGGCGACAAAGAGCCCTGCTGCAGAAAGCAGGCGTGTGAGCGCGTTTAGGGCATCGCGTATCCGAGCCTTGTCCATGTCGGGACAGCTCCGAAATCTATGGGGATTTTTCGTAGCGGTCATGTTTTGAACCAAGGATCATGCGTATCTCGAGTCCCACAATTATTTTGGAATCGTCGTCCAAACTATTGTGGGGTTCCATCGAATTGAATCATGATCTCAACATGTCATCCCCGGCCGAGCGCGTTCGCGCGAGGGGAAGGGGACCCAGGTCGACATCCAGAGTGCGATCGTGCAAAAGAATAGCTCAAAATAAGTCTTTGAAAATCGCTTTGTTTCGCCACCTGGGTTCCCTTCCCCTCCCCCGGCTCAAGGCCGGGGTCGGCCGGGAATGACACGCTTTAGTTCAAGCTTTAGTTCAATATGAGCGAAACCCGCTCTAATTCCTTCAACATAACAGTGGCCACGTCGTCATTAGAACCCATCAGCGCGCTGAACCAATGTATCACCAAGCACCAACACATCCATCTTCGTCCGCAGGAAACAATCGAGTGCCTCCTTCGGCTCGCAAACTACGGGCTCGTTCTCGTTGAATGACGTATTGAGCACCATCGGCACGCCGGTGATGTCGCGGAACGATTCGATCAGGCGGTAATAACGCGGATTGGTGTGGCGAGTGACGGTCTGCAAGCGCCCCGAACCGTCGATATGGGTAACGGCCGGAATTTGCGCGCGCTTTTCCTCCCGTATCTGGAAAACCTGCATCATGAACGGAACGGCGTCGTCTTCCTCGAACCACTCGCCGACCGCGCTGTCGAGCACGGACGGCGCAAACGGCCGGAACGATTCGCGGCGTTTGATCTTGGCATTGAGGATCGCCTTCATGTCGGCGCGGCGCGGATCGCAAACGATGGAGCGGTTGCCGAGCGCGCGCGGACCCCACTCCATCCGTCCCTGAAACCAGCCCACCACCTTGCCGTCCGCGACGGCCTCCGCCGCCCGGCGGCATAGCGCAGCTTCGTCCACAATCTCCTCGATCGTGCAACCCGAGCTCTCGATTTCGCTGCGGCGCTCGCCGATCAGATCGGCGATCTCGGACCGGGAGAACTGCGGCCCCCAATAGGCGTGATCCATGACGAAGCGGCGCTTGCCGCCCAGCCTGTCCCAAACGGCATACGCCGCGCCGATCGCGCCGCCCGCATCGCCTGCCGCCGATTGCACGTAAACGCGCTTAAACGGCGTCACCCGCCGCACCTTGCCGTTGGCGACGGAGTTGGCGGCGCATCCTCCGGCCAGCGCCAGATCGGTGAGGCCGGTCTTGCGTTGAATGGCGCCGATCAGGTGAAAGAAGGCTTCTTCGTACATCGCCTGTACCGAGCGGGCGAGATCGCGATGGCGGTCCTCCAGCGGATCGTCGGCGCGACGCCGCGGCCCCAGCAATTCTTCAAGGGCGGGGGAAAACAGATCGCCGATTTCGGGCGAACCATCCGCCCACTGGTACGGCACGTCTTCCACATGATGCCGGAAGTAGCGCAGATCGAGCGCGAAGCCGCCATCCGGGTTCAGGCTCACGATGCGGCGCAGCGCGTCGACATGCGCCGGTTTTCCATAAGGCGCCAATCCCATCACTTTGTATTCGTCGCCATAATGGGGAAAACCCAGATATTGCGTCAGCGCCTGATAGAAGACGCCGAGCGAATGCGGAAAATAGACCCGGCCGTCGACGGATATCTTGCCTTCGCCGCCTGCGCCCCACGCCGCGCTGGAGAAATCGCCGAAGCCGTCGACCGACACGACCGCTGCTTCCGCGAATGGCGAGACATACCAGGCCGAAAAAAGATGGCAGAGATGATGCTCGATATTATGGAGTGCGCCCCGAAAGCTGTCGCCGGGAAACGCTTGGGCCAGCAATTCCCGCGCACCCGCGCGGCGCGCGCGATTGCGCAGCCGCTGAAAAACCAGTCCGGGATCGGGCCGCTGCCCCGCCAGATAGGCAATCTTGCGCCACAAATTGGCGCGGCTGTCCTGATTCAGTGCGATGTGATCCACGTCTTGCAAGCGCAACCCCGCCTCGCGCAGGCAATAGGCGATCGCCTGCGACGGAAACCCGGCCCAATGCTTGATGCGGCGGAATCGTTCTTCCTCGGCGGCGCCGACAAGCTGGCCGTCGCGAATCAGCGCCGCGGCGGAGTCACCATGGAACGCGTTGAGGCCGAGGATGATCATGGAAGTCCTAGGAGCCTGTCCGAGGAATCACGACGGGCTCCAAAATTTGAATCATTGTTGCGCACAGGCCAGTTTGTGCGCAACGAACGGATCGAAATTGGAGCCTCGATTGAATCATTGTGTCGTGCGTCCGCTTACTCGGACAGGCTCCTAGCAATTCAATTAGGTCATGGCAGGCCGTCCGCCCATCAATGCGGACCAATCAACTTGGGAGCGGATCACAGCCTAATGCCGGCTCGGAGTGAGTAAAGAACTCCTGCCGTCAAACTTTAGGTGCGGCCACCTCTACTTTTTGGGCGAGCATACAGATGCGTTCGCTTGTCAATAGGATTCGTGAATTCATCCACTTTGAAAGGTCGTTTACAGCCTCATCAAGCTCTTCTCCGGGGCGCTGATACCGGCGCAGTCCAAACTTAGTGAAAAATCTAAACAATGGCGCCAAGAGCATCGTCGACTTGCTCAACGGGTGAACATACTCTGACGCCAGCGACTTAATCTGCAAACGGCTCTGCCACATCAACCAGTGTAGAAGGGGAAAATCCGGGCAACGAATATGGAATTCGCCCATCCTTTCCAATGATACACTGTAAGGGGGGCGTCGCTCTTTCACCAAATGGACGCCGCACAGCGCGAAGTGAATCCTAGAAATCGCCCGGTGCAGGTTAGGGGTTGTCATTACAAACCAGCCACCCGGCTTGAGCACTCGGGCAACTTCAGAGATAAAATTCCTATGGCCTTCAACGTGCTCTATGACCTCCATCGAATAAACAACGTCGAATGTTTCGTCCCCATATGGAAGCGGCCGGTTCAGATCTACACCGTGGTCGACCCGGAGTTTTTCGGGATAGTCCCTGCAGCGGATATAGTCATCTTTCTTGTCGTAAAGCGTTGTTCCAAGTACCTGTGCCCCTTCTTTCCAAAGCGCCTCTAGCATCTGGCCGTCTCCACACCCCAACTCAAGGTAGCTGAGGTGTTGGTAACCCGGGAGAAACTGGAAAAAATCCATTACGATATCAGGCAAGGTTTTTCTTCGCATAACGTATATTTCCTCGCTCTACCTTTTTAGTCGTCCGTTAAGAAGTCCGATTGAGCGCCGATTCAAGTGTTAAGAAGCAAGGTGAGCGAAGCGCGCTGAACACGCATGAACCACCCTTCCTCCGCGGCGGCGACAAGCCGGCCGTCGCGTTTCAGCGCCGCGGCGAGATCGACATGAAAGGCACTACGGCCGCGGGTGATCAACCGAATTCTCCGCCATTCGACTGATTTGGCGCGCGACCGCGTAAGCGTCGATCGAGTAATTCCAACGCAATCACAGTCTCGGCGAGAAGGCGCTGGAATGCGTAATACCAGCCGGCCCATCCGTCTCGAATGCAGCCCTTCCAGAACAATACGTAGGGTAGGACCAGAAGCGGCGCGATCCAGCCCGTTCGCCGGATGCGGTCGATGCGCGAAAGGGCCGAACGAGGCGCGCTGAACAGAAAGTCGACTTCTTTGCGGGCATATCGCTGCTGTGAACTCAACCAATGAGAGAGAGATTTGTGGTCGTCGTGAATGATTTTGCCCTTCAAGTCGCGGACCGGACCCTCGACCTTCCATGCCTCGGTATGACCAGCATTAATAATTTTGAAGTGGTTCCGCCGAAGCAACACGGTGTTCGGTGGATAAAGAGATGCGATCAAGACCCGCGAATAGATTGCGTAGTCGAACGCGATACGGTAGCCGTTTTCAGGTCCCCAAGGATCGAGAGCCGCCATCTCGTCGATCAATCCTTGGGTAACAAAGTAATCCGCATCGAGCCGCAATAGCCAGTCCGACGAAATTCCCGTTTCATGCGTTGCGAAATGCCATTGGCCTTGATGCGTATCGAATAGGCGCTGGAACACCCGGATGCGCGGGTCACTCTTCAAAATCGCGAGCGTCTCGTCGGTGCTACCGCTATCTACGACGACCATGTCATGCGCCCAAGAGAGTTGCGCCAATGTACGCGGAAGATTGGGCGCTTCATTAAACGTAAGAATGACCGGCGTGATCGAGAAAAGCATATTTGACGTAATGCCTTGCCGCGACGGCGACACGGATTCCGTTGTGCCATCAACTTCTTTCGGCTGCTGCGCGAAGTTAATTGCGGCCACCTCAGATATCGAAACGAACAGTGGGAGGCGGCGGGGTCCGTTCGGCAAGCCACGAATAAACGTCCTTCATATTGCCCGCGACACTGTCCCACGAGAAATCCCGCGCCACCCAAGCGCGTCCCTTGGCCCCCATTGACGAAAGTTCCTCGCGCGGCATCATCAGGGCAACGTTCAATGCCGCAGTGAGCGGCTCGACGCCGTGATCGATCCACCAGCCGCAGCCTTCGGACTCGAGCCCGCTCCAGGGAGCGCCTTTTGTCGAGATCGCCGGCGTCCCGGCGGCAAGCGCTTCGGCGACGGTCAGGCCGAAATTCTCGTTCAGGGTCGGAAGGACAAACAGATCGGCATCGCGATAGGCCATAAGCTTCGCATCGCCGTAAACCGGGTTCTCGATGGACGCGCGCTTCAGGCCGAGTGACTCCGCGAGCGCCCGAAGTTTGTCATCGTGTCCGCCCTCGCCGGGCCCCGCAATGCGCAATCTCCAGGTCGGATTGTCCGGTTCGAGCGCGGCCCACGCGCGCAGAAGGCGATCGAGGGCCTTTTTCGGGTGGATGCGGCCGAGCGACAGGACAATGCGCTCTGCTTTGGTCGACGGGAGCGCGGCCAAATCCGGCAGATCGATTCCGTTGGGAATAACCGCAATCGGATTAACAAGGCCCAACGCGCGCAGCTCGTGGTATTCCTGTTCGGAGGTCGCGTGGATACACGCCGCGCTCCGCACCGCCGGCCCCTGGAGCAGGGACCAGACGGCGCGCTTCTTCATGCGCGAATAGGCGAGCGCCGCGGGGCTCAACATGCCTCGCGGAGAAAGGACGAGCGGCTTTCGCGCGCGCGCCGCTTCCCGGCCGGCAACAATATTCGGCATCAGCCAAAGCCCGTGATTGTGAATGAGGTCTGCGCTTGAGGCTGCTCCGCGAAGCGCAGCCGTGAGCCCCGACGATTTGCGCAGATCGCGCAGCAACGGGACATTACAAAAGTCCCACGCAAAGCTTTTCTCGACATGGTATTCGCAGCTTTTGTTTCCGGGTCGCGCGCCTGCTGCTGCGACAGAGAGCAACGTCGTCTTCACGCCGATTTTCCCGAGCGCTTTGCAGAGTCGCGGTACGCTGTAGGAAGGGCCACCATGCGCATCCGACAGCCCGGCAATCACGTGAACGCCGTTCATGGCAGCGCTATGAAACAGACAATTCCCGCCCGCCAAAATCATCCATCAATTGCTTGCTGTAACGAACCGCGTAAGCGCGCCACGTCAGAGTATCGAGGTCGTCTTCGGTGAGCGGTGCAAATCTCTCGCCTGCGCACAACCTGTCGCGCAACGACGCCATTGCGTCGATAAGCGCCTCGACATTGTCATGCGGCACGACCGTGATGCGGGCTTTCAATGCAGGCGTGTGGGCGAGGTCGGCGCCGCCCGTCCGATCCGTGCAGATGACAGGCAGGCCACTTGCGACGGCTTGAGCAATTACGTAACTAAGGCCTTCCTCTTGAGAGGCAAGTACAAATGCGTCGGCCCTAGCGTAGATCTCTGGCAGTTGCCATTGCGGCACCCGGGGGTGGTGTTCGAACAAATTGGTGTCGTTCGGAAAGGCCAAATCGAGGATATCGCCAACGTGCCGAAGCCGTACGCTGCCAAGACGTCTTATTGCCTCTCCCAAAACATCGCAGCCTTTGCGCAGCGACCAATGGCCAACGGTTAGAAATGTAATTGGATCGCCAGGTCGTTTCTCCGCAGCGAGCGGAAACATCTTCAAATCAGTACCGAACGGATTGCGAATGAGCTTGGCAAAAGCGGTGTCATCGCGCAGAAAGCTTTCTTCCACGTGGCTCGACGGAATGTCTATTCGATCGGCGAGGGCATAACCCGCAAGCTCGCGGCGAATGGCCAACGGACTTGGTCGTTCGGAGCCCGGAATCGCTGTCAGTATCTCGTCTTGCGAAAGGATGTGGCGGCTTGCGCGCACCAACCATATTCTTGCGCCAAATCGCTTCCTGGCGTACTGCGCGGCTTCGACGTATATGCCCGACATGCAGTGGAAAACATCGCATGGTTGCAACTTCATTGTGACCGCGGCATTGAGTAGGAAATACATCAAACGTTCCCGCAGGCGCGGCGCCAGGCGCGGCGCAAATCGCTGCCAGGCGACGAGCGGAAACACGTAAGGCAAAAGCGAGACGTGGCATTCTTCCGGCAGCCCGAAGCGAGCGGCGCGGGACCTTGGTACATAGGAATAGAATTTCACCTCGTGGCCGAGCGCGTGCAATTCGCGCGCAAGGTCGAGCATGTGAAACCGCCCTGCCGTGGCAATGGCAATTTTCAGCCGGCGCATCGCTCTCGCATTACTGTCCGGTCATTTCTCGCTTGGGCAGGAAGCCGCGGGCGGGCGAGGGGCGGGGCGCCGGGCCGCCGAAGAATTTGAAATAGAGCAGCACGTTTGCCCCGACCGATGCACCGACCATCGCAATCAAAATTTCCATCAGAGCCCCGCCCGGCTGCAGCAGGGTCAACCCGGGCAAGGCGAACAGGACAACCTGCCGCAAATCGCCCGTCACGAGCCCCTGCATGATGCGAAGATCGAGCCACTTGAGAGCCGCGCCGAAAACAAAGAAACCGAGAACGACGCCCAGCATGCCGAAGTCCATATAGAACTCCAGAACCTGGCCGACGCCGACGCTCGTGCCTTGCGCGAACGCAATACCGGTAAAATCGCCGACCAAATCGCCGCTGCCGCCCACGGCCGGCTTGTCCGGCCAGATGGCGCGCGGAACGATCACCCACAGCGGCACCGTTGCGCCATAGACATAATCGGAGAGACCGGAATCATGGCGGCTGATCCCGGCGCCGACCAGGAAATTCTGGTTGAGCCGCCCATCGAGCGCGTCGGTGTGTTCGGGCGAATTCAGGTCGAGCAGCTGAAAATCCGTCACGATTGCCGACACGCGATCGAACCTGTCGATCAGGCCGGCATTTTGATTCCAGACCACATCGCGGATGCCGTTGCGCTGCCCCATATAGGTGACGAAAAGCGACAGGCCGAGAAAGACGACGAGCGGCGTGGCCAAATAGAACCAGATGCGCTTTCGTGCGATGACGTAGAGAAACGCGACGACGCTGATGACCCAATTGATGCCGTAGCCGATAAAGCCTCCCATTACCAGTGTTCCGAGCGGCAGCAGGGGCATTAGCGCCAATGTTGCAATCGTTCGCGGCTGATTGTGGGCCACATTCGCGCCGTAGAGCCGCAGCCAGAAGCCGAGAATCAGCATCGTCGCCATCGACGAGATGACGGATGTAAGCGAGGGAACATACCCCGCCACCGGCATAAGCACGAAATAGGCGATAATGCCGCCGGCAATCATCCGCCAGCCGAGACGTTCGAACGCTGCTGCGGGCAACGAAACGCCTTCCGGGCCAGCTTGGCGTCCATTCATCGCCCGTATCGAAATTGCGCCTGCCACGAAGGCGGACATCCCGAGCAGCGTCGCCTTGAAACCGAGATACGTATTGTCGAATTCCAGGCTTCCCGGCGTCGAACCGAGATAGGCAAGAACGCCCGGCACGTGGATGAGCGACAGGCCGAGAAAATAAGCAAGAGTCAGCGCCCCGCCGTCCCGCGGCTTGCCGATCGCGAATGCGACGAGCGCGACGAGAAGAACGAACCACAATGCGAGCAGTTGGAGCATGAGCTTTAACTTGTCACCACTCTGAGCGTTCCAGGCGCTGTTTCAGCTCATTCAAATTTTGATGAAATAGATCCGGCCGAGAATCGGGATGAAATTCCCCAACAAAAATATCGTCACCGTGGTCTAAGGAGAACCACCTCAATGATTGCCCCTTTATCGTTATTGTTGGGCATCGTGCAAAAAAAGACGCCCATGCTGAAAAAGAACTGCCGCCAGACCCGATCAGCACGAGCGACCGAGAGAGCGCGTACAAATCGCTCGAAGCGCATCCCGGACGGAGGAGAGATACGGAACCCTCTGCGAGGACAGGGGCAAGATCGCTTTCGGTCCCGTCCGATACAAGGAGTGCCGGCGCTTCCGAGCCAAGGACGGAACGAGTATAGCGTAAAGCGTCGACAAACCACCAAAGCGGCGTACGCACGGCACCGCGCGTAAGAAACTCTTCCTCAGTGCGGGCATCCTTGAAATCTTTTCCTCTTCGTATATTAATTCCAATTACGAATTTTGGGCTTTTTTCAACGAATTGCCGCCAATTATGTTTTACGATCAATCTGTACTCGGATAAAAGTTCCTTGTTGTGCCCGTTGATATCTGCGAACTGTCGGCCTTCTCCACGAAACACTCGGACAAAGGTATCATTCGCACCTGGGTTTTCAATCGAGTCCTCGGCTACACGCTTAGCACCAAGCAAACGTCGAAGTTTCTCCCCTCCCTTGATGTAGTCTGGTGCATTTTCAAAGGCGCCAACCAACGAAATCTGCCGAAGAAAACTCTTGTGATCCAAGCCCCCCCGGATCAACCCAGTTGTAGTCCAGCGCGGCCAAAACGGCGCCAGCATCGGAGCGTTTTGGGAGCGCGCGTAGAGCGCTGCGCGCGCCCAGGTAAACATCCTATTTCCCAGACCTGTCCCGCGGCCAAAGCGAACCGCAACATACTCTCTCATTGTCCGCTCCGAGAAGCTTGGTCGCCAGCAATTAGCGCTGATTCGCTAAATGGCGTGTGAGCCGCGCACAACATTGATGTCAGGCGACGCCGATATGTGTGCTGTCCATTCACGATTCGGCTCCGTAAGGCGGCTGCGATCCGCGCGCGCGTTGCGGGTTCGCACAGAAGTTCCTCGGCGCGAGCCGCCGCTTCGTCCGGTGAGCGGAAGTAAACAACGCATTCCCCATCCTCGCCGAATATTTCGCGATGCTCTTCTGTGTCCTCCGCCAGCATGCAGCCGCCCATCGCCGCGATCTCGAAACTGCGCATGACGTGGCCGTCGCGATTGGCGCGGCGCACGAGGCAGAGATTGACTTTGGCGGCTGAGGTCAGGTCGCGCAGTTCCTGCGGAGTCTTGTGTCCAATCGCATGGGATCGGGTTTTTCGGTGCCGCTCCCAATATGCTCCGACCAGGGTGAGAGGCGGGCCGGACCGCATAAACGCGGTCGCAAAATCAACGCGATCGCGATCCGCGCCGCCGACAAAAAGAACATCGGGTGCGTGCCCGACGACAATGGGCTTCGACGCATCAGGTCCAAACAGCAGGTCATCATAGCCGAAGGGCAGATAGCGGACGTCGCGACAGCCAAGGCGGACGAAATCCCCGACATTGGCTCTGCGCGGCGTAAAAATGACATTATAGCTCGGCAACGCTTTCAAATACCAATCGGCGCGCAGCGCCGGATTCCAGGGATCGTCCGTCGAATAATTGACGCAGAAAATGCCGTGTGCGTGCAGCTTCCGCACGTCCGATTTAAGCAACGGCGCGGCTCCGGTGGCGATCAGCACAGCAGGCGATGCTCGAACACATGCGTCCACCACATCGGCCGAAAAAACTTTCAGACGTCCGGGCCGCCGTCCGAGCACATGCCAACCGAAGGAACGCAGGAAGCGCGAACCAGCCGATTGCTTCGCATCGAAGAACGACACCGAATGGCCGGCGGCGAGGGCTGCTCTTCTTAGGCTTTCTCCAACATTCGTCCCGCCGGCATTGCCGACAATCGCCAGCGGTTGTTCGCCCGACTTCCCGTCCATCTAATTTCTGAGCTGCTTGGCCAACGCGTAGAGCCGCGGACGCAAGCGGTCAAAAAGCCCGATCGGGACCGCAAGCGCCGCCGCGGTCCCGGTAACGTACAAGGCCCATAGCCTCAGCTTGCTCATACCGGACAATGCAATGCCTCTCGCCAGCCTGTCCGGACGAACCGAAAGGAGCACACCAAGAGAATAGCCCCACGACTGCACGCGGCGGAATTCGACGCCCCAGAACGGATATATGAACCGATAGAGTTGCCGCGCGACGGCGACGAGATTTCTCTCCCGATCGGCGCCGGAATGGAACGGCTCCAGCCCGCCTGCAACCACCCGCAGGAGTTCGCCCATCGGCAATGGCCGAACGACTATCGGAAATGACTCAAACCTGGGCTTCCTCCGATAACTGTCAACGACCTGACCCTCGATCTCCAAATCCTTGTCTACGCAAACACGATCGATCGAAAGAAGCCTGCCGCCGGCCGCAACAAGACGCGTCCCCAAATACATCTGATACATTTCGCTGCCGTCGTAAGCCTGCGTGGCGTGTTCGCGGGCCGCTTGTCCCTCAAGCACCACTCCGCTCACGAAACTGTACCGTCGAAACGTCGCTGCCGCGAGCGCCGGTCCCGATCCGAGGACCGAAGTGCCGACCATTCGTTGAAAGACCTGCCCTGATCCGAACTCGCGATAATTCGTGATCGCAACCGCAATCGGCTCGCGACAAACAATCTCGTCGCGAATCAGTCTGAGCACATCGGGATCGACCAGGCCGTCGTCGTTTCCCATGAGAAGGAGGTAGCGCCCACGCGAAAGGCCGATCGCATTTCGCAGATTGCCGTCATATCGGAGATTGCGTTCGGTGCGGGCGTATACGAATGAAAGGTCTGATTTCTGCAGATATTCGATGAGCGCCGGTGCTTTGCCATCGTCGGAACAGTCGTCGCTGATGCACAGTTCGAAGTCACGAAACGATTGTTCTGCGAACGTCTTGCATGCGGCGATCAGGAAATCCGTTCTGTTATATTGCGGGATGCAGATGGAAAAGAACGGGTTTCGTGATCTGTTGCGCTGGACAAACGCGTCCCGCTCACCGGCAGAATTCGTTCCTTCGACCATGCTTGCCGTTGCGCTCACGACTTTAATGGAACGCCCAAGATCATCCCCGAGCCGCTCGTGATGGGCGAGTCCAGCGCCGGGCCGGGTAGGCCGCCGCGTCCAAGGCGAAAAAGCCGGTAGCCGATGGAAACGAGATAGGCTTGGGCGTCTCCCGGTTTTTGCCCCCCGACCCGCGCTTCCGCCCAGTCCGAAAATTCGAATACGATTGCGGGCCGGTGCGAGGATGTCAGACGGCGCATTATACCGCGCAATGCGCCAAGTTCCGCCCCCTCGATATCCAGTTTCACAACGTCGACGTTACCGATACCCAATTCGTCAAGGACACCGTCAAGCGTCCGCTGTTCAAGAGTAAGGGGGAGAGCGTCGAATTGGGGACCGATGGAGCCCATGCCAAACTTGCTTGCGGGGGCACCGTAGAACGAAATCGGGTTTTCCTCCGAGCCTGCCACGCATTCTACAACCGCAATGTTGGACCGCGCATTCTCCTCCACATTGCGGCGGAGTATTACTGCGATCTCGGGGGCCGCTTCCACGCAAACAACCTTTGCGCCAGGTCGCTGCGCCGCGACTGGAAGGGCGATCGCTCCCACATTCGCGCCGACATCCACATAGATGCCATCGGCAGGCAGGCGCGAAAGTATCGCAGCGAGGGTATCGGGTTCGTAGACGCCAGACCCAAACAACGCAGCGGCGATCGGTTCCTCCAAACTGGGACAGCAAATCCTGTTTCCGTAGCGGTCGGGTACGCGAACCGGCCGCTGACGGTCCAGTAATCGAAGTGCAATTCTTGTTATCCGGGTTTTCCCGCGAATTCCGTTTGGGATAGAGCGCAAGACGCGCCGGGTTATCGCGAATGGCAAGCCATTTTCAACCACGCGAAAGAGCCTCCATCATGGGCGCGAACATCGCGTCGTAATTCCACCCCGTCTCTATCTTCTCACGACCGCGAGCGGCCATCACATTGCGCCCTTCGGGATTATCCAGGAACCAGCCAAGCGCCCCGGCGATCGATTCCGCGTCTGCGGGATCGCATGCGCGCGCGTAACCCGGTGCGACGAACATTTCCTGCCAGTCGGGGAGATCGGAAACCAGCAATGGCAACCCCGCCGCCATGTAGTCAAACGCCTTGTTCGATGCGCCCGTCATATGGTGCATGTTCACGTCGGTCGAGCCGCGCGGCATCAAGGCAAGGCCGATATGGGCTTTCGCCGCTTCCGCCAGGAGGCGGTCGCGCGATATCTGTCCGATATATTCGACCAGGCGTTCCCCGCCGGACAGCGCGCCGAGGCCCTGCAACCGCGCGACGTAGCCGCGCGCGCCCGGCGCTTCATAGCCGGCAATGCGCAGGCGCACGCGTCCGCCAAATTTCTGCATGGCGCGAACGACAGCCTCGGGCAGGAGGCTGGGTGAAATATTCCCATGATAATAGAGCAACAGCGGCTCTGCCGGCGTTGGCACGCGCGCCGGCAACTCGGCGAGAAGCGGCACGTTCCATACGATGCGCAAGGCTTCGTCGCGAAAGCCGAGTTCGGCCTGCGCGATGCGCGCCCGCGCTTCGTTCGGGAACACGACCAGCCGCGCCGCCCGCGCCGCCGCTCTGCGCAGCCGCGCCAGCCAGGGACGCAGCGCGTTTGGGGCGGGGCTGTCGTGTTCGTGATAGACGAGTTGCGCCCGCGCCAGCCGCGCCGCCAGGAGTCCGGGCCCGGCGCCGAGCGGATCGGACGCATAAACCACATCGGGGCGCAGACGCAACGCCAGGCCGGCGGCGGCGGCCGTGTAGCGCAGATAATTGGCCTTGCTCATGACATGGGACGGCCGCGCCGGGATAGCGCGAACCGCGATGCGCGGGTGCGCGCTCAGCACCAGCGACTCGCCGGCAATCGGCGCCGACAGGAAGGTGACGTCCCACCCCGCCTCGGCCATCAGCATCGAAGCATGAATGAGCGGCGGATAGGCGGCCGGCTCGGTCGCCTGCACGAACAACACGCGGCGCGCAGCAACCCACCTTGCCAAATCGGCGCTCACCAAAGCAGCCGGCTTATCCTGTTTCGCCGACGCGGTTGCGCCGCTTGATTAACCCCGTCAGGCGCAGCTTGTTGCGCAGACCCAGCGCTCCGGCCAGCAGCCTATGTGTCCCGGAACCGACATGCCCGTGCAGTCCCAGGCGACGGGCTTCGGCGAGGGCAATGTCGCCGATTTCATCCCAGTAGCCCGCATAGGCCTCATAGGCCAAGCCATAGAAAGCTCCGGCAAATTCCAAGCGAAGAATGGATTCATATTGCTTTTCTGCGACGGCCCATAAGCTGCGGAACATCTCGATGTCGCGGGTTAGGATTTCCGGACCCGAGCGTTTGGAAAGACGGTGCGGCGAATCATGTTGAACGTAAACGCCACAACCTCGATCAGAAATCGCTGGGCGTGCGCCCATTAGCATACTTCTCATAACGAGATTACCATCGTCGGCGCGGATCGAAATGGCTTGCCACCCACCTGTCGACGAAAGAAACGAGCGTCTCCACAATATCGCGCATGGGGGCGTAAAGCATCCACTTAACCAGTCCGACAAAATAGATTGGGAAGTCACCGGCTTGGAGTGCGCCTTTCGATTCCAGCGCCTACCTCCCCATTCATACTGAAAGGGGCCGAACACGACGTCCGCTTTGGCGCCGGCTGCAACCCAGGCGTCCAGCGAGCCGTGTTCGATATAATCGTCGGCATCGAGGAACAATATCCATTCCGTTGTTGAAAGAGCCAATGCTGTGTTGCGCGCCGCGGCAGCACCCTTATGAGGCTGCTGTTCCCACGTAATCCTGCTACCGTAATGATCGAGTATCGCAAGACTGCCGTCGGTCGAGCCGTCATCGATGACGATAACCCGCAGGTCCGGATAATTCTGATCGAGCACACTGTCGATAGCGCGGGCAATCCATTTCTCCGCGTTATAACAAGGGATCGCCACAGTCACAGACGACGTCGATGGTTGGTTTTGATGTGCCATTTATGACGGGGGCTTGCTCACCTTGTTGGTCAAAGCCGGGCCATGAATCTGGGATGAACGAATGATGCGATATGCATCGATTTCGGCACGAAAGCGCGCAAAGCGCATCCTGCGGTTCAGTCCCCGGAAAACGATTAAGTCATAAACAAGGCTCGCGAGACGGCGAAACCTAAGCGGAGAACAGAGAGCGGAGCCCTGCCATTTATATGCAAGCATTATATGGGATATGTTCATGCCATGGGCCAGCCTGACGAGATAATCGGGGCGGAGGCGCCCACTGCTAATGAGATGAGTCAACCTCAGTTGCGGAAATATGCCCCTTCCGAAACCCATCGAACAAGCGATGTAGGAAAATTCATCGTCTCCGCCGCTGAGGAGGCTGGTTCCGCTGCGATCGGTAAGTTTCAGTTCGGTCGACTTGAGGTGAGCCTTGTAGGCGAGCGCCGTCACGCGACGCACGCACATGCCCGCTCCCCATGGCGTAGCCTGATCGCATGCGCCAACGTTAGACCAGCGTGGCTCCTGCACATCTCTTAATGCTAACATTCGAAGATGTTCGCGCAAGTACTGGGGAGGTTCGACTTCAAATTCAGGAAGGATTGCACCTCCAATAACGGCCAGCTGGGGCCATGCCTCGGCGAGGCGGAGCGCCTCTTCCAGATAGTTCGCATCCAAGACATTGTCGTCGTCGACAAAAACCAATAGTGAGCCGATCGCTTCGGAAATTCCGCGAGCACGCGCAAACGCAAGACCAAGCCGATCTTCCCTGACGCACTGCGCTCTCGGATGCCAAGAAATATTCCACCCCTCGGCAAGCGTCTCGCGCGACGCATTGTCGATCATGATAAGCTCCCATTGGTCTTGCGGCAGTGTTTGGGCGCGAAGAGCGTCCAACACCCGCCTGAGATAATCGGGCTTGGGGTTATGAGTGCAAATAATGACAGAAAGCATTGTCACTTCGGGTTAGGCGTAGAGAATGCAGTCCTAAGATTTCACCCACAGCACTTGCTGCGAGGGCTGCGCGTTGCTAAATATCCACGCGCTGACGCGCCCGCAGGGTATGGAAATCGCGATTGAGAGATGAAAGTCTTTCCTTGAGATCAAGTCCCAGAAGAGAACAGAGAAACCGATGGCGAAAGTTCCCAACATGCCCACTCAGCCCTAGAGATCGGCAGAGATTAAATCCGAGAGCTGCCTCTTTTTTATAGCCGCGCCTGCGTAAGTCGAGAGACAGGAAATAAATGTTCGAGGCCAGCTTCAGTTTTTCTGCTTTAGACAGATATTCTTGAAATTCTGGCATATTCTCTCTGTAGCTCAGCAATACAGATAGCTCCGTTTCGGACGTACGCTGCCTGCTCACGCGATTTGCGCCCTCATGTTCGTACCACACAGACCCACCCAGTTGGGAGATTGCAAATGTGGAACATCGCGCGATGCCTCGAAGAATTAAAAAATAATCTTGCAGTCGACCTAGTCGTACATCCCATCCTCCAATTTCCAGAAGAAAATCGCGCCGCCACAACACTGAGCCTGTTCGCGCGCCAGTAAAAAAGACAACTGACGATACAATATCGCTCTTAGATGCTTCCGGCGAATACATGCGTAATTCCCGTTTATAGTTAGTATATTCGACGATCCCGGGACCAAAAGCGATGTCTGCTTGGTTATTTGAAATTGCCTCTGATAACCCCAAAAGGATATCCCCCTCTAAATAATCATCGGCGTCCAGAAATAGTATGAATTCCGCAGTATTCAGCGTGATGCTACGGTTCCTCGCCACGCACGCGCCGCGGTTGGGGCCGGTTTCCCAGCGGATTTTGTCGCCGAATGATTTGATGATGTCGAGGCTGCCGTCGGTCGAGCCGTCGTCGATGACGATGATTTCGAGATTCGGATAGTTCTGGTCGAGCACGCTCTGGATCGCGCGCGCGATCCATTTCTCGGCGTTCCAGCAGGGGATGACGACGGCGACCGATGGCGGTTCTTCCGGCAAGCCTGCCTCCGGCACGACCGCGTGCGAGGCGATCTTATCGCTCATCGCTATACGGTTTCCTGGCAACGAGCACGTAACCCATCGGCATTGTCTCGCGTGTCGCTGCCGAAAGCTTCTTCGCCAGCGGGAGTTTCAGCGCGGCACGGGTCAGCACATATGCCAATTTGGCAAGAGATGGACGAAATCGCAAAGCCTTGACAGTCATGTCGGATATCACCTCGGGAGCGCCGCGGAAGGTACTTACTCGCTACACTCCAACGGACCGGTATATCTCACGTAATCTTACCGTTTGTTCCTTGAGAGCGTATCGATCTTCAACGTGTTTCCTTCCTGCCTGTGCCATAGCCTTTAGACCTTCGGGCGCGCGCGACAGATCGCGGAGAATTGAAGATAATTCCCCAACATTACCCTCCTCAAACAGATATCCCGTCTTCTCGTGGATGATTGCTTCGGGAATATCACAATGGCGCGAGCCGACGGATAGCAATCCCATTGCCATCGCTTCTATAAGCACGACAGGCAGACCACCTTCCGCATCCCCGTTCGCCGCGTGCCTGCTGGGACATAACAGGATGTCTTGTTCCGCCAATGCTTGCATCGCTTTCCTGGTTGGAAGGAACCCTTTGAAGAAAACGCGTCCGGCCATAGCCGGAAGTTCCGCGATCGACAGGAGCTGCTGCTTGATATGTTGGCCTCGGATGTCATCCTTCGAATCATCGCCAATTATTGTTACGTTCAGATCGACGCCAGACGCTGCTGCCGAGGCGCAAGCGCTCAAACCATCGACGAGCCCCTTTTTTTCCACGAACCGGCCAACCATTGCGATCCTCAGCCTGCCGGTGAACTCCCGCTGTCGACAGTCGAGACCGGAAATATCCGTGCCGAGCCTGTGAATGCGGATCTTTTCCCGGGCACAACCAAGCTCGACGAGCCGTTGCCGGAATGCCCTCCCTTCAACGAGGAAGATGTCGCCCTGGTCGAAAAGCTGCCTGAAACGCTCGCCCCATTCGGGATTCGACTTTGGAACGCTCCATGCGTCGTAGCCATAGAACGACGTTATCAGCGGGACGCCGAGTAACTCCTTGAGTCGGAGTGAAGCCCATCCGTGCATTCCGAAATGCGCATGCAAAACCGCAGGCTTCCAGGCACGGGCCCGGCGCAAAGCTGTAAAACGCGCTGCACCGTTCAAAATGCGTCGTGCGGCCCTTGCGGGGATCGATCGTCCAACGATGTGATCAGCCGCAAAAGAGCGTCGAACAAAAAGTCTGCTTGGATCGAGTGAGAACTCCTGCAGATTGACCACGTCATCGCAAAGCATGGCACTTTCAACTCCGGGAACACGCGCAACCTGAGGATATATCCAGTTCTCGGTGATTGGCAAAAACTTGCCTATGGTATGCAAAACGCGCATTTATAGGCCCAGACCTATCTAATGGTCAGTCTGTAGGATGTCATGAACGGCGCAAATAACGTCATCGACATCATCTTGCCCAAGCTTGGCCGATAGAGGCAGGGATACGGTAGTTCGTCCTACCGCTTTGGCGATAGGGTAATCGTGCGGATTCCAACCAAAGCGTTGTTGGTAGATGGGATGCTCCGGAATTGAACGATAGTGCACGCCTGTGCCAATATTTCGTTTGTGCATCGCCGAAATGAACTCATCGCGCGAAATATTCGCGCGCCTTTCATCAATGAGCAGCGTATAGAGATGCAGCCCATGGCGTGACGTATCGTCTAATGGCGCAGGCAGCGAAATCGGCAGGTTGGCAAATGCTTCGTTGTATTCTTCCCAAACGTGAAGGCGCTTTTGCCAATAGGTTTCGACACGCTCGATCTGATGCATGCCGATCGCGGCCTGCAAATCCATCATGTTATATTTGAAGCCGATCTCCACCACGTCGTAGTGAATATATCCGGCATCGGAGAAACGCTTCCAGGCATCCTTCGACATGCCGTGCAAGGCAAGTATCTTTACGCGTGAAGCTACATCGGCGTCGGGGGTAAGCACCATGCCGCCTTCGCCGGTAACGATGTTTTTGGTCGAATAAAAACTTAAAACGCCACAATCGCCGATCGTGCCAACTTTGCGCCCTCGAAATTCGGTTTCGATCGCGTGGGCACAATCCTCTATGATTTTTAAGCCGTACTGTTTTGCGATGGCTAGAAGAGCGTCCATATTGCAGGCGCGACCCGCAAAATGTACCGGCATGATCGCCTTCGTACGGGTCGTAATTGCCATTCGCACCGCCTCGGGGTCGATGTTGAAAGTATCTGGCTCTACATCGACCAAAACAGGTGTGGCGCCAGCATGTACGATGGCATTCACCGTCGCGCAAAACGTCATGGCCGGAACAATAACTTCGTCGCCCGGTCCAATCCCTAGTGCAAGACAAGCGAGATGAAGGCCAGCGGTACAGGAATTGACGGCTACCGCATGAGGCGACTGCTTGTAGGCTGCCACTCGCCGTTCGAACTCAGCGACCTTGGGACCCGTCCCCAGCCAAGCTGCGCGCAAGCTGCTTACGACCTCCTCAATTTCCGGTTCCTCGATGAGCGGCTGACCAAAAACCAGATAGCTCTTACGCACGATCTATAACTCCGTAGTCTATCCAGCGCTTCGCTCCAGTTTCTACACAACACACGAACATCGAATTCGTTTCGTAGAGTCTGGCTTCAAAAATCATGGCTTATTTTTGGATTCCACACGCTTTTGTCCATTCCTCGTACCAACTTCTAATTTTGGGGTCATCGAGATATCGCGCGTCTATTTTGCGAACATCGCCGACAATTTTTCCTGGGTCGCCAGCAACAACAGAAAATGGGGGCACACTATGCGTAACTATAGTTCCTGCGCTTACTATCGCTCCATCCCCAATCAATACACCCGGCATAACTTTAGAGCCTGCGCCGATGAAAACGTACCGACCAATGTGCGTACTCTTGACCGAATAAGCCGGCTTGTCTTGCTCTTCTACTTCTTGATAGTGATTACCAAGAAGTCTAATCGCAACGTGAGAGCTGTGCGTGAAAATACCGACCCATGCGCCAATTTGAGCCCCCTCGTTGATGAAAAGGCCGCCAGTTCCATCGAGAATGGTATAGTGCCAAATGAAGACGTTGTCGGCAATGTGCACGTGTTCAGGATGAGATATTGATACAGTATTGCTTATGCGCGTCTGAGGTCGCCATGTGCCATTACAATCCCTATATCCCCAGATCATTTGCGGCGCCCTGCTCTTGCTAATCATTTCAGAGACGGTGGGTTCGATCAATCGGCGAACAACGCGCGATGCCACTGAAGTTAAAAAACCTTTGAGCCGCATTAAACCTCTTCTGGCGTATGGTCGATTGAGGACACAACAGTTGAGGCTACAGGGCCATTCTTGAACCATATCCGATTCGCCATGATTCGCATCATGCTCAAGCGCCTTGCAGAAAGTGCCTCAACCTGATTCGTTTCTTTCTGGATCGGCTCTAAGAAGAAGGCCCGCAGTCTGCTGCGTGTGTTTCCCAACACTTTCGACGGAAATGCATTTATGTGTTGCGTAGTCCAATGCGGATTTTTCTTCGCCGACAGCAAGTTCGTGCGTCCAAATCGCTTCGGCGAGCACCAATCCATTCGAACGATCAAGTGGACGGGGAATGCCACTATCTGATGTCTGCACAACATCGAAGGTCATGGCTCCCAGGACATAATCTACCCTGTTGCCAGATCTATCGCACATATAAAGACTTACTGTGTATTTACCTGGGTAAAGCGCCAATCGCTCTACATCGATTGTGAATCTGTGTAACCCTGGCTGAAAACCCCATAGTCGACTATTGTAATCATTGCAAAACTGGAACACTGGAAGCGCTTCTTCGGTTACTATTGTCACTTTGATTAAGAGATATTCTTCGGCCCTTAGTACGCGAACCCCGATGGAAATTCGACACGAGTCTATGACATCAAACATGAAAGAGGGTGCGCCGTCCTTGATCAAGGCAGCATACTCAAACTGCGCGCTCCCGGTACCGGAATGGTCAGCGCGCTGTCGGAGGTCGGCAACACCCTGACTAGTCAGTTTTCTATGTAAGTAGATCGTTGCGACAGATAACGCGGTCGAATCACATTGGACGGACCCAGAATTTAACAGGATGGCTCGTTTGCATAGCAATGTAATCGATCGCATGTCATGACTGACGAGCAAAACAGTTCGACCATTAGCTGCAACGTCATTCATTTTGCCCAGGCATTTTTTCTGGAACTCCGCATCGCCCACAGCGAGGACCTCGTCTACTATAAGTATCTCCGGCTCCAGATGCGCCGCGACGGCAAACGCGAGCCGCACATACATGCCGCTCGAATACCGCTTCACCGGCGTATCAAGGAATTTCTCCACTTCGGAAAACGCCACGATCTCGTCGAATTTCCGCCTGATCTCGGCGCGCGTCATGCCGAGGATGGCGCCGTTGAGATAGATGTTCTCGCGGCCGGTGAGTTCCGGGTGAAAGCCGGTGCCGACTTCCAGCAGGCTCGCCACGCGGCCGTTGATGGTGACGCGGCCCTCGGTGGGCTCGGTGATGCGGCTGAGGATTTTCAGCAGCGTCGATTTGCCGGCGCCGTTGCGGCCGATGATGCCCAGCACCTCGCCGCGCCTGACCTCGAAGCTCACGTCCTTGAGCGCCCAGAATTCCTCGACCGTGTCGCCGGTAACGATCTGGCGGCCGCGCGCCATGTCGGCCGTCTTGCGCCAGGCGTTCTTCGCGGCGCGCGCGATCACGTCGCGCAGCGCGACATACGATTCGCGCTCGGCCTCATGGCCGATCACATATTTCTTGCCGAGGCCTTCGACGCGGATGACGGTGTCGTCGGTCATGTTAGAGCGGATACCGGTCGTGTTGATCCACCGTCCCCTTGCGTCCGCCTACGCCGCGGCTTCGGCGGACGTGATGCCAAACCCGCCGAAGCTTGAGCGAAGGCGGGTTGAGGGCAGGGCTATCGCATATGAATTTCGACGCCGTCGACCGCAACACTGCAAGTCTGTCATTCCCGGCGAGCCGCGCGCCAGCGCGGCGAGGGAAGGGAACCCAGGTGGTCAAGCAGATTTTGCCTCAAAGAAAGTCATCATAGTCGTTGGTGGCGTGCATTGCGCGCCCACCTGGGTTCCCTTCCCCTCCCCCGGCTCAAGGCCGGGGTCGGCCGGGAATGACAGGGTTTGTTGATTTGACGACCACATGCGATTGGCCTCCGTGATCTCCGTGGTCAACCTTCTTGGCGCCTTGCGGAATGGAGCGCGGGCTGGAAGCCCGCGCTCCAAATCAAATCAAATCCGCGAACGTCCGCTCGGTGCGGCGGAAATAGGCGATGCCGAGCCACAGGAAGAACGCGATCATCACCAGGCTGGACAGAAAGTCGGTGAGGTCGAGCGGGCTGTTCCTGCCCAGCAGGCACCAGCGGAAGCCGTCGATCGCGCCGACCACCGGGTTGAGGCTGTACCACAACCTCCATTTCTCGGGCACGACCGCGCTGGAGAAACCCACCGGCGAGACATAAAGCCCGAACTGCACGATGAACGGGATGATGTAGCGGAAGTCGCGATATTTCACATTGAGCGCGGTGATGAACAGCGAGGGGCCGAGGCTGGCCAACATGGCGAGCGCGACGAAGACGGGCAGCAGCACCACCCGCCAGGAGGGCATGAAGTGGTACCACGCCATCAACGCCGCCAGCATCGCGAGGTTGACCCCGAAATCGACCAGCGCCACGACCGCCGTCGCCGAGGGGATGATGATGCGCGGGAAATAGACCTTGCCGACGAGGTTGGTATTCGCGACCAGGCTGTTGGAGGCGTCGCCGAGGATGGAGGAAAACAGGAACCACGGCAGCATGCCGGCGAACACCATGATCGGGTAGGGCGCGGAGCCGTCGCTCGGCAGCTTGGCGAGCCGGCCGAACACGATGGTGAACACCACCATGGTGAGGAACGGCCGCACGATCGCCCACGCGACGCCGATCACCGTCTGCTTGTAGCGCACGGAAACGTCGCGCCAGGCGAGGATGGCGAACAGTTCGCGGTAGTGCCAGATGTCGCGCCAGTAATGCCGCTCGGCGCGGCCGGCTTCGAGGACGAGGACGCGGCGGGCGGCCGGTAGGGCTTCGTCGCTCATGCCGCCTCCAGAAGTCGCGTGCGCATGGCGTCGATCTGTGCGGCGAACGCCTGCCATCCGAAGCGCGCCCGCGTCGCCAGCGCCAGGTCGCCGGCCGCGCGCTTCGGGCTGCGAAGCTCCCGCCCGATGGTTGCGGCAAGATCGTCTTCGTTCGCAATGATGCCCAGCTCGCCATCCGCAAGCGCATCGACTGCGCCGCCGGCCGCCAGACCGAGCGCGGGCGTGCCGCACGCCATCGCTTCCAGATAGACAATTCCAAAACCCTCGCCGGTCGACGGCATGACGAACAGGTCTGCCGCCCGATACGCCTCGACAAGCGTTTCCGGCGCGACCGCGCCCATAAACCTCACTCGATCGTCTACGCCGATGTCGGCGGCGATTTTCTTCAGCCTTTCGATATCGTCACCTTCTCCGATCGCGACATAAACGACATCGTGCCCTTGGGCGACAAGATACGGCAACGCTGCGATCACGCGGTCGTGGCCTTTGTAGCGATCGCATGAATCGATCCTTCCCACCGTCAGCAGAACGCGCCTGCCGTTCAGATTCCACTTCGCGCGCAATGAAGCGCCATCACCGGGACAAAAAATTTCGCTCACCGTATTGGGAACGACCACAACGCGCTCGGGCGCGAGCGCCGCCCATTCCAGAACGCGCGCCCGGGTGTCGCGCGAAACGCAAAGGACGAGGTCTGCCGCTTCGACCGCCGCGCGCTGCATGGCGGAGGGCCGCGTCCACGCCTCGACGCCGTGCACCTGAACGATGAGTTTCGCGCCTTTGAGCCTGGCGAGCAGGGCAGCAAGCGGGACCATGTAAAGGTGGCCGCAAAAGACAACATCGGCGCGCGCCGTCCGCAACGCATGAAAGGCATAAGCGATCCGGCTGAAACGCGCAGGCGCCTGAACGATGCCGGGCGGCGGCAAAACGGGATCCGGCGCGCGGCGCGGCAGGACGAATATCGGCGACGGCGCGTCTCCTTGCGCCAGCGCGGACAAAAAATCGCGGTTGTATTGCGCGATGCCGCCACGCCCGCCGAACGCATCGGTGACAAGAGCCAGCATGGTAACCGAAGCCATCACGCGGCGCGGGCCAGCTGGAAATCCGAGCCGGCCAGCACCAGGTTCGACCAGCGGCGCGAGGTCAACCCTTTGCCCGAAGCCCCGCCCGAAGCAACCGGTTGTTCCAGCGCATGCGAAATCCAGCTCCCGGTCGGAACCGAGAAGCCCGTCTTGGCGCGCGCGAGAATCGCATCCGGCAAGGCGATGGCGGGGGCGGCGCCCAGAGCGGCCTTGCCGGCCCCGGGGGCGAGCGACGGCAGCGACGGCGCCAACGCTTTCGCCAGCGCGAAATCGACCAGCGGCACGCGGATTTCCAGGCCGTGCGCCATGCCCGCCCAATCGGCATCGCGCAACAGCTGATTGCGCATGTAATTCGCCGATTCGAGAACGCAGACGCGGCCCGTATCGCTGCCGGGATCGGTTGCGAGTTGCGCACCCAGGGTTTTCAGCGGCCTCAACCGGCGCATCCCTTCGCGCGCGATTTCGGCGCCGAGCAGCGCGGGCAATTCCTGCGGCAGGAAGAGACCGCGGCGCAGCAGATAGCCCCCGGCCCAGCTATTCGCATATTCGAGCATGCCGAGCGCCTTCGGCCGGCGGGAGGCGATGCCGGGTATCGCGGTTTGCGCGATCGCGCGGGCGGCGCGTCCCAGCCAGGGCAGCGAGGCGAGCACGCCATAGCGCGCGCGCCAGCGCGGAATATCGCGGAAGCTGGGATAGCCCGCCAGCAATTCGTCGCCGCCGAGGCCGGAAAGCGCGACTTTGAGCCCCGCCTCTTTTGCCGCCTTGGACACGAACCAGATATTCACGCCATCGATGGAGGGCTGGTCCATCGCCTCGAGGATGGCCGGCAAGTCTTCGCGGAATTCCCGCTCGCCGACGCGGCGGACCAAATGCTGTGCGCCGTATCGCTTTGCGACTTCCGCGGCCGGCGGCACCTCGTCCTCGGCGGTGCCGGAAAATTCGTCGAACCCCAACGTGATCGCGCGGATATTCCGCTGGCCGGCGTCGCGCATCAATCCGAGCAACGCCCCGGAATCGATTCCCGCCGACAGGAACACGCCGACTTCGACGTCCGTCAGCAAATGCGCGCGCACGCTGTCGAGAGCGCCGGCCCGGACGCGCCCGGCGAGTTCGCCGGCCGGTGCCGGATGCTTCGCGCCTTCGGCGAGCACGGCAGCCAAATTCGCGAATGGCTTCGGCTCGCGAGGGCCTGCCGCGTCGATCCATTGCGTATGTCCGGCAGGCAAGGCACGGATTTCGCGATAGAGCGTGAACGGCTCCGGGACGCTTCCGAACAGGTGAAATCCGACGAGGCCCGCGGGCTCCGGATCGCGCGAAACCCGGCCGCCTGCCAACAGCGCCTTCACCTGCGAGCCGAAGCGGACGGTCCAGCCGTCATTCGCGGTATAAAGCGGCTTGATGCCATAGGGATCGCGCGCGAGAAACAATCCGCGCCTGGCTTCGTCCCAGATGGCGAAAGCGAACATGCCGCGCAGCCGGTGCACCATCGCCTCGCCGTGCAGCGAGTAAAGGTGCAGCAATGCTTCGGTGTCCGAATTCGTGCGGAAGCGCACGTCCTGCTTCTCCAATTCGGCGCGCAGCTGCGGGTAGTTGTAGATTTCGCCGTTGAACGTGACGGCCAGACGGCCATCTTCGCTCACCATCGGCTGCGAGGCGCGCTCGGAAAGGTCGATGATCGACAGCCGGCGGTGGCCCAGCCCGCAACGACGGTCGGCGCTCCACCAGATGCCCGCCCCGTCGGGGCCGCGCGCCCGCATCGCCTCGCGCGTGGCCAGCAGCTCGGCTTCTTTCGGCGCACTGGCCGCCGAATGATACGCGAAGATGCCGTTTATGCCGCACATCCCCTATTCACGATGACGAGGAAATGTTCTCAAACTTCTCACGTCCTATTTTCTGGCAATGACCCATACAGCGTATGGGTAAGATGCTCTGTTTGCCCGCGCCAACTTGTTCAAAGGGTGCCAAGACACGTCTGGTACAGGTATGTGTCCCAACCCCAACCCCGTTATGAGCGGCATGAATACATTCCCCCAACCGTCAGCGGCGATGACCTCCGAATAATCTTTGTGGAGGCGCGAAAGTCCACTAGGGGTAAATCGCCAAAAGTCTCCGTTAGCCAAGTCGGAAAAATCGCTTGGTCCGTGGTAGGGCGTCATGAAACAGGTAGTGTGTATCGCCAATCCCCCAGGTCGAAGAACTCTATGTACCTCTTCGACCGCCTCAGTGGGGGTACATTCGATGTGTTCGAATACCTGATCGCTTACGACCGCCGAAAACGACTCTGCTTCAAAACGAAGTTGATTTATTGCGTGCTCCGGATAATTGGCTTCCGTAATATCATCATTTTCTGCCCCCAGCAGATGGCAAAGCGGATTCGAGTGGCTAATCGACAACACCCGATTACCGAGATTTTGTTCTTGGAACTGCAACTTTAGTTTCTGGTACATACCGTAACGTTGAATAGGAGCGCCAGTTGGGAGACCGACGCAGGAGGCCCTCCACAGCGCGCGCATAATGCTACCGACAGTCTCTCTAACCATTGAAATTGATCCAGCTTTCCGACCAAGAACAGCCTTGATCCCCTTTGGCCGGTGACGGATCTAATACCTTCGACGCGAACGCCAAGCTATCGCCTCATTCGGTTTACTGCTTCATCAGGTCCGTCGACCAACGCCATGCCGTTTCAACACTATCAGCAATTCCTGGATAGTTGAGAGCCCATCCTAATTCCTCTTTAGCCCGCCCTGGGTCAGCATACAAAGTGGCGGGATCACCTGCGCGTCGCGCACCTTTGACCACGTGAATGTCATGCCCCGTCACCGTGCGCGCGGCATCGATTACCTTGGCAACCGACGTTCCCTGTCCGGTACCGAGATTATAGGCGCGCCGCAGATTGCCGCCCTCAAGCCCCTTCGTCGCGAGCACATGCGCATTCGCCAAATCGCTGACGTGAACGTAATCGCGGATGCAGGTGCCGTCCGGCGTGTCGTAATCATTGCCAAAGACGGTGATATGCGGCCGGCGTCCTGCTGCCGCGTCGAGCACAAGCGGGATGAGATGGGTTTCCGGATCGTGTTCTTCACCAATCTCGCCGTCGGGATCGGCGCCCGCGGCGTTGAAATAGCGCAGCGACACGCTTCGTAGACCGTACGCATCGCCGTAATCGGCCAGGATGCGCTCAATCATCAGTTTTGACGCGCCGTAGGGATTGATCGGATTTTGCGGAGCGTCTTCCGGGATCGGCACGGTGTCGGGCACGCCGTAGGTCGCGCAGGTGCTGGAAAACACGATTCTGGCAACACCGTTCTGCCGCATGGCGTCGAGCAAGGTCAGCGTTCCAACGACATTGTTGCGATAATATTTCGCAGGGTCTTCGACCGACTCGCCGACATGGGCGAATGCCGCGAAGTGAAGCACAGCTAAGGGACTGTATGCCTTTATGACTTCCGACAATCGCGACGCATCGAGAATATCTCCCCTCTCAAGCGGTCCCCATTTGACTGCCCATTCGTGGCCATAAACGAGATTGTCGTAAGTGACCGGCGTATATCCCGCCCCCGCCAGCGCCTTGCAGGTGTGCGACCCGATATAGCCGGCGCCACCGGTGACGAGCACATTAGTCATGCGATGCACGCCACCCGTTCGCGACGGTTGATTGTCTTTGCCAATTCATTTTGCCGCTTGCGCAGAGCCTTTTGAAATACTAAGCTGGCTTAAGCTAGATTATTTCAGGTGGCGATATGCGAGAAATTGGAGCTTTTGAGGCCAAAAACACCCTCGGGGCGTTGCTCGATCGCGTTCTGCAAGGCGAAGAGATCGTCATCACCCGGCACGGAAAACCCGTGGCCCGGCTGGTTCCAAACACGGGGCGGATCGACCAGTCTCAAGCGAAAGCCGCTATCGCGCGCATCCGAAAGCGGGCGCAGAGCGTTAAAGCCGGATTCGATTGGGACAAAGTGAAAGCCGACCGGGATGCCGGCCGGCCATGAGTCTGGTCCTCGACAGTTCGGCTACCCTGGCTTGGGTCTATAGCGATGAAATCACCGATTCTATCCGCCACGTCTTCGACCTCCTAAGCGAGGATGGCGCCTGGGTACCGGGACTGTGGAAGCTTGAAGTTGCCAACATCCTCGAGATGGGCGTCAGGCGCGGTCGTCACGACCGCGCTTTCCGGGATGCCACCCTGGCCGATCTTGCCGTTTTGCCCATCAGCCTGGATCCGGAAACGGATCGCCAGGCTTGGGGCGCCACCGCACAGCTGGCCGCTCGTCACGGCCTGACCCTGTATGATGCGGCGTATCTGGAACTGGCCCAGCGACGCAGCCTGCCTCTGGCGACACTCGACCGCGAACTGCGTTCCGCCGGCAGCGCCGAGGGGGTGGTCCTTCTGGGGACGTGAGTAACTCAACTATTCAAACCCGGCCTGGAAAGGCGCGAAGACCGGGCGGAAAGCGGCACATGATGGTTTGCATCTTCAACCGGCGCCAGCGCAGCTTCGTGATACTCGCCCACCACCCACGATAATAAATCTTATCATAATTGACAGACATGTATCCCGCCCGTGGGCACTGTTAGAGTTCGCCTCCTCCGTTGTCACGGCCGGGCGGATGGCCGGATTTAATCCGGCCATGGACCCGGCCGCCCATCAAATAAAAGTGCAATTCGCGCGCAGACGCGTGCGCGATGGATGGCCGCCTCGAAGGGCGGCCATGACAGCGGGAGTTCAAATTGTAACAGTGCCAGCCCGTGCCAGCGCCTCGCAGGTATGTGAGCCGATATAACCGGCGCCACCGGTGACAAGCACGTTTGTCACGTTTCGCGCACCACCTGCTCGAAATGCGCGATCGTCTTGCGCAGGCCCTCTTCGAGCTGGATGCGCGGCGACCAGCCCAAGACTTCCCGGGCCTTCGCGATATCCGGTTTGCGCTGTCGGGGATCGTCGGCGGGCAGCGGATGGACCTCGATGCGGGATCGCGAACCGCTCAGTGCGATGACTTTTTCCGCCAGTTCGCGGATGGTGAATTCCCCCGGATTGCCGAGATTGATCGGGCCGGTAACGGCATCGGGCGTATCCATCAGGCGGATCAGGCCGTCCACCAGATCGTCGACAAAGCAGAACGATCTTGTCTGGCTGCCGTCGCCATAGATCGTGATGGGTTGGTTGCGCAGTGCCTGCATGATGAAATTCGACACGACGCGGCCGTCATTGGGATGCATGCGCGGCCCGTAGGTATTGAATATACGCGCGACCTTGATGCGCAGGCGATGCTGGCGGTGGTAGTCGAAAAAGAGGGTTTCGGCGCAACGCTTGCCTTCGTCGTAGCACGAGCGCGTGCCGATCGGGTTCACATTGCCCCAGTATTCCTCGCGTTGCGGATGCATGTCGGGATCGCCATAGACCTCGCTGGTCGAGGCCTGCAGGATTTTCGCCTTCACTCGCTTGGCGAGACCCAGCATGTTGATCGCGCCATGCACCGAGGTCTTCGTCGTCTGCACGGGATCGCGCTGGTAATGAATGGGCGACGCGGGACAGGCGAGATTGAAGATTTCGTCGACTTCGACGAAGAGCGGGAACGTCACATCATGGCGCATCAATTCGAAGCGTTTGTGCCCGATCAAATGCTCGATATTGCGGCGTGCGCTGGTGAAAAAATTATCGACGCAGAGAACTTCATGCCCGCGCTCCAGCAGGGCCTCGCACAGAAATCCGCCAATGAAACCGGCCCCGCCAGTCACCAGAACGCGCTTCTGCAAATGCATCGCAAGATTGCCTTTCAACATTTCGATAATACGGTTCAGAGCATGACTTCGGCCATGCTACCGCAGATCGGGTGAAAAGCGTTTCACCCGTTCGGATATCGAGGCCGCCCGGCCTGCCTTGTTCAAAGGCAGGAGCTGGCCGGCACCACAAAATTGCGGGGCAGGAACACCGGTGTGCGCCCCCCCATGATATCGAGCAAAACGCGAACCCGGCCGGCATCGCTCAACCGGTCAAGCTGGCCGACAAAATCTGCGAACGGCCCCCTCACTACGCGAACCGCTTGACCCGGCGTCAGGCTTGGCTGCCATTGGAAAATCCCGCCTTCGTCGCACTCTGCTTTCAATGCCTCGATGACGCCTAGCGGGGCGGCGGCCGGGCGTTCGTTTTGCATAACGATGCGTGTCACACCGAACGTGCTGTTGATGCAACGCCAGCGATCGCGCGTCAGATCGAGACGGATAAACAGATAACCCGGAAAAAACGGTCTGCGAACCGTTTCGATTTTGCGTGCATGGCGTCGCACCACCTCGCGGCAGGGAAGAAACACTTCAAAATGCTGATTTGCGAGATGTGCCGCGGCGCCCTTTTCGCGGTGGGGCTGGCAATGCACGGCATACCAACGCCCATTCGCATCGACGTCCGGGGCGGGCCGTATCGCGGCGGAGGCGGAACTGTCGGACAAGGCCAGCATGTTATCCTATTCTGCTCCGCACCAAAAGTTTTCGCCACACGAATTGGGCGGGCAGCGTACCAGATGCGACCGGCCGAAATTGCGTGATCATTTGATGACGAAGCGATGCGCTTGCCCCTTCAGCCCACGGCACCAGCCCATTCTGCGCTCACCACCAACCAGTGTCCAAAAAAGACGAACTTAACACAACAGATTGAGTAACTGCTCCGCCCGACCAGCATATTTAGACCGAATTGCTATTTTCATTTACGCTATCACGCAGCATGCGATTGCAGCAAGCCAATGAATTCGAAGAGTGAATGATTTTCCAATCGAATGATGAATTCATGTCGATTGGAAGTCCTCCGTACAAGGCATTGATGCCTCTTGGAACTGTTAATGATGATGAGGGCGTGACATGCATCATGGCAAAGTGAATCTGATCACTAAACAGGCAGGCACCTCGTCAAGAAATGGGCAGGCATGTTTTTAAGTTTACGCGCATTTCCTCCCTCGCCATTGCGCGCGATTTCTGTTAGCGTGGTTTCCGGAATGTAAATTAGGCCGAATGGCTGAGATTGGGTTCTGGCTCGGGGGTGTCGTGTGGTCGGCGCGGGATATTGGGATGTAGCCAGACTATGCGCGGCGTCAGCGGGGCTGACGGGTTTGCTGTGCTACCATGCAGCGGGCGTCGGGCGCGTGACGCAGCTGATGGACAAGCCCGATGGCGTTCGCAAGCTCCACAAGACCGAAACGCCGTTGATCGGCGGGCTGGCGGCATTGATCCCGACCTTTGTCGTGAGCCTGCTTTATTCGGCCGGCGTGCCGCTCGCGCCGGTCATGCTGATCGCCGTAGGTGCCGCCACCGCGATGCTGGTCATCGGCATCATCGACGACCGTGCCAATCTGTCGCCGGTATGGCGGATCGTGGCGCTGACTTTCATCGTTTTCACCGTGTTCTCCATCAGTCCGCTATTTGTCTTGCACACCTTGCGGTTCGGACTTTTTGGCTCGGATTTCTCCGTGCCGCTCGGCGATCCGATCGCCGCACCGGTCATTGCGCTTTTCATCGTCGGATTTGTGAACGCGGCGAACATGGCCGATGGCATGAACGGGCAATTGCTCGGATCGGTGATGATCTGGAGTGCCTTCATCATTTATTATCTGGGCGTTGATGTCGGGGTGCCGTTCATTGTGCTGATCTGCTCGGCGCTGGTGACCTTCATCTACAATTTGCGCGGGCGTCTCTTTGCCGGCAACTCGGGCGCCTATGCGGCATCCCTCTTTGTGGCGTTGGGCGCCATTGCGGCTTATCGCCTTTCCAACGGAGCGATGCCGGCCGAAGTGCCCGTGTTTTGGTTTTGGCTTCCCGTATTGGACTGCCTGCGCCTGATGGTGAACCGGGTTCTGAACGGACGCTCGCCCTTTGCCGGCGATCGCAACCATTTCCATCACATGCTGATGAACCATATGCGCGTGCGCTATGCGTTGATCGTCTATTTGGGTCTGCTTGCAGCACCCGGCGCGGCTGCGATTGTCAATCGGGATTGGGCCAGCGCGGTTCTGCTTATGTGTATTGGTTGTTACGGGGCGCTCCTTGTCGTGAAACGCGTGGCAACGTTGCGGGTCCGGGATGAGCGCCCGGCATCGCGAGCCGTGTCCTTTTTCAGCACGAAGTTTTCGAGAATGGCGCCCTCCAAGGCTGGCCGGCCAACTGCCAAGGTCTCGTTGACCGCAACGAATTCGCAGGAAACAACGCGCCGGGCCGGTTAGGCCATACTTCCTGGCACCGCTGGTGCTGGTGGCATGAGTTTCGAGATAGATGCCGGTAGGATTGCGCGGCCATCTGTTTCACACCGCAAGAACGTTCAACAGGCCGGGCATCCTGGATGAAAATCAGCGTCGTCACCGTCTGCTTCAATTCAGAGCGCACGATCGAGCATACAATCTACTCCTTCCTGTCGCAGACTTATGCCAGCAAGGAGTTGGTGGTGGTGGATGGCGAATCCACCGACCATACGCTGGCAATCGTCCGGGGATTTGCCAGTTCCGAGATCCGCGTGGTCTCGGAGAAGGATCGCGGCATCTTCGATGCGATGAACAAGGGGCTGCGGCTGTTTTCCGGCGAGGCCGTCGGCTTTCTCAATTCCGACGACACGTTTCATGACGAGACGGCGTTGGAGCGGATCGCGAAGGGCCTCACCAGGGCCGACGCCGTACATGGCGGCGTGGAGATGGTGACGGATCACATGACGAAGCGCCCGGTGCGAAGCTGGCGAGGCGAACCCTTCCGCCGTGGTTCTTTCCGCTGGGGCTGGATGCCGCCCCATCCCAGCTTTTACATTCGCAGGGCGTTGGCCGAAAAGACAGGAGAATTCGACCTGCGCTATCCCATTGCGGCCGACTATGACTTCATGTTGCGGGCATTGGAGCTTCACGCGACGCGTACAGAGTATATTCCCGGGACGCTGGTCGATTTCATGGTGGGCGGCAACAGCTCGGGGAATCTCTCAAAGGTACTGCGCGGGAACCTCGAAAGTATGAGATCGCGTCGCGAGCATCTGGGCACGCCCCTTATCGATCCGGCATTTCTGACGAAGCCGTTGCGGAAGATATTTCAGCAGCGCAGGGGTTGGCATCCGGCGAAGAATGCCCGGGACGTGAACTTTGAGCCCGAAAACGGTGGTATGCGGTAATCGGTGTTACCGTGCCCCCTTGCATTTCGATAAGCCGGTTCAGAGAAAATTAGCCATTCGCATATTAGCCTCCTCCGCGGTCGCTAACATCGGAGGTTCCATCCATCTGCGGTTCTGCGGACGGTCACAACGAATCGTGGCAATAAGAGCTTGAAGGGGAGACGGATCGAAGGGGGCACGAAGCTCATGGATATTGCACAATCAACAATACGGCCGGCGGCGGTCGTCGCGATTGTTGTGCTTGGATCCTATGGCTGCGCCACCTCTTACCGTAATATGAACTTTGCAGGCGGCGTAGAAAGCATTCCCCTTCGGCCGGACATGGAAATGGTTGTTGCTGAAGGCAACGGATTTACTTCTTCGTCGCGGCTGCAACAATTCGTGCTTTTGAAATCCGCACAGGATTGTCTGGCAGGCAGATTCGACAAGTTTTCCATCATGTCCGCGCGCAATCACCTGCACGGGCGCACACGAAACATCCCAATCTCGAATGTCACCGGAAATTCCGACGCTGACACGATCGGCGGCGTTCCCGATTTCGACCCTTACGTGAAAATCCCTGTTATCGGGTTCGATGCCACGGTAGTCGTCCGCTTTTTCAAAGGGCCAACCCCGCCTTTTCCGGCAACTGCGTCCAACTGGTCGAACCCGATGGACGCCCACAAAATAGCACACTATCTGGGCCCTCGTTTGACCACGATGAAGACGGGCGATTGGGTCGAAGCTTCGGCCGCGGTCAATACGATAGCCAGGCCCTCAGGGGCTCTCGCGCTGTCACTGCGAGGCGATGTAGCTCCGACGCTAGAGCTTTCGCAAGGGACAGGAACCTTAAAGCCGTTGCCTCCCGCTCAGGCTCGCGAACTTCCCCCTTCCAGACCGGCCGTGGCATCTGCCGGCGACGGATACTTCGCTGTGCAGATCGGTACCTTCAAATTGCAACGCGATGCGAACGCCACCTGGCAGATCATTTCGCGCAAAGACCCCTTCCTTGGCCGTTACCGGCCTCGGGTCACGCCGCTCGCCGTAGGGGGCTCAGACACGTGGTATCGGCTGCGGCTGGGCGGCTTCCCGGGCCGAAATGAGGCGGCTGCATTATGCGATCGGCTGAAGGCCGGCGGCGATGATTGCTTCGTTGTACAATCCATCGCGAAGGTGCACCGCCTGCAGCGCATCGGCCAGGCGTCGCCGGTCGCCACCCCCGTGTCGCATTGAGAGGCCGTGGCTAACCATCGACGATCCGAATCTGGTCGCGGTGTTGTGCGCCTAAAATAGCAGCGCACGAAAATGGCGACGCAGGAGGAGATCATTGGTGCCGCCTGCATGACTGGGACACGGGTTCTTCCGCTTTACGGCATCGCCGCCAGAAATGTTTCAATTGGTTCAGGGGGTTAAAGCTTCGCGGAGTCCTTGATGGGCGCCCGATTCCGGTGTGTCCCCATGTTCGGACGCGGTTGCCGAGATTCTGATTCCCGTGCCTCATGCATGAGGCACCTCCGGGAAATCACCCGTCCGACGGCCAGGAACGTTCGAGCGATGGTGGCTCGGGGCGTTACCGCCGGCGCGCGTTTTGCCGCTTTCCCAGTTTCCGGATACCGGCAAGACTGACCGGGAGATAGAAAGGCAAGGGCATGATTTGATCGGACACTCAAGCAACCTTTTGGGGATACCGATGGAGTTGCTCGTCCATCGCGACTTCAACGACAACCCGTTGCCGCTGCATATTTCCGGCGTCCGGGAAATGAACGCAAATCTGTTCGAAATGCTGGCTCGATCCTCGGATTTGCCCGATGCCGGCGAAGCCTTCACCTGTTACATGATGGCGATGTTCGGCATTGATCGCGAGCAGCGCGAGGACGCGGCCGGCCAGGGAACCGGTGCGAGACGCCGCCGCTATCGCTCGTCGTTCCTGCGATTGATCAAGGGGTGGGGATACGACAGCAACGGGCCCGAAGGGGCGGTGCTCAAAGGTTGGGTGGAAAGCCGGTTCGGCATATTCCCGACCTTTCACAAGAAGATCATACAGCGTATTTCCAGCAGCGCGTGGACGACCTACGTCGAAGAGAAGATGTCGAGCCGCTTTCACGGCAATTCCATCTACACGCAGCTCGACCTGCTTTTCGAATTCTGCCAATGGGCGTTGGAGCACCTCGTCACGCCCGGCCGAACTCACCTGACTCTCTACCGGGGGATCAACGCCTTTGACGAGCATCAGGTCGTGGAGTGGATCGACAAGCGTACGGTCTTGATGCGGCTCAACAACCTCAGCTCCTTTACTTCCGATCGCGACATCGCCGAATGCTTTGGAGATACCATCCTCACCGTTCAGGTTCCGGTGGCCAAGGTGGTGTTCTTCAACACGCTGCTGTCTACGCATCCGCTGAAAGGCGAAGGCGAATATCTGGTGATCGGCGGAGAATACCGCGTGACCGCCAGCTATTTTTGATTGCGAAGTGTCAGCGATGAGCGATGTGAGTCTGGACGACCGGGCGCTGGCAGCTTTTCTTGGATTTGGCGCCGGCGATGCCCTCGGGGCCACCGTCGAGTTCATGACCAAGAGCGAGATTGCCGCCCGGCACGGCGTTCACTCCAAGATAATAGGGGGCGGCTGGCTGCGCCTTGCGCCTGGTGCAGTGACGGACGATACCGAAATGGCTTTGGCGCTTGGCCGCTCGCTGGTGCGGTGCGGCGGCCTCGATGTTCATGACGTATGCGAGGAATTTGCCGCTTGGCTGAGATCTGGTCCTGTTGATGTCGGCAACACATGCTGCCGCGGCATCAGCCGCTACCTGACGCAAGGCACGGTCGAGGGACCATTCTACGAGGGTGCTGCCGGCAATGGCGCCGCCATGCGCATACTTCCGCTGGCGCTCGCGACCCTCGGCCAGCCGGACAAGGCGGCGGCTTGGACTCGCATCCAGTGTCACATCACGCATAATCACCCGCTGTCGGACGCTGCTTCTCTGGCGCTCGTGCGGATGTTGCACAGCGTGTTGTCCGGCGGCGGCAAACGAGCGGCGCGCGGCGTCGCCGACGCCTTGATCGGCGAACATCCTATTTTCCGCTTCGAACCGTATCGTGGCCAGAGTTCGGCTTATGTCGTCGATACGATGCACACAGTCCTGCATTTCTACTTCCATACGGATTCTTTTTCCGATTGCGTCATCCAGGCCGTAAATCAGGGAGGAGACGCCGATACCACCGGTGCATTGGCGGCTATGCTCGCCGGCGCCACCTATGGCTTGGCTGCCATCCCGAAAAAATGGCTCAACACGCTCGAACGGATGGTAGTCGCCGAGGTTCGCCAGCAGGTGTCGGATTTGCTTGCCATTGCCGCGCGTTCGGCGCCGGTCGGCGGTCCCGAAAAGCTGGTGCCGCCTGCGTGACTCGAACACGCGACCCCCGCATTACGAATGCGGTGCTCTACCGGCTGAGCTAAGGCGGCCCCTTGTGGCCTTGGGGTCGCGGAAAGTACGGAAACTACGTCCCCGCCGCAACTGGTATTTCCGGCAGGGATGAGCGCGGAATTGCCATGGTATCGAGGCGAGGGCCATGCCCATATAGGCATGGAGCAACGCGGCCGGCTGATCATGATGGTGGATGGGGCGAAATTGGGAAAGTTTAGCAGAATTGCGGCTACCGGATTGGCGGCAGCAATGCTTACGCGACCTATTCCATGGTGTCGCAAAGCGAAGCACGGCTCCGCTACGATTTCGGCATGATGACGCTCGACGGAAAACAAGCGCCGTGGCTGGCGCGGTGTAGCTGACCGATTTTTACGAGCATGAACCCGGTCGCTTTCCGTCTCGCCTTCGCGCAAGCGGCTTCCGGCTTGATTGGCGGCGCCGCGACGCCATTTCTCGGCGCCTGGCTGGCGTGGAAAGGCCTTTCGCCCCAACAGATCGGCGCGCTGCTCTCTGCCGGCATGTTCTTGCGCGTCGCTGTGGTGCCGCTGACCGGCCTCGCTGCGGACGCGCGCAACGACCGGCGCGGCATGATGCTTTTGTTGTGCATCGCCATTCTGCTTGGCTATGGCGCGCTCAATTTCGTGTCGTTGCCCGTTCTCATTTTTGTTGCGGCTGTGCCTGCCGGCGTCGCCATCGGTGCGTCAAGCCCACTGCTCGAAAGCGTGTGCGTGCGTCTGGCGGGCCGTTTCGGCTTCGATTACGGCCATGTGCGTCTGTGGGCGTCGTCGGCCTTCGTGTTTGGCAATGTCGCGTCCGGGTTTGCCATTTTGCAATTTGGCATGGTGGTGGTCGCCCCCTGGCTCGCCGTCTCGGCCGCACTCAACGTCGCTGCGGTCTATGCACTGCCGGCGCCGCCGGCCGAGCATTCGGCGGGCGCGCTTGGTCCGCGCATGCGGGCGACCTGGGCGGAAGCGCGCGAGCTCATCCGTTCGCCCGTGTTCCTCATTTTCCTCGCCGCGGCCAGCCTCGATCAGGGTTCGCATGCGTTCTACTATGGGTATGGCGCGCTGCATTGGCTCGCACTTGGCTATAGCGGCCGGTTGATCGGAATCATCTGGCCGCTCGGCGTGTTGGCCGAGATCGGTTTTCTTTCCGTCTCGCTCAAGCTGTTTCGCCGCGTGGGCGCCGTGCGCCTCCTCATGCTGGGCGGCATGTCCTGCGTCGTGCGGTGGACGATTCTCGCCTTCGATCCGCCGCTGCCCTTCGTGATCTTCGCGCAGATACTCCATGGCGGCACCTTCGCGCTGGCCCATCTGGGCGCGATGTATTTCATCCTTCAGGCCGTGCCGCCGCGCCTCGCCGCCACGGCGCAGAGTCTCTACGCCATGTGTTCCGCAGGCCTCGCCATGGGTTGCGCGACCTACGCCTCGGGCCCGCTTTACGCGGCATATGGGGGGCATGCCTATCTGTTGATGTCGGCAATGGGGCTGGGCGCCACACTGTTTGCGCTGTGGCTGGGGACGGTTTGGTCGGGCGACCGCATTACCGAAGACGTGTCGGAGGAAGAGGTGGAGTCGATTTGAGGCGCCTGTATGCTTCTTCACTCAGATGCTCCCGTATCGCAGGTCGTCTCACCGCGCCCGCGGATGGGCCTTTTCGTAGACTTCCATCAACCGCCTTGTATCGATCTCGGTATAGGCTTGCGTTGTCGACAGCGAGGCGTGGCCCAGAAGCTCTTGCACCGCGCGCAAATCTCCCCCGTTGGCCAGAAGATGCGTCGCAAAGGAATGGCGCAAGGCATGCGGCGTGGCGCGTTCGGGCAGGCCCAGCCGCCCGCGCAGGCGTTGCATGAGGCGTTGCGCTTCGCGCGCGCTCATCGCCTTGCCGCGGCGCGACAGGAACAACGGCGCATCGCGTCCGCCCGTGAACGGAATGGCTTGCGCGTAATGCGCGATGGCCTCGCGCACGACCTCCAGCATCGGTACGACGCGCTCTTTCTGCCGTTTGCCGAGAATCGTCAGCACCTGGCCCAGAGGCACGTCGCCGCGGCGCAGACTCAACGCTTCGGAAATGCGCAAGCCCGCGCCATAGAGCAGCGTGAGCAACGCCACATCGCGGGCCGCCAGCCATTCCACCTCATGCGTTCCAGCCTCTTCCAGCGTACGCTCTGCATCGCCTTCGCTCAACGGCCGCGGCAGGCTTTTGGCGATGCGCGGCGTACGTACCGCGCGGGCAGAGGGGTTTTCGACGATCTCTTCGCGGGTCAGATAACGAAAGAAGCCGCGCACCGCCGAGAGCGCCCGGCGCACGCTCTTGGACGACAGTCCCTCGGCACGCCGGCGCGTGATGAACGCGCGGATGTCGGCGGGCGTAAGCCTGGCCAGCATTCGCTCGTTCGGCATGCCGCCCATATGGTCGGACAGAAAATCCAGAAAGCGGGAAACGTCGCCGTCATAGGCGACCAACGTGTGCGGGCTTACACGGCGCTCATGGGCGAGCGTATCGAGCCACGCCTTTTTCAGAATTTCGGCAGATCGAGCCATGCGCGAATTGCCCGTTCCAGCGCGCGCGCAAAAAAACCGAGATCGGCGGCGGCTTCATCGCCTTCAAGGCTGCCTTCGTTCGCGGCACCCAATACGTATAGTGCTGCCGGTGTATCGCGTCCGATGCGCAGGCGAAAAACGGCGAGGCTTCGGCAAGCGCTGCCGCGGGGGCCCAGCAGCAACTCGCCGCCGCCCGCCAGGATGGCGCGCATGCCGTCAGGCCCGAGGATCGCCGCGATGGTTCCGGGCTGAATAAGCCGCACGCCCTTGGTACCGGTGGGCGCAATGCCGTCTTCGCTTTCTATGCACAGGGCGGCGTGCTCGGCGCCGAAGGCTGCGGCGGTCTGCGTGGCGATTGCGATTGCTTCCTCGAAGCTGCGTGCGTCGAGAAGTTCGAGGATCGCGCGGCGCACGCTCTCCCCCAATTTTACGACGCGGTCGCGCGCCCCGAGAAGCCCGTCGCGTTCGGCGCGCAGGGCCGCATTTTCGCTGACCAGCCGGTCGATGGTGAAACGCTGGAGGTCGCGCACTTCGCTCGCGGCGAATCGCTCGGGCAGAAGCAACGCCAGCAATTCGCCATCGGCAGCGAGGGCGGCACGGTTCATGCGGATATAGGCTTTCACTGCTTCGGCTGCGGCCTCGGCCGGTGCGCGGGATGGGGCGCGATTGCTCATTCGCTCTTCAGCTTCGCGCCGGCGCGCTTCGCGTCTTCGAGGAAGGCGGCGAGGCCCTTGTCGGTGAGGGGATGCGCAATCAGCTGACGGAAGACGGCAGGAGGCAAGGTCGCCACATCGGCGCCGGCGAGCGCCGCATCGCGCACATGCGTGACATGGCGGATCGAGGCCGCGAGAATTTTCGTCTTGTAGTCGTAATTGTCATAGATATGGCGGATTTCGCGGATCAGTTCCATGCCGTCCTGGCCCGCATCGTCGAGGCGGCCGATGAACGGCGAAATGAACGCGGCGCCCGCTTTCGCAGCCATCATCGCCTGTACCGGCTGGAAACAGAGCGTGACATTGACCTTGTGCCCTTTGTCGCTCAACGCGCGGCACGCCTTCAAGCCATCCCAGGTGAGCGGCACCTTGATCGTGACGTTCTTGGCGACGCCGGCCAAGCGCTCGCCTTCCGCGACCATGCCGTCGGCGTCGATTGCCAGTACTTCGGCGCTGACCGAACCCGGTACCAGCGCGCAGATCCGCTCCAGCGATTCAAGAAAGTTCAATCCGGTCTTGGCCGCGAGCGAGGGATTGGTCGTCACGCCGTCGATCAGGCCGCTCGCTGCGCAGTCGGCGATGTCTTTCGGATCGGCACTGTCGATAAAGAGTTTCATTGTCCGTCCGCAATTCTTGCGCTTCGGATTGACGAGCGAGAATCATTGGCGAAAGTGTAGCTATGAATGACGCTTCTTTGAAGCCCCGTCCGGCCGCTTTCGCCGATCTGCGCGCCGGCGTGCTTTTGCCGCTGCCGCTCAGAGGGCCATATGACTACCGTCTCGCAGCGCCCCTGCCGCGCGGGACGCTGGTCTTGGCGCCTTTGGGTGCGCGCACCGGGCTCGGTGTCGTATGGTGCGAAAGCGAAGGAATGCTCGCCGATGCGCGCCTGAAGACGGCTGTCCCCCTCGAAGGGAGCCCAAGGCTACCGGAAGCGTTGTGCGATTTCGTTGACTGGGTGGCGCGTTACACCCTCAGTCCGCCGGGCGTCGTGCTGGCGCTCGCGTTGCGCGCGCGCGCAGCCTTCGAGCCCGAATCGATGCGAACCGCCTATGTGAGGGGGGCGTCGACGCCGCAGCGCATGACAGAGGCGCGTATCCGCGTGCTGAAGATTGCGGAGGACGGACTGGCACGCAGCGTCTCCGGATTCGCGGAAGACGCCAATGTCACGCCGCAAGTGGTGCGCGGGCTGATCGAGGCGGGCGCGCTCACCGAGACGGAACTGCCGGAATTCGCGCCATTGGCCGTTCCCGATGCCGACACACTGCGCGCGACGCTCAACGACGAACAGGCGAGGGCGGCTGACGCGCTGATCGCGCAAGTGAAGGCGCGGCATTTTTCGGTTGCGCTGCTCGACGGCGTTACCGGCTCGGGGAAGACGGAAACCTATTTCGAGGCGGTCGCCGAAGCGCTGCGGCAGGGGCGCCAGATTCTCATTCTGTTGCCCGAAATCGCGCTGACCGTGCAGTTCCTCGATCGCTTCGCCGAACGTTTCGGCTGCCGCCCTGCGGAATGGCATTCCGATCTGTCGCAAAAAGAGCGAAGGCGCGTCTATCGCGCGGTGCTGCAGGGCCATGCCCGCGTAGTGGTCGGCGCCCGCTCGGCGCTGTTTTTGCCGTTTTCCGATCTTGGTCTCATCATTGTCGATGAAGAGCACGAGCAGGCCTACAAGCAGGAAGACGGCGTCGTCTATCACGCGCGCGACATGGCGGTGGTGCGCGGCCGGCTGCAGAATTGCCTCGTGGTTCTGGCGAGCGCCACGCCGTCGCTCGAATCCTACGTCAATGCGGCAAGCGGGCGTTATCTGTGGCTGAAGCTCGCCAGCCGCCATGGCGAGGCGGCGATGCCGCAAGTGAGGCTTGTCGATCTGCGCCAGACGCGCGGCGATCCCGGCACGTGGATATCGCCGCCTTTGCGCGAAGCGCTCGCGGCAACGCTTGGGGCCGGCGAACAGGCGATGCTGTTCCTCAACCGGCGCGGCTATGCGCCGCTCACGCTATGCAACGCGTGCGGCCACAAGATGGTGTGCCAGAACTGTTCGGCGTGGCTTGTCGAACATCGCTATCACAGAAAGCTCGTCTGCCATCATTGCGGGTTCGAGACGCCGACGCCGTCGCGCTGTCCCGCCTGCAACGCGGAGAAGAGCCTTGTTGCGTGCGGGCCCGGTGTCGAGCGTGTCGCCGAGGAATTTGCGAGCCTCTTTCCCGGCGCGCGCATGGCGATTGCCTCAAGCGATACGTTTCACGGTCCCGCCGCGACGCAAGCCGCGATCCGTGCCATGGCCAGGCGCGACATCGATGTGTTGATCGGCACCCAGATCGTCGCCAAAGGGCATCATTTCCCCCAATTGACGCTGGTCGGTGTGATCGACGCCGATCTTGGCGGTTCCGACGGGGATTTGCGCGCGCGCGAACGCACGTTTCAGCTGTTGCACCAAGTCGCGGGCCGTGCCGGCCGTGCGGCGAAAGCGGGCCTTGTTCTGATCCAGACGCGCAATCCGGACGATCCGGTGATGAAGGCGCTGGCCAGCGGCGACCGCGATGCGTTTCTCGAAGAGGAATGCGAAGCGCGCAGGCGCGTGTCGGCGCCGCCATACGGGCGGCTCGCGGCGATCATTCTGTCGGGCCAGGACGGCGAGGCGGTGCGCGAAGCGGGACGGCTTCTCGCGAAGGAAGCCCTGCCGGCGCGCGGCGTCACCGTGTGGGGACCGACACCGGCATTCTATCAGCTCCTTCGCGGTCGCACGCGCGAACGCCTGCTGGTGCAGGCCGACCGGAACGTCGACATGCAGGCCTATCTGCGCACCTGGCTCGATCGCGTGAAGCTTGCAAACAACGTGCGCCTTGCGGTCGACGTCGATCCGGTGAGTTTTTTTTGAGCGAAGGGGAGGGCTGAAACGCGTTTTATGATGGCGAGGCCTGTTTTTAGCCGAAGCTCGATATTGTTCGTGAGGGCGAGCACCGTGGCCTCGGCCTCGCAGTTCCCCGCCTTTCGTCTTCAATATTCCCCGTTCGGAACGATTATCACTCGCAAAATATAGTAATCGCGAATGGCGGACTCTTTTGCCTATGCAATAGCGTCGCAGTCGTTCCTTCTCTGTCCTTTTGTTGATCTGCATCAAAGTTGCTTTATCGCGAGATGGGTTTCCGTTGCTGCACAGCAAACGGAGGGAGCCCATGACCGCAATCGAATTGGACTATCTTTACCTGGTGATCGGTGCGATGAGCGCTTTTGCCGTCGTCCTGGCTTGGGCAGAGTGGTACAGCAAACGTTCTTAGGCGAATCCACAAGCCTCCAATCCCGCCCTTAGCCTGTTGACCCGCGGCGAGGACTTCGGGTCGCTCCGGCGGCATGACAGAATCCGATTCCCGTTGCAGAATGGCGCCATTGTAGAAGGCGCCGTCGTCGTCCCCCGGCATTGGGGTGCCGCGTCTTGGGGCAAGGGGCGTTTCCAAGGGTGTCCCCCGAGGGAGAGGATATGTCGTTGGGATTTGGCGCCGGCGCAGCTGCGGCCCGACGCGCCGCTTCGCACAGCCGCGTTGCTTCGGTTTTGCTGCACGGTGAAGCCGCGCCCCTGGGCGTGCTGGCCGCCGGGATCGTGGTTTTGACGCTGTTGCGCTTTGCGCTCGGCGCCGTCCTGCCGTTGTCGTTCGACGAGGCCTATTACTGGCTGTGGTCGAAGCATCTGGCGGCGAGCTATTACGACCACCCGCCGGCGATCGCGTACGCCATCCGGGCAGGGACGGCCTTGTTCGGCGACACGGTCGTTGGCGTGCGCCTGGTAGCGCTCCTGTCATCGGTCCTGGCAAGCTGGGCGGTCTGGCGCAGCGGCCGCATCCTTCTCGGCAGCGACCACAGCGCGGCGCTTGCCTGCCTCTATTTCAATCTGACGTTGATGGTCGCAACCGAGACCATGGTCGCGACGCCCGATTCTCCGGCGCTCGTCGCAGCAGCTCTGTTGCTGTTCGCGCTGGCAAAATTGCAGGCGAGCGGGGACGGCCGCTGGTGGCTCGCAATCGGCGCTGCCGGCGGGCTCTGCCTGCTGTCCAAATATACCGGAATTTTTCTGGCGGCGGGCGTCGCGCTGTGGCTGGTGGCCACGCCGCGTGGGCGCATATGGCTGAAATCCCTTTGGCCTTATGCGGGAGGGCTCATCGCGCTGGCGCTGTTCTCCCCCGTCATCGCGTGGAATGCGGCCCATGACTGGATTTCGTTCAAACTCCAGTTCGGCCGGGTGGCGAGCGGTGGCTTGACCCTGCGCTATTTCGGCGAGTTTTTCGCAGCGCAGGCGGCTTTGGCATCGCCGTTTCTGTTGCTCCTCGGCACCGCCGGATTTGTCCGCGCATCGAAATTCGTGTCGGCCGCTAAACCGGTGGCGCTCGCCGCCGCGCTGATATGGCCGGCCGCCGTCTATTTCGTGATTCATGCCACGCATGACCGCGTCCAGGGGAACTGGCCGTCTTTCATCTATCCCGCATTTGCGGTCCTCGCGGCCTGCGCTACGAGCGAGGCGTGGACCGGCAGAATTGTTGCGCCTGCCATGGCAATGGTGCGTTCATTGGCGGTGCCGGTGGCCGCGCTCATTCTGATCGCCGTCTATGCCCAGGCGTTCTTCGGGATTGTTCCGGCGCGCGATCCGATCGCGAGGCTTACGGCCATCGGCTTCCAGCCCGTGGCCGATGGCGTGGAATCAATCGCACACGCGCGAGGCGCGCGCGCCATCGTGACGACGAGCTATGCAACTACGGCCTGGCTCGCGTTTTACCTGCGGCCGAAGATTCCCGTTGTCCAGATCAATGAGGGGTTTCGCTGGTTTTGCGCGCCGCAGGCCGATCCGGGCTTGTCCAGAAAACCGCTTCTCTTCGTGACGCTGCAGCCGAAAAAAGCCCTTCCCGAGATTGTCGCGCGGTTCTCCGAAATCCGGTATCTCGCCAGCATCGCGCGCCGGCGCCACGGCGCACTCATCGAAACATACAACGTCTACAGCGTTTCCGGCTGGCGGGGCGGTTCGCTTGGACGCGAGCCCTGATTGCGACGATCCGGCTGTTCGGCCAGCGCGTGAATGGCCTCATCGACGCTGCGAAACAAGCCGTGGGGTCCAAGCTTCTCCACGATGCCGAAGCGCACCAGCGCCTGCTGCGCGCGCAGCGAAGTGAGGCGCGCAATCGCGAATACGATGCCTCTTTCGCGGCAGCGTGCGATGATCTCGTCCAGAATCTGCGACGCCGTGAAGTCGATCTCGACGATGCTGCTCGCTTCCAGCACGATCAGCCTCGGCTCGTCGGTTTCGATGATCTGGATCATCCCGTGGCGGAATTCGTGGGCGTTAAGAAAAGAAAGCGGCGCCTGAAACGCCACCACCCGCACATGGTCGAGCTTTTCGCCCTGGATATCGGCACTCGGCGGCCACCAAACGGTTGTGCCGGGCACCTTCTCGAATTCGATCGTGCGCGTGCGCGTAATTGTCCAGAAGCCGTGCAGAAGCGACAATCCGATGCCGATGGCAACGCCGATCTGGATGGGCAGCACAACGATGGCGATGATCGTGGCGAGGATCAGCGCGAATTCCGCCGGCGATTGCCGCAGCACCGTGACGAATGTCGAGGGCCGCGTGATGCGCAGCGCGACGATGAGGAGCACGCCGGCGAGCGCCGCTGCCGGGAGGTAACGCAGAAGCGGCGTGCCGAAGGCGGCCAGCAGCGCGACACACGCCGCTGCGGCGAGACCGGCAATCTGCGAGCGGCCGCCAGCCTGTTGGACGACGGCCGTGCGCGGCGGACTGGCATTGACGGGAAACAACCCGAAGAGGCCTGTGAGGATGCTGCCCACTCCGACGCCGACAAAGTCGCGGTTGACGTCCTGCGGATCGGCGACGGAGGTGAATGCGCGGGTGGTGGCGGCCGTCTGGACCATGATGACGGTCGCAACGATCAGCGTCAGGGCGGCGATATTCTGGAGATCGCTCGGCGCGACGGCCGGCCAGCCGAAATGCGGCCACGTACCGTGCGCCGCGCCGACCACCGCCACGCCCTTGTGTTCGAGGCCGAAGAGCCCCACCGCGATCATTGCGGCGACGAGGCCTACCAGCGTTCCGGGGATCGGCAATTTGAGTTCCTCGCTTGCCAGGGCCGCGCCGAAGACGAGGAGGCCCAGCACCAGCGTGTAAGGATTGGATTGGCCCAGATGCATCGCCAGGCCGGTCAGGCGCGCGAGGAGGTTGCCGTCGGTCGGGGCGACGCCCAGAAAGGCCGGCATTTGCGAAACCACGATATGCACCGCGATACCCGCGAGAAAACCGCTGGTGACGGGCACCGACAGCAGGTTGGCGATCCAGCCCATGCGGGCGAGGCCGCCCAGCACCAGAACGATCCCCACCGATAGCGCGAGGGCGGCTGCCAGGGCGGCATAACCGGGCGAGCCTTGAACTGCGACGAGCGCCAGCGCCCCGGCGAAGATCGGCGTGATCGTCGAATCGGCGCCCGAGGACAGGTAGCGGTTGGAGCCGAACACGGCAAAACCGAGCGTCGCGGCGACGAAGACGAACAGTCCGATCTCGGGCGGGAAGCCGCCCAGCCTGGCCGTCGCCATCTGTTCCGGCACGGCGATGGCCGCCAGGGTAAGACCGGCCGCAAGATCGCGCGAAAGATCACGCCTGCGCCAGCCGGCAAGCGAGCGCAGCAGCGGCCACGGGGCCCTCGGCGTTGCAGCAGCCTGTTGCGTCGCATCTGCCATTGCGTTCCCTTCTCTGCTGGACGAATCGCCATTGGAAGAATCAACAGGGCCGCGCCTGTCGAGGCAAGGAGAACGCACCCAATGACCGTGATACGCGAACCGATCCTCAAGCCTGTTGCGATTGCCGAACTCAGGCCGACCCAGATCACCGTCGGCATGCGCGAAGTGCGGATGAAGCGCAAGAGTTGGCAAAGCCGAAGCACGAAGAAAGACGCCAGGTTCCTCGGCCACCACATGATCCCGACCATATTGGGGCCGAAACAGCGCCATTATGTCATCGACCATCATCATCTGGCACTCGCCCTGCACGAGGAAGGTGTCGCCGACGTGCTGGTAACGACGGTCGCGGATTTGAGCAGGCTCGACCTCGCATCCTTCTGGGGGGTGATGGACAGTCGTGGCTGGGTTCATCCTTTCGACGCCAAAGGCAAACGTCGCGATTATGGGGATATTCCGAAATCGGTGTGCGATCTCGTCGACGATCCGTTTCGTTCGCTTGCCGGCGAATTGCGCCGGGTCGGCGGGTTTGCCAAGGAGACGGTGCCGTTCAGCGAATTTCTATGGGCGGACTTTCTGCGGCGGCGGCTCAAGCGGACCCTGGTGGAACGCGAATTCTCCAGGGCGCTCGAAAAGGCTTTGGGCCTGGCGAAATCGGCGGACGCAAATTACCTCCCGGGCTGGTGCGGCGCCGATCCCGAGAATTGACGAAGCCGCGCTCGGAAAATCGTGCAGCATTCGCGTTTCCAACGACGCGCTGCATCGCGCGTCGGGTGTTTTGTTATGCCCGTCCGCAATTGACTAATCGCAATGATTGCCTCCGTCTTTCCATCATAATTTTATTGTTTTGATCGGAAGTGCGCATTTTTCGCCGCGTGATCTATATGGAATTTATATGACCGCGTGGCGGAGCCGCTCTCGATTTTATATGTGACTTGGGCGATCACTCTGCGCCGCTAAGAAGAGGTCGTGCCATGCTCGATGTCATTCTCGTCGCCGCGGGATTCGGTTTTTTCATCGTGGCGATTCTCTACACCGTCGCTTGCGATCGTTTGTGAGGCAAATCCGATGTTCTTCGACTACGCACTCGCCGCGCTCGTGACGCTCGGCATTCTCGGTTATCTCGTTTACGCGCTCGTTCGGCCGGAACGGTTCTAAGGAAATCTGATCATGACAGTAAACGGCTGGATCCAGATCGCGATTTTCGCGGTTCTCGTCACCGCCAGCGTGAAGCCCCTTGGCCTCTTCATGGCGAAGGTCTTCGCTGGAGAACGTACGTTTCTTTCGCCCGTGCTTCGTCCCGTGGAGCGGGCGATCTATGCGATTTGCCGGGTCGACGAAGGCGAAGAACAGCACTGGACGACCTACACGGTTGCGATGCTGTTCTTCAGCATTGCCGGTTTCCTGTCGCTTTATGCGCTGCAGCGGCTACAGAACGTATTGCCGTTCAATCCTCAAAAGATGGCTGCCGTCGGCCCCGATCTCGCCTTCAATACGTCGATCAGCTTCATTACCAACACGAACTGGCAGGCCTATGGCGGTGAAACGACGATGAGCTATCTCGTCCAGATGGCCGGGCTCACCGTACATAATTTCGTCTCTGCGGCGACGGGCATCGCGCTTGCCATTGCGCTCATCCGCGGTTTTGCACGGCGGTCGGCCAAGACGGTCGGCAATTTTTGGGTCGATCTGACGCGCTGCACGCTCTACATCCTGCTGCCGCTTTCGATCGTGGTGGCACTTGTCATGATATGGCAGGGACTGCCGCAGAATCTCGGCAGTTACACGACGGCGACGACGCTCGAGGGGGCCAAGCAGATCATTGCGCAGGGGCCGGTCGCTTCTCAACTCGCCATCAAGCAACTCGGCACGAATGGCGGCGGTTTTTTCAATGTGAACTCCGCGCATCCTTTCGAGAACCCGAACGCCATCACCAACCTGCTGGAGATGTGGGCAATCTTGGCGATCAGCGCGGCTCTCACCTACACGTTCGGAAAAATGGTCGGAAATACCCGTCAGGGCTGGGCGATCTTTGCGGTGATGGGTATTCTCTATCTCGGCGGCCAGGCGGTCTGCTACTGGGCCGAAAGCCAGCCGAACCCGAATTTCGCTGCTCTCCACATCGATCAAGCGCCGAGCGACCTGCAGGCGGGCGGCAATATGGAAGGCAAGGAAGTCCGCTTCGGGATCGCCAACTCCACCATCTGGGCAACGGCGACGACGGATGCCTCCAACGGCTCTGTCAACGCCATGCATGACAGCTTCATGCCGCTCGGCGGTTTGGTGCCGATGGTCAACATCCAATTGGGTGAAATCATTTTCGGCGGCGTGGGCTCCGGCCTTTACGGCATGCTGCTGTTCGCGATCATCGCGATGTTCGTGGCCGGGTTGATGGTCGGACGCACACCGGAATATCTCGGCAAGAAGCTGGAATCGAAGGAAGTGAAGATGGCGATTCTCGCCATTCTCATCACTCCGCTTTCCGTTCTCGGCTTCACTGCGCTGGCATCCGTTGTGCCCGCAGGGCTGGCAGGTATCGCCAATAATGGCCCCCACGGCTTCAGCGAAATCCTGTACGCTTACTCCTCGGCCACCGGAAACAACGGCAGCGCCTTTGCCGGCCTTTCGGCAAACACAGTCTTCTACAATACGACGCTTGGCTTTGCGATGCTGCTCGGCCGTTTCCTCTGGATCGTGCCGATGATGGCGGTCGCGGGTTCGCTCGTAGAGAAGAAGATCGTGCCGCCGTCCGCCGGCACATTTCCGACGACGGGTCCCCTGTTCGTCGGCTTGCTCGCCGGCGTGATTCTGATCGTTGGCGGACTCACTTTCTTCCCTGCACTCGCTCTCGGCCCCATTGTCGAACATTTGACGATGCAGGCCGGCAATCTTTACTGAGGTCCTGACGCTATGAATACGACCGCTCTTAAACCAATGGGCATCGAAAAGCTCCGCAAGCGGATGCCCGTCGCCACCATGACGGATCCGAAGATTCTCGTTCCGGCGATCGGCGATGCGTTCAAGAAACTTCACCCCCGGCACATGATCCTCAATCCGGTCATGTTCGTGGTGGAGGTCGTCGCCACGCTCACGACAATTCTGTTCTTTCGCGATCTCGCGACTGGTGGAACGCATCTCGGCTTCGCGTTCCAGATCAATCTCTGGCTGTGGTTCACCGTGCTGTTCGCGAATTTTGCGGAAGCGGTGGCGGAGGGACGCGGCAAGGCGCAGGCCGCGTCCTTGCGCAAGACCAAGACGGAAGCCTCCGCCAAGCTGCTCGAATCGGGTTCTTCGAAGTGGCGCGAGGTTCCTGCGACGGCGTTGAAAGAGGGCGATATCGTTCTGGTCGAGGCGGGCGATCTTGTCCCGAGCGACGGTGACGTCGTGGAGGGAGTGGCATCTGTCAACGAGGCCGCCATCACGGGAGAATCGGCGCCCGTGATCCGCGAGAGCGGCGGCGACCGATCGGCCGTGACCGGCGGCACGACGGTCATCTCCGACTGGATCAAGGTGAAGATCACGGCGGCGCAAGGCTCGACTTTTCTCGACCGCATGATCGCACTCGTCGAAGGCGCGGAGCGCCAGAAGACGCCGAACGAGATCGCGCTCAACATCCTGCTTGCCGGCATGACTTTGATTTTCGTATTTGCCGTGGCGACGATCCCGAGTTTTGCGGCCTATGCGGGCGGGCACATTACGGTGCTGGTGCTGGTGGCGCTGTTCGTGACGCTCATTCCTACCACGATCGGCGCGCTGCTGTCGGCGATCGGCATCGCCGGGATGGATCGGCTTGTGCGCTTCAATGTGCTGGCTATGTCCGGCCGCGCGGTCGAAGCCGCTGGCGACGTCGATACGCTCCTGCTCGACAAGACTGGCACGATCACGCTCGGCAACCGCCAGGCGACGGAATTCCTCGCTTTGCCCGGCATCAGCGAGCGCGATCTCGCCGACGCGGCCCAGCTTGCATCCCTGTCGGACGAAACGCCCGAAGGCCGCTCGATCGTCGTGCTGGCGAAGGAGAAATACGACATCCGCGGCCGCGACATGGCGCCGATGCACGCGAAGTTCATTCCATTCTCCGCGCAGACCCGCATCAGCGGCATCGACGTCGAAGGTTCGTTTGTGCGCAAAGGTGCCGTCGACGCGGTGATTGCCCATGTCGGCGCCACGGGCGCCGGCGCGGTCAAGGATCTGACGGCGATATCCGACGGCATTGCGCGGGCGGGTGGCACGCCGCTGGCCGTGGCGAAGGACGGACGTCTCCTCGGTGTCATCTACCTCAAGGACATCGTCAAGGGCGGCATTCGTGAACGCTTTGCGGCCCTGCGCAAGATGGGCATCCGCACGGTGATGATCACCGGCGACAATCCCCTGACTGCCGCTGCGATCGCCGCCGAATCCGGTGTGGACGATTTCCTGGCGCAAGCAACGCCCGAAGCCAAGCTCAAGCTCATTCGCGACGAACAGGCAAAGGGCAAGCTTGTCGCGATGTGCGGCGACGGCACCAACGATGCGCCGGCGCTTGCCCAGGCCGATGTCGGCGTCGCGATGAACACCGGAACCATGGCGGCGCGCGAGGCGGGCAACATGGTCGATCTCGACAGCGATCCGACGAAGCTCATCGAGATCGTGGAGATCGGCAAGCAGCTTCTGATGACGCGCGGTGCGCTGACGACGTTTTCGATTGCCAATGACGTCGCCAAATATTTTGCGATCATCCCGGCGATGTTTCTCGCATTCTACCCGCAGCTCCAGGCCCTGAACATCATGAGGCTGCATTCGCCGCAAAGCGCGATCCTGTCGGCGATCATCTTCAATGCGCTGATCATCATCGCGCTGATCCCGCTTGCACTTCGCGGCGTCACCTACAAACCCGTCGGTGCGGCGAGCATTCTGAGCCGCAATCTTCTCATCTACGGCGTCGGCGGCATCGCGGCGCCTTTCGTCGGCATCAAGCTGATCGATATGGCCGTTTCGGCCATCGGTCTCGTGTGAGGATATCATGCTGAAACAAATCTGGCCCGCCATCGCGATGATCGTGCTGATGACGCTCATCACCGGCATTGCCTATCCGCTGGGAATGACAGGCATCGCGCAGTTGGCTTTCCCTCATCAGGCCAATGGGAGCCTGATCGAGCAGAACGGAAAGATTGTCGGCTCCGAACTGATCGGACAGAATTTTACGAGCGCCAAATATTTTCACGGTCGCCCGTCGGCCGCGGGAAACGGCTATGACGCGGCGAATTCGTCGGGCTCCAATCTCGGACCGACATCGAAGGCGCTGGTCAAGCGTGTCGCAGGTGATGTGGCCAAGCTCCATGCGGAAAACCCGAATGCGCCGGTTCCCGTTGATCTCGTGACGACGTCGGCAAGCGGCCTCGACCCCGACATCACGCCGGCTGCCGCCTATTTCCAGGTGCCGCGCGTGGCGAAGGCACGGAACCTGCCGGTGGACGCTGTCCGAAAGCTCGTCGAGGGGCATGTCGAAGGACGCCTTTTCGGGATCATCGGGGAGCTGCATGTCAATGTGCTGAAGCTCAACCGCGCCCTCGATGCGATGGCAGCGCGATAGTTCTGCTGCAATCCGCGTCCGGGAAGCGTAGATTCCCGCCCTGGTGGGGCGAATCCATCCCGGACACAGAATGAGCGACGACAGGCCCAATCGCGATATCAGACCTTCTCCCGAGGCGCTTCTAGAGCAGTCTGATCAGGAATCGCGCGGCCGGCTCAAAGTGTTCCTGGGTGCCGCCCCTGGGGTCGGCAAGACCTATGAGATGCTGAACCAAGGCCGCCAGCGGCGCCTTGAAGGCATCGATGTGGTGATCGGCGTCGTCGAGACGCATGGCCGTATCGAAACGGATCGCCTGGCCAAGGGATTCGAAGTCATTCCCAAGCGGCGTCTCTCCTACAAGGGGCGTGTGCTGGCTGAGATGGACCTCGACGCCATCCTGCAACGCCGGCCGAAACTCGTTCTGGTCGACGAGCTTGCCCATACGAACGCGCCGGGCAGCCGTCATCCCAAGCGCTATCTTGACGTCCAGGAGATTCTCGAGGCCGGCATCGACGTTTACACGACGCTCAACGTCCAGCATCTCGAAAGCCTGAACGACGTCGTCGCCAGGATCACGCGCATCCGGGTTCGCGAGACCCTCCCCGATTCCATGCTCGATCGTGCCGACGATGTCGAACTCGTCGATCTCACGCCGGAGGATCTCATCCAGCGGCTGAAGGAAGGAAAGGTCTACGTCCCCGAGCAGGCCGAGCGCGCCGTCCGCAATTATTTCATGCCGGGCAACCTGACCGCGCTGCGCGAGCTTGCACTGCGCCGCACCGCGCAGCGTGTCGACGAGCAGATGGTCAATTACATGCGGGCGCATGCTATCCAGGGCCCCTGGGAAGCGAGCGAACGTGTGCTGGTTTCGGTGAGCGCAAGGCCCGGTGCGGCCGCGCTCGTGCGCTATGGCCGAAGGCTTGCGGATCGGCTGAGAGCGTCCTGGTCGGCAATTTATGTCGAAACGTCCGAAGCGCAGCGCCTGAGCGAAGCCGAACGCGACCGGGTTGCGGACGCGTTGCGCGTTGCCGAGCGGCTGGGCGGCGAGGCTGTCACGATCCCGGCTTCGAACGTGGCCGAAGGCGTTGTCGACCACGCCCACAGCAACAATTTCACCCATATCGTGGTTGCAACCTCGCAGCAGCCGCGCTGGCTCGAAATTTTCCGTCCCTCCGCGGCCCATGAAATCATCCGGCGTGCCGGCGATTTGAGCATTCATGTGGTGCCCGAAGAGCGGACCCGGAAGGCGAAGGCCGAAAAACCCGACCGGATCGAGCCGCGCGCGCCGCAGGCCGCGCAATGGAATGCGGAACCTTTCATCGGCAGCGTGGGCATGGTCGCCGTCGCCCTGGTGATCGGGCTCTTTCTTCAGCAATCCCTGGCGGTCTCGAACATCGCGCTGGTGTTCCTGACGGCAGTTCTCGTCAGCGCTATCACCTATGGATTGTGGCCTTCGCTGTTCGCCTGTTTCGTCAGCGTGCTCGCCTATAATTTCTTCTTCCTGCCGCCGCTCTACACGTTCACGATCAGCGACCGCGAAAATGTCGTGGCGCTGTTCTTCTTCGCGCTCGTCGCGGCAATTGCCAGCAATCTGACGGCGCGTGTCCGCGCCCAGGCGGTTTCCGCGCGCGAGCGTGCCACGGTGACGGAAAATCTCTATTTGTTCAGCCGCAAACTTGCGGGCGTCATCGCTCTCGACGATCTGTTGTGGGCCACGGCCTACCAGATCGCCATGATGCTGAAGGTGCGCGTCGTGCTTCTGTTGCCGGAGGGCGACAGCGTTTCGGTGCGTGCCGGCTACCCGCCGGAAGACACGCTGGACGAGGGCGACCTTGCCGCCGCCAAATGGGCCTGGGAACACTCAAGAGCGGCCGGGCGCGGCGCAGATACATTGCCCGGCGCCAAGCGCCTGTTCCTGCCGATGCGCACGGGTCGCGGTCCGATCGGCATTATCGGGCTCGACAATGACCGCCAGGGTCCGATCCTCAGCCCCGACCAGCGCCGCTTGCTCGATGCGTTGTCCGACCAGGCGGCGCTCGCCGTCGAGCGCATCAACCTCATGGAAGATATCGATCGCGCCAAGCTGACCGCCGAGACGGAACGGTTGCGCTCGGCGCTTCTGACATCGATCTCGCACGACCTTCGCACGCCGCTCGCCTCGATCCTGGGTTCGGCCACCAGCCTCAGGGCCTATCGCAAGCACCTCGACGACGCCGCGCAGGATGAACTGATCGCAACGATTCAGGACGAATCGGAAAGGCTGAACCGCTTCATCAACAATCTTCTCGATATGACGCGGCTCGAATCGGGGGCGATCGTGGCGCATGCCGAGGCGACCGATCTGGCCGACGTGATCGGCAGCGCGTTGCGGCGGGCCGCCAAGGTGTTGACCTTCCATTCGGTGAAGGTGGAGATGAAACCGGATCTTCCGATGCCCAGGCTCGACGCGGTGCTGCTCGAACAGGTGATGTTCAACCTTCTCGACAATGCCGCGAAATATGCGCCGGCGCATTCGGAGGTCGGCGTGAAGGCCTATGCCGATGGCGCGGTCATTCGCATCGAGGTGCGCGACGAGGGCGAAGGCATACCGCCGGACGATCTCGAGCGCATCTTCGACAAATTCTACCGCGTGCATGCCGCCGACCGCAGGCGTGCCGGTACGGGCCTCGGTCTCGCCATCTGTCGCGGCTTCGTCGAGGCGATGGGCGGCACGATCACGGCCGGCAATCGCGACGATCGTTCCGGCGCGGTCTTTACCGTCACGTTGCCGGTCGAGGCGAGCAGGGACGTGCCGCAGGAAAAGGTCGCATGACGGCGCCGTCGGCCCCCTTGCGCGTGCTCGTCGTCGATGACGAACCGGCCATCAGGCGGTTTCTGCGCACCAGCCTGACCGCGCAGGGCTATCAGGTCAGCGAAGCGCCGAACGGGCACGCGGCGCTCGAGCTGTTCCGGCGCACTTCCCCCGATGTGCTGGTGCTCGATCTCGGCCTTCCCGACATCGACGGGTTCGAAATCATCAAGCAGTTGCGCGAGAACGGTTCGGCGGCGCCGATCATCGTGCTGTCGAGCAGAGCCGACGAAGGGGGAAAGGTCCGCGCGCTCGATCTGGGTGCGGACGATTACGTGACCAAGCCCTTCGGGGTCGACGAGCTGTTGGCGCGGTTGCGCACCGCGCTGCGCCATCGCCTGCAGCAGCAGGGCGAACGGCCGGTCTTTCACAGCGGCGATCTCGCGGTGGACCTCGTGCGGCGGATCGTGACGGTCCGCGGCGCCGAGGTGAAGCTGTCGCCGCGCGAATACGATGTGTTGCGCCTGCTGGTAGCCCACGCCGGCAAGGTGCTGACCCACAAATTCATCCTGCGCGAGGTGTGGGGTGCGGAAACCGACGTGCAATATCTGCGCATCTATATCCGCTCGTTGCGCCAGAAGATCGAAGCCGATCCCGACCGGCCGCACCTCATCGTGACGGAGCAGGGTGTGGGCTACCGCCTGCGGGCGCCCGATTGACGGCGCGGAGCGTTGCGCTGCCGCGTCGGAGCGTGCGCGGGAAAATGCGCCGCGCTGATCATGGCGTGCGCGCGGCATTCCGGTCTTGGTGATGACCTCGATAGGGCGTCACGGATTTGCTCGTGCGTGATTTTTTGAGGCGGCATACCTGAGCCTAGAAGGCCACGGATTGAAGAGAGAAGCTTTTAGGGTTTTGTGGTTTTAGCCTGACAGGGCCGAACCAGACCACATTCCCGTCCCGATAGCCCATACTGTCGAAATCAAAGACTTCCTGATACGGTACTTCGTTGTCGAACGTGTTTGTTCTGTCTCATTCATGGTGACCTTCCTTTCCTCCTGCCTCATTGGCAGATCAGCGAGATAGCTAAGTGCTGACAAGCACAGAAAAATAAAAAGGCTACCGAGACAGAAAATGTAAATGGGAATCGAACCCAAACCCATCAGACCTGTCAGGCTAAGACCACCGGGTATTTATACACCATCGTATGCGTTTTGCGAGTTGGGGCTTTAGCGCCATATGAACGGTCTATGCTCATGTGCCGCTAGCCCTGCCACGAACAGCGGACAGCAACGTTCTCATCGGCTCTGGTAAGCTATTCCCGGCGTGTTTTTCCCAGTGCGATTGGACCCCGAGGTAGCGCCGCTGTGTCGACTCCGCTAGCGTGTAGAGATCGTGCAGATCAATAGCAGCGTGCATTTCCTTTCCATCGATCTGCTTCCATGCATCCGCGATGTTGTGCCGCGCGAACAATTCGGTGCCAGTCAGCACAATGAGCGGGTTAATGGGTCGTCCTTCATACGTTTTCCGCCGGCCCCAAATGGCCAACTGTCGCAAGCGGCCAATTTCGCCCAAACTGAAGTGATTGAACTCGCGCAGAGAAGAAACAACCGTCACTGCGCCAGGAAACCGCTCAGCGACGCTTTTCAGAGATGAGACCGCCTTGTCATCAACGCTTCCGATTCCGAAGCTCTTGGCTTCACCCAGAATAAGAAGAGGTTCGTCAAGTTCGTCTGACCCGAGCGAAATCGATCGATGCCAAGCGATAAAATCAACTTCGCAGTCTAATTTGGGAAGCCGCAGTCCGGTTGACCACGTGATGCTACTCGAATGATGCGGCGCGAGAGTGCGAAGAGTAAGTGCAACGCAATACGCGCCTCGGGCATAGTCGGGTGCCGCGAATGGGCCAATGACGCGGTAGTACCACTTAAGTCGGTGCAAATCTTGCGGGGTCTGCGAAAAATCAAAGGAGTTCAGACAACGGGAGCAGGTGGGCTTGAAACTGAGATCATCCACTGCAAACCAGTTGTGATACGAACAGATGGGACATTGCACACTCAGACCGGCACGGAATACAGAACGATCAAGGAAGTGCTTGAGAGAGTTCCAAAACCCAAATGACCGCTTTTCACGATCCTTGAAGTGCTGCTCAACCGCTTGGATGTGTTTTGATCGATCGGGCGTGGACCTCACGGTCCGCTTCCCGTCTCGATTAACTTCGGTATGGCTCTCGGCCATTCCATTCAAAAGTTGAAGAGTGTCACGGTCGCCGAACATTCCGCAGGCTAATAGCGTCTCCGCGGTCGCGATAACCCGCGACGCAACCTGCCCCTCTTCAGAGGGCACGGCTTCGATACCTTGGGTTTTCAACCATTCGATGAGGGACGCGCGTCCCTCTTGCGTCTGCAGGAGCGAATAGCCGATGTCATGTTCTTGATGCAGGATCCAACCTTCACGTCCGATGCGGAACTCCCCGCTATTTCCAAGTCCCGGATATTTGGGCGACCAGAGATTTGAAGGGTAAACAACGGCGGGGTCTGGGCGTTGATAGAGGTCTCCCACAGCTATGAGATTGACCCAGCGTGCCTTTGCGTAGCGGCGCGTTGCGTTGAAAAAACTCGGAGCCGGTGCGGGCAATTTGACGTAACGTTCAGACTTAAGTTCCTCGTCAAAAGAGACAGACTTCCCGGTAGCGATAATCTTTGTGTAACGACGATCGCGTCCTCTCGCGCGATCCATCCAAAACATCGGTGAACGGGAGGGATAAAATGACCCCTCGGGCAAGTTTTCCAAATACTTTTGCGTGAGTTCGATACGTCTATCATCTTTGATTGACTTCGCAAATTGGACGGAAGAGTGGAATTTCGTGCCAAACGGATTGCCGGGAATTGGGCGATGTATCGTGGTGATATGTTCTCGAATGAATTCCTTGTGCTCGTCGAGCCAGTGGACGTTAATTGGCACGACATGCCGTGCGGCAAGGCGATAGTTCCAAAAGTCTATAACGTCTCCGGGATCGGTAGGATCGAAGATGCAGAAGTCTCCGTCGGAGATGCCACGCCCGAGGGACTCCTCCAGTCCATGACGAGTAACTCAGAAGGGCGAAGCGTATCCCTCCTTCAGAAGTTTCATTGCCGTATCGGCCGAAGCTGGTAGCCTCTCTGCCGAAAAGACATCTCGAAATGCTTCGTGAATGTAAGAGAGATTTTCATCTGTCGGATATCGCCCGCCAACAACATCGAAGAAGGCGTTTCCTGGTGTCTGTTCAATGTCCGCAAATGGTCGCTTATGGCGACGCTCGTACTTGAATTCGGCGTCGTAGAGTTCTTGCATGACTTCAATGATGTCGATGCCAGCTACGAACTGCACCTGTCCGCGATGGTCGATCTCGTAGAAATCATTTAGCGGAATGACGCGCGGTAGGCCGAGGATATGGGGTTCGCTGCGCCATCCTAACTTTTCGGCCATTCCGGGAGCGGCCTCGACAATGGTATCGGGCTCGAAAAAGTCGACATAGCCGCGCGCGACATCAAGCCCATTTATTGGAAACGGCTGCGTCCATCGTTCGCCGCCTACTTCAAAAAAGGGGATGATAGGACAGTACCGACCGCCCCACAGACTGGCCGACAGTTGCGCTGCCCGGACGACAAGGTTCAGATCGTCCGGCGGCACGAGAAATGCCACACGTATAGGCCGCAGCCTGACAGAACCGGAAAATCGAACCATCATTCACCAGCGGTGTCCGACACTATCAGTGATCGGATTCGTGCATACATTCCAATAACATAGTCGCAAACTGGCTGCCGAGGCTACGAATACTTACCGTGCGGCCAAAAGTGGACCCAAAGTCTTTGTGATCGTCGCGGATCGCGCTGAACAAAATACAGCAAATTGTTCACCCGGCACGACTGCCGTCGCCGTGCCGGTGTCTCTCTTGCCCCTTCGGGTCAGAAGCGAACATTCAAGCGGGTGACAGATTTTGTCCATCCGCCGTCAGAGAAGGTGCTGCTTCAGACGGATCGAAACGGGGAACGAGGGACAGCGTTTTCATTCCGCTCGATCACGTCACCGTTGCGCCTTCCCATCCCGCATCGGATTGAAAATCTCCACTCCGGCGAAATCCTTTTCGTTGTCGGTGACGACCATGCAATCGTTCGCCTGCGCCACCGCGGCGACGATCATGTCGAGCGCATTGCGCGGCTTCCCTTGCGCCCGGCCCTCGGCCATGAGTTCCGCCCACACCAGCGCCGCTCGCGCATCAAATGGCAATATGCGTCCCGCAAAGAGCGAGGCTGGGCCATCAGGTCCGGCAAACCACCGCTCAAGCTCGGTCCGGCGCTTGCCGCGCGGCAAGATTAGAATTCCGCGCCATGTTTCTGCGACGGACAGTGCCGACGTGAACAGATCGTCATCTAGCTGGCCGCCCAACCATGCGATCAAGCTCGCCGAGCGGACGGGTTTGGCGAAGTCGCTTAGAATGTTGGTGTCAAGCAGGAAGCGAGTCAAAGATCGACCTTGCGGCCATACGTGACGTCGCGCGTGAGGTCGAGGTTCGAGCCAACAAGAGGCGAGCGCAAGAGCGCCGCCAGAACGCCGCCCCTGCGTCCGGGTGACGTCTCGACACCCTGCTTTACGTTTTCGCGAAGACGCGCGGCAGCCTCGTCGTTCTCCGCGAGCCGTTTGGCGAGCGAACGGATCAGGTTTCGGTCGCTCTTGAGCCCCAGCACTTCGAAGCGGGCCATGCCGCGCTGATCGAGGCGCTTGCGATAGTCCTTCAGCGCGCGCTTTTGCGATGTTTCGCTCAATGAAGCATCTCCTTATATCCTGTAATATATCCAGAAATTGTCGAACGCCAAGCGTGAATGCTGCGAAGAAATAGCGCGTACCCGCCCCCGCGCGCCTTTGCTATAGGCGGGCCTCGCTCAGGGGAAAGCCACATGCTCACACAGAAATTCGTCCTTCGCGCGCTGCTGGTTGCAGCGGTGCTCGCAATGGTTGCAACGGCCGCCGAAGCCGGCGGCAACGCCGCCAATGGCGCCACGGTGTTCGCGCGCTGCGCCATCTGCCACAACAATACGAAAGGCGCGGGCGCCAAGATCGGACCCGACCTGTTCGGCGTCGTCGGCCGCAAGGCGGGCACCGAACCCGGATTTTCCTATTCGGCCGCAATGAAGAATGCCGGTTTCGTCTGGACCAACGCCAGGCTCGACGCCTACATCAAGGCGCCCCAGCAGGTCGTGCTCGGCAACAAGATGCCGTTCGGCGGCTTGCCCAGCGCCGGCCAGCGCGCCGACCTGATCGCCTATCTGGACACCCTGAAATAAGAAGCGCCCATGCGCCCAATCCTGCGGCGCAGTGCCGCAGGATTGGGCATTTCGCAATGCAGCACGAAATTTCTAGGGTTAATCATCGCCTTCCGGGCCAGACCCAGGGCTATGAAGCTTCGTTGACATTGGCGCGGTCGCGCGCCTAGTTTTTGCGCCGCACAAGAAACAGCGGCCACCAAATACCCGGCGCGTTCACTGCACCGGCATCGCAGGCCGCGCACTGGGGAAGGCAATCTGGAGCTATGAAGGTACTCGTCCCGGTCAAACGGGTAATCGACTATAACGTCAAAGTCCGCGTGAAGTCGGATCAAACCGGCGTCGATCTCGCAAATGTGAAGATGTCCATGAACCCGTTCGACGAAATCAGCGTCGAAGAAGCGATCCGGCTGAGGGAGAAGGGCAAGGCCACCGAGGTCATCGCCGTCTCCATCGGCCCGCAGGCCGTGCAGGAAACGATCCGCACGGCGCTCGCCATGGGCGCCGACCGCGGCATCCTCGTCAAATGCGAGGGCGATGTAGAGCCGCTGGCCGTTGCCAAGATTTTGAAGGGCATCTGCGAGGCGGAACAGCCCGGTCTCGTCATCCTGGGAAAACAGGCCATCGACGACGATTCGAACCAGACGGGCCAGATGCTGGCAGCCCTGCTGGGCTGGCCGCAGGCGACCTTCGCCCACACCCTCGAACTTGGCGAGAGCACGGCCAGGGTCGAGCGCGAAATCGACGGCGGGTTGCAGACGGTCGAGATCAGGCTCCCGGCCATCGTGACGACCGATTTGCGCCTCAACGAACCGCGCTACGCTTCGCTGCCCAACATCATGAAGGCGAAAAAGAAGCCGATCGACGAGAAGTCGCCGGCCGATTACGGCGTCGACACCACGCCGCGCCTCAAGGTGCTCAAGGTGAGCGAGCCGCCCAAGCGCGTGGCCGGCGTCAAGGTGAAGACCGCGGCGGAACTCGCCGACAAACTCAAGAACGAGGCGGGAGCGATCTGATGACCTCGCTGGTGATTGCCGAACACGACAACAAGGTTCTCAAGGACGCGACCGCCAAGACGGTGGCCGCCGCAGCCCAGCTGGGCGCACCCGTTCACGTTCTCGTCGCCGGCCACGATTGCGCAAGCGTCGCGGAGGCGGCCGCCAAACTCGCCGGCGTCGAAAAGGTGCTCGTCGCAGACAATGCGTCTTACGCCCGGTTGGTGGCGGAACCGATGGAAGCGCTGATCCTGAGCGTAGCGTCTCCCTATGACGCAATTCTTGCGCCTGCCACGACCAACGGCAAAAACTACCTGCCGCGCGTGGCCGCCAGGCTCGACGTGCCGCAGATTTCGGAAATCCTCGGCGTCGACGCGCCCGATATTTTCCGCCGGCCGATCTATGCGGGCAATGCGATCCAGACCGTGCAGGCGGGCGCCGGCAAGAAGGTCATCACGGTGCGCACGACGGCGTTCAAGCCCCTGGAAGGCACCGGTGCCGCCGCGATCGAGAAGATCGCAAGCGCCGGCGACACCGGCATCTCGAAATTCGTCGGCGAAGAGCTGTCGAAATCGGAACGTCCCGAACTCACCTCCGCCAAGATCATCATTTCCGGCGGTCGCGGCATGCAGTCGGGGGAAAATTTCCATCTGCTCGACAAAATCGCGGACAAGCTGCGCGCCGCCGTCGGCGCCAGCCGCGCCGCCGTCGATGCGGGCTTTGTGCCCAACGACTACCAGGTGGGCCAGACCGGCAAGGTGGTGGCGCCGGAGCTTTACATTGCCGTGGGCATTTCCGGCGCGATTCAGCATCTCGCCGGCATGAAGGACTCGAAAGTCATCGTCGCCATCAACAAGGACGAGGAAGCCCCGATCTTCCAGGTCGCCGATTACGGCCTCGTGGCCGACCTTTTCAAGGCGCTCCCGGAGTTCGAGCAGGAACTGACGAAGCTGGGCTACTGAAAGACTTTGCGGTTTGTACTGACAGACGTTGCGGTTGATCAAGGCTAGAATTCCAGCGATCGGTCGGGGACCGAGCGACGGGTTCGGCGGGAAGAACGGAGCCACGAAGCGGTCATGGATATCGAACGTGTCGGCATTATCGGTGCGGGACAGATGGGCAGCGGCATTGCCCATGTCCTCGCGCTCGCAGGTTTCGATGTGCTCCTCGAAGATCTGAGCGCCGAAGCGCTGACGCGCGCCACCGGCTTGATCGATCACAACCTTCATCGTCAGGCGGCGCGCGGCCTCATCAAGGATGATCTGATCGCGCCGGCGATCAGCCGCATCAAGACGACGCAATCTCTCGACGACATGAAGGATCGCGATCTCGTCATCGAGGCGGCGACCGAAGACGAAGGCATCAAGCGCAAGATATTTCACGATCTCTGCCCGCGGCTGGGCGGCGCGACGCTGATCGCCACCAACACGTCGTCGATCTCGGTCACGCGGCTCGCCGCATCCACCGACCGCCCCGAGCATTTCATCGGCCTGCATTTCATGAATCCGGTGCCGATGATGCAGCTGGTGGAAGTGATCCGCGGCATCGCCACCGACGACACGACGTTCCACGCCGCGCTCGATGTGGTCAAGCGGCTCGGCAAGACGGCCGCCTATGCCGAGGACTTCCCCGCTTTCATCGTCAACCGGATCCTGCTGCCGATGATCAACGAAGCGGTCTATACGCTGTACGAGGGCGTCGGCAACGTCGATGCCATCGATACGGCCATGCGGCTCGGCGCCAATCATCCGATGGGCCCGTTGCAATTGGCGGATTTCATCGGCCTCGATACCTGCCTCAGCGTGATGCAGGTGCTCTATGAGGGCCTCGCCGATTCGAAATATCGTCCCTGCCCGCTACTGGTGAAATATGTCGAAGCCGGCTGGCTGGGCCGCAAAACGGGGCGCGGCTTCTACGATTATCGTGGCGAGCATCCGGTGCCGACGCGTTGATGCCCGCCTTGGGCAGAAGGTGAAAATTTTCACCTCTCGCCCATCCCGTGTTTCGCGGCTCTACCCGATCAATTCCGCATGCCGAGCGCGCCCAGATACAGGTCGAGGATCGCTTCCTGTTCCTGGCGATCGGCTTGTTCGAGTTTTCGCAAACGCACGACCTGGCGCATGATCTTGGTGTCGAACCCCTGGCCCTTGGCTTCCGCATAGACTTCGCGGATGTCGGCCGTCAGCGCGGCCTTTTCTTCCTCCAACCGTTCAATGCGTTCGATGAAGGATTTGAGATGGTCCTTCGCGAAGCCGGACTTGGCCATGCGGCGCCTCGTGAAATGCGGGGGCGTGTTCTAGCCCGCGGCAAGCTTTACGCGCAACACGCGCCGGCGTACTAATTGTGGGTCTTTTGGGCCTCTTCGAAGGCGGCCAATTGCTCAGGCGAGGCGTCTTTCTGGTAGCGCTTCTTCCATTCGGTGGGCGCCATGCCGTAGACGATCTCGCGGGCGTCGTCCTTTTCGAGCGCGATGCCTCTGGCGGCGGCGGCGTCGCGATACCAGTCGCCCAGGCAATTGCGGCAGAAGCCCGCAAGAATCATCAGATCGATGTTCTGCACGTCGTGGCGCGCGCGCAAATGCGCGACGAGCCTCCTGAACACGGCGGCTTCGAGTTCGGTGCGGGTTTGTTCGTCCATGATGCGACCTCCTGTTTTTGCGGCGAGCGGACGCGTGAAACGGATTGCGGCCGGCCCCATCGCGCCAATCGCTTCGTCGAGGATCGGCTTCAGCCGCCAGGCGAACGCGCCTGCCTGCGCGGGCGTTGCGATCAAATCCTGCCTGATCTCGATCAGCACATGGGGCAGGCCGTTCATCGTGCCGTGCACATACAGGCAATCGTTTTCGAGTTCGCCGGAATAGGGTTCGTTGTCGCCGACACACAGGCCTGCGCGGGCGAGCGCCGCCATCAGGGGGCGTGCGAGGCGGTCGTCCCTGTCCCACAGAACGCCCACCTCCCAGGGGCGCCGTGCGCCCTTCCATGCGGGCGTGAAACTGTGCATCGACACCAGCAGCGGCACGAGGTCCGCATGGCGCGCCTGCGCCAGCGCGGCCGCAATCGCCGCGTGATAGGGCGCGTGGTATCGTTCCAGGCGAAAGGCCGTCTGCGCTTCGTCGACCCAACGATTGCTCGGTATGATGCGCGCGTCGGACAGCTTCATGATCAGCGTGGGGTCGTCGGCGCCGCGGTTGAGATCGATCAGCAGCCGCGACCAGCGGCCGAGCACGGCGTTCGCGCCATAGAGGGCGGCGAGGGCGCGCGTCACGTCGGCGGCGCCGATGTCGTAAGCGATATGGCTCGTCAGCGCGCCCGCATCGAGCCCCAGCGTGCCGTAACATTGCGGCAATGCGTTCGACGCATGATCGCAGACGAAAACGATCGGGCTTGTTCCGAAACTCAGGCGTTCGAAGGGGTTCTCGTTCATTAGACCGTCATCCTAGCCCGGGTGCGGTTCGAATAGTTGCGGAAACTTGCGTTGACAGCGCCTTGTCATTCCGCGACATGCTTCATTTACCGATGCGCACCGCCCTCGCCGTTCTCGTGCTGCTGCTGACCGCTTTGCCGGTCCATGCGGCGTTGATGGTTTGCAACAGGACGCCGCACGAAACCAGGGTCGCGTTGGGGTATTTCGACGGTGCCGCCTGGTCGAGCGAGGGCTGGTGGACGGTCGCGCCCAAGGCATGCGAGAAGCTGCTCGCCGGCCCGCTCGACTCCCGCTACTACTATCTCTACGCCACGGATGGCGGCACCGGCAGCTGGGACGGCAAGAACGGCTTCTGCGTGGCCGCGACCGACAAATTCGCAATTCACGGCCGTGCCGACTGTGCCGCCCAGGGTTATGACCGCAAGGGCTTTTTTGAAATCGATACGGGGCAGGCCCGCGACTACACGCAAATTCTTTCGGATTGAACCATGCGGCGAAGACGCAAGACCAGGATCGTGGCGACGTTGGGACCCGCTTCCGCGTCGCCGGAGCAATTGAAGGCCCTGTTCGAAGCGGGTGCCGACGTGTTTCGCATCAATATGAGCCACACCTCGCACGATCTGCTGAGCACGCTGCACGGCCGCGTGCGGGCGCTCGAACGCGAGCAGGGCCGCCCGATCGGCATTCTGGCCGATCTGCAGGGACCCAAGATCAGGCTGGGAACGATTCCGGGTGGCAGGGTGACGCTGGTCGAAGGCGAGCGGGTCAAGCTGGTGCGCGCAGACACCTCCGACGATCCCGCGATCATTCCCATCCCGCATGCCGAAGTGTTCGCGGCGCTCAAGCAGAAGCATTGTCTGTTGATCGACGACGGAAAGATCAGGCTTCGCACCTGGGCGGCGGGAGCCGATGCGGCGGAAGCCGCCGTCGAAGTGGGCGGGGTTATCTCGGACCGCAAGGGCATCAATCTGCCCGACACGCTGTTGCCTGTCTCGGCGATCACCGACAAGGACCGCGCCGATCTCGACGCGGCGCTCGGTCTTGGCGTCGACTGGATCGCGCTGTCCTTCGTGCAGCGCCCTGACGATGTCGCCGAAGTGAAAAAACTGGTGCGTGGGCGCGCCGGCGTGCTCGCCAAGATCGAGAAACCCAAGGCGCTCGAATATTTAAGCGAGATTCTGGAGCTTGCCGATGCGCTGATGGTGGCGCGCGGCGACCTTGGCGTGGAATTGCCGCTCGAAATGGTGCCCGGCTGGCAGAAACAGATCACGCGCGCGGCGCGCAAGGCCGGCAAACCGGTCGTCGTCGCAACGCAAATGCTCGAATCGATGATCGAGGCGGCAGCGCCCACCCGCGCCGAAGTGTCGGACGTGGCGACGGCCGTGTTCGAAGGGGCGGACGCCGTCATGCTCTCGGCCGAGACCGCGGCGGGCAAACATCCCGTCGAAGCGGTCGCGATGATGGATCGCATCGCCTTCGCGGTCGAAAGCGGTCCGCTGTTCCAGGAGATTATCGATTCGCAGCGTGGCGCGCCGGAAGAAACGACGGCCGACGCGATGATGGCGGCAGTGCGCGAAGTCACCCACACGATCCATGCGCGCGCCATCGTCAGCTGGACGAAAACGGGTTCCACGGGCCTGCGTGCCGCACGCGAACGTCCCGAAGCGCCGATCATCGCGCTGACACCCAGCGAAGCGACCGCACGGCGGCTTTGCATCGCCTGGGGGCTGCATTGCGTGCTGACGGAAGACGCCCACGACCTCGACGACGTCGTCGATCGCGCCGCGCGCATCGCCTATGAGGAGGGTTTCGCCAAGCCCGGCGAGCGCATCGTCGTTACCGCGGGCGTGCCGCTCGGCACGCCGGGCGCCACGAATTTGTTGCGCGTGGCGTTTGTCGGCGGACGTTAGCGAAGCCCGTCGCCAAATCCTTGCCCCACCGGCGCGAAGCGGCCGGTATCGGGATCGCGCACGAGCAGCCGTCCCGACGACACGCTGAAATAGGCGCCGTGCAGCGCGAGCTTGCCGCGCTCGACGAGAATGCGCACGCAGGGAAAACTCATCAGATTGCGCAGGCTCAATTCGACCGAGGCGAATTCGAGCCGTTGCAGATATTCGTCGCGGTCGTCATGGCGTCGCGGCCCCAGGCTCGCGGCGGCCGGCGCGATCTGCGACATCCAGCGGCCGATGAAATCGCCGGGCGAGAGCGGCGCCTGTTCGTCGGCGAACGCGCTGATGCCGCCGCAATGGGCGTGGCCGAGCACGACGATGTGCTTGACGTGGAGCGCCTGCACGCCGAATTCGAGCGCCGCGCTGGTGCCGTGTTGCGAATCGCGGTCGGGCTCGTAAGGCGGCACGAGATTGGCGACGTTGCGCACCACCAGCAATTCGCCAGGCGCCGCATCGAAGATCACTTCCGGCGAAACCCGCGAATCGATGCAGCCCACCACCATGATCTCGGGCGTCTGCCCCGTCCTGGCGAGCATCGCATAGCGCGAGCGCTCGCCGGCGAAACGGCCGTCCAGGAAGCTGCGATATCCTTGCGCGAGGCGTTCGGGAAACATGGCGTCTCTAGATCTTTTCGCCTTCGACTTCGCGCGACAATTGCTGCACGCGGTGGTCGAGGCCTTCGAGATGGGGATCGAGCGCCAGCGCCTTCTTGTAGCTCGTGAGCGCGGCCGGCTTGGCGCCATATTCGGCGAGCAGGTCGCCCAGCTCCATCTGCGCCGCGAATTGCCGCGGGTTGAGCGTCACCGTTTTCTGCAGGGCGACCATCGCCGCTTCGTCGTGACCCGCGCCGGCTTCGATCTCGCCCAGCTGATGCCAGCCTTCGGCGTAATCGGGCGCGATCTTCGTGACCGCATCCAGAACCTTCGCCGCCGTGTCGGAATCCTTTGCCTCCAGCAGCGCGGCGGTGCGCGTCATCAGAAGATCGACACTCGCGCTGCCCGATTGCAGGAAGGCGGTGAGAATTTCCTGTTCGATGGGTTTCGCGGCCTCCGCCGACGGCGCTGTGGCGAGCTTGCCGAACAGGGCGTCGAGCGCGGCGGGCGCCGCCTGTGCGGTCGAAGCGGATAGCAGGAGGAGGGCGACGAGGATGAAGCGCATGACGGGAAGGATATTAGCGCCTCTTGCGCGACGCTATAGCGCTTTTTTGCCGGCTTTGAGGATTGGTGCGACGGCTCCTCACCCGCGTTGGCGCAAATTTCCCTGCGTCGCCTCGCATCTCTCTCCCTTACGCGAAAGGGGATGCAAATCGCAGTTCCGTCCGTCTACTCCGAATGAGGTGAGGGGGCCTTTGCGAGATCGATAAGCAATTCCGCCGCAAAGCTCGACAGCGTGTCGTCGCGCGCGCCCATCACCACGATGCGGTCGCCAGGACGCGCGAGCCTGACCAGCATTTCGCCGCCCGCTTCGCGTTTTCCGGGTGCGAACGCCTTGCGCCCGCGCGCCGCGATACCGGCGACGATATCTTCGGACGTGACGCTCTTATCGGTGGTCCCGCCGAAATAGACGGGCTCCGATACGATCAGGACATCCTCGTCGCCGAGCCTGTCTGCAAAGCCCGCGATGAATTCGGTTTTCATCTTTTTGAGCGGGCCAAAGCCGTGCGGCTGGAACAGAACCAGCAGGCGTCCTGGAAAATCGTGCAGCGTGTCGAGCGTGGCGGCGATCTTGTCGGGATTGTGGGCGAAATCGTCGATCACGGTAACGCCGTTCGCCTCGCCGACGGTATCCAGGCGCCGCCTGATGCCGGAAAATTGCTGGAGCGCGGCAACCGCTCGGACGAGGGGCGCGCCGGCCGCGCGCGCAGCCGCGAGCGCTGCGAGCGCATTGGCGACATTGTGGCGCCCCGGCACGCCCAGCTTTACACGCATGTCGGTCCCGGATTCGCGCTCGTGCAGCGTAAACGCGATGCCGTCCGCCGCAGGGGTTAATGCATGCGCCGAGAAGTCTGCATTTCTGTCACCGAATCCGAAGGTGACGCATTTCCTGGCAGCCGGCGCAAGCGCGGCCGTGTCCGCATTGTCGAGATTGAGCACGGCGATTTGCGCCCGGGCGACAAAGTCACGAAAGAGGGCGCGCAGCTCGTCCATCGATTTGTGGTCGAGCGAGACGTTATTCACCACCGCGATGGCCGGCCGGTAATGGGCGGTCGAGCCGTCGCTTTCGTCCACCTCGCTGACGAAAATATCGCTCGCGCCCACCAAAGCGCTGGCAAACGGGGCCTCATTGCTGACGAAGTTTTTCATCACCGCGCCGTTCATGACGGTCGGATCGAGCCCCCCTGACGCGAGAACCCAGCCGATCATGCCGGTGGTGGTGGATTTGCCGCTGGTGCCGGCGACGCCGATGCTCGTCCTGGCCGCGTTGAACAACTGCGCGAGCAACTCGGCGCGGGTGACCAGGCGGGCGCCTGCGGCCTTCGCCGCGGCGATGTCGGGTACGGTGTCTTCGACTGCGGCGGATGCCACCACGATCATCCCGGGCCTGGTGACGCCGCTGCCGTCCTGCGGGAACAAGGCGATCCCGCGCTCGCGCAGGAAGGCGAATTTTTCAGGGGTGCGTCCCTGGTCGAGGGCACGGTCGGAGCCTGAAACCTCGGCGCCCCTGGCGCGCAGGATCAATGCGAGCGGCAGCATCCCGCTGCCGCCGATCCCGCAAAAGAAATAGGGGCTGTCCTGTGTCATGGCCGGAAGCTATAAGCCGAAGTTTGCGGAAACAAGCAAAGGGGCGCTTAAGCGTGAAGATCGGCATCGTCGCGCCCGCCTCCAGGCTCGAAGCCCGGACGGCCGAACGCGTCACGGCGCTGGCGCGCACGCTTTACCGCGACCGCGCACCCGAGCTTTTCTTCCATCCGCAATGTTTCCTCGCCGATGGCCATTTCGCCGGCGATGACGGCGCGCGAGGCGAAGCGCTGATCGCTGTCGCCAACGATCCCAGCGTGGATGCGGTGTGGTTCGCGCGTGGTGGCTATGGTTCGTGCCGGCTGCTGGAGAACGTCCTGCCGCGCCTTGGCGAAGCCGCGCGGCGCAAGACCTATCTCGGCTACAGCGATGCCGGTTCGCTGCTGGCGGGGCTCTACGGGCTCGGATTTGCGGGCGTGGCGCACGGTCCGATGCCTGCCGACATCCTGCGCGAAGGCGGCGAGACAGCAGTGGCGCGGGCGCTGGCGTTCCTTGTCGACCGCGCTGCGTCGTCAATCGAGCCGAATGTCACGTCCACCCTGCCGCAGGCAGCGTTCAACCTGACGATCCTCAGCCATCTGATCGGCACGCCGTGGCAGCCTGATCTCGCGGGGCACGTGGTGATGGTCGAAGACGTGTCCGAGCACATGTACAGAATTGACCGCGCGCTGTTTCATGTGACGAGCAATCCGGCCATTCGCAAAATCGCCGGGCTACGGCTCGGCCGCTGCAGCGCCATTCCGCCCAATGAACCCGAATTCGGTCGCAGCGAGGAAGAGGTGGCGCAGCATTGGTGCCGAATCGCCGGCATCCCCTATCTCGGCCGCGCCGACATCGGCCACGACGCCGACAACAAGGTCGTGCCGTTTGGGAAGTAGCGCTCACGCTCGGTTGGCTTCCCCCTCAATGGCCGCCGAACGAGACCAGCGTCGTCACTTCCTTGCCGAGCGCGCGAATCTTGTCGGCACCGCCGAGTTCGGGCAGGTCGATGACGAACAGGCAGCCGACGACTTTGGCGCCGGCCCGCTCCAGCAATTTGATCGCGGCGAAGGCGGTGCCGCCGGTGGCGATGAGATCGTCGACGACGATAATGTGGTCGCCGTGCTTGACCGCATCGGTGTGAATCTCGACGCGGTCCTTGCCGTATTCGAGATCGTAATCCTCGCCGATGACGTCCCAGGGCAGCTTGCCCTTCTTGCGCACCGGCACGAAGCCGACGGAGAGCTGATGGGCGACCGCGCCGCCGAGGATGAAGCCCCGCGCCTCGATGCCCGCCACA
>JBAVOL010000007.1:0-117095 GCA_049692035.1 Rhizomicrobium sp.
TATCCACGCACCACGGGCATATGCCCGACATAGAAATTTTGTCGCCGGACACCGCAAAAGGTGTCTGGGCAATGGAGGACATCCTCCGTTTGCCGAAGGACAGCCCGGCGCCCGGTGGTTACACATACCTGCACGGCTTTGGTCACTACCATGAGACCTATGTTCGCGGTCCGGCGGGTTGGCGCATCAAGACTGTTCGTCTTACCCGTCTTTACGCGGAGCGATCATAAGCAGCTGGGCGCCACGCGTTATCGCCAGCAGCGGGTGGACGAACGCATTGCTGGGTAAACTGACGAGCTTACTCAGGTGGACGCGGATCAGTAGACGGACGATCACAACACGTAACAGGCATGCCGGTGAAGCGCTTTAGTGATACCTGTCTGATCGCGGTCGATGTTGGGCCTCGCCAAACTTCTATTCCCAAAAGCGACCCGTGAATCAGACGTGGTTCAAGGCGCTCAGGTGGGCGATCCTCCCGGCTGCGGCCTCACGGCTCAGCGAATCCAGCTTCTGTTCTCCGCTGACGCCGGGCATCGTCTGCAGGACCACAGGGTTGCCGCCGCACCAAACCGTGCGACAGGACCTGACCTTGATCCTCCAACCTTTAGGGGTGCGGACCAGCCGATCATCGTACCAGCCGCAGGACTCGAACATGTTCCCGCCCTGAGGCACCTGCCGGATGAACCGCCCGTGGACATAGCTGATGCAATTTGCCCGATCGCCGGAGACGACGATTTGATGATTGGTCGTTACGTGTAGCGTCGCCTCGAACGGGCGGTGGATAATCTCGAAGTCCCGCTTTAGCGAGGCGAGATCGTTCCAGCCGGCCGGGCCGCCGAAATCAGTCTGGATATCTTCGGTGAAGATGCGATCGAAGATATCCAAGCGAAGTGTGTCAACTGCCACTGGATAGAGGTTGATGAGATTTATAATTTCGATCACATCGTCGCTGAGCATGTACCCTCCTCGTCCTGCGCCTGTTTGACGTCCGTGATATTGCGCGGAGCCAGCCACGAGATGGCTCTCCACTGCGATCCTCGTATCCGATACTAGACAGACATGATGAGTTGAATTCGTCAATGGCGGAGCTGGATTGGCAATCATCTGTCGACCAAAATAGCCTCATGAAACGGCCGTTTCATTTCAACCAATACAAATAAAATCTCCGTTTCATCGGTGGGTGTGTTGACAGCGTGCATGAGGATGCCTATCCGCCATCCACGCATTTCATCCCGGAGTGCGGGTCGCATTGTGCAAGAGCAGGATAGGCTATGAAGCCTCTGGGATTGTCGAGGGCGTTGGCAGTGGTGTGAAAGACTTCAAGATCGGCGACAAAGTCGCAGTTCTTCCAGGACTCTCCATGGAAGAATATGGCGTGTGCGCGGACACCGTGGTGTATCCTGCGGACATGTTGATAAGGCAGCCGGAATACCTGTCAGCAGAAGAGGCGGCAGCAGGGTCGGCAGCGGCGTGGATGCAATATCTTACAGCATACGCCATCGTTGGCGTGGCCGATATTTAAAGTGGCGAGCCTGTCGTTATTACGGCAGCCTCGTCGTCTGTCGGCTTGGCGGCAATCGAAATCGCCAATCTGCTTGGAGCCATACCGATCGCGGTCACGCGTGGTCGCGCCAAGGCCGCAGCCTTGCTCCTTCGCGGCGCGCGGGTCATTTTCCACGCTGTCGCGGATGATATTGTGTCCGTCCTCATCGAAGCTGCCAGCGCCGACGGCTGCATCATCATTTACGGCACTCTCGCGGGCGCCGTAGCCCGCTCCCGCAGGCCATGCTGAAAGGACTTACGATCCGGGGCTACGCCATGAATAACTTCATGGCCGACCTGGCGAACCGGCGCAGAGCGTTGGAATTTGTCTATTTCGGACTCGGAACCGGCAAACTGAAGCCGGTCATCGATCAAACCTTCATGCTCGAGAACATCGTAGAGGCCTATCGCCACCTTGAGAGCAACGCACAAGTCGGCAAGATCGTAGTTCGGACGAAGTGAGGCAGTCCCCTCGTCTGTAGGAGCGCGGACGGCGCTTCCGCCCCGGATAGAGACAGACAACGGCGTGCCAACACAGATTGAGGTTGAGTCCAGGCGAATCTGATGCGGCAATGAAGTTCGCGCGCTTTCATCGGGCGCCCCATAGAACTTTACCTGCAAACCTTGGTCCGTCTATTATGGGTATCTCGTGTCCCAGCCACGATCGCGAATGCCGACTATAGATCATGACGAACGCCGACGGAGGATTGCAGAAGTCGCTGTCGACGTGATTGCGCGTGAAGGGCTCGAATCGGCCACCATCCGGCGTATAGCCGCAGAGCTGAAAGGGCCGACAAAGCTCGTTACTCACTATTTCACCGACAAGCAGCAATTGTTGATTTGGACCTACCGGTCTCTTGCCGAGCAAGGCGAGCGCTATATTGAGGAGGTGGTTGCGCGCGATCCTGCGGATCTCCTTGGCAGCCTTTTCGCGATGACGCCCATGGACGAACACAAAACCCAGCTGTGGCGGGTTTACGTTGCGTTTTGGGATTGGGCTTCACGCGACCCGGTCATCGCTGAACTGCAACGTAAGTACATCAACCTCACCGTGCTGCGCATCGCAGAAATGGTGCGAGCTTTAACCGGCGACACTCACGATCTCGAAAGCGTGAGCGAACGGCTTAATGCTGTCGTGCAAGGTATATCGATCCAAGCCCTCATGGACAAAGAACGATGGTCGGCTCAGCGGATTAGAAGCCGCCTGGCCGACGAAGTGGCGGCCGCGCTGGCCCGCTCGTCGCCGGCTTGAAACCAAGTTCGAAGGAGCGGGTCTGGTATCGGAGTCTTGCGAAATGACCGGGGTCGCCGACATGAGCACGAATTTCGCCGCAGATGCAGAAGGCCCGAAATTCAAGGATACGCTATCCTTCGCTCAGACCGTTGGCTGCGGCCCTTACGGCCCACAGCCTCTTGCCTCGATCACATGCCGGAGGTGTGCGCCCCTTTATTCGGACCGTCCTGCTTCGCACCTTGCTGCGCGTGCAGAGCCAGTCGGGCCTGCGCACGGATGTACGCGCGGACCTGCTCCACCTGTGTGGCGTCGAGCTTGTCGAAGCGCGGCATCCCTCTCTGCACTAACGCGCCAGTGTGAACGATGGTCCACAGGCTCTCGTGGTCCATAGCCGCTTGGGATTCGCGCAGATCGGGCGCAGGCGCCCCGGCGGAAACGGCGTTCAGGCCGTGGCAGCTGGCGCAGTTCATCGTGAACTGTGTCTGCCCGGCCGCAACGTCAGCCTCATTGGTCTTGATCGAGGGATCGTCGACGGGGTGAGCCGCGAAGTCTGGCGGGGTGGTGCGGGGCAACGCCGCATTTCCATCCAGCTTGAATGTCAGCAGCCGGCGCGGCTGGGCGCCGTATTTCCATCCAGCGCTCATCACGTCGCCGATGCTGTTCGACGCGCCATAGCCCACGAGGATCGAGACATATTGCTGGCCGTCGATTGAATAGCTGATTGGCGCTGCGATGATCCCAAGCCCCGCGTAGAACTGCCATAAGCGCTTTCCGGTGAGGGCATCGTAGGCGGAGAAAACGCCATCTGCCGCCCCCTGAAAAACGAGGCCGCCAGCGGTCGACGCCACGCCGCCGTTCCAGAAATAACTGTGCTGCACCTTCCAGCGCAGTTTCTGCTGGACCGGATCGTACGCTATGAGCGCGCCCTTGCCGTCTTCCGGGTCACGCTCGACCATTGACATGCTCAGGCCGCCCAACGAACCGTTCTTCCCGGCGCGCTTCGCATAACTCATACCGAGCTGCAGGTAAGGAATGTAGACCAGGCCCGTCTGCGGGCTAAACGACATGCTGTGCCAGTTGTGCGCCCCCACAGGCGATGGCCAGAGTGTGACTTCGCCCTCCTGATAGCGGATGTTCGTCTCCTCGACCGCGCGCCCCGTTTTCAGGTCGATGTGGTCGGCCCAGGTCGTCTTGCCGATCTTGCCAGCCGAGATCAACTTCCCGGTTGTCCGATCGATCACATAGAGAAAACCATTCTTCGGCGCCTGCATCAGCAACATGCGTTTCCGGCCATCGATCGTGAGGTCGGCTAGGGTTATCTGTTGGGTGGCGTCGAAGTCCCACGCGTCCCGGGGATTTATCTGATAGTGCCAGACGTATTTGCCGGTGTTGGCGTCCAGCGCGACGATCGAGGCAGTGTACAGATTATCGCCGCCGCCGGGACTGCGCTCTTCGGGATCATATGGCGACGCGTTGCCGGTGCCGATGTAGATCCGATTCAGTTCCTTGTCGAAGGTGATGCTGTCCCAAGGTCCACCGCCAGTGCCCGTCTTCCAGAACTCGCCCCTCCAGGTCGCGGCCGCACGCTCCATGGCAGGATCGCCACGGTTTTCCTCGGGACTGCCGGGCACGACGTAGAAGCGCCAGATCTGCTTGCCCGAGGCTTGGTCGTAGGCGGTCACGTATCCGCGCGCTCCGAAATCGGAACCGCCATTGCCGATGATGACCTTGCCGTCGAAAACCCGAGGCGCGCCCGTGATCGTCTGAACAGATTGCGGCGGGGTCGTCTCGACGCTCCAAATGAGCTTGCCGCTGTGGGCATCAAGGGCGATCAGCCGGCCATCCAGCGTGCCAACAAAGACCCGGCCAGCGGCGTACGCGACACCCCGATTGGCGGGCAGGGCATAGCGCATTTTCGTAGGCGCGTGCCTCCAGACTTCAGGATCATATTTCCACAGCAGCTTCCCGGTTGCGCCGTCGACCGCATAGACGGTAGCGTAGCTGCCGGTGAAGTAGAGTACGCCGTCGACGGCCACCGGCGTCGCTTCGAGCATCTGCTCGTCGGGAAGGTCGAGGAACCAGGCGAGCCCTAGCCGCGCGATATTGACATTGTTGATCTGGTTTAGCGGGCTATAGGCCGTCTCGTCAGGGTCGCCGCCATGGCCCAACCAGTCCGCCGCAGGAATCGGCGCGGCATGACGGTTGACAGCCAAACTCCAGTTGCCGGCCACAGTTGCGGAAGACAGGCCCAGAACGCCGGCCAATAGCAAACGCTTCACGTGCTTCATCACTCCCTCCATTGTCTCAAGATCCGAAGCGTCTTCGAAAGCGGACGCTTCGCAGGCCGCTGGTTTGGCAGTGCGATGACGTTGTGCATTCCGCGCCGGGACCGGACGCTCGCATTCAGACAGACCGCGCCTCACACACCATCACAGCGAACCGATGCAGAGCATCCGCGGCAACACACCAGACTTGGACGAATCCTAGATCATGCGTCCGCCAATTCCTAGCAAATGCAAGGCATGAAACATATGTTTCATTTGCCGGGATAGAGGAAACAAGCGTTTCGAATTGCGAGCATAAAGTTACAAAACAAAAATTGTGTGGTTCAACATTCCATTCCAACCCGATATAGCCAATGAAACGACTATTTTATATTGATATCAGCCGCACGGCGTGAAATATACGAACACTTGGCGCTTGGATTTTCCCAAGCTTGCGCGGCGCGATGAGGCTGTCGACGTTTCCTTCCGCGCGTGCTGTGCGACAGTCGGCTACCGGTCTTTCAGTCGGGCCGCTGGCGCCGGCGCGAGAGAAAATCGAGGGAGTGGCAATCCGGTGTCGAAGTGTTTGGAAGGCAAGACGGCGTTGGTGACCGGCGGCACACGGAACCTCGGGCGCGGTATGGCCGAGCGGCTTGCAGTTTCGGGTGCGATTGTCGCGGTGAATTATGCCAGCAACGCCGAGGCGGCAGAACAGGCAGTGGCCGCAATTGCAGCCCATGGCGGCCAGGCCTTTGCGATCAAGGCCAAACTTGGCGAGCCCGGTGCCAATGAGGCCCTGGTCGAAGTGCTCGACGCGGAACTCAAGCGCCGCACCGGAAAGGGCGGGCTCGACATCCTCGTCAACAACATCGGCGGGGGCGCCTATGGTAGCGTCGCGACGACGACCCCGGAACAGTACGACGAAACGTTTGCAAACAATGTCCGCTCGCCGTTCTTCCTCACGCAGGCGCTGCTACCGCACCTGAACGACGGCGGCCGTGTCATCAATATTTCCTCGGCTGCGTCGCGGCTCGCTGGCACGGACTTCATCGTCTACAGCATGAGCAAGGCCGCGCTCGACATGTTCACGCGCGTCTTGGCCAAGGAACTCGGGCCCCGACGCATCAACGTCAATTCTGTGCTGCCGGGTTTCAATGTCACAGACACTAACACCGACGTCCTGGAAAACCCTGAAATGCGCAAGCAGATCGAGGCGTTGACCGCGTTCGGTCGCTTCGGCGAGCCAAGCGACATCGCCGAGGTGGTTCATTTCCTGGCCTCTCCCGCAGGGCGCTGGGTAACCGGCCAAACAATCGAAGCAAGTGGCGGGTTCCGGATGTAGTCGGCTCGCGGACCCAAATCTGGCGACGATACGCAGCGGTTGCGGCGGGAAACGAATTACGAGTCGATTTGAAAATCTCAGCGGAGTTCGTGCCATGCAGAACGTCACCGGACTAGTTCTACCCCAGTTGGTCATGGAGGATCCGAAGTTCGCCGAGGATCCATTCTCTCAATTTGCGGCTGCGCGCCGCCAGCATCCCTGGTTGGCGAAAAGTTCCTTTGGCTACGTCGTTACCGAATACGCCGCCATCAAGGACCTGCTCGGATTGGACGACAAGCTGCGCGTCGCCCACGAGGGAGTCATCGAGCTGATGAACGCCAAGGGCTCGAAGTGGGGCGAATTTCAACTCGAGTCGATCCTCGGCCTCTCAGGCGAGCGGCACAGGCGGATCCGCGACGTGCTCGCGCCGATGTTCACCCCGCGCGCCGCCAATCAGCACCGCTGGCTGATGCGGCAGGTGATCTCGCAGCTGCTGGACGAATGGGCACCAAGGGGAAAGTTCGACTTCGAGGAGTTCGCTTCGTACTTTCCGATCACCGTCATGTGCAGCCTGATCGGCGCGTCGCCCGAGGTGCTGCCGCGGCTGCGGTCCTCGCTCGAGACTCTCGGCCTTAGCTTCAACCTCATCCCCGACTTCCTGCCGAAGCTCGAACAGGCGGTTAACGTGCTGGAGGCCTTTGTCATCCAGCTCGTCGCCGATCGGCGGGCTGGCCAGCGACTCAACGAACAACCGGATCTGCTGGATGCTTTGATCGCGGCCCATGATTCCGGCGGCCTTACCACCAGCGAGATGAACAACCTTTTCATCTTCCTATTCGTTGCCGGCTACGACACATCGAAAAACGTGCTCACGATGATTATGCATGAGTTGCTGAAGCGGCCGGACATTTACCAGCGCTGCGCCGAGGATCTGGCATACTGCCGCAAGGTCGTCGAAGAGGGCCTGCGCTTCCAGAACCCCGCCACCATCCCCCGCCTGGTCTCCGAGGAGCTAGCCTACCGGGATGTGCAGTTCCCGAAGGATACCATGCTGTTCTTCCCGGTCGGCATGGCAGGACGCGACGCGTCTGCTATTTCAAACCCGGACGACTTCAATCCCGAGCGCCAGCACGACAATCGCCACATGGCATTCGGGCGCGGGATGCACATCTGTCTCGGCCAGTTCATCGCTCGGGCGCAGATCGAGGAAGGACTACACCTTATCGCGCAGCGCCTCGCCAATCCGAAACTCGCCGGCAAGTTCGGTTACCGGCCCTTTCCAGGCGTCTGGGGCCTGCGGGGCCTGCCGATAGAATTCACACCTGCGCCCCGCCGCGCCGAACTGACCGAGCTTGTTGAGGACGAAACCGCGGCCTGATTTCAGTGACGGTCGGAAATGGCGTGGGCTTGGAGCACAGCCAAACCAAAGCCCTCTTCGGTCACCGACCAACTGATCTACCGGGAGCTTGGCGGTTCGCGCACAAGAAGTGTGCATATCGAAAGAGGATATCACGGTGAAAATTACCTACATCGAATTCAACGGCGACGAGCACGTCGTCGATGTGAAACCTGGATTGTCGGTCATGGAAGGCGCAAGGAATAACAACATCCCAGGCATCGACGCCGACTGCGGCGGCGCCTGCGCCACCCGCCACGTCTTTGTCGATCCAGCTTGGCAGAGCAAGACGGGCGTGAGGACCGTCATGGAAGAATCCATGCTCGAATTTTCAGACAGCGTGAGGCCAAATAGCCGGTTGTCGTGTCAAATGCCGGCTTCGACGCGCGGTCTCGAAGCCGACGCTGGACAAGCTCATTCTGGCCGAGGCCGCCAAGGAAACTTTTAGGTCCCGCACGCGGCCGCGCGTGTGTCGATCATGTGGTAACGGAGTGACTGGCCGCCGGCGATGGGCGCGCGCAATATATACCAACAGAAGTCTCGCGACGCCGTTCACGGGAAGTGATCATGCCCCGCTTCCCTTTCCCGCAGCGAGGCACGCGGACGACGATTTCGGAATGGACAGCGATTCACTTACCGTTGGACCACCGTTGCGTTCAGGAAAGGGTCGTTGCCGACGAATACGGGCGTGCTGTCAAACAGGGCAATGCGCCATTCGCCATCAGATTCAAGACGGCACTCCATGCGGCAATCTGCAATGATGGTAGGGCCCACCAGATTCATCGCCGGTGCTCTTCCCTCGGCAGAATAATTCACAATGATGAATTTCACCTCTGCATCAATCCCGGCCCGAAAGGAAACGCGCAGGTTCGTGATCGTGTGGCGCTGCGTCCGGATGCCGTCCTTCTGCTGGGTACGCACGCGCTCACCGCGATCGGAGTAAAATTTCTGCACGGCCGCATGGCCGCGCAGTGTTTTGCCGCCTACAAGATATTGGCAATCCTCCGTGCACAGCCTTGTTACGGCAAGCCCGCCATTGGCATCTAGCTCTTCGCCCCATTCCGCGATGAGCTGGTGTATTTCCATCGCCGATTTGGCGGTTTCCTGGTCGAACCTCGGCATATTTCCCCCATCGGAATTATCACAGCACTCCACTTTGGGTGCTTGAGCACCTACTTTTCTCCCTCAAATTTCCTCCATTTTCAAGACATACAGAAAGGGAATTATATACTTGGCTCCCTTGGTGGTGGCCGAGGTGATGCTCTCAAACTTGACGCAGACGCGCTCTATTTCGACTTAGGCCCAATTTCAATCAAAATAATCTTGTGTCTTGCGAGCGGACTGGCATCAGTTACGGCGACAGCTGGAACCCCTGCATCGTTTAATACCGAACATAATTCTTTCGCAGCAGGGCCTAGGCTAGCAACCTCATTTACAGGAACAAAAGGTTCGCGTAAGCACCGCGCCTGCTTAGGCCCACACAGGGCTATTGCTCCAGATTGATTAGATGAGGACCCCATGCACGAAGCAAATCCGGACGCCGGATCCGCCGCAAGCAACGATTCGCACGCATCAAAAAGCGCCCGAACGCGGCTCGGCCGTGTCGGCATCTGGTCAATGGAACTGCGCTTCGGAGATTCCGCGCAGGCCGCCGAGGCAGCAGCCGAACTCGATGAGCTCGGCTTCGGGGCGATCTGGATACCGGGTGGCGTAGGCGGCGATGTCTTCGGAGACGTCGACCGACTGCTTTCCGCCACCCGGCGCGCCGTGATCGCCACCGGAATCATCAACATTTGGAAGCATAAGGCGGAAGACATCGGCGCATGGTGGAAGGCGCAGTCCGCCGAGCGCCAGGCGCGATTGCTACTCGGGCTTGGGGTGAGCCATGGACCATTGATCGGCGATGCCTATCGCAGTCCGCTCGCAACCATGCGCACCTATCTTGCGCAACTTTCCGAACAGGGCCTTCCACCAAAGGCTTTGTGCCTGGCGGCGTTGGGACCCAAGATGCTCGAATTGTCGCGCGATCGCACCGCCGGCGCGCACCCCTATCTCGTGACACCAGAGCACAGCGCCATGGCGCGACGCATTCTCGGTCCGGACGCGCTGCTCGCGCCTGAACAGGGCGTCGTGCTGGAGCGGGATCCCGCGCGCGCCCGCGAACTCTGCGTGCACGCCCTCGAGCACTACCGGCGGCTTCCGAACTATCTGAACAGCTGGCGTCGCCTTGGATTCGCCGAAGACGACATAACCAATGCCAGTGGCCGCCTGATCGATGCGTTGTTCGCGTATGGCGGGACGGAGCGGATCGTTGAGCGCGTGAACGCCCATTTGTCGGCGGGCGCAGACCATGTCTGCCTGCAAGTGATTACCGGCGCGGCCGGCGCCGATGTCGCCGCGGCGCGGCGGGCATGGCGTGAGTTGGCCTCGGCCCTAATAAGTTAGCCATGCCGCCGCTGGGCTAGTCGCAATCCCGATCCACAAGATGCGCAAGCACCTTGTGCCCGGCCCTGCAATTGCGGATGGTCGTGGGACCAATTCTTAGGAGGACGCCATGGCCAAATTCAAGTTGATCGCGCTCACCACCCCGGTCCCCGGCAAGGAGGACGCGTTCCACGACTGGTACCAGCACATACACCTGCCCGAGTTGGTTGCCATCGCCGGCATGCAGGGCGCCCAACGTTACCAACTCGTCGCCAAGTTGGCGGGGTCGGACACCAATCCCTGGCTGGCCATCTACGATATTGAATGCGTCGATCCGATGGCGTTCCTCGGCGCCGTCGGGCAAGCCTCCGCATCGGGCAAGTTGACGCCGAGCGACGCTTCGGACATGGCCACGACCTATACCGCGCTGTTCTCGGAATATGGCGAGCGAGTGGTACCTAAACCGAAGGGCTAGGGGAGGATCGCACTTGTCCAAATTGCCCCTGTCCCGTCCGGCAATCTCGTTCGCGGGATTCGCAGCGACGAGGGGGCGGGCCATGATCGTTTCCCATGAGGGGCGGCGCCAGCCGAATGCCGTTTGTACGGCCGACCTGGTCTAGTTTTTGGAATTGGAGCTCCGATGCACCGACTTCAGTGAGACATCGGGGCGTGTTGGAAGGAGCGCGCGATGGAATATCGTTTGCTGGGCCGTAGCGGCCTAAAGGTTTCGGTCTTCAGTTTTGGGGCAATGACGTTCGGTGGCGCAGGGATGTTTGCCGCTGTTGGCGAGACCAAGGGCGCCGATGCCAAGCGGCAGGTCGACATGTGTCTCGAAGCCGGAGTGAACCTGTTCGATACGGCCGACGTCTATTCCGAGGGACAGTCGGAGGAGGTGCTCGGTGACGCGCTCGGGTCGCGCCGGGGACAGATTCTGATTGCCACCAAGTTCTTCGGCCAGACCGGTCAAGGCGTAAACGATCTGGGCGGCAGCCGGCATCATATCATCAAGGCCTGCGAGGCGAGCCTGAGGCGGCTGAAGACCGACTACATCGATCTTTTTCAGATACATAACCAGGACCTTATCACGCCTCCCGAGGAGACTCTGCGGGCGCTCGACGACCTCGTCGGTGCAGGCAAGGTCCGTTATATCGGTTCGTCCAATCATTCCGGTTGGACCAAAATGCGGGCGCTCGCTACGTCGGACCGGCTTGGCCTCAATCGCTACATCAGCCAGCAGATCCAGTACTCGCTGCTTGACCGCGACGCAGAGAGCGAACTCTTGCCGCTCGGCGTCCACGAGGGCGTCGGCGCGCTGATCTGGGGTCCGCTGGGCTCAGGCTATCTCACGGGCAAATTCAAGCGTGCCAGCAGTGACGCCGGCCATACACGACTGGGAAGCGGTGGAAGGCTCGCGCGAACGGACACCGAGCGGGGACGCCTCATCGTTGACGTTTTGGAGGAAATCGCGATCGCCCGCCCGGGGGCTACGGCCTCTCAAGTCGCGCTGAACTGGGTCGCACGAAAGGCGGGCGTCAGTTCGATCATCATAGGCGCGCGGACCGTCGAACAACTCGCGGATAACCTGAAGGCGGCCACCTGGTCCCTGGACGATGCCGAAATCGCCCGGCTTGACGAGGTGAGCGCAGTCCCACTGCGCTATCCCTACTTCATGCACCGCGACTTCGCCAGCGGTCGCAACCCGGCCCCGGGCTTGCTGCCGCCCGGTGCGCTCGCTGGTATCAAGCCATAACTCCGAGCAACCGGAGCTTCACGACGTGACGCAAGACAATTGTAAAGCGGTTCTCATGACCGGCGCCAGCCTGTAGACGCCTCCGCAGATAGTGAAGGCACAGTTCGTGTTGGTGTTGCCGATCAGACGTCTCGTGCCGCACAGACACCCGATCACCTCGAAGATCAGGCAGGACATCGCTTCCGCCGATGAGCGTCCGAAGACGTGAGGCCGCAGGCTAGGCCAAACGCTGCAGCGCGACATGCTTCCAAGATGTCGAGATTGCCCACAGCAGCATTTGGCTCGTTGTGCGCCTTCCGCAGTCTCCGTTCGCGGCTCGCGACGGCAAAACAGGGGACATTCAAGAAGCCAAAACCCGCAGTCTCCGCCGCGCCGATAGAAACCTCTACGTCTCCGGATTTGTGGAAGGCGAGGTTCTGGCGCTCGCGTCCGACATGAGCGCCGTGATTGCGGGGAAGGGCTACGACGGCGATGGCTTCCGGGCGCAAATCAACGGACGCGGCGCCAAGCCCGTCGTCCGCAACAAATCCAACCACGTCAGGACGTATCGCTCCAACAAAAAGGCCTATAGAGGGCGCAACGTCATCGAGCGCTGCTGCTGGAGGCTCAAGGATTTCCGGCGAATTACCACCCGCCATGACAAGCTCGCCAGAAATTGTCTTTTCGCAGTTCGTCTTGCAGCGCTCGTCGTATACTGGCTCAATCGAGTCTGGACCCTGGGCCTGAGAGAGGGAATGGAAGAGAGAGGACGCTGTCATGACTGCGCGCAGCACACGGGAAGACACCATTGGGACCGATCCTGGAAGTGGTGATCTCGTCGACGGTCCCACTTCTGTGTCAAACGAAGCACCGGAGCAGACCCCGCCCATTGAGATACGGACCGGCAAGGTCCGTGGAATGCGCAAGGACGGCGTATCATCCTTCCTTGGCATCCCTTTTGGCAGCGATACAGGGATGCATCGTTTCCAGCAAGTAGGCGCGCCAAGGGCCTGGACCGACGTGCGCGACTGCTTTGCTTTCGGGGCGCAGGCGCCACAGGGACAACTCAACATCGGCAACAGCCGCGTCGGGCCAGACACGAACTCGGAATTCATGCAGAAGATCGCCGCCATCTTCCGCTCGAGTATGGCGGCACAAACTTTGTCCGAGAGCGAGAACTGCCTTTTCCTCAACGTCTATACCCCCGACGCCTCGCGCGCGCGCAAACGCCCTGTGATGGTCTGGCTTCATGGCGGCGGCTTTGCGCTTGGCTCGGGAGGCAATCCTGGGTACGACGGCCGCGCGCTCTGCCGAAGGGGCGATGTGGTGGTTGTGACTCTCAACCACCGGCTCAACGCGCTCGGTTACCTCTATTTGGGCGCACTGCACGACGATTTCGGAGATTCGGGCAATGTGGGGCAGCTCGACATCGTCCTCGCCTTGCAATGGGTGCGCGACAACATCGCGTTCTTTGGCGGCGATCCTGCCAATGTGACAATTTTTGGGGAAAGCGGCGGCGGATCCAAGGTGGGCACGCTGCTGGCGATGCCGCTCGCCAGGGGCCTGTTCCACAAAGCAATCGTACAGAGCGGTCCGGCGGTCCGGATGGTCGAGAAAAGCGATGCGGAAGAGATCGCCGATCGCACGCTGACAGCACTTGGTGTGGCAAGAGCTGATGTTCACAAGCTGCAAAGCATGGACCGCAAGGCGGTCATCGATGCGGCTTCGGCGGTGCAATTGCCCGGCAGCGGCCTCACCAAGCGCTCGCTCGCGCCGGTGGTCGACGGGCGATCATTGCCCGCTGATCCTTTTCATCCGCACGCAACGGAGGTATCGCGCGACATTCCGCTGATCATCGGCACCACCAAAGACGAAGGGACACTCTTCACGGCGGTCGATCCCGATTTTGGCAAAATGACGCCGGAGCAAGTGCGGCAACGATTCAATGCGATGTTGGACGGAATTGGCGATGCGGCGTTCGAACTCTATCGTGCGCATCGTCCAAACGACCAGCCGACTTACTGGCTGACCGCGCTGATGACCGACCTGATGATGCGAAACGATTCGATACGAATGGCCGAGCGCAAGGCGGCTCAGAGGGCCGCACCTGTCTTCATGTATCGACTCGATTGGGAGACGCCCGTCATGAACGGCGCACTCAAAAGCACGCATGGGCTCGATATTCCGCTGACGTTCGATAATACGGACAAATCTCCCGGCATGGTCGGCACGGGGCCCGAGCCCAAAAAGCTCGCCGCCGCGATGGCGCAAGCCTGGGTCAATTTTGCGCGGACCGGCAATCCCTCGCAAGAAGGGCTCGCTTGGCCCGAATACGAGGCACAAGCGCGGAAGACGATGATCTTTGACGTGAACAGCCGCACCGTCTCGGATCCAGATCGCGAAACGCGCGAATTCTGGGCGAGGTTGGGTTAGTCAGTGCTGGGACGAGTTCCGCCAGCCTTTCCTGCACGGCATCGAACAGGGCCTTGGGCACGATGGCCTCATGCTCGCACGCGAAGGAATGGCCCTTATGGACGGTCTCGCCGATATAAACCCGGTCGTTGAGGATCACGTAGAGAGCGCTCCGGCCCATCGGCCTTCATCACAGCCGGCAGCCATGCGGTGCTGCGCAAACAGGCCGAACACATCGATGCACCCGACCGGCACGCGTCTCCAATCAAAATTCCCTCGTACCGAAGGGGCCATCCACATTTGGTCCCCTCATTGGCCCTAGGGCTTCGCTCACCAGAGCGGCCTTTCCTGGAGCGCAGTGCGCCGCTCGCGAATTACGCGCTCGCGCTCCTCGGGCGAGATCGTCGGCGTCTCCGGCGGCAGAGATTTGCGCAGGTTCGCCAGCGCCACCTTCCGGACTGACGGGAGCGGTTGAGAATCGCACTCGAACCAGCGGCCTTGTATGAGCCCCTGCGGGTAGCCGGCCGTGTCGAGCCAGTTCGGCACGCCCGGATCCCTCGCTGAGACGACGATGCGCAGCACACCGTCCGCGTCAGGCTTGGCCTGTGCGTCGTTCAGGCTGCTGTGGTTGTTGTACCAGTCCGTCGTTTCGTAGAGGCCATTGGTCAGGATCAGCGACCGATAAAGGCACCTCGTCGGGACCTTCGCCTCGACGACTAAAACCTCGTCGTCCCGCAGATCATAGGTACCCTCGTAGTAGAACTGGCCCGTCAGCCCGCCCATCTGCGAGACGTCGAACACCTTCAGCTTATTGACGTAGCCTTCACGCCTCAGGGCCTCGACATGATCGACGAAGAGAAGCGCGATGAAGTCGATCGCGCCGGGCAGGCGACGAAGACGTGCCTCGATCTCGGCGGCCGCGGGGCGCGGACGGGTAACCGGCGCGTCGAGCCGCTCGATGGAGAGGGCCGGGTCCTGCTCCAGCTTCCAATCGGCGCTCACCATTCTCAGAAGGAGCTTGTTGGTCGTGGGCTCCAGTTTCCACCAGTCGCCCGTGTATCCAGCCGGCCGCTCTGAGCTCAGGATCACATCAAAGCGGCCTTGATCGTTCACGTGCAAAGCGTTGAAGTCGTGGCTGGCGCGGGGGCCGCCCTGGCCGGGCTTGAAGCCAGGCTCTCCCGGACTGGGCGGCGACTGGGAAATGTTGAACATCCGCAGGGTCCCGCGCAGGCCGCACAAACGATAGACACCATTGGGCGAGATGCGTGCTACGCGGTAGACTGTATCGGCATTGGGCTGACCTACATTCAACACTTGGCCGATTTGCGCAACGAAGGCGGGATGGTCTGGGTCGTTGCCGAGCGCGCCGAGCGCGGAGGAGGTGAGGGCCTCAAGGGCGAGCCTGCCGACCTCCTGCTGTACCTGCGGATCGTTGCGCTGGCATTCGGGTAGTTTGGCGAGCATGCGGCCGGGCAGGGTGCGCAAACTTTCGACGAACTCGCCCCATCCCGCGATCGTCTTATCTGGATCGCCGGTCGAGATAGACATTTATTCTCCCATATCTTTTCGTTTGGGCATACTCGCTTGATCCCAAGCTATGCTGGGGGAGGACGACCGTCAAACCGGACCACGGAGGGCACAGTCGTCTTCCCTATAACGCTGTGCATGTTGGAATTTACGCTGAAGGCGGCATGATGAGAGCCGGCCGAACCGGAGGAAGCGACCGAGGCGAGGCGCCCCTATGCCTTGAGCTGCTCTTCGAAGAATTCGGCCATGAGGCGCCAGGATCGCTGGTCGGTCTTCGCATTGTAGACGATGCCAGGCATGACCGAACCGTCGGCGGCGGGATTGGTGAAGCTGTGAAGTGTGTTGCCATACACCATGAGTTGCCAGTCGGCGCCGGCCTTGCGCATTTCCTCTTCGAAACCAACACGCTGGTTCGCCGGGACAAGCGGATCATCGGCTCCAATCAGAGCGAGCACGCTGGCCTTCATTGTGCCCGCCTGCGCTGGCGCCTTGGTCTCAAGCCCGGAATGGAATCCTACGACACCCAGAAGATCGCAGCCGTCCCGCGCGAGCTCGAGCACCGTCGTGCCACCGAAACAAAAGCCGATGCCGAAGAGCTTGGTGGGGTCCACTTGAGGCTGTGCCGCGAGCGTCGAAAGGGCTGCCTTGGCCCGCTTCCGCAAGGTGGCAGGATCGCCCATCAGCCCCCCGATCACGGTCATGAGATCGTCCGGGCCTACCTGACGCCGGTTGCCAAATAGATCGGCGGCGAAGCCGACATAGCCGAGCTCCGCGATCATGCGAGCGCGGTTCATGGCGTGCTCGCCAAGCCCGAAGGCTTCATGGACGACGAGGACACCCGGACGCTTGCCGGTCTTTGCGTCGTCGTAAGCGAGAAATCCGAGGCACGACAGATCGCCGTCGGCATAGCGAACGTCCTGGGTTTTGATCGTCATCTTGGTCTCCTGTTGCGATTACTGCGCATTATGATCCCTGCCTGCACCGCACTGCTGTCCGGCTTAATTTTGTAGACAGGGCGCATGGCATTGATTCTTCCGAGGCCCAAGCGTTTGGCGACGTTTTGGACAGGGAAGGGACCGGTACCATGCGGCATGACAATAGCGTTCTGCACCAGATACTGAAGCACATTCCGTGGGGGAATTTGAGCGGCTTGTGGACGGGCATCAGGCCGACAAACATGTGCGGCGCCTGACGACGAAGAGCCAACTGGGCACGGTTTTCTGCTGGGGTGTGCGGCCTCGAGCTTCATGTGATGCACGATGCCGATGCCGCGCTCAGAGTGACGAAAGCCGCGCCCAAAAGGCCGATCAACGCATGCGTCCGGATGCCGGCGGCGCGCGAGCCGGGCATTCCTTCACGCTCCTGCCAGCCCCGTTCGACGCCAATCAAGAGCCCGATTGCCAGCGCCAAACCCAACCGCTCGAAGACGGCAGCCGTCGTCATCGGGGCGTGTTCCGCATGTGAACATGTCTGCGCTGGTGGAAATTCATGGCTGCGATCGCTCTCGTTTCGTTCAGCGTGCCGACAAAGTGACGTCCGCTGCGGCGAGCCGGCGATACAACCGGCGTCGACGCACCAGCGGCCACCATTCGTAAAGAAATATCTCGATCGGCCGCCAATTGGCGACCCAGCCAAGAATGACCAGACCTTCGTTCAAGAAATGCGCGAAATCGGTGTTGCCCAAGCTCGTCATCGCGATCTGGCCCGTCGCGATGCAGATCGCGAGCGTGACCAGGCCGACCATGAGCGAGTAACGGCCGAAGCGGAACAGCTCTTTCAGCTCCTTGGTTACGGCGTCTGCACGATAGTGGAAGTAGCTATGGACCGCGCCACCGAGCGCGCGGCCGTGTTGGCTGTCAGCCTCCTGGAGCGGGAGATGCACGATGATCCTGATTGGTCCCGCCTTGGGAAGCTCGCGCGCCCAGCCAACGATAAAATCTTCCGCCTTCTTGTCGAGGTCGCGCTCCTGAAAGGGGAAGGGATCGAGGGTGTCGAAAAGTTGCGCCACGCGATCGATTTGAATTTCGATCGCGGCTTGGCCCGGCTTCGGTCTGGTCTGTGCGTCCGCTAGAACCATGGCGACTCTTGTCCGCTTACGGATTATGATACTTGGCACCGCTCAATTCGGTCCGCAATGGGACCAGGCGCTGCGCTCCGTGGATGGCTCTGCGCCTTGGCTCATCGCTATGGAGGGGCGGAGCGCCACGTGACGACGGCGCTCCGTTCGCGCTACGCTAGGCGAGGATCGTCATCTGGAGTGCATCGGCATGACGGCGCAGGACCGCGCAATTGATCTTGTTCGTTTCGACAATTCCTATGCGCGCCTGCCGGAGCGGTTTTTTGTCCGCCAGGCGCCGACGCCCGTGGCCAAGCCGCGCTTGATTCGCATCAATGAACCGCTCGCCGGGAAGCTTGGCTTCGACCCCGAGAAACTGGCCACGCCGGAAGGCGTCGAATGTCTCGCCGGCAACCGGCTCGCGCGCGGCGCCGAGCCGCTCGCCATGGCCTATGCCGGCCACCAATTTGGATCGTTCGTCCGGCAACTTGGCGACGGGCGAGCCATCCTTCTGGGCGAGGTCGTCGACCGCGACGGCGCACGCCGCGACATCCAGCTGAAGGGGGCGGGGCCGACGCCGTTTTCCCGGCGCGGCGACGGACGCGCAGGTTTGGGGCCTGTGTTGCGCGAATATCTCGTCAGCGAAGCGATGGCGGCGCTCGGGATTCCGACGACCCGCGCGCTCGCCGCCGTGATGACCGGCGAGATGATCCGGCGGGAGAAGCCGTTGCCCGGCGCGGTGTTCGTGCGCGTGGCGGCGAGCCACATCCGTATCGGAACCTTTCAGTTCTTCGCGGCGCGTGACGATCAGGATGGCGTTCGTCACCTCGCCGACCACGTCATTGCGCGGCACTACAGCCATGTGCGGGACGCCGCAAATCCCTATCGCGCGCTTCTCGACGGCGTGATCGCGCGCCAGGCCGAGCTGGTGGCGAAATGGCTGCTCGTCGGCTTCATCCACGGCGTCATGAATACCGACAACATGTCGATTGCGGGCGAGACGATCGATTACGGCCCCTGCGCGTTCATGGACGCCTATCATCCGGCTACGGTTTACAGTTCCATCGACGAGATGGGCCGCTATGCCTATGGCAATCAACCCGCCATCGCCCAATGGAATCTGGCCCGGCTGGCGGAGGCGCTCCTGCCGCTCCTGGCCGACGACAAGGATGCTGCCATCGCGCTCGCGCAAGAGGCGCTGGGTGCATTCGCTGAGCGCTTCAGAGCGAGCTATGATGCAGGCCTCAGTCGCAAACTCGGCGTTTTCCAATCGCGGCCGGGCGATTCCGCGCTGGCGCAGGATCTCCTCGACCGCATGGCCAGAGACGGCGCCGATTTCACCCTGACTTTCCGGCGCCTCGCCGACGCAGCAGCCGATCGCGGTGCGGACGCCCAGGTGCGCTCGCTCTTTTCCGATCCGAACGATTTCGACGATTGGGCAGCGCTCTGGCGCGTGCGGCTTGCCGACGACGGTGGAGATGCCGAAGCGCGGCGGACGATGATGCGGGCGAACAATCCTGTCTATATTCCGCGCAATCATCTGGTGGAGGAGGCGATTGCCGCGGCCGTGGACAATAACGATTTCGCGTTGTTCGGGAATCTGCTCGCCGTGCTTGCCACGCCTTACGAAGAAGGTCCCGGCCTCGAGCATTATGCCGCCCCGCCGCGGCCCGATGAGATCGTGCATCAGACATTTTGCGGGACGTAAACGCGGACGTTGCCGCCGCCCGGTTTCCCCCGCGAGACTGCAGCGAGAGATTTTCCGAGAGACCAACATGTGGGCGCCGCGCTAACCCGCGGTTAACCACACCTCGCTAACCTTGCCCCATCGCCAATGGGGACGGGAAATATGAAACGCTGCCAAGGACACAGCCCGCGCCACCCGGCCGATGACGGGAGCCACAGACTGGCATTCCCCGTGATCTTCCTCGGTTCGCTGATCGTGATCGCACTGATGCTCTATGTCGTCGATACCGCGCCGCTGCGCACCTTGGTGCTGGCGCCATAGAGCCGCTCAAGCCCTATCGGTGCGCGCCGTCCTGTTCGCGGGCCCGATTAGCGGCAGGAACACGCAAAGCCGAAGAACGATCCCGCGACCATGCCTGCTTTCCTCCGCAGAAACTGACCGCGAAAATTCGCGTCCGGCAGGGTTGCTTGCCGGATGGAGACCCAGCCGCTATCTAGGCCGCGATTTGATGACCGGGCCGGGCCCGGCCACATGAGGCGCTTGGCCGATGAGCGACGACAAGACATCCCGCCCCAAGGCGCGGCTCCCGCGCGGTTTTCGCGATCGCGGGGCTGCCGAGATTGCCGCCGAGCGGGCGTGCCTGGACACGATCGCGCGCGTTTACCAGTCCTATGGCTTCGATCCGCTCGAAACACCGGCCTTCGAATACACCGAAGCGCTCGGCAAATTCCTGCCCGATCTCGACCGGCCGAACGAGGGCGTGTTCTCGCTTCAGGATGACGACGGCCAATGGCTGTCGCTGCGCTACGATTTGACGGCGCCCTTGGCGCGCTACGTCGCCGAGAATTACCAGAACCTGCCCAAGCCTTTCCGCCGCTATCAGGTCGGTCCCGTGTGGCGCAATGAAAAGCCGGGCCCGGGACGCTATCGCGAATTCACCCAATTCGACGCCGATACGGTGGGTTCGGCTTCGCCGGCGGCCGACGCCGAGCTTCTGATGATGCTTGCCGACACGCTCGATGCGCTAGGGTTGGCTGGCCACTATGTCGTCAAGGTCAACAGCCGCAAGCTGCTGGATGGCGTGCTCGAAGCATGCGGCTTGGCCCAGGACGGATCGCCCATGGCGCTCGCGCGGCGCGGCATCGTTCTGCGCGCCATCGATAAGATTGATCGGCTCGGTGTGGACGGCGTGCGGGCATTGCTGGGTGCTGGGCGCAGGGACGAGTCCGGAGATTTCACGCGCGGTGCCGAGCTGTCATCTGATGCCATCAAAACGGTAATCAGCTTCATCAACGAGCCGCCTCAAGATTCAACGAACGATGGGCTCTTCAAATGGTGGAACCGTGTTGCGCCTCAACAGGCTTACGACGGTGTCGGTGCCAACGGCATTCGTGAGCTTAGTAAGATTTTTGATATCTTGGCGGCGAGCAACTATTTAGGCCGAATCCAGCTCGACTCCGGCATCGTCCGCGGCCTCGATTACTACACCGGCCCCGTTTTCGAAGCGCAACTCACTTTCCCGGTCACCAATGAAGCCGGCGAGACGATCGTGTTCGGTTCGGTTGCGGGCGGCGGACGCTATGACGATCTCGTGGCGCGCTTCACCGGCGAACGCGTGCCGGCAACGGGCATTTCGATCGGCGTCAGCCGGCTTCTGAGTGCCCTGAAGGGCAGGCATGGAGCCGCGCTGGCGCCGCTTGTCGTCGTCCTGGCGCTCGACAAGGACAATCGCGCAGCGACGTTCGCGCTCGTTGCGGAATTGCGCCGCGCCGGCTTGCGCGCGGAAGCCTATGTCGGCGACGCCGGAATGAAAGCGCAGTTTCGCTATGCCGACCGCCGCGGTGCGGCTATTGCTGTCATCGAAGGTTCAGACGAACGCGCTAAAGGCGAGGTTATGCTGAAGGATTTGGCGCTCGGGGCGGAACTGGCGAAATCGGTCGAGAGCCGCGGCGATTGGGTGAAGGACCGCCCGGCGCAGATCGCGGTGAAGCGGGCGCAATTGGTCGAAGAAGTCCGCGCCATGCTCGGCGCGCGCGGAGTTTGAACGATGCCGCAATTCCCCGTCTATGACGCCGCGCGGATTGCCGCGCTGGACAGCCAGGCATCCGCCATTCTCGCCGTCTTCAACATGCATGGCTATGCCCGGATGGATTGCTCCGTGCTGCAGCCGGCGCAGTTATTTCTCGATCGCGCCGGCGAGGAAATCCGCAGGCGCACATTTGTGCTGAGCGATCCCTCTGGCCAGGAATTGTGCCTGCGTCCCGATCTCACCATTCCCGTCTGCCGCGCACATTTGCGGGACGGAGGCGGTTTTCCGGCGCGGCTTTGTTACAACGGACTGGTTTTCCGCTTTCAGCCGGCGGAGCCCGAACGTCCGACGCAATTCTATCAGGCGGGCGTCGAACTTCTGGGCGTCGAAGACCGCGCGGCGGCGGAAACGGAAATTCTCACCCTTACGGTCGAAGCGCTGCGCGCTGCCGGTCTCGACGGGTTCGAAGTGAAAATCGGCGATCTCGGGCTCTTCGCCGCCTTCGTCGACGCCCTCGATATTCCTCCGCAATGGCGCGGTCGCTTGAAACGCCATTTCTGGCGTAAGGGCTATTTCGAAGCGCTGTTGCAACGCCTGTCGCGCGGTGCGGCGAGCGACGCGCAGCGCCTGCTTGCGTATCTGGGCACGCTCGACGAAGCGGAAGCGCGGCCTGCCTTCGAAGGGCTGATGGATATGCTGGGCGGCAGCCACCAGGGCGCACGCACCCGCGAGGAAATCGTCGATCGGCTCATCGAGCAGGCAGCCGATGCGGCGGCGTTGCGGCTCGACCCGGACGTCGCGGCGCTGGTGGACAAATTGCTTTCAGTGACCGGCGAAGCGCGTGCCGCGATCGCTAAAATCCGTGTACTGACGAAATCGGCCGGCGTCTCGCTCGAAACTCCGCTTGGCGCCATGGCGAAACGCCTCGAAACGCTGAAAGCCCTGGGCGTCGAAGACAAACACGTGACATTCGCCGCCCGTTTTGGCCGCAACATGGAATATTACACCGGTTTCGTCTTCGAATTGTGGTCGCGTGATGCGGAAGGTCCCGTGCAGATCGCGGGTGGCGGCCGTTACGACACGCTGCTCGAGCATCTGGGCGCCCAACGCCCGATCCCGGCGGTGGGCTTCGTCATCCGAACCGAGCGCGTATCGGCGGCGCGCGCAGCCCAGGGAAGGCCGTGAGATGGACACCTGTCTGACATTGGCCGTTCCATCCAAAGGCCGTCTGCAGGAGCAGGTCCAGGGCTATTTCGCGGATGCCGGATTTGCGATGAAGCAGGCGGCGGGTGCGCGCGGCTATCGCGCACGCCTGTCGGGGCTTCCCGAAATCGACGTGCGGCTGTTGTCGGCGTCCGAGATCGCCGTGGCGTTGATCGCGGGCGACGTGCATATGGGCGTGACCGGCGAGGATCTGATCCGCGAAACCACACCGACGCTGGACGGCACGATCAAGCTGATCAAGCCGCTTGGTTTCGGATTTGCCGACGTGGTCGTCGCCGTGCCGCAGGCCTGGATCGATGTGTCGACCATGGCCGATCTCGACGATGTCTGCGCCGCGTTCTATCAGCGCCATAGAAGGCGGTTGCGCATCGCGACAAAATATGTGGGGCTGACACGGAGCTTCTTCGCGCAGGCCGGCATCTGGGATTATCGAATCGTCGAAAGCGCGGGCGCGACGGAAGGTGCGCCGGCCGCCGGCACCGCCGAGGCGATCGTCGACATCACGACGACGGGCGCGACGCTTGCCGCCAACAATTTGAAGACGCTCGACGATGGCACGATCCTGCAAAGCCAGGCGCAATTGGCGGCGAGCCTCAAGGCCGAATGGACGGATAAAGCCCACGCCGCCGCCGTCACGCTGATCACGCGGCTGTCGGCCCGCGAGCGCGCCAAGGGAGCGCTCGTCTTGCGCGCCCGTCTCGACGCCGATCCGGATGCGATCCTCGCACGGCTCGGCGCACAGGCCGGCGTGTCGGTCCTGTCGCGTCCCGCTGCCGGCAACAGTGCAGGCGAATATTCCATTCTCTGTCCGCGCAACGCACTGATGGCTGCAATCGATCTGTTGCGCGCGGAAGGCTCGGACGGAGCCATTACCGCCCAGGATGCCGATTACGTGTTCGCGAAGAACGATCCGCTGGTGGCGGCGTTCGAGGCAGCGGTGAGGAAATAACGCGTCGCCCGCTTTTCTTGCTGCGGCGCGATATTTGGAACCTGCCAACGATGGCAGCTTGATACGCCGAGAAAGGGTGAAGCGGCATGAACGCCGAATTCGAGAATAAACTGAAATCGGGATCCATGAAAGTCGGGATTATCGGTCTGGGATATGTGGGCCTTCCGCTTGCCCATGTCTTTTGGCGCGCTGGTTTCCCTACCATCGGATTCGATATCGACAAACGCAAAGTCGACCAACTCAACAGCAGCAGAAGCTATATCAAGGACTTTCCCGCCGATGTCATTGCGAAAATGAACGCGTCCGGGACGTTTTCCGCCACTGCCGACTTCTCCCGTCTCAAAGATGCTGATGCCGTCCTGATATGCGTCCCGACGCCGTTGACCCATGCTCGCGAGCCGGATCTGAGCTTCGTAATTTCGACCAGCGAAACGATCAGCGAATGGCTGAAGCCCGGCGTGCTTGTTGTTCTCGAATCGACGACGTATCCGGGAACCACGCTGGAGGTTGTGAGGCCGATTCTCGAAAAGAGCGGCTTGAGCGCCGACACGGATTTCATGCTTGGTTTCTCGCCGGAACGCGAGGATCCGGGAAGCGGCATAGATGCGCGTACGATTACGAAAATTGTCGGCGGAATCGATGAAAGATCGCGCGCCGCCATAGAGGCGTTTTATGGTCGCGCGTTCGAGAAGGTCTATGCGGTTCGCGACACGCAGACCGCCGAAGCGGTCAAGATCACGGAAAATGTTTTTCGCGCCGTCAATATCGCGTTGGTCAATGAACTGAAGGTTGTTTACGCCCGAATGGGAATCGATATTTGGGAGGTCATCGAGGCAGCAAAAACCAAGCCCTACGGCTATATGCCGTTTTATCCGGGGCCGGGCCTCGGTGGGCATTGCATACCGATCGATCCGTTTTACCTATCATGGAAGGCGCGCCAGCATGGCATCGAAACGAAATTCATAGAACTGGCAGGGGAAATCAATCGTGCGATGCCGCGGCACGTCATCGACGTGATGGATCGTTCGCTGCGCGCACAGACCGGCAAGGCGCTGAAAAATGCCAGGGTGCTCGTTGTTGGCGTTGCATATAAGAAAAATATCGATGATACGCGCGAAAGTCCCGCATTATATATCATGGATATGCTGCGTGAAGAAGGCAGCAACGTGGCCTTCTACGATCCATACTGCCCGGTCATTCCCGATACGCGCGAACATGGCGGGCTGGCGGGAATGCAGAGCATTGCCTGGGACAAGCAAAGCCTGGCGGAATTCGACGTGGCGGTGATCGTCACCGACCATGATGGTGTCGATTATTCTCTCCTGGCGGATTCGGTTGGCGTGGTTATCGATACGCGCAACGCGACGAAACGGATTGCCGCCGGCCGTAAGAATGTGATCATGGCGTAATGAGGCGGGTGCCGACCGGTCTCAAGCGATAGTAGCGGCCGCGTTTTTTCATTGCGGCGAGACGGGACCGGTCCTGATATCAAAGTCGTTCAGATGTCCGGCCTTCCAGCGCATCATCATGGCGATGCGCGAGCGGCCGGACGGATGGTCGTAAAACAGAAATTCCTCGAGCGGGGTCGGGTCGAGCTTGCGGTATTCGCTCAGCATCAACACCGCCTTGGCGAAGCCGTCCGGCTGGCGCACCGCGTTGACGCCGAAGATATCGGCCTGCGCTTCGGTTGTGCGCGTGATGGTATTGGAGACCGGCGTCGCCACGAGCATGAAAACGCTGAGGAGCGCCGTGATCACCGGCAATCCCGCTGGATCGTCGATCGTGCGGACGTCCCAATTTCCGCCGAACACGTTCGCCAGGACGCCGAATCCCCAATCGACGAAAGCGAACCCGACCAGTAAGAGCAACCCGAACCAGGTGATCAAAATCGCAGCGTGATTGAGCACATAATGGCCCATCTCGTGCCCGAATACGGCTATCACCTCGTCGGGCGTACAACGATTGATGAGATTGTCGTTCAGCGAAATGCGCGTCGTGCCGAACAGCCCCGACACATTGGCCGAGATACGGTTGGTCTGTCGCGAGGCATCGAACTCATAGACGTTCCTGGCCGGGATGCCCTCCGCCCGCGCGAGCGACAGAATCCGCGCCTTGAGCGGTCCTTCCTGCAGCGGCTGGTAATGATTGAACAGCGGGGCAATGAACACCGGGCCCACCAATGTGCCGAACGCGAGGAAACCGACAGCCACCAGCGTGCCCCAAATCCACCAGGTTCTTCGCGCCGCGCGAATGACTGCGTAGATCACGGTCAACCCGACGGTCAGTATCACGATGGTGAGGGCGAAGTCTTTGCCGAAATCGCCAAGCCATTGCACGAATGTCTGGTTCGAGAGGCCGTAGGCGTGTTCGCGCAGGTAGTTTTCGTACACCGTCAGGGGAAATGCCATCGCGGTTGCGAGAGGCATGTAGAGTAAGACATAAATCGGCACCTGCCAGAAGCGCGAGCGCGTGATGCCGCGTGCGATATTTCGTATTCGTGCGGAAATGTGCAGCCACAAAAGGATTGCCGATACGAGCACGGCGTAGAATGCGTTGACGAAGAGGAGGATGTATCCTCCTTCGAAATAGGAATCCGACCGCGCCCGCGCTTCGCCGCTTACTTGCGCCAAATAGGCGTTGGTGGCCTTGAGAGGATCGAAATTGTCTTGCGGCGACGATATGGGCGGAAGTTGTTGAACCGCAATGGTCGCCGTCGGCGCCGCCTTGGGGCCGCTCTGGGCCGCACTGGCTGCGGTAGCGAAGATCAAGCTGCCGAGAAGCAGCACGATGGCGGCATATGCGGCGGTCAATCCCAGTCGCATTACCGTCTCCGGAGTTTGCCGCAGATTGGCGGATGAAGAAGTTGCGTGGCCGTCATGTCCGTTCCGTCAACAGGTCGCGATAGAGCGCAAGCGTGTCTGCGCACATGCGATCGATGGTGTATCGCTCGGCGATATGCGCGCGGGCCGCAGCCCCCATGGCGCCGCGCAATTCCGCGCTCTCCGTGAGCAGCCTGCGCAACGCCTCCGCCAATTCCGCCACATCGCCGGGAGGAACCAGCAAGCCGGTCTTCTCCGGAGCCACGATCTCGCGGCTGCCGCCATGGTCGGTCGCGATCACGGGCCGTCCCATTGCGCCCGCCTCGGCGGTGGTGCGGCCGAAGCCTTCGGGTTCGGTTGAAGCCGATACGACCACATCGGCAGCAAGATACGCGGCCGGCATGTCATTCACATGGCCACCGATGACGACGGCGCCGTCCAATCCGTGCGCCGCAATCAGATCGTGAATCTCTGCTTCGTAAGCGCTGCGGCCTTGCGCATCGCCGGCCAACACAGCCCGCACGTGCCCGAGCGCATGTGCGTCTTTGAGGCGGGCCAGGGCTTCGATCAATACAGCCTGTCCTTTCAGACGCGTGAGACGGCCCGGCAGCAGGACGACAGTTTGGCCGGGTTGCACGCCCCATTTCGCCTGCAACGCCTGGACTCGTTCGACGGAGACACGCGAGGGGTCAAAAAGCTGGAAGTCGACGCCGCGCGGAATAACGACAAGGCGCTTGGGGCGAAAACGATATTCCCGGTTTATATGGGCGGCGGTCCATTCCGAATTGGCGATTACCGCGTCGCCTCGCGCCATGATGGAGTTGTAAAAGCGCTTGAGATCGCTCTTCGCCTTGTAAATGCCGTGATAGGTCGTAACGAACGGTATGCCAGCCATGCGCGCGGCGAGAAACGCACTCCATGCCGGCGCGCGCGACCGTGCGTGGACCAGCTTGATATTTTGTGTCCGGATCAGATTGCGCAGCCGCACGACATTGGCTGCCAATGTCTGAGGCGATTTGGCATGGACGGGCAAAGCGATCCATCTGCCACCAACGGATTGCAGTTCGTCCACCATGCGCCCGCCGCTGGCGGCCACGAGCGGCACGAAGCCGGCGCGCGCGAGTGCTCCGGCCACATCGATCGTCGAGCGTTCGGCACCGCCCGCGTCCAGGGAGGGCACGATCTGCAGGATCGCCGGCTGCTCGGGCGCTTGCCCGTGGGCGCTGTGTTGCGCAATGGTCGGAATGGCGTTGCCGGAGCTCAAGAGATTCGGACACGGAGGCACCCTACAATCGCCCATTTCAGCGGCGGCGCAAAGTCATTTTACGATGCCAGGACCGACGGGCGAGCGCCGAATGGCGGCGGCCGGAACCGACCGGCTTTCTTTCGACCAAGCCTTGCATTCGACCTTGCCTGAGGCTCTTTTAGCGCCATGCGCATCGCTGTTCTATCGCTGGTTTTGGCAACTGTTCTTGCGGCATCGCCGGCTGTGGCGGAAAAACCCTCGCCGCTCGACGATACCTCCCTTCCGGGCGTCAACCGTTACGATCGTTGCCTGGAGCTCGCCAAAAAGAACGCGCGGGAAGCCGCCACCGCGGCCGAGGCCTGGCACGATTCCGGCGGAGGGGCGGCGGCGCTGCATTGCGCGGCGCTGGCGCTGGTATCGCTCCACCGCTATTCCGAAGCCGCCGCGAAACTCGATTCTGCGGCGCTCGACAAGAATGCGGGCGGCGATGATCTGCGGGTCGTGTTGTTCGACCAGGCCGGCAATGCCTGGCTGCTGGCGGGGCTGCCGCAAAAGGCCGAGGCGTCGCTGACCGCCGGGTTGGCGCTTGCGCCCAAGGACAGCGATCTTCTGGTCGACCGCGCCCGGGCCCGCGCGGCACGCAAGGAATGGAATGCCGCGGACGCCGATTTGAGCGCATTGCTCGCGACCAATTCCAATCGCGCCGATGTGCTGGTGCTCAGGGCGAGTGCGCGGCATGCCGAGGGGCGCAAGGCCGAAGCACGCGCGGACATCGAGCGTGCTCTTCAGATTTATCCTGGCTATCCCGAAGCTCTCGTCGAGCGCGGCGCCATGAAATACGAGGCCGGCGATACGATCGGTGCCCGCGCGGATTGGGAACAAGTCGTGCGCGATGCGCCGAATGGTGACGCGGGTGCGGCGGCACGCGAGCATCTTGAAGATATGGACGCGGCGGCGGCTGCCAAACCGCAGGGAAAATAGCCGTTCCTTACGAGCGGTTCATCGGTTCGCTGCGTTCCATTCATGCAACACATCGGGATCGGTTTCCCGGAGCGCTGCGGTTTCCGCCAGCGCGCGGAATGCGTCGCGATCCAAAAGCCGCGACAGTGCCCACACGGCCATCGCGCGGACCAGTGGCGAAGCATCGCCCAGCAGGCGCTTGGCCGAAGCAGCAAGTGCGGTATCGCCGCAATTTCCGATCGCGATCAGCACATTGCGGATGAAGCGGTCGCGCCCGATGCGTTTGATCGGCGAACGGCGGAACAGCGCGCGAAAGCCTGCATCGTCGAGCGCGGCGAGTGTGGCGAGCGACGGCGATCGCAATTGGTCGCGGGCGTGAAAGCGGATTTCCCGTGCGTCTTGCGCGAATTTGTTCCACGGACAGACGGCAAGGCAATCGTCGCAGCCATAGATGCGATTGCCCATGCTGGCGCGAAACTCTTGCGCGATGTGCCCCTTGTGTTCGATCGTCAGATAGGAAATGCAGCGGCGTGCATCGATTTCGTAGGGCGCTGTGAATGCTGCGGTCGGGCAGGCGTCGAGGCAGCGCCGGCATTGCCCGCAATGGTCCTGTTCCGCCGGGTCGGGCTCAAGCGCAAGCGTCGTGAACACACAACCCAGGAACAGCCATGAGCCGAATTCGCGGCTGACGAGATTGGTGTGCTTGCCTTGCCAGCCGAGCCCGGCAGCTTGCGCAAGCGGCTTTTCCATCACCGGCGCCGTATCGACGAAGACCTTGACTTCGGCGCCAAACTTCTCGTGCATGAAAGCGCCCAGGCGCTTGAGCTTCGTCTTGAGCACGTCGTGATAATCGTCGCCCTGCGCATAGACCGAGATCGCACCGGACGATGGGCGTGCGCGCTGTTCGCCGGCCGGTGCGTAATTGGCGGCGAGCACGACCACGGAGCGCGCCTGTGGCCACAGCGCTTGTGGCGCCGCGCGCGCAGCGGCGTTGCGCGCCATCCAATCCATCGTGCCGTGGCGCCCTTCCGCGAGGAAGGCGAGGAGATGCGCGCCCGCCTGCGCTGCGCCGTCGGCACGCGCGATTCCAGCCGCATCGAAGCCTTCTGATCTGGCGCGGGCAAGGATCGCCGCACGGGCGTCAGAGGTCAAGCTCGGCATAATGCGCCATGGGAGGCTGGCTGGGGATGCGGTCGGAGAGCAGCGAGCGGAAGGCGGGGCGCGATTTCACCCTTATGTACCATTCCGCCGCGGCGGGAAAATCGGCCCACGGTACTTCGCCGAAATAGTCAAGCGCCGAAAGATTGGCGGCGACCGCAAGATCGCCCAATGTGCATTCGCGTGTCGCCAGATAGCCATGGCTTTCGCCGGCCGAGCCGATCGCCGCGAGTGCCGGCTTGAGCGCTTCGCGCCCTCTACGGATGACCAGCATGTCGGGGGTGCGTTGCACGGTCGCTCCCGTGAAGCGCGGCGAGGCCTTCTCATAGACGATGCGGCGGATGACGCCGTCATGGAGCGGGCCCATCGCCCAATCGAGAAAGCGCAAGGATTCGCCGCGCCCCCCGCCCTCCTCCGGCAGGAGCGGATGCTCCGGATAGCTGCCTTCGAGATGATCGACGATCGCCCACAGACCCTGCACCCGCGTGCCGTCGAGATCGACGAAGACGGGCAGGTGATCCGCGCCCTCTTCGGGCGCCGAGAGATCGCAAGCCAGCCGTTTCTCCGCGATCATCAGGCGTGCGAAACGCGAGGGCGGCGAGAGGAGGTGGTGGGTAAGACGACGCATGGTGGAGGCAATCTAGTCGGGAGTTGGACGGGAGGCACGCCAAAATATCCATGTCTGGCGGCTCGGTCGTCAGACCGCCGCGTAAAAGGCCGCCGCGGCCTTCCTCCCGCGTCCGATACATCTTGCGCGAAGCGGGCTTTGCCGCAGAGTGGCACGGCATGGAACACGGTTTCGGGATCGACCGGCCCAATGGACAAAGACGACCAGACGAGCGGCCTGACCAGCGCGGAAGCAAGCCGCCGATTGGAACAATTCGGCCCGAATGCAATGCCGGATGTGGCGCCGGCGCCATGGCGCCGTGCCGCCGCCAAATTCTGGGCCCCGGTTCCGTGGATGCTGGAAGCGGCGATTGTGCTGCAGCTGTTCCTCGCCGAATATGTCCAGGCCGCCATGATCGCTGTTCTGCTGGTGTTCAATGCGGCGCTCGGTTTCTTTCAGGAGCGCCGGGCCCAGGCCACGCTCGACGCGCTGAAGGCACGCCTCGCCCTGGTTGCCTCGGTGCGACGCGACGGCGTTTGGCGGACGGCGCCCGTCGCCGAACTGGTTCCCGGGGATATCGTCAAATTGTCCCTCGGTACCGTGGTCGGAGCGGACGTTCGGTTGATCGACGGCAATGTATTGCTCGATCAGTCGACACTGACTGGCGAATCCTTGCCGGTCGAAGCCGGGCCGGGGCGTCAGACCTATGCCGGCGCGCTGGTCAGGCGCGGCGAGGCGCTCGCCGAGGTCACGGCAACCGGTATTCGCACCGAATTCGGACGAACGGCGGAGTTGGTGCGAACCGCTCATACGGTGAGTTCGCAGCAAAAGGCCGTGCTCCGCGTCGTGCGCAACCTCGCGATCTTCAACAGCACGATTGTCGTCGTGCAGGGCATTTATGCGACGCTTCTCGGCATGGGGGTGAACGAGATCGTCCCCCTCGTCCTCACGGCGGTGCTGGCCGCGATACCGGTCGCATTGCCGGCGACCTTCACATTGTCGACGGCGCTCGGCGCCCGCGCGCTCGCAAGGCGCGGCGTGCTGCCGACAAGGCTGTCCGCGATCGACGAGGCTGCGACCATGGATATTCTGTGCGCCGACAAGACCGGCACCTTGACGCAGAATGAACTGGCGGTCACGGCAGTGCACGCAATGCCGGGCTTCGACGAAGCGCATATCTTGGCGTTTGCTTCCCTGGCGAGTTCAGAAGGGGGCCGCGATCCGGTCGATTCCGCCATTCGTTCGGAGGCGCAGCGCACCGATCTGCGTGACCTGCCGAAGCTCATCAAATTCATTCCTTTCGATCCCGCCGCCAAAATGTCCGAAGCGATGGCACGCGATGCCGACGGACGCGAAATTCGTATCGTGAAAGGTGCGTTCGCGAAAATTGCCGAAATCGCACAGTCGCCGGCTTCGGCAGCCGCTGACGCGGAAGCGCTGCAGGCCAAGGGCTACCGGGTATTGGCGCTCGCCATGGGGCCGCCCGACGCGTTGAGGATTGCCGGCCTGATCGCGCTCAGCGATCCGCCACGCAGCGACTCGGCGCACTTCATCGCCGAATTGCGCGAAATGGGCGTTCACACCGTCATGCTGACGGGCGACGCGCCCGCGACGGCCGCCATCATTGCCCAGGCTGTCGGATTGCACGGCGCAATCTACCCGTCGGGCGCGCCTCTCGACACGGTCCGTCCCGAGGACTTCTCGGTGTTCGCAGGCGTGTTTCCCGAAGACAAGTTCCACATCGTCAATGCGTTTCAGAGCAGCGGACGCACCGTCGGCATGTGCGGTGACGGCGCCAATGACGCGCCGGCGCTGCGCCAGGCGCAAATGGGAATAGCGGTATCGACGGCAACCGACGTGGCGAAATCCGCGGCGGGCATCGTGCTGACGCAGCCGGGTCTCGGCGGCATTGTCGCCGCCGTGCGCGAGGGGCGCGTCACCTTTCAGCGCATTTTGACTTACACGCTGCGATCGATGACTCAAAAGATCGATCAATTGCTGTTCCTCACCGTCGGCCTGATTATGACCGGCCACGCTATTCTCACACCCGTGCTGATGGTCATTCTGATAACCACCGGCGATTTTCTCTCGATGTCTTCGGCGACCGACAATGTGCGGCCTTCGGCCAAGCCCAACACCTGGCGGATCGACAATTTGACGATCGCGGGCATTGCCTTGGGAATCACCGATTTGATGTTTTGCAGCGTAATCCTGGCGATCGGCAAATTCGAACTTCATCTCGCCACGGCTCCGCTGCAAACGCTGGCCGCCGTGACGCTGGTGTTCAGCGGCCAGGCTGTATTCTATGTTGCGCGCGAACGCCGCCGGCTTTGGAGTTCGCGGCCAAGCCGGTGGCTTGTGTTGTCGTCCGTGGCCGACATTGCGATCATCGTGTTCCTCGCGACAAGCGGACTTCTCATGAGCGCGTTGCCGGCGCGCGTGGTGGGAGGCGTGCTCGCAGCCGCTTTCGTCTTCACTTTCGTGCTGGATAGCGTGAAAATGGCGGTGTATGCGCGGCTCAAAATGGTTTAGGGGTTCTTGGCACAGCCGTTCTTCGGGATATTTGTCCGGCGCCGACGCTAATGGCGCACGCACCCATCCAGCCCGTCGCGCGTCACCTCGCCCATGCGCGCGAGAATGGTATCGGTCCGCGACGCCACATAGGGACCGGGACGGGCGGCGCGCCAGACGTCAGGATCGGGAAGGACGACTGCCAGCCTTGCCGCTTCGCGACTCGTGAGCGTTGCCGCGGATTTGTGAAAATAGGTCTGCGCCGCCGCTTCGGCGCCGAAATTGCCATGTCCCCAATCCACCAGGTTGAGATAGGCGGTAAGAATGCGCTCCTTGGGCCACAACGCTTCGAGCAGCACGGTGAGATAGGCCTCGACGCCCTTGCGTACCCAGCTTCGTACCGGCGCCAGAAACAGGCTGCGTGCCGTCTGCTGGCTGATGGTCGAAGCGCCGCGCAATCGCCGGCCGCGTCTGTGCGCCTTCAGCGCGGTATCGATATCCTTCCAGTCGAAACCGTGATGGGTACAGAAATCCTCGTCTTCGGAAGCGATCGCGGCACGGACGAGCGCCGGCGCGATCTCCTCGCGCGCAACCCAGCGATAATGCACGCCTTCGCCCTTCATGAGTGGAATGAGCATTTGCGGTGTGAACGGCACGGGCACAAAGCGGAACACCAGGATCAGAAATATCGGCGCCGGCACGAAGAGAACGAACAGCGTTACGAGTACGCTCCGGACCCAATGCGCCTGCTTGCGTTCGTCGTGCGAAACCTCGCCCCCTGATGGCGGCGACCCGTCCGGCGAGGACGGCTGGGAATCCCGTTCGTCCATTATTTTTCCTTCAATGCGGCTGGAGGGGGATTGGAGTATCGCCCGCAATTTTGGGCAGACCCAAAATGCGTGTCATCCCCGGCGAGCGCGAACACAGTTCGCGCGAGGGAAGGGGACCCAGGTCGACATGCAAGCACACGATCTCGCAAAAGTAGGTTCGATGCCATGCTGTACAAAATTGCGCTGTACGACCACCTGGGTCCCCTTCCCCTCGCTTCGCTGCGCTCACTCGGCCGGGGATGACACGCTTTTTTTTAGTCGGTTCAAACCCAAATCGCCATCGCTAGCCCGGTACTGTCAAGCGGGACTACGTCAGATAAACTACGGCCATGCCCTGTGGCGAGGCGGTGTGCGGACCAACATGCGACAGTAGCATCCATAATATCTTCTGTCGGTAGTCCTTGGGCTTTCCCTGATAACTCAATCGTGTCGAGTGCAGGGAAAACACCCCTGAGCGCATCGCGTCTATCCTCGCGCCCGAGCATCGAAGATTTTTTATGAGCCATGGGCGCTCCGGTTAACGCGCAAAAGCATGCTTCTGGATGCACCTCGCGAACGGCATCGCGGAGCTCAGGGCGTGTTCGGAGAAGTTCATCAACTTCTATGATCTTGGGTAGAATTGCGAATGTCTGCTTGCTGATCGCCTTGCCGTGAGCTGCGCTGGCTCGCGAGCGTGCGCATGCGTCAGACCAATCGGTTGCCGCGAGGACCGGACGGATTGGAGCGGGGAATACGCTGCTGGCTCGTTTACCGAGAATTTTTCTCGCCGCTCGGTCACATGGCCGTCCTCCGGCCTCATACGTGTCGAGGAGACCGATGGGGATATCGATTGCGACGATATCGAAACCGCTCATGTCATCAAGGAAATTGGACAGAGCGGCAATTCGCCGAATCTCCAATTTGTCTTGTACCATCGTGACGACCGCCCAACCGCCGGGAGCACCGTCGATTCCTGCAACGCGTGTCATCGCCTTCTAATCATCCACCATCAGTACCACCAGCGCCTTGGGGCCGTGGGCTCCAAGCTCGAGCATCTGTTCGATATCGGCCGTGCGCGAGGGGCCAGTGACGAGGTTGAGGGTGGACGGCAGCGCGCCTTGTGCTTTCACGCGCGCGAGCGCGGCTTCGAAATCGGGAAGAATTGTGGGCGTACGCACGATTGCGATTTCGAGCCCCGGACGGAAATGCCATGACGCAGGCGCGTCGGGCCTTGATGGAAAGACCAGCGTCCCCGTCTCGGCAATTGCAAACGGGGCGAGCGCCAGCGCGGCGTCGTCGGGTCCGGGGGCCGAATGTTCACGCGCGAGACCGGGCGTCCCCCCCCATGCCAGTGCTTCGACCAGCGGTGAATTCGCTGGCAGATGCACCGTCGCCTTGATGTTGTGCGACTGCAGAATATCAGCGATTGCGGCCGGCACTTCGCGCATGGTTCCAAGGCGTCGGACTTCGCTTGCTGCCCGCGTCGCATGCGCGGCGAAATTCGTGGCGGCGTCTTCGGCAAGGGCTGCGGCGCGATAGGGCGGTGGGCGCGGTGCCGCGCTGACCCGCCGGGCGCGAATGGCGGCAAGGATGGCGTCGCGCGCGCTCATCGCCGTTCGTTCCAGAGTTCGTGAAACGTCTTGCCTTGAGGGGCGGGAAAATCGCGTACAGCAAACCAGCCGGCGAGCGCAGGGATTGCGCCGATCCTGCCGCGCTTTCCGCCCACGGCGCGCAGCAGGCGTGCGGCAGCCGAAGCAGCCCTGCGATAGAGCACCGGCCGTTTCGCCAGAAAGGCCCACGCCGAAAGTCCGAAGGTCGCCGTCTTCGGCGCCAAGCCGCTCGCATATTCGCGCGCGCGCCAATACCGCATGATCTTGGGCAGCGGAATCTTGACGGGACAAACTTCCGCGCATCGCCCGCAAAATGTGGAGGCATTGGGATGGTGATGGGCCTGCGCCATGCCGATGAGGCCCGGATTGAGCGCCGCCCCGATCGGGCCGGGATAGGTCGCGCCATAGGCGTGGCCGCCGATTGCACCGTAGACCGGGCAATGATTGATGCAGGCGCTGCAGCGAATGCAGCGCAAGACCTCTTCGGCCTCCGTGCCGATCAACTGCGAGCGGCCATTGTCGACAAGCACGACATGGAAATTTTCGGGGCCGTCGGCTTCATGCGGCCCGCGCGGACCCGCCATCACCGAGACATAGCTCGTGATCGCCTGACCGGTCGCCGAACGGGTGAGCAGGCGCAGCAGCACCGCCACGTCGTTCATGTCGGGCACGATCTTTTCGATTCCCGTGACGACGATATGGGTGCGCGGCAAGAGGCGCGTCAGATCGCCATTGCCTTCATTGGTGACGATGACGGCCGCGCCCTCTTCGGCGCTGAGGAAATTCGCGCCCGTGATGCCGGCATCGGCCTTTTCGAAATCGGCCCTGAGAACTGCCCGCGCCTCGGCAACCAGCGCGGTGCGCTCGTCGAGCTTGCGCGTGGAATCGAATGCGGTGTGGGCAGCGCGGAACGTATCCGCCACGTCTTCCTTGTGGAGATGAAAGGCCGGCGCGATGATGTGGCTCGGCGGCTCGTGCCGCAACTGGATGATATATTCGCCGAGATCGGTCTCGATCGGCTGAAGGCCGTTCGCTTCGAGGAACGGGTTGAGCGCGATTTCTTCCGTCACCATGGATTTGCCCTTGGTGATGGTCTTGGCGCCCGCTGCGTTCAGAATGCCGAGAACGATCTCGCGCGCTTCCTTCGCGTCGCGCGCCCAATGGACGAAGCCGCCGCGCTGCGTCACGCGCGCTTCGAAAGTTTCCAGCAGCGTGTCGAGGTGCGACAGCGCGAAGTCGCGGATCGCGCGGCCCTGTTCGCGCAAGCCTTCGAAATCGGGATAGAGCGAGGCGGCATAAGTGCGCCCGAGCTGGAAATGCGTCTTGATGCGGCCGAGCGCCTGCTGGAGGCCGGGATTGGCGAGCGCTTCATGGGCGTTTTGCGGAAACCGGCGCGGGTCTTGTTTCATGTTTCGGGATCGCCGATCGCCGGCGTGTCGCTCATGCCGGCCAGCACTTCCGCCACATGGCGCGCCCGCAAATGCTTGCCTCTCCGCGTGATGCGGCCGGTCAGATGCAGCAGGCAGCCGAGATCGCCGCCCAACAGCAATTCTGCGCCGGTCTGCTCCGCATCGGCGATCTTGTCGTCGGCCATGCGTTCGGAAATTTCAGGATATTTGACGGAAAACAGCCCGCCGAAACCGCAGCACACCTGCGGCTCGCGCAATTCGTGAAGGGAAAGACCTTCGACCGTGGCGAGCAGGCGCCGTGGTTCGTCCTTCACGCCCATTTCCCGCAGACTCGAACAGGAATCGTGATAGCAGGCTTTGGCAGGACAGCTTGCCTCGACGCTCGAAAGCCCCCGCACAGTCACCAGAAACGCGATCAACTCATGCGTCCTGGCCGCAAGCGCGCGGGCGCGTTTGCCGTAGACGGGATCGTCGTCCAATGCTTCGGGATAATGCCGCTTGATCATGCCGGCGCAGGAGCCCGACGGCACGACCACATAATCGAACGGCTCGAACGCATCGATCACCTGGCGGGCGATGTCGCTGGCGTGCGCGTCGGCGCCGGCGTTCCATGCCGGTTGTCCGCAACAGGTCTGCGCCGCGGGTACCTCGACGTGGCAGCCGGCCGCTTCCAGCAACTTGACCGCAGCGAAGCCCACCTGCGGACGCACAAGGTCCACCAGGCAGGTGACGAACAGTCCAACGCGCGGAAAGGTGCTCATAGAAGCCCGAGGCTTCCCCGGGTAAAGGGGCCGGCGCGTCGCGGCGCGCGGCGCGGACGTTTGACGCGCGATTTGGGCGGAGACGGAACATCTTTGCCCAAATCATACGTCATCTGGCGCAACCGGCTCATGAAGGCGTGACGATCGCTCGCCGGGGGCAGGCGATCGAACGGAATCGGCGCGCCGATGCGCACCGGCAATTCGCTGCCGATCCTGTCGTGCACTTCCTTGAACAGCAGCGACAGGCGCAGCGTCATGCTCACATGGCTCGCGAGCTGAAAGAGTCGGCTGTTCTGGCCGGCGAAAAATACCGGGGCCACCGGTGCTTTGGATTGGGTAATGAGGCGGGCAGTGAACGTTTTCCAGTCGGTGTCGACGGCGCGCTTGTGCCAGAGCGTGGGAGTCGTGGAGACGCCGCCGGCCGGAAAGATCACCAGGCAGCCGCCCTTGAGCAAATGCGCCTTGGCTTCGGCGCGGGATTTCAGATTGGTCTTCACGGCCGCTTCGGTTTCGGAAAAATCGATGGGCAGCAGATGCTCGCGGATTTCTTCGGCGCGATTCAGCACCGAGTTGGTCAGTATACGGAAGTCATTGCGCACCTTCGAGACGAGGTGGCAGATCACGATGCCGTCCAGCACGCCGTAGGGATGGTTGCAGACGACGATCAAAGGGCCGGTCTTCGGCCACAGCGCGAGTTGTTCCTTGTTGCAGACGACCTTGAGTTCGAGTTTTCGCACGGCGGCATCCCAGAAACTCTCGCCGGGAACCGGATGGGCCAGGTGATCCTCATACAGCCATTTGAGATAGGGCTGTCCGGTCATCCGTTCGATCAGGCGAATGATCAGGCGCTTGAAGCGCGGGTCGTCGGGGGCCGCGTAGGAAAAGGTATCGATCGTGTCGGTCGCCATGGGCGCAAGAATTGCAGAGTTTTCGTCCCGGTTAAAGGGCGCGCGTGGAGCGGACTCCGAAAAAAGCGCGACTTCCCGCTTGCAGATTATAACGTTATGCGTTATAGACCGACATGATCCGAAGCGTTCGCGACGCGGAGACGGCATTGGTGTGGGCGGGGCTGCGGAGCAGGAAGCTGCCGCCCGACATTCAATCCATCGCGTTGCGCAAGTTGATGATGCTGAACCGCGCCCGTACATTACAGGATTTGCGCATGCCGCCCGCCAATCGGCTTGAGCCGCTGAAGGGCAAACGTGGCGGACAATGGAGCGTCCGGATCAATCGGCAATGGCGGATTTGCTTTCGCTGGAATGATGGAGATGCACACGATGTCGAAATCGTCGACTACCACGATGAATAGGTCGCGTAAGGCCGTGCGCGCCGAACCGCTTCTGCCTCTGGCCACGCCGGGCGAAATCTTGCTGGAGGAATTTCTCAAGCCGATGGAATTGAGCCAAAACGCACTCGCCCGGGCAATTCACGTTTCGCCGCGCCGCATTAACGAAATCGTTCTCGGACAGCGTGCGATCACGGCCGACACCGACCTCCGCCTTGCGCGCTATTTCGGCATGTCGGAAGGTTTTTTCCTCGGGCTTCAAATCGATCATGATCTGCGTGCCCGCAAGCGGGAAATCGGTCCCGACCTCGCGGCGATCAGGCCGAAAGCTGCGTAATAGCAATCCGGTGATCGGCAGTTGCGTCATCCGAATCGGCGCGCGGCCAATGCAATGTGCGTCACGGTGCGATTTTCATTGCGGACCAGGCGAGCAGGCTCCAGCCGATGAGAAATGCGAGCCCGCCAAACGGCGTTACAAATCCCAGCAGGTACAGGCCGGTGAGCGCCAGGAGATAGAGCGAGCCGGAAAAGAGAACGATGCCGGCCAAAAAAAAGCAGGCGGCGCCTTGCGCGGCTCCCGACGCGCCGCCGCGCATGGCAAACGCGGCGAGACCCAGCGCGAGTGCGTGGTACATGTGGTAGCGTGCGCCGGTTTCGAATATCTGCAGCGCATGCGGGGCGAGCCGGCCGGAGAGCGCATGCGCCGCAATCGCGCCGAATGCCACGGCCAGAAAGCCGTTGACGGCAGCCACAGCGAGCCAGGGTTTCATGGGCAGCCGCATGCTGACGCCGCAAGCACCGCGGCGGCGGCGCTTTTCTTCAACAGTTCCAAAGGCATGCATGAAGTCTCCGCAACGCTCGCGCCATCATAGACAGTCCGTGCCGGCTTTGCGAAGGTTTCGCCGATATGGCGAAACCGAAATCCCAGGGCGAATTTATGGGCGATTTTTGGATTCAAAGCTGCAGGCGGCAGACCAGGAGGTAGCCATGACGGAGTTCGTCAAAACGCCCGACGGCGTCCGCATCGCTTATGAGACGATGGGCAATGGCGAGGCGGTGGTACTGGTGCACGGGTTCGCGTCTAGCCGGGTCCAGAACTGGAAGGATACGGGCTGGTACGAGACGCTGACCGGGGCGGGCTATCGCGTCATCGCCCTGGATTGTCGCGGCCACGGCGACAGCGACAAGCCGCACGATCCGGCCGCTTACGATTATGGGATCATGGCGGAAGACATCGTGGCGGTGATGGACGCGGCGGATGCCGGCCGTGCGTTCCTGATGGGCTATTCGATGGGCGGCTTTATCGGCATGCATGTGCTGATGGACCATCCGGATCTTTTGCGCAAGGTCGTCATCGCGGGAGTCGGCAGCTCCTATCTCGGGCGCGCCTTCGGTTCGCGCGAGGCCATTGCCGACGCGCTCGTGACGCCCGACAAAAGCACGATCAGCGATCCCGTCCAAAAAACCTTCCGCGATTTCGCCGAGCAAGGCGGCAAGGACCGCGTGGCGCTTGCCGCCTGCATGCGCGCGAACCGGCGGCCCTTTACTGCGGCCGAACTCAAGCAATCGAAGCGGCCGGTTCTTGTCGTTTGCGGCGAGAACGATGCGCTGACCGGTTCGCCGGGTCCGCTTGCAGACGTATTCGGGGATGGCCGCGCTGTCGTCGTGCCGCGGCGCGATCACATGACGACGGTCGGCGACAAGATCTACAAGCAGGCAGTGCTCGATTTCTTCCGCGCGCCTTAAAATGCAGGACTTCGCCGACGAGGCTGCGTCTCACGCACTACCGCCGGTCTTTGCCGGTTGGTTCGAGGCACGCGGCTGGCAACCGCGCGCCCATCAGATCGATCTCATCGCGCACGCATCGGCCGGGCAGTCGGTGCTTCTCGTCGCGCCCACCGGCGGGGGCAAGACGCTGGCCGGATTCCTGCCGAGCCTGATCGAACTTGCGAGCCTTGCGCCACGGCGCAAGGCGTCGCTGCACACGCTCTACATCTCGCCGCTGAAGGCGCTCGCCGTGGATGTCGCGCGCAACCTGGAAACACCGGTCCGCGAGATGGGCCTCGCCGTCCGCATCGAGACCCGTACCGGTGACACCCCGCCCGCGCGGCGGCTGCGGCAGCGCCATTCGCCGCCGGATATTCTTCTCACCACGCCGGAACAATTTGCGCTGCTTTTGTCCGGGCGCGATGCAAGGCGCCTGCTCGAAGGCGTGCGCGCCGTCGTACTCGACGAGCTGCATGCGATCGCCAACACCAAGCGCGGCGATCTGCTCGCGCTCGGGCTGGCCCGCCTCGCGTCGCTCGCACCGAACCATCGCCGCATCGGTCTGTCTGCGACCGTCGCCGATCCCGCGTCCCTGCAGCGTTATCTCGTGCCACAACCCGTAGACGGCGAAGCGCTTTCGTCTCTCGTCAAAGGTGCGCCGGGCGCCAAACCGGAAATCGCGATCAGCGCTTCGGAGGCGCGTGTGCCCTGGGCCGGGCATATGGCGATCTTTGCCATGCCCGATGTGATGAATGCGATCCGCGCGTCGAAAACCGCGCTTGTCTTCGTCAATACGCGTGCGCAGGCCGAGCGCACCTTCCAGGAATTGTGGCGCCTCAACGACGACAACCTGGCGATCGTGTTGCATCACGGTTCGCTCGCACCCGAACAACGCCGCAAGGTGGAAGCGGCGATGGCGAAGGGCACGCTGCGGGCAGTCGTCTGCACGTCGACGCTCGATCTCGGCGTCGACTGGGGCGAAGTCGATCGCGTCATATGCATCGGCGCGCCCAAGGGTGCAGCCCGCCTCGTCCAGCGCATCGGCCGCGCCAATCACCGGCTCGATGAACCCTCGCGCGCGCTTCTGGTTCCGGCCAATCGCTTCGAAGTGCTCGAATGCGAGGCCGCGCGCGACGCCGTGCTGGCCGGCGAACTCGACGGCGATGCGTGGCGGCAAGGCGGGCTCGATGTGCTCGCCCAGCACGTGATGGGCATGGCCTGCGCCGCTCCGTTCGCGGCGGACGCGTTGTTCGCCGAAGTCAAATCGGCCGCGCCCTATTGTCGTCTCACCCGTGCGGATTTCGATTCGATCGTCGATTTCGTCGCCACCGGCGGCTACGCGCTCAAACGCTATGACCGCTACGCGCGGCTCAGACGCACGCCGGAAGGATTGTGGCGTCTTGCCCATCCGCGGCTCGCACAAGCCTACCGCCTCAATGCCGGAATCATCATCGAAGAGCCGATGCTCGACATCCGCCTGCAGGCGAAGGGCAGGCCGACGGGCGCCGGCGGGCGCGCGCTGGGGCGTCTCGAGGAATATTTCCTCGAACAATTGACGCCGGGCGACACGTTCGTGTTTGCGGGCCACATTTTGCGGTTCGAGGGCATCCGTGAGACGGCGGCGTATGTCACGCGCAGCAACGAGACGGTCGCGCAGGTGCCGTCCTATATGGGCGGGAAATTTCCGCTTTCCACTTTTCTCGCGAGACGCGTGCGCGAAATGCTGGCAACGCCCGAGACCTGGGCGCGGCTTCCCCACCCCGTCGGCGAATGGCTGCGTATCCAGCAATGGCGCTCGACCATCCCCGCATCCAACCAGCTTCTGGTCGAGACTTTTCCGCATGGCAGCCGAGAGTACCTCGTCTGTTATCCGTTCGAGGGGCGTCTGGCGCACCAGACGCTGGGCATGCTGTTGACGCGCAGGCTCGAACGCCTGCGCCTGCGCCCGCTCGGTTTCTCGACCAACGAATACGCGCTCGCCATTTGGGGACTGCGCGACATGGGCGGGCTCGACATGGCCCTTCTGTTCGACGAGGACATGCTGGGCGACGATCTCGACGCCTGGCTTGCGGAATCGGCGCTCTACAAGCGCACCTTCCGCAATTGCGCGATCATTGCCGGCCTCATCGAGCGGCGCATGCCGGGCGCGGAGAAGAGCGGGCGCCAGGTGACGTTTTCCTCCGACCTCATCTATGACGTGTTGCGCACGCACGAGCCCGATCACATTCTGCTCCGCGCGACCCATGAGGATGCCGCAACGGGTCTCCTCGACATCCAACGTCTTGCTCTCATGCTGAAGCGCATCAAGGGACAGATATTGGTCAAGCGCCTCGACCGGGTCTCGCCGCTGGCGGTGCCTGCATTGCTCGAGATCGGCCGCGAGATGGTTGCCGGCGAAGCCCATGAGGATATCTTGCGCGAGGCCGAGGAATCGCTGGTGGAGGAGGCCATGCGCCTTGCATGAGACGCGCGTTACCGTGAACGGCGAGCAGCTGCTGCTCGATGCCTCCGGCGCATTATGGTGGCCGCACGAGCGTACGCTGGTGCTGGCCGATCTGCATTTCGAGAAGGGGTCGTCGCTGGCGCGGCGCGGCGTGCTGCTGCCGCCTTACGATACCCGCGCGACGCTGGCGCGCGCTGCAGAGCGCATCCGCCATTACGCGCCCGCCCGCGTGATTGCGCTGGGCGATTCTTTCCACGACCGCGATGGTGCCGACCGTCTGGACGAAGCGGACCGCGCGCATCTTGCGCACCTGGGCGCCGGAACCGAATGGATCTGGATCGCGGGAAACCACGATCCCGCGCCGCCTTCTTGGCTGGGGGGACGCGTCGCCGAAGAAATTGCGATCGGCGGTCTGGTATTTCGCCACGCGCCGGCGCCGACGCCTGCAGCCGGCGAGGTCGCCGGCCATCTGCATCCCTGTGCGAGCGTGACGCGGCGCGGGCGGTCGTTGCGCCGGCGTTGCTTCGTGTGCGACGGCGCGCGGCTTTTGATGCCGGCCTTCGGCGCCTATGCCGGCGGCCTCGATGTGCGCGACGCGGCGGTGCGCGCGCTCTTCCCGGCACGCTTCCTCACCTATCTGCTCGGGATGCGGCGGGTTTATGCAGTGGCGGGGTAATTTGCTTTGGGACCGCGGGCGTCCCGCCCGCTTGGTCGGTGAAATCTGTGGAAATGCGGGCAGGATGCCCGCGGTCCCAGTGCCGCCAACACGGTCCTCATTGGTGTTGGCAATTCGATGGCTCCTTGCAGACCAACGACAGGGCGCAGACCGATTTCAAAAATCTCGTCAGCAAACGAACTTTATTCATAGCCCGAAGATAAGCCTGATTTTCGCAGGGAAAAGTGGGACACGCACTACCTTTGCTCGCCACATCTCATTCCAGCTCCAGCCGCACGGTGCGCCCGAGCAGTGCTGCGGCGCGCTGCAAGGTCGCCAGGGTCACGTTGCCGTCCGTCGGATCGAGCAGGCGGCTGATTTGACTGCGGCTTGTCCCCATACGTTCGGCCATGCGTTTGCGCGACAGGCCCTGGGTCTTCATCGCCTGTTCGATCTGCCAGGCGAGGACTTCCTTGATCGCAACCGCCTGGAATGCGGCGCGCGTGCCTTCTTCGTCGAGATAGTCATCGAGCGTCGTAAGAGTTTTTGTGTCTCGGCGTTTCTTGGCTGCCATGATGATGCCTCCTGTTACTCGAACTCTCGTTTGCGCTTATGTGCGATCTTCAATTCGTTGTCCGGTGTCTTCTGTGTTTTCTTGATGAAGCCATGCAGCGCCACCAAGCGGGCGCCCGTAAAGCAGAAGAACAGCCGCGCAATGCGATTGCTGCCGAGATCGCTGCGCACTTCCCACAAGCCGTCGCCCAAGGGGCGGCAAAGCGGCATACCGACCGGCCAGCGAAACTGTACCCGCATCAGGTCTTGCCCGATAATTGCGCGGTCGGCCGCTTCAAGACCCCGTAACCAGTCCAACACCACCTCAGTGCCGGATGCCGTGCGATAAAAGACGACCGGAATCTTGCGAGGTGGTTTTCGCATGCTGCCTCATATAACGGTCATGTACTATATATGGTTCACATCCGCAAGAGGCAGCTTCACCTCTGCTGCCGCACGACCAGTGACGACAGCCAGCCGAGCAGCATCGCTACCACCACGGCGAACAGCCCGTAGACGAACGGCGAGGCGTGGGCGAAGCGGTAGAGCCGCCGCTCGATGCCCGTCTGGTCGACGAACAGCGGCGTCGATTGCGCGCTCGTCACCGTGCCGTCGCGGAACAGATAGGCTTCGACCGTGTATTCGCCGCGCGGCACGGCGGCGGGAATGGGAATGCGCACGCGAAACAGCGAGTAGGAGAGGAACTCGACGCCCTGGGTTTCGGCGTAAAGTCCGTCTTGCGTGCGTTCGCGGATGGCGGCAAGGCGAAACGGCTCCGCCTTGGCAGGATCATGCGTGCTCGTGCTGCGCGGCGTGAGCTGGGCGAGGCCGAGCTGATAGCGATCGAGCGTTTGCAGCGACGCGATCTGCGCAAGCGGTCTTGTGCTCGCAAGATAGTAATAGGACGGCATGCCATCGAGCGTCATGGCATCGCGATTGACCCAGATGCCGGCGATGCGCGCCTTGCGCCGCACGATCATGTCGGTATCGGGTCCGCGGATCACCACCACCACGTCCTTGGCGGCGACCGGCGCGTTGTCGCTCGCTTCGATCGCCCCGAAGACGACGATGCTGGTGCCGGCATAGCTCGAGGTGATTTCGACCTGATCCTGCGACAGACCGGACACAAGGTCTTGTGCGGCGGCCCCACCGGCCGCGGCGCAGAACAGGCAGATGAAGAGTGCGGCGCGGATTGTCACGAGCCGGCTGCCAGGCTGTAGATATCTTCGGGGGTCGCCACGAGACTCCACAACAGCCGCAAACATACCGCGAGCACGAGCAACGCCAGCAGCAGCCGCAATTGCTCGCCCTTGAGGCGCGTCGACATGCGCACGCCGAATTGGGCGCCGAGCGCACCGCCGACGATGAGAATGAGGGCGAGCACGATGTCGACCGAATAATTGTGCGTCGCCTGCAGGATCGTCGTCGCCGCCGTCACGAACACGATCTGCACGAGCGAGGTTCCCATCACGATGTTGGTCGGCATGCGCAGCAGATAGATCATCGCCGGCACGATGACGAAGCCGCCGCCGACGCCCAGGTCCGCGGACAGAATGCCGACAAAGAAGCCAAGTGCGACCGGCGGGACGACGCTGATGTAAAGGCGCGATTGCTTGAAGCGCGTCTTGAACGGTAGACCGTGTATCCAATTGTGATGTCCGCGTCCTCCGGTGGGCAGGACGTCGCCCTTTCGCGCCGCGTTCAGCGTGCGCACGCTTTCGTTCAGCATCAACCCGCCGACGGTTCCCAGCAGGATCACATAGCTGACGGAGACGACGAGTTCGGTCTGTCCGGTGCGGTGCAGAAGGCCGAACAGGTCGACACCGAAGAGGCTGCCGGCGATCCCGCCCGCCACCATGATTGCGGCCATCTTGAGATCGACGGCGCGGCGGCGCCATTGCGCGATGGCGCCGGACATCGACGACGCCGTCAAATGGCTGGCAGTCGTCGCCACCGCAACGCTCGGCGGAATGCCGTAGAAAATCAGAAGGGGTGTCAACAGAAAGCCGCCGCCGACACCCAGCAGGCCCGACAGAAACCCCACAGCCCCGCCCATGCCCAGAACGATCAGCCAATGGACCGACATCTCGGCGATGGGCAGATAGATTTCCATCGATCAGCAGAATGCGCGGGCTCGCGCGTTTCGACGAGCGGCGATTCACTCGTCGATGCACAACTTGCGCGTCGCAGTGAAGCGGGTCAACCGCTCGATGCGCGGTCAGTTGAGAGTGGATGCGTCCGGCGGGATGTTGGCGTTGCGGTCCATCGGTGCAGGATGGAAATCCGCCGCGGCGCGTTGCGCGGCCGCGCGCTCGTCGGTGCTCAACTGGGTCGAAATCACCTCCAGGCGCGCCTTCGATTCGGAATCGCCCTGGGCTGCGGCGATTGCGTACCATTTGTAGGCGTCGATGAGGCTTTGCTGGACGCCCATGCCGCGTTCGTAGAGGACAGCGAGATTGAATTCGGAGTCGGCGAGCCCGAGCGACGCGGCCTTGGAGAACCATTGGGCGGCCTGGGTCATATCCTTCGGCGTTCCCGAGCCTTCGGCATAGGCAACGGCCAGATTGTGCATCGCCTTGCGATTGCCGAGTTTGGCGGCGACCGCATACCATTGCACGGCCTTGACCGTGTCGGCGGGTACGCCGTGGCCGCGCTCGAACAGCGTGCCGAGCCGATAGGCGGCGATCGCCTCGCCCTGGTTCGCTGCGCGTTCGAGCCATTTCGCAGCTTCCGCTTCGTTGACCGCGACACCGTCGCCGTCCAGATATTTCAGGCCCATCAGCAGTTCGGCTTTGGCGCTGCCGGCACTGGCGAGCGCGGTCAGCCGGTCGAGTGTCGAGACCGGCTGTGCTTTGACGGGCGTCGCCGGTTGCGGAGCAGAATTCGTCGGGGTCTGGACCGGCGGCGCAGGTTTGATCTCGACCGGGCTCGCAGGCGACGGTGGGCGTGGCGATACGACCGGCGAGCCCGGCGCTGTCGCCACTACTGGCGCAGCGCTGGCGGCGGGGTGTTCGGAATTGGATGGAACAGCAGCGACGGGGGCGGGCGTGGCCGGAGCCGATAAGGCATGATGCTGCAGCACCGCCGATTGCATCCCCTGGAAACCGCTGCCGACGAGACCGCGGCTCAACAAAATTCCGGCAACGACTGCGGCGATGGCGATCAGTACGATGCCGGCGACAAGCACAAAGCGTGTCGATCCGCTTTTGGGCTGCAGCGCTTCGCTCTGTTTCGGGGTTCCGGCGCCCCAGGTGAAGCCCCCTTGCTGGGCCTCGGTCTCGGCCGCCGCGCGGGCCGAGCGACGCGCGGCTGCGATGAAGGAATCGGCTGCGCCTGCATTGGGCTGCACAGCGGGATTGGCGAAACTGTCCGCCGCAAAGATGTGGTCGCCGGCGAAATCCGGATGCGGAGCGGCGAAGGGCGGCAATTCCGCCGCGGCGGCAAAGTCCGGTGCCGGCTGTTGGTATGTAGGGGGCTGCGCGGCCATGTCGGGAAAGGGCGGCAAATCGAAATTCGCGCCGGGCGCTTGCGGGACCGCCGCCGGCTGGACCGCCGGGGCAGGCTCGGAATGCGTCGGTGCGGCCGTCAGAACGCTGCGCAATTCAGCGATCGCGTCGCGGTGGCGCTTGTCGCTCGCATCGATGCGTGCGGACAGATCGCGGAGGGATTCCTCAACCGTGCGCGAGGGGCCGGCCGCGTTGCGCTCGGTGTTTTCAAGCCGTCCGACGATATCGGACAGCACGTGCTCAATTCCCTGCAGGCGGCGGTCGAACGCCGGATCGCCCTGGCGCAGCTCGACTTTGGCAATCTGGTCTTCGAGACGCGCCATCGCGCCCGCGGTCTGCGCTTCATCCGTCGTCAGCCGCGCGGCAAGCTTGCCGAGCGTGTCGGTCAATTGAGCGAGCGCCTGATGCTGGTTTTCCGCCTCTTCGCTTTGCCGTGCGCTTTGCGCGACCTTGATCCCGGCAACGGCGTGTTCGATCTTTTCGGCGTTCGTTCGCGCGACACCTTCGACAGCCTTGACGCGCCCGTCGAACGCGGACAGGCGCGTTGCAAGCGCCTGGGTCGCCGACTCGGATTCGCCGCGCGCCTCGTTCAACTTCCCGGCAACGGATTCGATGTTGCCGGCGAGAGCGGCCATCTGGCCCGCTGTTTGGCTGGCCGTTTCGGCGATCTGATCGGCGAGACGGGAAAGACCCGCATGCAGTCCCTTGACGGCCTCCTTGGCACCGTCATTGCCTGTTCCGCGCTCGACACGGGCAAGGCGGTCGCCCAAACCCGCCACATGCGCGCCGAGCTGGTCGAAGGCCTGTGCCTGTTCGCGCGTGGCGATGTTGATCTCGGTCGCGGCCTTGCTCACGGCGCGGCTGTTCTCGGAGTGGTTCCTCTCGGCTGCCTCGAGCCGGCGGCCGAGGCAGCGAAGCTGTTCCTCGATCTTGCGGGTGGCGTTGCTCGATTCGCTTTCGCTGCGCGATATCCGCGCGAACATGTCCTGCGCATCGCGGGCGGTCGATGTCGATTCGTCCTCCCAGGCCGCGCGGCGATTGCCCGACGCAGCCTGTGGCCAACTTTCGCGATCCGGTGATTCGCCGCTCTCCACGAGGCCGCGCAGGATACGCCGCGTCAGCCATTCTCCCACCGACAGGCCCTCGCGCCGCGCAGCAGCCCGCGCGGCTTCCCGCGCCTCTGGGGGGATGCCGGCTACGTTCCAGGGAAGATCAGGCTGCATCTTCGATTCGCCAGGCGCCACACCCACCAGTCAAGGTACCGACACCGATATCTGGTGTAAAGAAATGAAGGTCGTCCGACCCCAGTGGTCGCAGCACGCCCTTTTTCATGCACAGCAATTAATCGGCCAAGAGCGTTAAAACTGCGTTAGCGTTGCGCAAGCGTTACAATTTGAACTCCCACTGTCATGGCCGCCCGTCGAGGCGGCCATCCATCGCGCCGCGCGCGAATTGCACTTTTATTTGATGGGCGGCCGGGGGGCCATCCACACAGACATGCCGAGGATACCATAGATGACACCCTTATCTTAGCGCCTGTGGGGTCAAGTCTTAGCGCCTATGGGGTCAAGCCCGGCCGTGACAACGGAGGAGGCGAACTGTAACGGTGCCTAGTGTTGCAGCTCGCCGGCCGCGACTCGGCGACGACACCTGACGATCGATGGAATTTGTTCCAATATGTTAGTTGTTCTCGACGATCCCGTGTAGTATGTGTGTCCGTAACTTTTCTGGTGTTCAGCATATTGCGGGCGCTAGAATATTGCGTACGCTGATCGCGATGGATTGTAGGGGGGTGCCGAAATCAGTCGTGAAATTGTAACGGATACGCATCCGCGAGGCCGGCGTTGTGCCGGAATGTCGTGGGCGATCCGGTGAAGGCGCAAGGCCTTGAACGAGCTAAAAAATGAGGAGGAGAGGGGAATGACCCGCAAAATTGGTTTTGGAAGTGTCTCAGCCGCGTTGCTCGGAAGCGCGGCCTTGGTGGCCCTGAACACGCCTGCGCTCGCTCAGGCGACCGGCGGCCAGCAGGCCGGCGGCATCGAGGAAATCGTCGTGACCGCCGAGCGGCATACGCAAAGCATCATGACAGTGCCAGCCGCGATCCAGGCGGAATCCGGCCAACAATTGAACGATGCCGGCATTAACCGTTTGGGCGACCTCCAATTCATCACGCCGGGCTATCTCCCTTCGACCGGCTCGGGCTACACCCAGGTCTTCATCCGCGGCATCGGCAATTCCGTTTTCGTCGGCCCCGACCCGAGCGTGGCGTCCTACGTCGACGACGTTCCGCGCATCTGGGGCTCGATGCCGGATACTGTGTCGGACATCAGTCGCGTCGAAGTGCTGAAGGGGCCCCAGGGCGGCCTCTATGGCCGTAACGCGACCGGTGGCGTGGTCAATATGATCACCCGGCAGCCCAGCACGGACGGATTCGCGGCGACGACGCAAGTGTCTTACGGCTCGCTGAACACCCTCGACGCCGCGGGCTACATCAACGTGCCCCTGACCGACAATCTTGCCTGGAGCCTCTCCGCCGAGCGCGAGACGCACGACGCCTATGTCAAGAACATCGCAGTCGCAAACCAATGGACCGCCGCAGATTTTAATGGGCCTACTACCAGCGGGGGGCTGTTGGGGTTCCCCACAGGTTTGACGCCGCAGCAACAGGCGAACTTCCTGAATTCCACGGATTCTCCGCAACATGGCTTCGAAACAGGGAACACCTACACCGCGGACACCAAGCTGCTGTGGCAGGCGAGCAGCCATTTCAAAATCACGCTCGCCGGCGATTATTATAATAAAGGCGATACCACCGGTAACCAGTTACAACTCACGACGCCGGCGTACACGCAGGCCTATGCCGTCGGCACCATTGATGCCCTTACCGGGTTCACTGCCAATCCACTGGCCGGTTATCTGAAGACGCCCGGGACGTTCTTTATGACGGAGCCCGGGAAGTGGCAAGCGGCCTTCAACGATAAGCAGGAGACCGATCTCCATGATTGGGGCGGGTCGATAACGGCGGTGTGGAATGCACCCGGCGCCGATATCACGTCGATTACCGCGTATCGCGGCCAGCATACGGATTATCTCGTCGATCTCGCGACCTCCGCCATCCCGTTCGGTGAAGTCGATGTGAACAACGAGAAGCATTTCTTCTATCAGGAGGTGCGCGCTATTTCGACCGGCGAGGGGCCGTTCCATTGGCTCGGCGGCGTGACGTTTCTGAACGACTATTACCGGGGCTACACCGCCAGCCAGATTTTCGACTTTCCCTTCAGCCCGATTGTTGCAATGCATGATGTGATTCAAGATTGGACAATTTACGCGCAGGCGGGCTACGACATCACCTCCCGATTGAACTTCACCGCTTCCGCGCGCTATCTGCACGAGACGAATAATGCTAATTTCGCTTGCTGCGATGTGGCGCCGGCAACCGGCCCTGTCTCCGAAAGTTTAGCGGAGCACGCGTTCATACCGTCCGCAACGCTGAGCTACGCCCTGGATGACGGCACTCTCTATGCCCGCTGGGCGAGAGGCTTCAAAGCGGGTGGCATCAACCCCGTGGCCGATCCGACGGCGTGGACTACAGTTGGCGCCTCACTCAGCGAAGGAAGCACGTTCAAACCCGAGAGAGTCGACACCTACGAGGCCGGATATAAGCAGAGTTTGATGGATCACCGCCTGCAGCTCAACGGCGACATCTTCTACAACAAATATAGCGATTTGCAGCAAACCGCCCATGCAAACCCTGCTTATCAGGCCACGGTCATCCTGGCCATTGCGAACGCGGGTTCCGCGGACACCTACGGCGCCGAGGGAAGCATCAATTATCAGGTCATCGACCCGCTCACGCTCGGGGTCAATGTCGGGTATCTCGAGGCCAAATATTTGAACTTTACCATCCCGAGTACCCAACCGATCTTGGCGCCCGAAGACCTGAGCAACACGGTGATGACCAATTCGCCGAAGTGGCAACTCTCGTTCACTGGCGCTCTCGATCAGCCATTGGATGACCGCTTCGACCTGGTGGGCAATATCGTGGAATCGCACATCAGCTCGGTGCTCTACGACCAGTCCCTGATTCCTGGCGTCTTGCCGAATGCCGTGGGGCCTGGATATTGGCTCACGAATGTGCGCCTGGGCGTGAAGACGAACGACGGCAAATACGAGTTCGTGGTCTTTGCCAACAATTTGTTCGATCAGGCCTATTACACCTATGGCAGTTCCGACGCGAACGGCAACGAACTGACCTGGGGCATTCCGCGTATCGTCGGCGCCCAGCTCACCATGAATTTCGACTGATTTTCAGAAACCGGCCTGGAATGATGACGGAGGACGCTTGGCGACAAGCGTCCTCTGCTCGTTTCTGTGACGTTTCACAAGTGGGGACACGCACCGCTTTCCTATTCGTTCGGCAGCGGCCCAACTCCCACATTGCACTTTGCAAACCCGGGGACAGGCCACATAATCGAACAGTGTATTAGAGCAAATTCCACTCGTGCCGAGTCGCTCTTGAAAGTTCCTCTTCCGCCTCGCAGAGGGTTGTCCGGGGAAAATTATCGATGCCGTGAACACTTCCACCCTCCCCTTGTGGGAGGGTCGAAGCGCGAAGCGCTTCGGGGAGGGGGCGTGCGAGCTCGACAATCCCATCAAACCCACGCATCGAGGCTGAGCAGATTGTTCTGCCGTGTACCCCTCCCCGAAAAATCCTTCCGCAACGCTTCGCTTTGCTCCAGGATTTTTCGACCCTCCCACAAGGGGAGGGTGGGTCGATACGATCGCAATCCGCTATAAGCGGTAGGTTGAACGGAGTTTTGGGGACCAAATTGTGGAAGAAAAATCTTACGAGTTCACGAAAGACTGGTTTTCGAAGGACATCCAAAACTTTGAACGCCATTTGGCGCAGTTCAAAGGGGTGCCCGCATGGTTTGTTGAGATTGGCGCTTTTGAGGGGAGGTCAACCGTATGGTTTTTGGATAATATCCTGACGCATCCCCAAGCGCAGCTCCATTCGATCGAACCTTCTCCGCAACCGCTGTTTTTCAGTAATGTTAGAAAGGCGGGCGTGCTAGACGAGACGACGGGTATGGCAAGGGGGCTCACAACTTACGCATCAACATCGCTTGAGGTCCTACGTCAGCTCCCTCTGAACGCTTTCGACTTTGTTTATGTCGATGGAAATCATTCCACCGCGTTTGTTCTTCAGGACGCCGTTCTTTCGTTCTCATTGCTCAAGGAAGGCGGCATTTTGGCGTTCGACGATTACCTTTGGAACGACCCGCGTTGGAACAAGTTCGGCACCCCCAAATTAGGCGTCGATGCCTTTATGGCAGTGTTTAAAAACGAGTTAGAAGTAATCCTGTCTGATTATCAGGTATGGGTGCGGAAGGTTCATGATCGCCGCGCTTAGTCTGTTTTGACGCTTGTTTCGTTGAAGGTTAGCGTCGCTGCTGGATGCTCTCTGTCGCGCATTCGGCAGCGCCGGCATTTATTCGTCCGGCAGCAGCCCGGGAGTTGCAGGCGGGGGCGGTTGGCCGCCGGCCGATTTCTTTGCCGATTTGGTGTCGGGCAATTCCGTGATCCGGCGCGATTTCGGATCTGTCGGGACGCTCGAAAGCCCCAAATCGGTCGCAAACAATTGCGTCACATAGATCGTATTGCCGCTGACCGCCGCGCCCACGCCGCTTCTGTCATAGGCGGCGAATGCGAGATTGTCCTTGTGGCTGGGGCTGGCAAGCCACGATGCGACGAAGCGGTGCGCGAAAACCTCGACATCGATGCCGTAACCGACATTGAAATGTTGCGCGGCGAGATTTTCGCCGAGCAGGCCCTGAAACTTCGCATCCTCGTCCATGATGAGACCGGCGGAGGTCTGGCCGTCCGGCCCCTTATGCGCGAAATAATTTTTCGCCGCCATGTCGGCGCTGCGCTGGCGCGCCACGCCGACGAGTTCCGAATCGAGCACGAGTGTCTTCGCATGGGGATCGATTTTGTGCCGCTCGTCCTCGACGAGTTCGAAGATGCGAAGTTCCAGCGCCGCCATCTGGGTATGGGGATCGGACGGCGGCGGGGTTACGAGCGCCATCGTGTTCGCGCAGCCTTGCGCCGCCAGAAGCACCGCCGCGAAGCCCAGCGCCCGTCCGAATCCCATCATGGATATTTTCCTCAATGGACAATCTCGAACAGGCCCGCGGCACCCATGCCGCCGCCGATGCACATGGTGACAATGCCGTATTTTGCCTTGCGGCGACGGCCTTCGATCAGCAGATGCCCCGTCATGCGTGCGCCCGACATGCCATAGGGATGGCCGATCGAAATCGCGCCGCCGTTCACATTGAGCTTTTCATGGGGAATGCCGATGCGGTCCATGCAATAAAGCACCTGGCTCGCGAATGCTTCGTTCAGTTCCCACAAATCGATGTCGTCTACCTTGAGCCCGTGGCGTTCGAGAAGGCGCGGCACCGCAAAGACGGGACCGATTCCCATTTCGTCCGGCTCGCAGCCGCAGACCGCAAACCCGCGGAAAATGCCCAGCGGCAGAAGTCCTTTCTTCTCGGCGAGCCTGGCGTCCATCACCACGCACGCCGAAGCGCCGTCGGAAAATTGCGAAGCGTTGCCGGCGGTGATGAATTTTCCTTCCTTCACTTCGCTACCGCCGCCGAAGACGGGCCGCAAGGCTCGCAGAGCCTCGAGCGTCGTGTCGGGACGATTGCACTCGTCGCGGTCGACCGTAACGTCCACGATCGTCTCCGCTCCCGTCGCCTTGTCGGTCTTCTTCATCTTCGTCGCCAGCGGCACGATTTCGTCGTTGAACTTGTTTTCCCGCTGGGCCGCTGCGGTGCGGCGCTGGCTTTCCAGCGCGTATTCGTCCTGGCGTTCGCGGCTGACGGAATAGCGCGCCGCGACCACTTCCGCGGTTTCGATCATCGACATCCACAGCGCAGGCTTGACCTGCATCAGATGCTCTTCCGTCGCGTTCTTCATGTTCAAGCCGCCCATCTGAACCAGCGAGATGGACTCGACGCCCGCGCCGATCGCGACCGGCGTTCCTTCGGTCATAATTTGATGCGCGGCCATCGCAATGGCCTGCAGCCCCGACGAGCAGTAGCGATTGATCGTCGTACCCGCTGTCGTCACCGGACATCCGGACCAGATGGCGGCATTGCGCGCGAGATTGAATCCCGTGGCGCCCTCGGGATAGGCGCAGCCCATGTAGACATCTTCGATCTCGGCCGGGTCGAGACCCGCGCGGGACACCGCATGGCGGATCGTGTGGCCGCCCATGACGGCGCCATGCGTGATGTTGAATCCTCCGCGGACGGATTTGGCGAGCCCCGTACGGGCGGTCGAGACGATGACGGCTTCCTTCATGGTTTTCCTCCGATAGCTGGCGGCGGCGAACCAGACTGGGGCTGGAGCCGCGGAAGTCCCGTCTGCGCAGGCTACCTGCGGCGTCTATTTTGCGTGCGCGTGGCCTGGGCGCGTATGTAGACGGGATAGCGAGCCGTAAAGGCGACAGCGAGTGTCAGCGCCGCAAGGCCGGCGGCCACGTCGAGCGTCAACGGAAAGCGCTTGTTGAACGTCGCCGCCGCATCGGCCGCCGTCATGGCCGCAAAGGCGGCCGTCCACACGCCGGTGATAATGTAGTTTGTACGCACGAAAAGCGGCGCGTGCCACATTTCTTCCGGCACCTGCTCGCGCGCATATTCCAGCGTGAACGGATTCCCGATAATGATTGAAGAAAGTGCGATCATCAGCAATCCGCCATCGATGACGAGACGCACGGCCTGAATCGACAGGCTCGGTTGAATGAAACCGGCATAGAGCGCGAGCAGGCCGAACAAGGCAGTGCTTCCCACGTCGAGTACGCGCAAAAGCCGTGTATGCGCGAAATCGCGGATGGCGATCGCGAAGGCTGCAGCGAGCGCTGCCCATAGCGCCAGATCCACGGAAAGGCCTGTCAGCAGCGCGAATATGATAAAGGGCGAAAATCCAAGTAACATGCCCATCGGCTCGCTCCGATCGTATTTGACGGCGCGAAACATGCCACCCCGGAAACCGGAACGCCAGATATTGCGATTTGCGCGGAAGTGTGAAAGCGAGGTGCGCATCGGGGCGCGGCCGGTGTGGCTCTGAATGTGAAATTCGCCACACCGGCCGTCCCGATGGTGCAACGCTTAGTGCTGTGCTGGCGCCGGCGCGGATGCCGCTGCCGCAGAGCCTTGCGCCTGTATCTTCTGGGCCTGCGCGTAGAGTCTCCACAAATGCGCGGTCCTGGTGCGCGTTGTCGATCCATCGACCTGCGCCAGCGTCTGGATGGCGTCGTCGTATTTTCCTTGAACATCGAGAAGCATGCCGAGAAGCAGGGGGCCCTCGCTTGTATCCTTCAGCCCGCCTTTGCCGATGGCGCGCCGTGCGGCGACTTCCGCATCGGCATAACGACCATAGCCCCAATAATCTTCCGCAAGCTTGATGTCCTGTTCGCCGGTCTTGGCACGTTCGGCTTGCCTCGCGATCGCTGCCAGCGAGCGCTGGTCCAGCGCCGCACCGCTGCGGGCTTGAGCGTAGTCCGGCCCGGCCTGCGCGGCCGTGATCTTGCCGCTGCCGATACCTTTTTGCAGGACGTTATAAGCTTCGGTGGGATAACCCTGCTGGTTGGCCGCATCGGCCAGGATCAGATAATCGCTTCCGTTCGACATCGCGTTCGGCACGACCATTTTCAGGCGAAGCAGATAGAGAGCGTCGGGATCCTTGCCGGCGCTCGTGTGGGTTCTGGACGCTCCCCCAATCGACGACAGCGCGATGTCGATGAGTTGGCTCCACGTCTCGGGCTTATTGAAATCGAGCGCGAGAGTTTCGAGCGTTTGCTCGGCGCCCGCCTCGTTTTTCTGCTGGGCCTGACTGCTCATGATGATTTCCAACGCCTGCTCGGGAGGCCGCTGGCCGGCGGCTTTGGCGGCATCGACGGACATTTGCGCGAATTGCTGCGCGTGGGAAAAATCCCGGGTCGAATAATATGCGATCGCGAGCATCGACTCGATCTTGTAGTCCAGTCCGTTGAGCGCCTGCAATTGCTGACCGTAGACGATCGCCTTTTGATAGTGCTTGGCCTGCGCCGAAAGCAGAATGGCGTTGTAAAACGTCTGCTTCTTGTCTTCGTCGGGCATCGCGGGCGAATCTGCGCACGCTTCGTAGGCCGTCGTCGCCGTAGGGATGTCGTTCATCTTGAGGGCGACGTAGGCGAGAATCGCATTGATCTTGTAGTCTTCGAACGGTGTGCGGTCCTCGACGCCCTGCGCTTCCTTGATCGCAGCGAGCGCGGCCGGGAAATCGCCGGCTTGCGCGGCCTTGATAGCATCGTTCAAGGGTTTGCCGACCTTGGGGCCGATCTTTTCTTCGGCATGGGCGGCGGGTGTCGAGAGTATCGCCGTGCCCGCCGCGGTGCACATCAAGGAAGCGGCGAAAACGGCGCGGACAATCATTTTCATTTCAATTTCCTCATTTTGTTCATAGGCATCCGGCCACGGTGGATTTGGTCACAGCCGTCAGGTCACACGGACATAACGCGTCGGACTTGCCCCGCAGCCTCGTTTCCTTGCTTATGGTTGACATTCTAGTGTGGCGCAATTGGGTTTCCAATGCGACCGGTGGTGGCGCTGGATATTGCGCTGCAGCGAGGTGTCGGAGCCTATGGGTCTGGACTGACGATTCACACGCGATTCACGCGATCGTAACGTGTTGTTTACCATAGCATGAGACGGTCCGAACTCGGACTAAGAGGCGGACGCGGATGCGCAAAGCGCGCCCGGCGGAACTCGTGCTGGGGTCGGTCCAGCTTGGACTGGCTTACGGGGCGGCCAATCGGACCGGGAAGCCTTCAAGAAGTGCTGCGTGCCGACTCGTGACGCGGGCCGCCGACGCAGGCATCACGAATTTCGATACGGCACGGGCGTATGGCGACAGCGAGGAGCGTCTCGGCGAAGCGCTGCGTGCGCGCAAGAGCGTGCGCACGATCACCAAATTGAGCCCCTTGAGCGAGTTCGGGCCCGGCGCCGCGCCAAGTGCTGTGCGGGCCGCGGTCGACGCGAGCATCGCAAGCTCGCTCGAAGCATTGGGGCGCCAACGGATCGATTGCCTGCTGCTCCACCGTGCGCAGCACATGACGGCCTTCAAAGGTGCAGTGTGGGACCGCCTGATCGAGCGCCTCGAAGACGGAACGGTGCTCGCGCTGGGCGTTTCGGTGCAGTCGCCTGTCGAGGCCCTGGCGGCGCTGGCGTGCGCCGATGTGAGTCACATTCAGCTGCCGTTCAATCTGCTCGACTGGCGCTGGGCCGCCGCCGGCGCGATCGAACGCATCCGTGCGCGCGCGCATGTCACCATCCATGCCCGTAGCGTCTTCCTGCAAGGCGTTCTGGCGGCCGGCGATCCGTCCGTGTGGCCGAGCATCGAAGGTGTCGACGCGCCGGTCGTGGTCCGCCTTCTCGAAGAGCTCGCGCGCGACTTCCGGCGCGAAAATGTAGCCGACCTTTGTCTCTCCTATGTACGCGGGCAGGACTGGATCGACGGCATCGTGGTCGGGATGGAGACCGAAACCCAGCTCGACGAAAACCTTCGCCTCTTCGTGCGGCCGCCATTGGCGCCGGAGGATTGCGCGCTCATCGAGAGCCGGTTTCCGCGGTTCCCGGAACGTCTTCTCGATCCGGCGCAATGGCCGCGGACAGTTTAAGGGATGAGCACAGCGCCATTATCGCCGCGCGAATTGTTCCGTCTCGATGGACGCACAGCCTTCGTCTCGGGTGCGGCCGGCCACCTCGGGCGGGCCATGGCTTTCGCGCTTGTGGAAGCCGGCGCGCATGTGATTGTCAACGGCCGCAACAAAGCCAGGCTCGAAGATTTGGCGCAAGAGCTCGCCGCGCTGGGCGGTTCGGCGGAATGTGCGGCCTTCGATGTAGGTGATGTCGCGCATGCGCGGGCGTTCTTCGCAGCGCGCCCGCGCCTGGACGTCCTTGTCAACAATGCAATCTCCATGACGCCAAAGCCGTTCGATTCTCTGGCGGACGGCGATTTTGCGGAGACCTATCGCACGGGCGTCATCGCCCCGTTCGAAATCGTCCGCGCGGCCCTGCCGGCGCTGCGCGCCGCCGCGGCCGAGGCGGGCGACGCGAGCGTGGTGAATGTCGCCTCGATGTATGGCGTGGTGGCGCCGGATCGGCGGATCTATTCCCGTCCCGAACAGGCGAGCCCGTTCCATTACGGCCCCGCAAAGGCGGCCCTTCTCCAATTGACACGCCATCTCGCCGCCGAATTGGGCACAGAACACATTCGCGTGAACGCGCTGGTGCCCGGACCGTTTCCGCGCGCAGCGGTGATCGCGCAGGATGCCCCGTTCGGCGCCCGTCTGGCCGCCCGCACGATGCTGGGACGTACCGGGAACGCCGACGAAATCCGCGGACCGCTCCTGTTTCTCGCAACGCCGGCGTCGAGCTTCGTCACGGGCAGCGCGCTCGCTGTCGATGGCGGCTGGACCGTCTGGTAGGCTGAAGGGATAGGGGGTATTCAATGAACATGGCCTTCCTGTCATCCTTCCGAGCCGGCCGCGAGACTGTTTATCCCGAGACCTTGCGCGAACAATTACGCAAATTCCCGCTGCTCGCGGAGACGGGCGACGCGGCGCTGAAGCGGCTCCTTGCGCAAGCCAATTGGTTCGGCCTTCCGGGCGGCGTGGAACTCGACCGCGACGGCGAGAACAATCGCGCGCTGTTTCTCGTGGTCACCGGCTGTCTCGGCGTTTTCGTCAATGACGAACGTGGCGGACGGCGCCTCGTTGCGCATGTGCCCGCCGGCGAAACCGTGGGTGAAATGTCGCTCATTTCGGGCGCGCCGCATTCCGCGCAGCTGGTAGCGCTGCGCGACACCGAGCTCTTGCGCGTCAGCAGCGACGGATTCGATTCGCTGATCGCACGCCATCCCCGGCTGATGCTCAATCTGATGCGGCTTCTCATCAAACGGCTGCACGACACCACACACAACCCCGCCGACGGCGCGCGGCCGAAGACTTTCGCTGTCGTGCCGCTGCAGGACGGATTACAGGACCAACCGATCGCGCAGCGACTGACGGCGGCGCTGATGGAAATGGGATTGAAAGCCGCAGTTCTCGATGCGAGTGCTGCGGAACAGACGGCGGAATGGTTCAGCCGCTTCGAAGTCGCCCACGATGTCATTTTCTATCGCGGCGACACGCCGGACAGTGCATGGACCCATCTGTGCCTGCGCCAGGCCGACCGCGTCTTGCTGCTCGCGCGCTCCGATCAGCCGCTGCCGCGCCGTCCGTTCGACATGCCTGCCTTCAAGGAACGCGCGATAGGCCTGCCGGATCTCCTGCTTTTGCATCCGGTCGGCCGCAACCAGACGTTGCCCGAACATTTTGCATTGCGGAGCGGAGTGTTCGAATCGCATCATCACGTTCGCGCGGGCCTTAACGAAGACATCCGCCGGCTTGCCCGCTTCGTGTCCGGCCGCGCCGTCGGCCTGGTGCTTGCCGGCGGCGGCGCGCGCGGATTTGCCCATATCGGCATCATCAAGGCGCTTCACGAGGCGCATGTGCCGATCGACCATTTGGGCGGCACGAGCATGGGCGCCATTATCGCCGCCGGCATTGCGGCGGAATGGAGCATCGAAGAACTGACGCAGCGCTTGCGCACGGCTTTTGTCGAAACCAATCCGCTGTCCGACTATACGTTTCCGCTGATCGCGCTCGTGCGCGGCCGCAAGGTTTCCCAACTGTTGCGCGAGAATTTCGGCGATATCCGCATCGAGGAATTGCCGAAGCCGTTCTTTTGCGTCTCTTCCGATCTGACGTTGGGCCGCATTCACGTCCATCGCACGGACATGCTGTGGCGGGCGTTGCGGGCGAGCGTGGCGCTGCCAGGAATTCTGCCGCCGGTGACGCATCACGGTCATCTCCTGGTCGACGGCGGCGTCATGAACAATCTTCCCGTCGACGTGATGGCCGAGGATGCGCACGGCCCGATCATCGCGTCCGATGTGACGGGCGAACTCGACCTTCACGCGCGCGATGACCGCTATGGCGAACGCCCATTGTGGTGGCTTCTGGGCCAGCGCATGCGCGGCACGCCGTCCATCGTGTCGATCCTCATGCGCTCGGGCACGGTGGGCTCGGAAGCCCAGCGCCGCGTCGTGCGCCAGCAGGCGAATTATCTCTTCGAACCGCCCTTGGAAGATGTGGGCTTGCGCGACTGGCAGGCCTTCGACCGTGCCGTTGCGGAAGGTTACGCCCATGCCATGAGCATGATGGAAAAGAAGGGCGTGCCGTTCCAGGAATTATGGTCCGAAAATGCGCCCCTCGCGATCAGCGAGCGCGATACTGGTGTACCGCAGGAAGGCGACATGGTCGCAGCATCGCTCCCTGCGAGCAGTTAGCCCTCGCGCCTGCGTGGCGCGCAAAGAAAAGGCTTACGACACAGAGACTGCGAGGTTGTGAGGGAGTAAGTTGCGTTCCGCACGCATGACTGGCGATAAGCGGTCAAAAGCGAGCGAGATGCCTGCGCTGCGATCCCTTGCTCTCTGTCTCACTGCCTCATTGGGGATTTTTTCCGACTTCACCGTCTTCACCCGTTCGAACAAGAGGGCACCCTTGCCCCGAGCCATTTTCGGCGCTCTATTCCCCGCGAGAAATATCGGGAGAGGCAATCGTGCCCATCAATTACGACGAGATCATGGAGCTCAAATCCAGCGGCGAGGAGTTCCGCTACACCGACCGCGAGACGATGCTTTATGCGCTCGGCGTCGGCTTCGGCCGCGATCCGATGAACGAGGCGGAACTGCCCTTCGTTTATGAGAACGGCCTGCGCACGGTTCCGACCATGGCAACGGTTATGGCCAGGGGCAGTTCCATCTTGGACAGGAGCGGCATCAACTATCTGATGGTCGTGCACGGCGAACAGCGGCTCACTTTGCACAAGCCCTTGCCAGCCGCCGCTGACATTGTCGCCGATGAGCGCGTCACGGGGCTTTTCGACAAAGGCAAGGACAAGGGTGCGGTGCTCATCACGGAGAAAGTCATCCGTCTCAAAGACACGGACGAGAAGCTCTGCACCTTGAGCATGACGATTTTTGCGCGCGGCGACGGCGGTTTCGGCGGACCGAAGGACGGCGCACCAGAGCCGCACAAGCTTCCCGATCGCAAGCCCGATCTGGTTCACGAATGCGATACGCGCCCCGATCAGGCGTTCATTTATGCGCTGTCGGGCGACCGCAATCCGCTCCATCGCGATCCCAAGGTGGCGAAGATGGCGGGATTTCCGCGCCCCATTCTGCATGGGTTGTGCACCTACGGTACCGCCTGCCGCGCCATTATTTCCACCGTCTGCAACTACGATTCCGCAAGGATCACCGGCTTCGACGTCCGCTTCTCCAATCCCGTGTTTCCCGGCGAAACAATCGTGACCGAGATGTGGGTCGACGGCGCCGTCGTCTCTTTCCGCGCGCGGCTCAAGGAGCGCGATGTCGTCGTCATCAACAATGGCAAGTGCTCGCTTGCATCTTGACGGCGATCCGATCGCCGATGCCGACGCGCTGATTGCCGCAGGCCGGGCGGGCGAGGCGGTCGAACTCCTCGAACGCTGGCACGCAGCGGGCCGTGGCGGGGTGCTGCTACAAACGGCGCGGGTGCACGCGCTGATCGCGGCGGACGACACGCAAGCAGCGCTGGCTGTTGCCCGCGAAGCGTCGGCGCTCTATCCCGGAATCGCGACGATGGCCATCACCCTCGGCGAAGCGCTTCTGGCATGCGGTCATCTCGCGACCGCCATCGGCGAGTTTCAGCGTGCGCTGCGTCTCGATCCGCATTCCTCGCTTGCCCGCTACCGACTCGGCTGCACGTGGCTTGCAGCGGGCGAAGCCGACAAGGCGGCTGAGGCATTTGCGGAAATCCCACCCGATGCGGCGCCGGACGGGCTCGCCGAGAAAATCGCCGAGATCGCAGCGATGCGTGTGCGTCCGCGTTCGGACCCGCGCTATGTGCGGCATTTGTTCGACCAGTTCTCGGGCGACTACGATGCGCGCATGCTGGGACAACTCGGTTATGGCGCCCCGCAAATCCTGCGCAACCTGGCCGAGCTGATCGGTTTGTTCCAACGTGGACCGCTGGCAATCCTCGATCTCGGCTGCGGGACGGGCCTTGGCGGTGCGGCGTTCGCCGACATGGCAGCGCTGCTTGATGGTGTCGATCTCAGTCCGGGAATGGTCGCCAAGGCGCGCGAACGCGGAATTTATGACAGCTTGCGCGTCGACGATCTCGAAACGGCGTTAAGTGGCGAGGGGCGCAACTATGATCTTTTGCTGGCCGCAGACACGCTTGTCTATCTGGGGGACCTGGCGCCGCTCTTCGCCGCCGCCGCCAACCGTCTCGTGCCCGGCGGCGTCTTTCTGTTCACCGTCGAACGCAACGACGGCGCTGGATACGCACTTGGCCCCAAGCGCCGCTGGACGCATTCCGAGGCCTATCTGCGTGTGCAAGCCGAGGCGGCCGGTTTCGAGATTGCGGGCCTCCTCGAGTGTCATCCGCGCACGGAAGCGGGCGTGGCTGTGGAAGGCTACGTCGTGGCATTGGAACGGATGGTTGGGGAACGCACACAATGATAATGCTTCGATGCGGCATGTGTGTTGAAATTGCACAAGAAAGCGAATTCCCGCCCTGATACCGAATCCTGAATAAGTATCCGCTAACAACCAATTCCCACATCGGCTTCCCAAGATGTGCGAAGCCCTATATTTTTCTGCGGTTGCGCCCAGGGGTTGCGCATCCGCGAATTATTTGTGCTATAGGCTTTGCCGATTAAAATGGAGATACCATGGCCAAGAAAACAGTAAAGCGGCGCGCGTGGACCAAGGAAGATGTGCGCGAATTGAAGTCTCTTGCGCGGCAGAAGACGCCCGCGCCGAAGATCGCGCGTGCATTCAAGCGAACGGAAGGCGCGATCCGTCAGAAAGCTCTCAATTTGGGAATTTCTCTGAATTCACGACCCAATCGTTAGTCGCCGCGTGTGAAATCGGGGTAAGAATACGGCGGAGGAATACGAGGACACGTAATTCGTTTCCCGTTGATCGCCAAGAGTGCAATCCACCGAAGCGTGAAGCACTTCGGCGTCAGGCTGTCCCACAAGGCATTCGATGCGGCGCCCGCGCTCGATATACTCGTCGTGCCGGGCGGGCAGGGGACGCGGCGCGAAGTCGGGAACGAGGCTCTGTTGGCGTGGATCGCCCGGGCCGCGACCGAGTGCCGCTGGGTCACGAGCGTGTGCACCGGCGCGCTGCTCCTTGCCGCGGCCGGTCCCGCCTGCGGCAGGCGGGTGACCACGCATTGGGGTTTCGTCGAGGCGTTGAGGGCACGCGGCGAGGTGGCCGAAGTGCTCGAAAACATCCGCTATGTGCGGGACGACAACGTTGTTACGGCGGCCGGCGTTTCGGCGGGAATCGACATGGCGTTATGGTTGATTGGCCAGTTGCACTCTCCGGCGCTCGCCCGTGCCGTCCAGCGTCGGATGGAATACGATCCCGCGCCGCCCTACGCAGCCGAGGTCTAGGGCAATCCGCAACGCGATGGGCGGCCTTTATTCTGCCTCATCTTCTGTGCTTTGATCCCCGCCGTCTTTTTCCAAAAAGTCACGGGAGTAAACGAATGCTGAAAAAGTTGGGTCTGGCCGCGGCTATTTCGATCATGGCGACAATGCCTGCTTGGGCACAGTCGGACAGTTGTGGTGACGAACCCATTGCGCCCGCGATCCCGACGGCGGCCGAAATCGGCCTGAAGCCCCCGGCGGATGCCCTGAAGGCCAAGCATGGTGCTTTTCTCGATATCAGGGCCTATCAGGGTTCGTTGAAGGGCTACCGCGACTGTCTCGATTCCGCGAAAGACACGACCACGCGCAAGTTGCAGGACGCGCAGACGGCAAGCAAACCCGACCAGGACAAGATCAAGAGCTTGCAAGCCCAAATCGATGCGATCAATCATGCCTATGACCACTCGGTCGATTCCGAAGAGCGGGTCGCCAATGATTTTCATGCGCTGTCCACCGCCTATTGCTCGCGCAGCGACGTCGACAAGGCGACTTGCCCCAAGAGCTGACGGGAATTGAAGCGGCGGGCGCCCGCCCACAGCGACACGATATCGTCACGCACGGCGCACGAATCGCCTATGATGCCGCCCATGACGGGAACGGCACAGACGCGCGCTGAGCGCCGGGCGAAAGAGCACAGCGGCACACGGGCATCCATTCTCGACGCCGCCAGACGTGTCGCGAGCAGCGCCGGCGCACGCAGTCTGTCGCTGCGTGGCGTGGCAGCCGAAGCCGGCTTCGCGCCCGCCGCGCTCTATGGCTATTTCCGGAACAAAAACGAACTGCTTCTCGCGCTTGCGGCCGAGGATTTGTCCGGTGTGGCGCGGGCCATGCGCAACGCGACCCACGATACCGGCAGCGGCGCAGGGCGGCTCGCGGCGGTATCTACGGTCGCCTTGTCATTGCTACAGCACACCGAAACGATTGCGGCGGCATCTTCGGCGCTGCCGCGGGTCGCGGGATCGAGCGATTCGGAACGCGTCTTCAATGGCAGGCTGATTGCCGTCTTGAGCGCGTTGTCGGAAGCCGCTGGTTGGCGCGCCGACAGCCGCGAGGCGCAAAGCGATGTCGTGGTGCTCGCAGCGGCCCTTGCGGGGCTTGCGATGATGGGACGCGCAGGCCGCCTCGACGCCCTCGGTTTCGTCCCGGCAGAGCTGATCGCCCGCCTCGAAGCACGGTTTTCGCGGCCGCTCTAAAACGTCGCCGTGAAGCGCTCGATCTCGTCACGCACGAGCCCAGGATATTCCGTCGGCAGGAAATGCCTTGCGCGGTGACGCCGCGGCAATCTCGAAAAACATGGATTAGACTTCGGAGAGGCAAGGTTTCTCGATTGGGATAGTGCGACGATCATTGAGGACAAGCGCTTCGACTATCCCGAACCACGCTTCTGGGCTTTCGTGCAGAGAAACGGCCGCTACCACGTTGTCACATTCTGTTGGCGTGGATCGAAGCTGCGCATCATCAGCTTTCGCAAGGCCAATGACAGAGAGGTAAGGCGTTATGGCAAGAAAATCTAAGCAACGGGTTGTGGTCGACGACGTCGGCCCGGAATTGACTGCCGCCGACTTTTCCCGCGCCAAGCGCATGCGCGACGTCATGCCGGAGGTTGTCGAAGCCATGAAACGCGGTCGCGGTCGACCGAAGATCGCGCAGCCCAAAGAACGCGTGTCTCTCAGGTTGGCCCCCAAAATCATCGCGGCATACAAGGCCACCGGCGAAGGTTGGCAATCGCGCATCAATGGCATATTGGCGCGCGCCCTGCCGCAACAGAAGCCCAAACGCCGTGGCGCTAAAGCGTCTCGGCCAGCCGCTTGATTTCATCGCGGACGAGCCCAGGATATTCCATCGGCAGGAAATGGCTTGCGCCCTCCACTGTGACGACGCGCGCGCCGCCCCGCTCGAAGAGCGCCGCTTCGCTGGCAAAGCACATGCTGGCGATGGTGCCCCGGATCATGACGATCGGGCAGGACACGCGTCGCGCCAAACGCGCTATGCCGTAGGGCGCGGCGCGGAAGGTTGCCGCCTCCCAGGCCGGCGCGCAGGCGAGGCGAACCGTGCCGTCGCTCGCATCCCTCACCAGGCCGCCTTTGAGATAGTCGGAAAGCATCTCGGTCGGCCAGCTCTTGAATGCGCCGCGGCCCGTATAGGCGGCGAGTGCCGCATCAAAAGACGCAAACCGGTCGCGCCGCCGGGCCGCTCGATCCGCCAGATTCGGGCTGGGGTTGATTCGCGAACCCCGCGCCGACAGGCGGAAGAAGCGCCCGAAGCGCGGGATCATCACCGGCTCCAGGAGCACCAGGGCGCGCAAGCGCACCGGTCGCAGCGCTGCTGCCATCAGGCTGACCGTCGCTCCCATCGAATGGCCGCAGAGAATGGCAGGACCGCCATCCAGCACGTCGAGAATACGAAGCAGATCGTCGCGATAGACCGTCCACCCGTTGGGGAGATCGAGGGTCGCGGGGAGCGTCGTGAAACCGTGTCCGCGGGCATCGCTCGCCACGACACGGAATCGTGCGGCGAGCGGCGCGAGCAGGCTGCGATAGGTTTCGGCATTGAATCCTGTCGCATGGGCGAAATGAAACAGGGGACCGCCGCTTTCCCATTCGACGCAGGAGACGGCGCCGTCCGGAAACGGAAGGCCCTTGCGAACGGGATCGGTCATGCACTCGTGGGCGGCGTTGGCAGCATCCGGTTGTGGCGGGCGCACTCCGGCCTGTCAATCCGAGGCGCTTTGCGCAAGCGGCACCATTTCGTAAATCCACCGGACACGTCATAAAAGGACACGTCTTTGCATCCTTCCGTTATCTTCGAAAAGACGCCGGACAAGCCTGCCATCAATATGGCGGCGAGCGGCGAAACGCTCACCTCTCGTCAGCTCGAGGAACGCTCGAACCAGGGCGCCCAGCTCTTCCGCAAGCCCCGCCACCGGCAAACTCTACAAGCGGCTGATTCGCGGCCGCTATTGGGAAAAGCGCGAATCGCGCATCGTTTGAATGGCAATATCGCCGCCCGTCGCGATCGATCCGGGCGCGATGCCTTTGTCGAGAAAGGTGAGAGATTCGCCTCGCCCGGCCGCATGAGTTGGTGCCGCGGCGTTCTAATTTCCAGTCTGGACACCGAGATCAATCGCCGCGCCGTAATGCGCGACGGTCGGGGGCGGTTCGTAGAAATGGTGAAGCAGCGCGCGCCAACGCTGATAGCGTTCCGATTGGCGAAATCCGACCGTGTGATCTTCGAGCGTCCGCCACGTCACCAGCAGCAGATAGCGATTGGAGGCCTCGAGACAGCGGCGCAACTCCATACGCACGAATCCGGGCGATGCGGCAATCAACGGCCGCGCCTGTTTCATGGCGATCTCGAAAGCAGCTTCTTCGCCGGCACGCACGTTGAGGATTGCAGATTCAAGGATCATCTTGCTGATATTCCTCGCTCTTTGCATTTTATCGCCAGCGACAATGCGGCTGACAGCTCTTGACCTAGAGTGTCTCGCCTGCGTCGATCAGCAGGGTGCTCCCGGTCATGAAGATCGACATGTCGGAGGCGCAGAAGAGTACGGCCCGCGCGACGTCGTCCGGTACGCCGGGCCGGCCGAGCCGACAACCGATCATCTTGTCTATATTCGCGTCCCCGGCGAGGGGTATCCGCCCGTCGGACGTGCCCTCGGTCACGATGAAAGTGGGCGCGACGGCCAGTACGCGTATGCCGCGAGGGGCCAACTCCACAGCCAGCTGGCGCGTCAGGCCGCGAACGCCATGCTTCGAGGCGACGTAGGCGGCGAGGCCGGGGCCGACGCCCTTGAAGCCTGCGGTCGAAGCCACGTTGACGATGACCCCGCCATTATCGGCCGCGATCATGTGCCGTGCGGCTTCGCGGGCGCCGACGAAGACGCCGCGCAGGTTGATGTCCAACACCTTGTCCCACAGCGCGTCCGACATCTCGAGCAGCGGGGCGGTCGGAAATATCCCGGCGTTGTTCACCCAGATGTCGATGCCGCCCAGTTGCTCCACCGCAAGATCCGCGGCTGCAATGACGGAGGTGCTGTCCGCGACGTCGACGCCGGTCGCGATCACGCGTGCGCCGCACGACCGGCTCAAATCGGCGGCCGCGTCCCGCGCGCCAGCCTCGTCCAGATCGGCCAGGAGGACGGCGGCGCCCGCCTCCGCAAGACGGCGGCCGATGGCCTTGCCCAGCCCCCGCGCTCCGCCGGTCACGACCGCACGCCGGCCCGCCAGCGAGACGAGCGCGGAGATCGATTTGTTTGAAACATCGGTGATGGCCATCGTGGGTGCTCCTTTGTCGGCGCCGTCGAGCTCCGAGCAGCGCTAGGTTCGAGATATGGAAACGAACACTGTCCGTTCCGAAAACCTCATCTGAAGGATTCGCAACGGGCAGGAGAATCGGGTCATGATCATCGCCAATGATAAGCGTCGCAAGACTTCTGTCGGCATATGTCTGGAGCTGTTTCCAGTCGCGCGAGCGGTTGAAAGCCGAAATCGTTGGGTGGTCCGCCCCCTCCAGAATTTACACCCACGATTTTATTCGAAATGACTGCCATTTTTCCAGCTTTAGACCTGTCAGCTGACGCGGGTTAACGAAAACGAGGTGACGACAAGCTAGATCGCGGCAACCGCCGCATGCTGACCGGCTCAAGAGCCGCTAGCCATCGCGCATATGATGAGAGGGTGGAGTGGATGAAGAGGAACGTCAATCGAATCGACCACGTCGCCGCGATAGTCCGGCCGGAAAATTTCGAGGCAACGATCGCAAAGATATCGAACGCACTACAGATAGCCTTTTATGGTCCCTTTGAGCGTGAAGACCTTGGCCTGCGAGTGGCCGTCGCTCTCGACGCGGGCATAGAACTAATAACGCCGTTGTCGACCGACGAGAACAACCCGGCCGTCGTTTCCCTGAACAAGTTCGGAGAACGATGGGTATCGGTTGTCTTCGGTGTCCGTGATGTCGATGAAACCTGTGACCGGCTGGAGAAGCTTGGTCACGCGCCGCAGATCAGACATTCCGGCCTGACAGGCGTGGAGCCCTACCTGGACCGGCTTACCCGGCTGGACGAGGCGAGGTTCGATGCGGACCTGTTTGGTGGCCTTCCTATCGTATTCGCGACCATCGAAGAGCGCACCGACACGGACTGAGGAAGATCGGTCTGCTGGCTCCGCCCGCTCCGCATCCGTCAAATCGCCACCATAACGTTTGCTGCATTCACAAGGTGCTTCGCGTATCCTTGGCAATACAGGCGGGCGTCAACGATTACCCTGGCCCAGGCCCACATTGAACCGACGCGTTTTGCCATGTTAGACCGCAGCGCCGGAACAACGAGAACGACCGATTTGAAAACCTTCCTTCACAAGGGCGATTTGCCGAATGGCCTCAATCTCGGGGCCTTGGTCGCCATCGACACCGAAACCTTAGGGCTCAATCCCTATCGCGATCGGTTATGCCTGGCGCAACTCTCGGCCGGCGACGGAGTCTGCCACGCTGTCCAGTTCGAGCCGGGCCGTTATGACGCGCCCAATCTCAAGCGGCTCCTGACCGATCCGGCCGCAGTGAAGCTGTTTCATTTTGCCCGCTTCGATGTAGCGATGTTCCAGCGCTATCTGGGTGTCACCACGGCACCCATCTATTGCACCAAGATCGCCTCCAAGCTGGTGCGCACCTATACCGACCGGCACGGCCTCAAGGACTTGGTCAAGGAGCTTCTCGGCGTCGATCTGTCGAAGGAGCAGCAGAGTTCCGATTGGGGGGCGTCCCAGCTCTCCGAAAAGCAGCTGTCCTATGCGGCCAACGACGTGGCCTATCTGCACAAGCTCAAAGAGGCGCTGGACGCCATGCTGGCCCGTGAAGGGCGCACTTCCATCGCCCAGGCCTGCTTCGATTTCCTCCCCATACGAGCGCAACTCGATCTGGCGGGCTGGTCTGAGGTCGATATTTTTGCGCATTAAGCTGTTGGCTCAAGGGCTTAACGCTTTCCGACGATCCCGCTTGAACGGTTCGGCGTGAGCCCCCATAGTTATCTTCGCGAAACAGGGCATGAAATTTGCGTAGCGGCCGCCTAGAGTGCGGCCCAGTAAAGGCCAATGGAGCAAAATGGCTCCTGTGTTTGCCAACCGGGTGTTTGATGCGCGTTGCCGATCCCGTTCCCAGCCTGGCATCTGCCGAACGCGAGGCATCGTCGCTGCACGAGGGCGATCGTGCTTCAGCGCAGCATGTGTTCGGCATGGCAAGCGAGGCGATCACGGCGCTGGGCGAAACGTTGAACGGCGATTTCACGCGTGCCGTGAACACGATTTTGACCGTCAAAGGGCGGGTTATCGTCAGCGGTATGGGAAAATCGGGGCTTATCGGGCGCAAGATCGCGGCGACCCTGGCCTCAACCGGCACGCCCGCCCATTTCGTCCATCCGGCCGAGGCAGGTCATGGCGATCTGGGCGCCGTCACGCGCCAGGATGCGCTGCTGATGCTCTCCAATTCGGGCGACACGCCCGAACTCTCGCATCTGATCACCTTCGCCAAGCGCTTTTCAATTCCCGTAATCGGCGTGGCGAGCCGCGCCGAATCCGCCCTGCTGCAAGCTGCCGACATCGCGCTTGTCTTGCCCAAGTCGCGCGAGGCGTGCCCGATGGGATTGGCGCCCACGACATCGACGACGCTGATGCTCGTCCTGGGCGACGCACTCGCGGTCGCGCTGATGGAACGGCGCGGCTTCACCGCCGATCAATATCGCACGCTGCATCCGGGCGGTTCGCTGGGCAAGGCGCTCATTCGCGTGTCCGACATCATGCATGCGGGCGAGGAAATCCCTCTGGTGCCGCAAGATGCGCCGATGGGCGAGGCGATTGTCGTGATGACGGCGCGCCGGTTCGGCTGCGTGGGCGTCGTCGATGGGAACGGCTCGCTCACGGGTATCTTCACCGACGGCGATCTCGCCCGCCGGATGGATGCCTCCCTGTTCCACCGCAGGATCGGCGAGGTGATGACGCGCGATCCCAAGATCGTTGAGCCGTGGCAACTCGCCGCCGAAGCGGTGGCTCTGATGAATGCGAAGAAGATCACCGTCCTGTTCGTTGTCGCACCCGGCGATGCGCGGCCGGCCGGCATTTTACACATGCACGATTGCCTGCGGGCAGGGTTGCAATAATGACGCCTCTCGAACCCACGAATGAAGCCTTGGGCAATCCTTTGACGCGGCTTTCCGCCTCCAAGCCGTCACTCAACTGGACGGCGCGCCAGCGCGCGACCACGATCGATGTGCAGCGCTACACCCGCTTCGTCGGCATCATGAAGCGCGCTTTGCCAATGGCCGCTGCGGCTCTGCTTGCCGCCGTGATTGCCTATTCGGTGCAGCCGCGCATGCAGGACAGCAAGAAGATTGCGCTGACCTTGCAGCGTCTCGACATCGTCAACAACGATCTGGCGATGATTAAGCCGAAACTCACCGGCATCGACAGCGCCGGAAATCCGTTCGTTGTTACGGCCGACCAGGCGATCCAGGACCCGCATGACGGCAAACGGGCGCAACTCAAGAATGTCGAAGCGGATTTGACGCTCAAGAGCGGCACTTGGCTGAATGCCACCGCGACGCATGGACTGCTCGACGCCACCGCCGCCCCTGGAGGGGCATCGACCCGTGCCGGGGCGAAACAGACCCAGAAGCTTTCGGTGGATGGCGTCGTCGACGTCTACTCGGACAATGGCTATGAGGTTCACACGACCAAAGCCGACATCGACATGGCGAGGGGCATTGTCGTCGGCAATCGTCCGGTAAAAGGGCAGGGCCCCTTCGGGACGTTCCGCGCGGACCGTTTCAAGATCGACCGCGATACGAAGCTGGTTTATCTTTATGGCGATGTGCGCATGAGGCTCTTCTTGCACGGGATGAAGCACCGATGAAAATTGCGCTACTTGCTGTTGCGGCGCTGGTGTGTTCGTTCGGTGCCGCCGATGCGCAGCAGGCGACATCACAAACCCAAGGTACCTCAACGCAGACGGCTGCGGGTCGGACAAATCATGCGTCTCGTGCGAACGGTGCCGGCCAACTTGGCTCGCACCAGTGCAGCGGACCCTACGATATTGCGTCGGACAATTTCGTCGGCAATTTCGAAACCAAGATGGGAACCTATCTCGGCAACGTGATCGTGACGCAGGCCGGCTGCAAGCTTCGCGCGGACAAGGTGATTGCCGAGGCGGTCGGAGGCAACGACCTCAACCGTCTCACCGCCACCGGCAATGTCGTGCTCGACACTGCGTCCGGAACGGCAACCGGCGACAATGGCGTTTACGATTTGGGTGCCAAGACGGTTACGCTCACAGGCAAGAAGGTCGTGCTGGTCAAGGGCAAGAATGTCATGCGCGGCACGCTGCTTGTGGTGAACATGGAAACCGGTCTCGCCCATCTGACCGCCAAGGGCATGCCGGGCGGACGCGTGCACAGTAGCTTCGTTCCCAAGCCCAGCTCGAATGACGCGGCGGCGCCGAAAGACGCCGCGCCAAAAGCCACGGATAATGGGGATAACTAGCCTTCACAATTCCTTAAAGACGAATAGGCACAGTTTTTGCGATGACGGCGAACACCCCCCCACTCCTGCCTAACGGACGGCGCGATGCCGACCGGCCACTGCCGCGTTTGGTGGAAGGCAGCCAAGGCCTTGTCGTTCATCGGATCGGCAAGAGTTTCCGCAAGCGCCCGGTCGTGCGCTCTGTCAGCCTGTCGCTGCGCCGCGGCGAAGTCGTAGGCCTCCTGGGCCCCAACGGTGCCGGCAAGACGACCTGCTTCTACATGATCACGGGCCTGATCCCCGCCGATTACGGCACCATCGAACTCGACGGCCACGACGTGACGCAATTGCCGATGTACCGGCGCGCCCGTCTGGGCATCGGTTATTTGCCGCAGGAGGCCTCGATCTTCCGTGGCCTCACTGCGGAAGAAAACATCCGTGCAACGGCGGAACTGGTCGAATCCGACGCGGGCCGCCTCGAAGCCATGGTCGAGGAACTGCTGGCGGAGTTCGGCGTCACCCATGTGCGCAACACGCCCGCAATCGCGTTGTCGGGCGGCGAGCGGCGCCGGGTGGAGATCGCCCGCGCACTGGCGACCCATCCGTCCTACATTCTGCTCGACGAGCCCCTGGCCGGCATCGATCCGATCGCGGTGTCTGAAATCCGCGACCTCGTGCGCCAGCTGAAGGATCGCGGCATCGGCGTCCTCATTACCGATCACAATGTGCGTGACGCGCTCGACATCATCGACCGCGCCTACATCATCCACGAAGGGCAGGTTCTCAAGGAGGGACGGCCGGACGAGATCGTGGGTGACCGCGACGTTCGCCGGGTCTATCTCGGCGAGCGGTTTTCGCTGTAGGGCGGCGGAGCGAGGCGGTTGCCATGGCGCTGACACAACGGCTCGAACTACGCCAAGGCCAGTCCCTGGTCATGACGCCGCAATTGCAGCAGGCCATCAAGCTGCTTCAGCTGTCCAATCTGGAATTGGCGGACTATGTCGATCAGGAACTCGAACGCAATCCGCTGCTCGAACGCGACGAAACGGAAGCGGCCGGCCCCGACGAACGCGAGACGGCGGATGTCGCGCCTTCCGGCGAATCCGAAGCGCTCGACACGGCACTGGCACGCGACGATTTCTCCAAGTCCGAAGACATGGATGCGGAACGCAGCGATCTGTACGCCGAGGATGGCGAAGCGCAGCATTCCTCCGCGGTTGCGAGCAGCACGCCGCTCACCGATTGGACCACGGTGCGTTCGGGCGGCTCGCTCGACGGTGACGGCGAGAACGCATTCGAGCGCTCGCTTACCCAGAATCCCACGCTCAAGGACCATCTGACAGAGCAGTTGACGATTGCCGGGCTCGAACCGGACCGGCGTCTCGTCGCCGCGGCACTGATCGATATCATCGACGAAGCGGGATATTTGCGCGGCGATCTCGACGAACTGGCGGTGCGTCTGGGTGCGCCGCTCGACACGGTCGAAGAGGTCTTGCGCGTGGTGCAGGGTTTCGATCCGACCGGTGTGGCAGCGCGCGATCTTGCCGAATGCCTCGCGCTTCAGCTGCGCGAACGCGACCGTTTCGATCCCGCGATGCAAACACTCGTTGCGAATCTTCATCTCGTGGCCCGGCGCGACATTGCCGGGCTCAGCGCATTGTGTGGCGTCGACGCCGAAGACATCGGCGATATGATCGCCGAGATCCGCGCGCTGACGCCCAAGCCCGGTCTCACCTTCGGGGCCGAACCGGTTCAGCCCGTCGTACCCGACGTTTTCGTGCGCGAAGGGGCCGATGGCGGCTGGCACGTCGAACTGAATGCCGACACTCTGCCGCGGCTGCTGGTCAATTCGCGCTATTATACGAAGATTGCCGCCTCCGCCCGCGACAAGGATGCGAAGGCCTATGTGACCGACTGTCTCAACAATGCGAATTGGCTGGTCAAGAGCCTCGACCAGCGCGCGCGCACGATCCTCAAGGTCGCGAGCGAAATCGTTCGCCAGCAGGACGGCTTCCTTACTTTCGGCGTGCGCCACCTGCGCCCGCTCAATCTGCGCACTATCGCCGACGCGATCTCGATGCATGAATCGACGGTGAGCCGCGTTACGTCGAACAAATATATCGCGACACCGCGCGGCGTCTTTGAACTGAAATATTTCTTCACTGCAGCGATTCAGTCGGTCGGCGGCGCGGAATCCCATTCGGCGGAAGCGGTACGCGATCGCATTCGCGAGATGATCGACAAGGAAGGGGGCGACGAAATTCTGTCGGACGACCGAATCGTTTCGCTGCTGACCGCGGACGGTGTTAATATTGCGCGGCGTACGGTTGCGAAGTACCGGGAGGCGATGCGCATTCCGTCTTCGGTCGAACGGCGCAGGCTGAAACAGGCGGGGTTTTCAACCGCAGCACAGTGACGTTAGGGTTTAAATTGCCGCGATTGACAGAGGTGGGGAGCCGACATAATGTCCGCCGCTTTTTTCGACGGGGTGGTGCTCGGCGCGCAGTGCGAAATTGCCAAGCGAGCGTTAAGCTATACAGCGAGAGCCCATGAAAGTTCGCATCTCAGGAAAGCAGATGGAGATCGGCGAGGCGCTTCCCGAAAAGGTGCGCACCCGACTGGAAGTTGTGGTTGGAAAACATTTCCAAGGCGGCGCGGAAGCCATTGTCGTGTTCTCGCACGAGGGCTCCGGATTCCGTGCCGATTGCACTACGCATCTGGACGCCGGCGTCGTGTTGAAGGCTGAAGGCGTCGAAATGGATATCCACCGCGCATTCGAAGCCGCGATGGAACATCTGCAGAAGCAAATTCGTCGTTACAAACGCCGTCTCAAAAATCATCACGACAAGGCCAGGACGCCAAAGGGCGTCGAGGCTTGATCGTCAACCAGAAGGTTGTCATGGAAATCGTTGATCTGCTGACGCCGGATGCCGTGACTGCAACGCTCAAGGCCCAAAGCAAGAAGCAGTTGTTGCAAGAACTGGCCGAGCATGCGGCGCGCCTGACGGGTTTGCCGGAACGGCGCATCTTCGAAACGCTCAACGAGCGCGAGCGGCTGGGCAGCACCGGCATGGGCCAGGGCATTGCGATCCCGCACGGACGCCTCGCCAATTTGCCGCGGATCGTGGGTTTCTTTGCGCGGCTCGAAACGCCGGTCGCCTATGACGCGGTCGACAATCAACCAGTCGATCTGGTCTTTCTGCTTCTGGCACCCGATGGTGCCGGCGCTGACCATCTCAAAGCGCTGGCGCGCGTCTCGCGTCTCCTGCGCAATCAGGCGACTTGCGAGAAGCTTCGCGCTACGAGCAAACCGGAAGTGCTCTATTCGCTGTTGACCGCACCGACTAACGGCGCGAACTCCCAGGCCGCTTGAACGTCCTCACCCGCTCGAGGCCGTGCGCAAATACGCAAGCGCGTGAACATCGTTCCGGCTTGCGCATTCGGCGTTCGTCTTGTGCCGTCAGTGCACGCTGAGCGGCGTCAGCTCGTTTTGCACCGCGGCGCCATAGGCCGATTCCCAGGCATCCGTGAAGCCGAGCACGCGTCCGTCCACGCCGTGCAGAACGTAAAGCCTGGCATCGTCCGGAATCTCGATTCCGGCTGGAATGATGCCGAGCTTTCTGGCTTCGGCGGCACCCGTCGGCTTGATGTAGGCGAGCCGTGCGTCATCGAATGGCTGTTGAGTTGCGCGTTCGCTATCGTCGAAAATATGGCTGTCGTTTGTCATGATGGATCTCCTTCGGTTGCGTCTCTCAGTTGAGCCCGCTCCCATTTGAACCGGATTTGATTTCGATCGAGCGCACCACCGGCTCTGCCTTCGGCCTGACAAGATCGATCGCAAGCAAACCATTCTGAAGTTCCGCCCCCGTCACATCGATTCCTTCCGCAAGTACGAAGGAGCGCTGGAATTGTCGTGCGGCAATGCCGCGATGAAGAAACGTCTTGTCGGCTTCTTCGGATTGGCGTCCACGGATGACAAGCTGGTTTTCTTCAATCGTGATCTTCAATTCGTCGCGGTCGAAGCCGGCCACGGCCAGCGTGATGCGCAGCCGGTCGGGGCCCGTTTCCTCGATGTTGTAGGGCGGATAGGCATCGCCCGCGCTCCTTGCGGTTCGCTCGAGCAGTCTCTCGAGGTGCTCGAACCCGAGAAGAAACGGGCTGTTGAAATAGGTAGTCCGTGTCACTTCAAAGCCCTCCTTGAGCAGCCTTGCCGGACCGCAGCGCCGGTCCTGTTTCGCGGCCCAATTTGGCACCGCCTGACGAGCAATGTGGGGGCTCCGGAGAGGCCAATCAAGGCGTCGCGCATTGCTCTCGGCCACGCCGCGCGGCAGAACCATGGCCGAGTGAGGTGTTTGCAATGAACGACGGTTCCCGTCGACCGCGTGTGCTCCTGGACGACACCCGTCCGGACGGGCCGCACCTGACCTGGTTCGAGAACCCGGTCGCCACCGTCCGGGCCGATACGCCGGACGAGGTCGTACCGGCGCTGGCCTTCATAGAAGCCCAGATGGCGGCGGGGCGCTACGCGGCGGGCTATTTCAGCTACGAGCTCGGTTATGTGCTGGAGCCGCGCCTGGGCCGCCTTCTGTGGCCGATCCGGAGGGTTCCCCTTCTGTGGTTCGGGATTTTTGACGCTTGCCGCGACGCCGCGGGCGACGGAGCCGAACGGCTCCTGACGAGTTCCGGACGGGCCTATGCGGGGCCTCTACAGCCCGAATGGGACTTCACCGCCTATTGCGCCCGTTTCGACCGGATCCGCGACCTGATCGGCGCTGGCGACCTCTATCAGGCCAATCTGAGCTTCCGGGCCAGGTTTGCCTTTGCAGGCGACGCGATGGCGCTCTACCGGACCTTGCGCGGGCAGGCGGGTGCGGCCCATTGCGCGTTTGTCGACGATGGCAGAAGCCGGATTCTGAGCCTGTCGCCCGAGCTGTTTTTTGCCCTGACCCCCGACGGCCGGCTCATTGCCCGTCCCATGAAGGGGACGGCTGCGCGCGATCCCGATCCGGTGCGCGATGCTGCGGCTCGCGCAGCGCTCGCAGCCAGCGCGAAGGATCGCGCGGAAAACCTGATGATCGTCGATCTGTTGCGCAACGATCTGGGCCGGATCGCATCCATCGGCAGCGTGCGCGTCGACGAGTTGTTCGGGATGGAATCCTATCCCACGGTTCATCAGATGGTCTCGACGATCCGCGCTGACCTCTCGCCCGGCACACCGGTCGAGCAGGTCGTGCGGGCACTTTTTCCGTGCGGTTCGGTGACCGGGGCACCCAAGATACGCGCGATGGAAATGATCCGCGAGACGGAGGCGAGCCCGCGCGGGGTCTATTGCGGCGCCATCGGTGCCTTCGCCCCCGACGGTTCGGCGCGCTTCAACGTAGCGATCCGTACGTTGACGATTGCGGAGGGTGCCGGCGAACTCGGCGTCGGGGGCGCGATCATCTACGACTCCCGCGCGCAAGCGGAATATGACGAGTGCCTGCTCAAGGCGCGCTATTATGATGCCGCTCGCCGGCCGTTGGAGCTGATCGAAACGCTGCGGTTCTCGCCACGCGAGGGTTTCGTGCGTTTGGACCGGCATTTGACGCGGATGGAAGCTTCGGCGGCGGCGTTCGCCATCCCCTTCGATCGCGCGGCGGTGATGGCGGCGCTGGAGGAGGCGGTATTCCCGGCAGGCGGCGATCTGCGTCTGCGTCTGACGCTTTCCGAAAAAGGTGAAGCTGTCTGCGAAGCGCACATTTTCGATACGACAACTCCCCCATCATGGCGCTATGCGATCTGTGTGCAGCGCATGGCAGCCGGGGATGTACTTCTGCGCCACAAGACGAGCTGGCGCGAGACTTATGAGGAAGAATATGCCCGTGCCGCCCGCGAAGCGGGCGCTGATGAAGTCGTCTTCCGCAACGAGAAAGGCGAATTGACGGAAGGCAGCCGCACCAACCTGTTCGCGCGCATCGGAGGCGCCCTGGTGACGCCGCCGCTCGATGCGGGACTTCTCGACGGATGCCTGCGGCGTGCTCTGATCGCAGATGGTCGATGCACGGAAATGTCCCTCGTGCCGGAAGATCTGGTCCGTGCCGAAGCCGTTTATCTGGGCAATTCGCTGCGCGGCTTGATCCGCGCCGTTCCGGCAGGCGCCCCGCTATAGCGGCGTCATTGAGCCTTTGCGGCCAGCGCCGAGAGCATTGTCAGCGTCACAGGCAGCACCCAGCCGTGGACTTCGACCAGTTGCCCTTGGGCAATGTCGCGGGCCACGATTTGGGCCAGCGAGGCCTTGCCCATCTTTCGGCGCAAGGCGCGTGCCGTGTTCTGCGCATCGAAGCCGGGCTCCTGTGCGAGCACAGCGGCGCCGAGTTTTTCAGCGCTGTCCCGGTCCGCAAGTTGTGACAACAGATCGTCGAAAGGTGTCCGCTTGTAGCGGCGATGCATCAGGAAGGGCGCCTCATAGACGAGGCCGCCGGCAATTCCGAGGCCCAGCGCACCCAAAAGGCCCGCGAGAAGCGGACGTCGCGCGATTTGCGATTTCCAGCCGCCGCTCATCGCATGATGGTCCGCAGATGATCGGCAAGCCGCAGCGTCAACGCGATCATGTTCATGGTGGGGTTGGACGCGCCGTAGGTGGGAAAGATCGAGCTGCCTGCGACGAACAGGTTGTGGACGCCATGCACCTGGGCGTTGGCGTCCACCACGCCCCGCTTGGGATCGTCGTGCATGCGGGTCGTGCCCATATGGTGGTTGCCCCAGCCCATGACACTGAGCCAGCTCTTCCGCGTCGTGCGGTTCAGGCGGATCATGCCGCTGCGCGCGGCCAGCAATTGCCGGCCCAGTTCCTTGACCGTCTCGCGATAATGGGCGAAGTCGGAGTCGGCAATGCGCATATCGAGTTCAAGGCGCGGCATGCCGAGGCTGTCGCGGGCTGTCGTGAGTTTCACCCGCCTGTCCGGATCGGGCGCCAGCTCCATGCCGCAGCCGAGCGTGTAAGCCCGCATGCCGCTCGCATCGACACCGAGCGCGCCGGCCACTGTCGCGACCGCCGCCCGGCCCACGCCATCCAACTGAATTTCGTTCTCGACGGTGGCGAACGAGCCCAGAATCCTGCGCTCGCGCTTGAACGCGTCAAGCGGTGCAAAGGCCGCCCGCATATTCGTGCCCTGGGCGTCGCGCTGAAGCTGGTAATAGGGCGCGATGTTGCCGCTGAAGATTACCATCGTCGCCGTTTCACCGGGGATCGGATGGTCCGCGAAGAAGCGCCCGACAAGGTCGTTCGCATTGCCGACGCCGTTGCGCATCACGTCGTTCGAAGCCAGCAGAAGGCGCGGATTTTCGATGCCGCCCAGGCCCAGCACCGCATATTTCGATTTCACGGTGAAACGGCGTCCGGAAAGCGTCGCGACGTCGAGATGGCTGAGGCTCGCCGCGTTGGGCGCAAGCCTGAGGCCGGTGACATTGGCGTGCAGCATCACGTCGAGATGTGCGATGCGTTTCAGGTCGTTGGCATAACGCTCGCCGAAATGCGTCGGCAGAAAATTGTCATGCTGCTGGTAGCCGCCGTTCCGGCTGAACTGAAAATAGGTCGTGTAGGTGCCGCCGCTGCCGAGAGCGATTGGTGCGCCCAGCGCTGCGGTCCATTTCGCGGGATCGTCATAGATGAAGGGACCCGCTTCGACGATCGATTGGGCGCGTGCGAAATAGGGTTCGAGCGCGGCGCGGCTGAACGGCCAGCCCGAATGGGGCAGCCAGTCGCGCTTTTCGAAGTCGATGACATCGAGCGGACGACACCAGCCGCCCCAATGATTGCTGCTGCCGCCGAGATAGCGCAGCCGCGTGGCGTCCAGCTTGATGTACGGGATGCCCGTTTCGTTGCCGGCGTAGAGCGCCTGTGTCGCCGCGTCGAATTCCATGCCGCCGCTCTCGATCATGAGCATGCGGATAGGTGTATCGGCCAAGGCCAGCGCCAGCGATATGCCCGATGGGCCGCCGCCTATGATGGCAAGATCGGTTTCAATGGTCGTACCCGCTGGAACCGAGCGGGCATCCATGAACGCGCGCAAGACGTGCCTTTCGTATACCTCGGCCGCGCGCTCCACGCGCCGTTTGACACCCTAACTCAGGCGAACACGCCCGCGAAACGACTGAAGACTGGCTCATCAACCGAAGTTGCGTGAGCCCTCCACAGTCCCCCTTCGCCCTGACGGGATCCGGGGGACAACCTCCGCAGCTGCGCAGCGCAGGTTGGTGGAGCCAAGGGGAATCGAACCCCTGACCTCTTGAATGCCATTCAAGCGCTCTCCCATCTGAGCTATGGCCCCGTCTCCAGAAATCGAAAGTTCAAAGCCGGCATGTGCCTGCCTCGAACCTGTCGTCGTGCGGATTCGCGACATCCGCGTTGTCGCCCCAAAACCTCGCGTTACGGTTCGTCCTTCGCGATGTCCGCGTCAATGATCCCGCTGACATCATCTTCGTCCTCTTCGACGGCCTCGAGCAAGCTGTCATCTTCCTCGTCGTCGACGTCTTCGTCTTCGATATCGTCGATATCGGTGACATCCGCATCGGGCTCGACAACCGACATGCCGGCGTCTTCTTCGGCGGCCTCTTCGAGGGCCTCGGCCTCCTCGTCGTCGTCGCTCACCACGAGGACCGGTTCCTCGATGACCTCTTCGGCCTCGTCGAGTTCGGTTTCCTCGTTTTCCTCCTCGTCCTCCACCTCCTCATCCTCGTCGCGGACAACTGCCGCTGCCGCAGGCTGAGGTTCGGGCTGACGCGGCCGCCGCTGTTTATAGAGCGCTTCCGGCTCGAAAGAGAACGCGCATTTCGGGCATTCGATCGGCCGCTTCTGAAGGTCGTAGAAACGCGCGCCACAACTGGGGCATATGCGCTTAATTCCGAGATCTGCCTTGACCAAGGTCACTCTTCCCGCGTGAATTCCGGTTTCGAAGGTCGGGTCGTTTGCCACGGTTGCGGCGGCCTGTCAAAGCGTTCTAAAGACCCCCGATGAAGGATTCCTCATCGCCGCGCCCTTTGGCCGCCCGCCGCGCCGGTCCGCTGTCGGGCCAGGCGCAGGTGCCGGGCGACAAATCGATCTCGCATCGTGCACTCATTCTGGGGGCGCTGGCGGTCGGAGAAACCCGCATTGGCGGCCTTTTGGAAGCCGTAGACGTGTTGAACACGGCCGCAGCTGTGCGCCATCTTGGGGCACAGGCCATGCGTGACGGCCAGGGCGCCTGGCGCGTATGGGGCGTCGGCGTGGGCGGTTTCGCCGAGCCCGAAACTATTCTCGATTTCGGCAATTCGGGCACGGGCTCGCGCCTCGTCATGGGCGCGATTGCTACGACGCCGATTACCGCCGTGTTCACCGGGGACGAGTCGTTGCGGCGCCGGCCGATGCGGCGCGTTGTCGACCCCCTAGCTCTGTTTGGCGCGGAAACCTGGGGGCGTGCCGGTGGCTTGATGCCGCTCACCTTGCGCGGAGCTGCTCTGCCGGTTGCCATCGACCATCAAGTCGCGGTCGCATCTGCTCAGGTGAAATCGGCCTTGCTGCTGGCGGCATTGAATGCGCCCGGGCGTTCGCGGATCGCCCAGCAGGCGCTGACCCGCGATCACACCGAGCGGATGCTCGCGGCTTTCGGCGCGCAAGTTTCGGTCGAGCAACTGGCCGGAGGCGGCGAAGCGATCATGATTCTGGGCGAAGCGGAGCTTCGCCCCACCGAAATCACCGTGCCGCGCGATCCCTCGTCGGCCGCCTTTCCGCTTGCTGCCGCCTTGCTCGTGCCGGGTTCGCAGATCCTCATCCCCGGCGTTCTGCTCAATGAGCGGCGCATCGGCCTGCTCGACACCTTGCAGGAGATGGGCGCCGACGTGACCGTAGAAAATCCGCGCGTGAGCGGCGGCGAAAATATCGGCGATCTGCATGTGCGTGCCTCGTCGCTGAAGGGTGTCGAGGTTCCCGCCGAACGCGCACCTTCCATGATCGACGAATATCCGATCCTCTCCGTTCTTGCCGCTTTTGCCGAAGGACGTACCGTGCTGCGCGGCCTCGAGGAACTGCGCGTCAAGGAAAGTGACCGCCTTGCCGCAATGGCCTGCGGCCTCAAAGCCTGCGGCGTCGCGGTCGAGGAATTGGCCGACGGGCTGATCATCGAAGGGCGCGGGCTCGACGGCGTGCCTGGCGGCGCCCGTGTCGCGACGCAGATGGATCACCGTATCGCCATGTCGTTCCTGGTTGCGGGAATGGCGGCACGCCAGGCGGTGAGCGTGGACGACACCGCGATGATCGCGACGAGCTTTCCCGAATTCGAGCAGATGTTGCGCAATCTGGGTGGCCGTTTCGTGGTGCCCAATTCGTGAAGACGCCGGTCGTCATCGCCGTGGATGGGACTGCGGCGTCCGGCAAGGGAACGCTGGCCAAGCGCCTGGCGAAGCATTTCGGCTTTGCCCATCTCGATTCGGGGTCTCTCTACCGATTGACGGCATTGGCGGTGGTCGTTGCCGGCGGCAATCCGGAGAACGAAGCTGATGCCGTCGCCGCCGCGCATGCCGTCGATCCGGCACAGGCGAACGATCCGGCTATTCGCAGCGATAGAATTGCGGCCATCGCTTCGATCGTTGCGGCGCAGCCGGCAGTTCGTACGGTCCTGCTCGATTTCCAGCGGCATTTCGCGGCCGACCCGCCCGCCCATGCGCCCGGCGCTGTCATCGATGGCCGCGATATCGGGACAATTGTCTGTCCGGAGGCGCCAGCCAAATTGTTCGTCGATGCGAAACCGCAGACGCGCGCCCATCGTCGATGGCTGGAACTGCAGGCCTTCGGGGGGGCTGCCGACGAACAGGCGGTGCTCGCGGAAATTCTGGCGCGCGATGCCCGCGACCGGCAGCGTGCCGTTGCGCCCTTGCGGCCAGCCCCCGATGCCATCTTGCTCGATACGAGCGAATTGGATATAGACGCCGCATTCGCGGCGGCCCTCGCCTTGGTTTCCCCCAAAATCGAGGACGCGCTCCAGGTACGCCACAGGGGTTGAAGGAGACCCGGCGGCCTTTTCCGGGCAACGTGCGCGATCATCCCTATCCACACCTATGCGCCCGCGGCGAAGGCTTGGCTTTTCGCGGGCGAAGTCCGCCGGTCCTGCCGGCCGGCAAAACCGCTTAACAGGAGTTTCCATGGCACATGCTGGTGCTGAATCCATTGCCACCCCGAGCCGCGACGCTTTCGCCGCTATGCTCGAAGAAAGTTTCATCGAACGTGCGCCCGCCGAAGGATCGGTCGTGCGCGGCACGATCGTCGCCATCGAGAACGATTTTGCCGTCGTCGATGTTGGCCTGAAGACCGAAGGCCGCGTCGCGCTCAAAGAATTCACGATGCCGGGGATGGTGCCCAACGTCAAAGTCGGCGACGAAGTCGAGGTCTATATCGAGCGCGTCGAGAATGCGATGGGCGAAGCGATCCTGTCGCGCGACAAGGCACGGCGCGAGGAAAGCTGGATCAGACTCGAAAAGGCGTTCAACGATCAGACCCGTGTGACTGGCGTTATCTTCGGGCGGGTGAAGGGCGGCTTCACCGTCGATCTCGACGGCGCCGTAGCCTTCCTGCCCGGCAGTCAGGTCGATGTGCGTCCCATGCGCGATGTCGGGCCGTTGATGAACCAGCCGCAGCTTTTCCAGATACTCAAGATGGACCGCCGCCGCGGCAATATCGTGGTTTCGCGCCGCGCCGTGCTCGAGGAACGCCGTGCCGAGGAACGTTCTTCGCTGGTGGCGAGCCTGACCGAAAAGCAGATCGTCGAAGGCGTGGTGAAGAACATCACCGATTATGGCGCGTTCGTCGATCTGGGCGGCGTCGATGGCCTCCTGCATGTCACCGACATCGCCTGGCGCCGCGTCAGCCATCCGACCGAGGTGCTGTCGGTAGGCCAGACCGTGACCGTGCAGATCATCAAGATCAACCAGGACACGCAGCGCATCAGCCTCGGCATGAAGCAGCTGCAGACCGATCCGTGGGAAGGTGTCGGCGCCAAATATCCGCCCGGCGCGCGTTTCAGCGGCAAGGTCACCAACGTCACCGATTACGGCGCTTTCGTGGAACTGGAGCCCGGCGTCGAAGGTCTCGTGCATGTGTCGGAAATGAGTTGGGTCAAGAAGAACGTTGCGCCTTCCAAGATCGTGACGCCGGGGCAGGATGTCGAAGTGCAGGTGCTGGAAGTCGATTCCAACAAGCGGCGCATCAGCCTCGGCCTCAAGCAGTGCATGGAAAATCCGTGGCAGGCGTTTGCGGCCGCGCATCCGCCCGGCAGCGAAATCGAAGGCGAGATCAAGAGCATTACCGAATTCGGTCTGTTCGTCGGTCTCGACAACGAAATCGACGGCATGGTCCATCTGTCCGATCTGTCCTGGGACAAGCCGGGCGAGCAGGCGGTCGCGGAGTATAAGAAGGGCGACATGATCAAGGCCAAGGTGCTCGACATCGATGCCGAAAAAGAGCGCATCAGCCTCGGCGTCAAGCAGCTCGGCGGCGATCCGATGGACAAGGTCGGACCGGTCAAGAAGGGCAGCGTCGTCACCGTCACGGTCACCGAGGTGAACGACGGCGGCATCGAGGTGAGCCTTGCCGATGGCGTGAAATCCTTCATCCGCCGTTCCGATCTCGCACGCGATCGCGCCGATCAGCGTCCCGAGCGTTTCGGCGTCGGCGACAAGGTCGACGCGCTCGTCACCAGCATCGATAAAGCGAGCCGTAAGATTGCATTGTCGATCAAAGCGCGCGAAGTGGCCGAAGAGAAGGAAGCCGTAGCGCAATATGGTTCTTCCGATTCGGGGGCCTCGCTCGGCGACATCCTCGGCGCAGCTTTGCGCAAGCGCACGGGCGGCGAAGAAGAAACGGACGAATAGGCGGCGGCAGAGCCTCCGATCCGGGAGTGCCCCATTCTTTTCCCGAAACGGGAAACGGGTGGGGCGCCTCGAATCTGCCTGCAGAGCCTGTCCCGCCCGACTTCGTCCCCAACCAATAAAACTGTGCTGGTTCAGTGACTTCCCGTTGACGACGGGGCGGGTGTCTGACAAGCTTGTCGAATGCGAAGCCGATAGTTTGCTTCGGCAGTGGCCCTCAGGGGGCAGGGGGATGATAAAGTCCGAACTGGTAGCGCGTTTGGCGCAACGTTATCCGCATCTTTATCACCGCGATGTCGAGCGGATCGTGTCTACTGTGCTTGATCAGATCATTGCGGCCTTGTCGTCGGGCCATCGCGTTGAACTGCGCGGTTTCGGCGCCTTTTCCGTGAAAGTCAGGCCGTCGCGTTTGGGGCGCAATCCGCGCACCGGTGAGCCGGTCACCGTCGACGAGAAACGCGCGCCTTTCTTCCGCACAGGCAAGGAGCTGCGCGAACGGCTCAATATCGGGCCGCACCCGGGCACGTGACGTCGCTTGCGGGTTCCAAGACGCGACAAGGCCTGAATCTGCCAGGCTATGGAATGCGTCTGCTTAAGGGCGATCTCAAAGGTCTCTTGCAGGTCGTGTCGACACGCGCCGGTTCAAACCCTCCACTCCAGTTTAATTTCTTAGGAAATATTACCAAAATCAATTACTTAATTATTTCTGGATGCTATGCTTGATTTCGTTGGGCCGGACGTCGATAAGCGGCGCCCGATGGGTATTCAGGTCAAGATCTGCGGAATTGCCGGAATCGAGGCTGCCGACGCCGCGCTGAAGGCTGGTGCCGACTTCGCAGGTCTCGTGTTCCATCCGAAATCGCCCCGCTATCTGCGTGCCGAGCAGGCGTCGGCGTTGGCGGCCCGCCTGCGAGGCCATATCCGCCTCGTGGCGCTCGTGGCCGATGCGGGCGATGAGGAGATCGCCGCGGCGATCGCTGCGGCAAAACCCGATTTCCTTCAGCTCCATGGGCAGGAAAGTCCCGCACGCGTCGCCTCGGTACGGGCGCGCTTCAGCGTGGCCGTCATCAAGGCGCTGGCGGTGGCCGAGGCGCAGGATTTCGCAGGCGTCTCCGCTTATGAGGACGTCGCCGATATGCTGCTGTTCGATGCCAAGGCGCCGCAAGCCGCGACGCGCCCCGGCGGGCACGGTGCGGCGTTCGACTGGCAATTGCTGCGGGGACGGAAATTCTCAAAGGCCTGGCTGCTCGCGGGCGGCCTTGCACCCGACAATGTGGCTCGCGCCATCCGCATGACGGAAGCGCCTGGCGTCGACGTCTCATCCGGCGTGGAAACGGCGCCCGGCGTGAAGAGCGCGGATGCGATCCGCGCATTTGTTACGGCCGCACGCATGGCGCAATTCGCGACGGAGACTCAGGCGTGACCACGCTGCCGCCCAATTCCTATCGTACCGGCCCGGATATGGCGGGTCATTTTGGCGCCTATGGTGGGCGCTTTGTCGCCGAGACCTTGATGCCGCTCGTGCTCGATCTCGAACGGGCCTATGAGGCGGTCAAGGCCGATCCCGCGTTCAAAGCGGAACTCGATGGGTTGCTCGCTCATTACGTGGGGCGTCCAAGCGCGCTATATTTCGCCGAAAGGCTGACAGCGGAATTGGGCGGCGCGAAAATCTATCTCAAGCGTGAGGACCTCAACCACACTGGCGCGCACAAGATCAACAATTGCCTGGGCCAGATTCTGCTGGCGCGCCGCATGGGCAAGACGCGCATCATCGCCGAGACGGGCGCCGGCCAGCACGGTGTGGCGACGGCAACTGTTGCGGCGCGTTTCGGTTTGCCTTGCACCGTCTATATGGGCGAAGTGGACATCGAGCGGCAAAAGCCCAACGTCTTCCGCATGCGCCTCTTGGGCGCGCAGGTGCGTCCCGTTTCGTCAGGATCCCGCACATTGAAGGACGCGATGAACGAAGCGTTGCGCGACTGGGTCGCCAATGTTGGGGACACGTTCTACATCATCGGCTCAGCCGCGGGGCCTCACCCCTATCCTGCCATGGTGCGCGATTTTCAAACCGTGATCGGCAACGAAACGCGCTCGCAGATCCTCGAAAGGGAAAAGCGGCTGCCCGATCTTGTCGTGGCGTGTGTCGGCGGCGGCTCCAATGCCATCGGCATGTTCCATCCCTTTCTCGACGACAATGATGTCGCGCTTCATGGCGTCGAGGCGGCGGGCGACGGCATCGATACGAAACGCCATGCGGCAACGCTCATCAAGGGTTCGCCGGGCGTGTTGCATGGCGCGCGCAGCTACCTGTTGCAGGACGATGACGGGCAGATCCTCGAAGCGCATTCGATCTCGGCCGGGCTTGACTATCCCGGTGTCGGCCCCGAGCACTCCTGGCTCAAGGATATGGGCCGTGTGAAATATTTTTCCGCTGCCGACAGGGAAGCGATGGACGCCTTCATGGCGCTCAGCCGTCTTGAAGGGATCATTCCCGCGCTCGAGCCCGCGCACGCGCTGGCGCATGTCATGCGGATCGCACCGACGATGACGAAAGACCAGATCATTATCGTGACCTTGTCGGGCCGCGGCGACAAGGACGTGTTCACGGCCGCCTCCGCTTTGGGGGAGACGATATGAGCCGGATCGCCGATCGCTTTGCCGCATTGCAGCGCGCAGGGCGCGCCGCTTTCGTGCCGTTCATCACGGCCGGCGACCCCGATCTGGAGACGAGTTTCGCGATTCTGGAGCAATTGCCCGCTGCCGGTGCGGACCTCATCGAACTCGGAGTGCCGTTTTCCGACCCGATGGCTGACGGGCCGGCGATTCAGGAATCGTCCCAGCGCGCCCTCAAGGCGGGCATGACGCTCGTCAAAGTGCTCGAAATGGTTCGGCGTTTCCGCCGCGCCGACGGCAAAACGCCGCTGGTATTGATGGGTTACTATAACCCCATCCATCGTTACGGCTCGGCGCGTTTTGCGAAAGATGCCGCCGAGGCCGGCGTTGACGGCCTGATCACGGTCGATCTGCCGCCGGAAGAAGACGATGTCCTCAGGCTGCCTGCGGCGGCCCAGGGGCTCGACATTATTCGTCTTGCCACGCCCACGACGGACGCCAGGCGGCTCGTAACGGTACTCGCTGGTGCCGGCGGATTTCTCTATTATGTATCCATAGCCGGAGTGACCGGCACGAAGAGTTTCGAGGCTGGCGATGTGCGCGAGGCGGTGTCGCGGTTGAAGGCGAGCACGCCATTGCCCTGTGCAGTGGGCTTCGGCATCAAGACCCCCGAACAGGCGGCGGTGATCGCGCGCTTCGCCGACGCGGCGGTCGTGGGCTCGGCGATCGTTACGCATTTGGCGGAAGGGGCCGCGCGTGGCGAGCCACGCGAACGTCTGGTAAAGGACGTTGGCGAATTTTGTGCGTCTCTCGCCCATTCCGTCCATACGGCGCGGCAACAAACCGTGGTAAACTGACAATATGAATTGGATTGCCAATTTCGTTCGTCCGCGGATCAAAAGCCTGATCGCCGGACGCGGTAGCGAGACGCCGGAGAATCTGTGGAAGAAATGTCCCGCCTGCGGCGACATGATCTTCCATCGCGATCTTGAAGCAGCGCAGAATGTCTGCCCGCAATGCGGCTATCATTTGCGCGTGGGCCCGAAGGAGCGCTTTGCCGCGATCTTCGATGCGGGCGCATTCGAGGAATTGCCGCAGCCCGACGTACCGCTCGATCCTTTGCGCTTCCGCGATGAGCGCCGCTACACCGACCGATTGAAGGACGCGCGAACCAAAACGGGGCGGCAGGAAGCATTGTCCGCGGCCCGCGGCACGATCGACGGGTTGCCCGTGATGGTCGCGGTGCAGCCTTTCGACTTCCTGGGCGGTTCGCTCGGGATGGCGGTGGGCGAGGCGCTCGTGCAGGCGATGCAGGCCGCCGCCGCCGAGCAAAGGCCGTTCGTGTTGTTCGCATCCTCGGGTGGTGCGCGCATGCAGGAAGGCATTCTTTCTTTGATGCAGATGCCGCGCGTGACCATCGGCGTCGACATCTTGCGTGAAGCACGGCTTCCCTATGTCGTCGTGCTGACCGATCCCACGACCGGCGGCGTCAGCGCGTCCTATGCTATGCTGGGGGATGTACAAATCGCCGAACCCGGCGCTCTCATCGGCTTCGCGGGCCAACGTGTGATCGAGCAAACCATCCGCGAGCGTCTGCCCGACGGTTTCCAGCGCGCCGAATATCTCCTGGATCACGGCATGATCGACATGGTCGTGCATCGCCATGATCTGCGCGCGACCCTGTCCAGGCTTCTGCATCTGTTGGTGAAGCGCCCGCGCCCGAAGATGCGCAGCGAGCCGCCGCTCATCAACGCGAGCCCTGCCAGATCGGCCGCTGCGAAACCCAACGGCGCGGGCAACGGACACGGTTTCGAAGGCGGTTTATGAGCGTTGCGCTAAGAAGCGATGCTATCCTGCAACGTCTGACGATGCTTCACCCCAGGCGAATCGATCTCGTGCTCGATCGCGTCGAACGGCTGCTGGCGGCACTCGGACACCCCGAACGCAAGCTGCCGCCCGTCATCCATGTCGCGGGCACCAACGGCAAAGGTTCGGTCTGCGCTTTCGCATGTGCCATGCTCGAAGCGCAGGGCTTGAATGCTCACGTCTATAATTCGCCGCACCTCGTGCATTTTCACGAACGCATCCGCCTGCTCGGCGTGCCGATCAGCGAAGGCGAGCTATGCGCAACGCTGGAGGAATGCGAGCGCGTCAATGACGGCCAGCCGATAACGTTTTTCGAGATCACCACAGCGGCCGCCTTTCTCGCGTTTTCGCGCCAGCACGCCGATGCGCTGGTGCTCGAAGTGGGTATGGGCGGCAAGACCGACGCGACCAACGTCGTGCCGCGGCCGCGCGTCAGCGTGATCACGCCGGTCGGTCTCGATCATCAGGAATTCCTTGGACCGTCGGTTGTCGATGTCGCGGCGGAAAAGGCCGGCATCGTACGGCCTGGCGTGCCGCTGATCGTGGGTCCGCAGGACGACGGTCCCCGCGATGTCATCACGCGCCGCGCCGACGCGTTGGGGGCGCCGCTCTTGGTCTTCGGGCAGGATTTCTTCGCCCGTCAGGAACATGGCCGCATGGTCTATGAGGACAATGACGCTCTGCTCGATCTCCCGCTGCCCCGTCTGATCGGCCGCCACCAGATCGAGAATGCGGCCGTGACGATCGCGGCTCTGCGCCGCGCCGGCAATGGCTGGGGCAAGGATTCGGGCGTCGAACGCGGCTTGCGCAACGTCGAATGGCCGGCGCGTCTGCAGCGGTTGACGCGGGGAGCGTTGATCGATGCGGCGCCGCGCGGCGCCGAAATCTGGCTCGATGCCGGGCACAACCCCCACGGCGCCGTCGCCCTTGCGCGGGCAGTGGCCGATTTCGAGGAACGCGTCGAAAAGCCGCTTTATCTGGTCTGCGGGATGCTCGCGACCAAGGACCCGGTCGGCTTCCTGTCGGCCTTTCGCGGACTGGCGCGCCATGTCACGACGGTTGCGATTCCGCACGAAGAACTGAGCCTCGGCGCCGGCAGTCTCTACGATGCGGCGCGCGCGAGCGGCCTCGAGGCGAGTCCCGCCGACGATCTCGAAGATGCCGTAATGCAGATTTCGGCGTGGTCGCGGGCGCGCCCCCGGGAAGGGCCGCCGCGCATTCTGATCTGCGGCTCGCTCAGCCTTGCCGGCAAGGTGCTGGAAGAGAACGGGTGAACGCAGTTTCACATTGGCTGCAGCCACAAACTCTCACCATGGCAGGGCTTGACCCTGCCACCCAGTTCGCGAGCGTCGGCGAGCGATGAGTCATTCGCCGCGCAGACGCGCGGCGGCTGGGTGGCCGGCTCGGGGGCCGGCCATGGTGACGGGGGTTAGATCGACTGCTCGATCCATTCCTTGATCTTGGATTTCGGCAGCGCGCCGACTTTGGTGGCCGCGACCTGGCCCTGACTGAAAATCATCAGCGTGGGCACGCCGCGCACGCCGTATTTGGTGGGCACGCCCGGATTCTCGTCGATGTTGATCTTGGCGATGGTGACCTTGCCTTCGAGTTCGCCGGCCAGTTCTTCGAGCGACGGCGCGATCATGCGGCACGGCCCGCACCATTCCGCCCAGAAATCTACCACGACCGGTTTCTTCGCATTCAGCACATCGTTCTGGAACGAGGCGTCGGAAACCTTGATGGGCGATGACATGGCTTGGCCTTGGGGCTGGAGGTGACGGGCAGGACGATATCTAAGAACGTGGCGGCGGGGGGTCAAGGTGCGCGGCGATACTACTGATCCGGTTCACATTTTCTCATCTGGTCGAAATCGTCGGGCACAGCGATCTGCCCGGACAGGAAGCCGAGTCGCCTGACTTTCTTCGGCGCCGGTGTGTCCAACGCCGTAACCTTGACCATCGGCTTTCCAGCCTTGGCGATCACGAACGGCTCGCCTTGCGCAGCCTGCTCGACCAACTGGGAAAGGTGTGCCTTGGCTTCGTGGACATCGACGATTCGCATATAACCGCGCCTATAAAATGCGTCCGCCAAGTTTAGTCAGAGTTGTACTGCGTCCCTTGAGATTCTCGAACGGCCTCTGTTTGTCCGGCGAGATGCGACCCGATACGCCCCGTCTCCGCCTCCAGCACGTCTTCGTCCAGCCGCATCAGCGAGGGGCCTTCGGTCCACACCAGCGCGCAGGCGATTCGCCGGCCGGGAAATATCTTGGCCAATGCGGCGCGGTAGAGCGCCATCTGGGCGACATAGAGTTTCGGCACGTCTTCCACGCGCGACGGCGGCGGCCGGTTGGTCTTGAAATCGACCGCGAGGATTTCGGACTCGGTTACCGCCAACCGGTCGATCCGGCCGCTGACGCGGGCGCCTTCCCCCAGTTCCGGCAGATCGGCCACAATGGCCACTTCGGCGCGTGCATCAGCCGCAAAAGCGGCGGCGAAGGCGGGTTCGTCGATGACGGCGAGCGTTTCGGCAACCAGCGCCGCGGCATCCGCAGGGGGCACGTCGCGCGCCGCAAGGAAGGCGAACGCCACGCCACGCCGCGATTCCGGCGGAATCTCCGGCAAATGCGCGAGCAGCGCGTGGACGAGATTGCCGCGGCGAAAGCGCGCCGCGTTGCGCGCGCCGACCGGCGACAAAACACCAGGCTCTTCGCCGCCCGCCGCGTCCGATGGCCGGATCAGCCGGGGGCGTTCGCGTTCGATGGGAGCGGGTTTGCGCGCCCAATCGTCGAGCTGCAACGGCAAGGATGGTGCCGTAGCCGCGGGTGCGATCGTCTCGAATTCGGTCTCGCCCAGGATTTGCAGCGTCTCGCCGGCGCGAGGGGTCGCTGCGCCGATCGCCTGCGCGGCACGCTCGGCCAACGCATACCAGGAGCCCTCCTTCACGCCGCGTTTGCTTTCGAAGCCGCAAATATAGAGGTGGTCGCGCGCGCGCGTCAGCGCCACATACAAAAGCCGGCGATGTTCCTCAAGCGCCTTGGCGTGCGCTGCCGCCTTGGCGCGCTTGACCGCATCCGAGGCGATGGCGTCGCGGACCGGGAAGACCGGACCATCATCCGTATAAAGAATATCTCCGCGCCGCCCCGGCGTGTCCGGCAGCGAGGTCGTGTCGGGCAGGATCACGATATCGGCTTCGAGGCCCTTGGCGCCGTGCACGGTCATCACCCGCACCTCGTCGCGGCCGCGCTCCATGTCGCGTTTGACCTCGGCTTCGCCATGCTCGATCCAGTGGAGAAAGCCTTCCAGCGACGGCGTGTTGAGCGCTTCATAGGTGAGTGCGAGCGACAGGAATTCGTCGATGGCATCGTTCGCTTCCGCGCCCAGCCGCGTCAGCAGGTTCCTGCGCGCGTCCGGTGCGCACAGCACGGACGCATAGAACTCGTAAGGCGGCGCAAAATCCGCGCGACCCATGCACGCCGAGAGGAATTGCGCGGCGTGCGCGAACGCGGCGTTGTCGGCCTGGCGCCGCAGAAGTTCCTGCCACAGCGATCCCTGGCGTTCCGCACTGAGCGCGAACAACGCGTCTTCGGAAAGCCCGAGCAGCGGGGAGCGCAGCAGCGCCGCCAGATTGAGATCGTCCTCGGGCAACAGCACGAAGCGGCCCAGCGCGATCAAATCCATGACGGCGATCTGCTTTTCGAGCCGGATGCGGTCGGCGCCGGCAACCGGAACGCCGCGCGCTTTCAGTTCGCGGATCAAGGCGCTGGCGAAAGGCTCGCGCCGCGGCATCAGCACCATGATGTCGCCCGGACGGATGGGGTGTTCATGTCCGGGCAGGCGCTTGCGGCCGTCGGTCCAGGATTTGATGTGGGTGGCGATTTGATCGGCGAGCCGCACGACCGGACTTTTCTCGGATGGCACGTCGACGGGATGCCAATAATCCGGCTCCGGCATTTCGGTGGGGCTCACAACCGGCCAAAATTCGACGCGGCCTTTGTCGCTACCGCGATGGGCGCGGTGGGCGATTGCTTCGCCGTCCGAGGTGACGCCCTGGCGGGCCTCGGCTGCCGCGAAGACTTCATCGACGAAGCGCAGCACCTCCGGTGTCGAGCGTCGCGACACGTCGAGACGCAATTCGACGAAAGCCTCTTGTGCGATGCGCCCGGCGAAGTGGCGACGATGGACTTCGAATTCGCGCGGTTCGGCGCCCTGAAAGCTGAAGATCGATTGTTTTTCGTCGCCGACCGCGAAAATCGTGCGCGGCGTGCCGCTGCCCGCGCCTTCTCCGGCAAAGAATTCTTCGGTCAGGCGCGTCACGATCGCCCATTGTTCGGGGCTGGTATCCTGCGCTTCGTCGATCAGCACATGATCCAGACCGCCGTCGAGCTTGTAAAGCACCCATTGGGCGGCGTCGCGCCGTTCGAGCAATGCCTGCGCGGCAACGATCAGATCGTCGTAATCGAGGTCGGCACGCGCGCGCTTCGCCGCCTGATAGTCTGCGCGCACGGCGCGGATGAGCGTCAGTGCCGCCTCGGCAAGTGCAGCGGCCCTGGCCGCACGGCGGCGATCCTCGGCCGCGACGAGACGCGTACCCACGGATTCGAAATAGAAATAGATTTGTTGATTGTCGGCGATCAGGTCTTTCGTCGCGAGGCGTTTGCGCAGTTCTCCGGTGCCGGTCAGAAAGATTTCGGCGAAGGCGTCGAACGCGTTGGCCGCGATGGCGTTCGACAGCGCCTGCGCGTTTTTCTGGTCGCTCGCCTTGCCGCCCGCAAGCCAGCGTGCCGCTTCGCGCAACTGCGCTTCTTCGGCTTTCATCTCGGCGCAGAACAGGGCTTCGACTCGCTCCGGCGTATCGCCGGGGAGCGCGCCATGCGCGGCGCGGATGGCTTCGCCGATCGCCGTGTCGGTGTCCGGCAAGCCGGCCAGAAAGCGCTCGAGCTTTCGCCTTTCGCTGCCCAACGCCGCGTCGAGCATCGCGTGCAATTGCGTTTCGCTCGTCTCGGTGACGAATCGCGCCGCGGCTGCCGCCAATTCCTCGTCGCCCGATCCGGCGCGTTCCAACACGCGCGCGCGCGCTTCGTCGCGCAATTCCCGTCCCGTCTCGTCATCGAGAATGCGAAACGCCGGCGGCACGCCTGCCTCGAGCGGAAACCGCGCCAACAGATATTGGCAAAACGAATGGATCGTCTGGATCTTCAGCCCGCCCGGCGTTTCGAGCGCCAGCGCAAACAGCCGGCGTGCTTCGCGCAGGCCCTCCGTGTCGCGCGGTTCGGCACCGATCGCAACGATACGCGCGGCCAGATCGCCATCGCTCGCCATCGCCCAATCGCCAAGCTGACCAAACAGGCGTCCGGCCATCTCCGCCGCCGCGGCTTTGGTATAGGTGAGACACAAGATGCGTTCCGGCCTGGCGCCGTCGAGCAGCAATCGCGTCACCCGATTGGCCAGCGTAAAAGTCTTGCCGGCGCCGGCATTGGCCGAAACCCAGGCCGAGCGTTTGGGATCGGAGGCGGCGCGCGCGTCTTGCGGTGTGGCTGTCATTCGCCGCTCTCCTGCCAGCCCGACAGCGACCATTCCAGAACGCGCGCGAGGTGATCGTAATCGCCGGCGGCGTCGCGGCGCACCGGCATCACGCGGGGCAGATAGGGCGTGTCGTAATCGTCGAAGGCGGCGATACGTTGGGTGAGCTTGCGTTCCGCATCCCGCACCAGATTTTCCACATCGGCGATATGGCGCTCTTCGCCGGGATCGGCGCCGCCGCCGAAACGGATATAGATGAGATCGGCGGGCGCGAGCTTGCCTACGCTCTCGAAGCCGCCCGCGGCAAGGATTGTGCCTTCGAGCGGCAATTGGGGACTGAGCAATTCCTCGACCTGCTTTTTGCTCGGCGGATCGCCCGTCTTGTAATCGACGATGGTGCCGCCGCCCGCTTTCAGCACATCGATGCGGTCGGCGCGCGCGCGCAAGACGAATTCGCCAGCCGGCCCCGTGAAGCTTCGCTGGCCCCGCAATTCGACAAACGATTGGCGAATCTCGCTCCGCCGGGCGCGTTCCATGCCGACGAACCAGCGCGCCGCGCGGGCGAAGCGCGGCCGCCACAAGGCAAGCGCCGCGTTGGGAATGGCATTTTCCGCGAACACGCGCTCGGCCAGCGCGAGCAGGCGCTGCTCGGCATCGGCGGGCAGGGCTTCGGTCGTTTCCCGGAGAAACAATTCGAGGATGCGGTGAACGATCGTGCCGCGTTCGAGTGGGCCGATGGCAGCATCAAGCGGTTCGAGCGGTGCGAGTTTCAACACATGTTTGGCGTAAATCGCATAAGGATCGCGCAGCCAGGTCTCGATCTCGGTCACGGAAAGACTGCGCGGCCGCAGCGCGACGGGCGGCCTGGGCGCCGGACGGCGTTCGGGTGCATAGGGGGCAGGCTGTTCGAGCAGGGTGGCCAGCGCGGCATAGGGTTTGCCGTCGGCGAGCCTTTCGTCGAGCCCCAGGCCCTTCGTCAATTGCACAAGCCGTTGCAGCCAGCGCGATGCGACGGTAGGCGAACCTTCGGCTTTGAGCGAGCGGGTGAGAATCACGCGCGGGCCCGCGGCCAGCGTCGCGAAATCATGGGCGCTCAGGCCGATGGCGCGTTCGGGCGATGCAAGGCCGAGCGTGTTGCGCATCGGGCGCGACAGCCACGGATCGGCGCTCGCCGCTGCCGGCCAGGTGCCTTCATTGAGGCCGCCCAGGACGAGCACGTCGAAGCTCTGCAGCCGCGCCTCGAGCGGACCCAGGATCGCCAGTCTGGGATGGCGTCCATAGGCCGGCCGTACCGCACGCTCTTCGCTCAGTGTACGGAATAATGGCGCGTAGGAAGCGGTTTCGATCGGCGGCAGGTCGCGCGCTTCGCTTTGCAGGGCTGCCACGAGTTCGGCTGCCGCAATTCCCGCATCGCCGCGCCACAGCCGCGCCGCGCCGCTCTCGGTATCGCTCGCGGCCAGCATTTCGGCGGCGCCGGCATGTGCCGCGACGATGTCGGCGATGGCGATCTCGTCTTTGCTAAGGGCGTCGCAAAGCGGCGCGAGGCATTTCGCGACATTGTCGAACCACCGCGCCAGACCGGCGAGATGCGCGTCCTGCCCGCGTCGGCGTGCGCCGTCCTCGGCATTGGCGATGGCGCGCCGGATGCCGGCGAGACCGGGATCGGGACGGGGGCCGCGCAGGCAGAAGCGGTCGAGCAGACGCGCGGTGCGGCGGAATTCGGCCGGCGCGATACCGCCCGCCGCGAGCGGATGCTTCAGCAGCGCCAAAAGCGGCACGGGCGCGAATTCTTGCGCTACCGCTTCGGCAAGCAGCAGCAAGAACGCCCCGGGCGGAGTATGCGCAAGCGGTCGTCCCGCCGAATCGTCGATTGCGATGTTCCAGCGTGCGAGTTCGCCCGCAACCCGGCGCGCGAGATTGCGATCCGGCGTGACGAGTGCCGCGGTTTTGCCTTCGGTTTCGAGCGTTTCGCGCAAAACGAGCGCGATCGCCGTCGCTTCCTCGCCGGGATGGGCCGCTACGACGAGCGACAATCCTTCGAGACCTTCGGCCAAAGCGTCGGCACCGTGCTCGGCGATCGCGCGCCATGCATCGGTCGTCGGTGCCGGGCGCAAGGTCTCGCGCAACGCAGCGGCGCGCGCCTGCATCGGCGTATCGCCCCATTCCTTCACATCGGCGCGGGCAATGCCGATGCGCCCGATCAGTTCCTTCATGCCGAACTGCGGATGTCCCGGATCGAGCTTGTTCCAACTCTCTTCGTCAAGGGCGCGATCGAGGCCGGGCAGGATGACCATCCCGTTCGGCAATTGCGCAATCGCGTTCAGCAGACGCGCTGTGGCCGGGATACTGCCCGTCGTGCCGGCAGCGATCACCGGTCCCTTGGGCAGCTTAGCCGCATAACGCCTGGTGAGCGCATCGAGCTGCGCTTTGCGGCGCGCCGCCGGGTCGAGCGTGCCGTCCGCCGCCACCAGCTTGGGCCATTCGTCGCGCAGCAGGACGAGAAAGTCGCGCACCTCCGCCCAGTGCTCGGCGAGATTTGCCGGCGCCAGCGCTTCGAGTTTGCTGAGATCGGCTTCCTGGGTTTCGGCCTCATCGAGGAAGGCGGCGAGCGAGCGGGCGAATTGTGCGGCTTGCGCGAACGCCCATTGGCCGCGCCCGCCATGCTTGGCGCGATCCCAGCGCCGGACGAGGGTTGCGAGCAGGAGGCGGCGGCGCAACGGTGCCATCGCGGGCGGCAACGAGATGCTGTCACTTGCGGGATCGAACGCGTCGTCGTCTTCGTCGACATCGCCGAGGGCTCGCAATTGCGGGAGCAACGCCGCGCCGCCCGACACGCGCGCAAAGGTGTCGCCGAGCGTGCGGACCGCGCGCCGCGTCGGCAGGTAAACGACGGCATCGGCGAGCGCGAACGGATTTTGTTCCGCGCCGAGCCGCGCGATCAACCCGCGCGCAAGCGTCTGCGCGAAGGGCATTCCCGCGGCGATGGTGAAGACGTTTGCGGTCATGACAATTCAAACACGGAGGCACGGAGAACACGGAGGGTCAATGGGTGGTTCGCGCCATCGCCCCTTCTTCGTGATCTCCGTGCTTTCGTGGTGACCATTTTCCTGCTCTGCTCGCACAAGGTCCTGCGGGAAGCGGAGTCGCGCACTAAACCGGCGCGAGGTCGGCGAGGAACGCTTCGGCTTCTTTGACCGCTTCGGGCGTGCCGACGTGAATCCACACACCGTCGAGCCTGATACCGTAGAGCCGTCCGCGTTCGATCGCCCCATCCCACAGCAGGTTCATCGAAAATTCGCCTTCCGGCGCATTATCGAAAATCCGCGGATGCACGATCTGCACGCCGGGATAGGCGAAGGGGGAGAGGCGCTGCTCGGGCACGCGCGCGACACGCCCCTCCGCATCGAGCAGAAAATCGCCGCTACCTTCGAAGCCCAGCGCCGTCACCATCGAAGCGAGCAGCAATAGCGCGTCCATCTCGTCCGGATTCCATAACGCCTTCATGCGCTCGAGCGCGTGGCCGATTCCTTCGACCCACACGGAATCGGAATTGTGCACGAAGAACGGCTGGTCCCCGAAATGCGGCAGCGCCTTGACGATGCCGCCGCCGGTGCCCATCAGCATTTCGTTCTCTTCGGAAATGCGGATTTCGACGTCATGACGCCTGGCCAGATGGGCTTTCACCATCTCGGCACGATAATGCACATTGACGACGATCATCGTCACGCCTGCCTGCACAAGGCGGTCGATCGCGTGGTCGATCAAGGCCTTGCCGTGCACTTCGACGAGCGGTTTGGGGCGATCGAGGGTCAGGGGGCGCATGCGCGTGCCGAGGCCGGCCGCCATGATCATTGCGTTTGTAATGGGACGGTTCACGGGTTCATACCTTCGATGCGCGGGCTCCCGCGCAGTTCACGAGGAATTACGCGCTCGTACCATGTCTTGAGCGGCGCAAGCGCGGGATGTTCGAGGTCGCGGTTCAGATAGCCCCACACGCGCGGCAGATAGCCGAGATAGCGCGGCTTGGCGTCGCGTTTGAACAGGCGTGCAAAGATGCCGACGATCTTGGCGTTGCGCTGCGCCGCCATTACCGCCATCTCGGCGCGATAGGCCTCTTCGTCGAGGGGCCTGCCCTGGAGCGCCATCGTGTCCAGGTAATGGCGCGTCATCGTTTCGCTCAATTCAGGCGCCACGTCGCGGCGCGCATCTTCAACGAGCGAAATGAGATCGTAGCTGCCCGTGCCCGCCACCGCGTCCTGGAAATCGATCACGCCGACGCGGGCTGTGCCGTCGCGTTGCGGCAGCCAGAGGAGGTTCTGCGCGTGATAGTCGCGATGGACGAAAACGCGCGACGTGGCGGGCAACGCATTCAATACGCCGCGCCACAATTCGCGATGGGCCTCGATTTCCTCGCGCTCGGCGGCACGGCCGCGGACCGCCGGCACGAACCACTCGGTCATCAGGTCGATTTCGGCGAGAAGCGCCGTCTCGTCATAGGCATAGAGCGCCTTGTCGGGCGCGAGCAGTGCGGGCGCCGTTTCGGCATGGATGCGCGCCAGCGCCGCGACGGCGGCGCCGTAGAGAAGCACAGCGTCGCTGCCGCGCGCGAGAACATCTGCATACAGATCATCGCCCAGGTCTTCCATCAGCACGAACCCCTGGGCCGTGTCGGCGGCGAAGATCGCCGGAGCGCTGAGCCCGCGCTCGCGCAGATATTCAGCCGCCGCCATGAAGCGTCCGCAATCGGCGCCGGCCAGCCGCGCAATCGCGTTGTAGCCGAGCGCGCGGCGCTGCTCGGCCGTGGCGCCGGGCGGGCAGGCGGGTGCCTCGGCGCCCTGTGGCTGATCCATCAGCATCGCCTGGCGCCCGCCGGCAGTGATACGCAGGTAGCGTCGCGTGGAGGCGTCGCCCGGCAGAGGTGCAAGGGCGGCGGCGCCCCAGCCCTGGCGTTCCAGAAAATCCCGCATGGCTTCGCTGCGTTCGCCGCTCATGGTCTCATTCCGGCGACAGGTGGGCGGCCCAGCGCACTGGCCCCCACACCCGCGCCTTTCTCGTTTCCTCTCCCGTGATGGCGAGTTGCACATGCAACGCGTCCGCAGGCAAGCGGTCGCCGGCACGCTCAGGCCATTCGATCAGCGCGGCCCCTTCGGACAAGGCTTCATCCAGGCCGAGTTCGTCGATCTCGGCCGGATTTTCGATCCGGTAGAGGTCGTAATGGCTGACCGGCAGAAGCGGCGTCTCGTAAAGCTGGACGAGGGTGAAACTCGGGCTCGGTACCATCTCATCCAGTCCCAGCGCGCGCAAAATCGCCCGGGCGAGGGTGGTCTTGCCGGCGCCCAGATCGCCTTCGAGGGATACCGTATCGCCGGCTGCCAAGCCTGCGGCAATACGCGCGCCCAGCCCCGCCGTGTCGGCAAGGCTGCGCAGTTCGTATTCGGCTGCAAATGTCGCGGCTTCCGGTCCCATTGCTGGCGTTCTACCGCGGGACGGGCGGTGTCTCAACGCGTGCCTGCCGGTTGATTCCTCATTTGGGCTCGGACAAGGTAGGTTAGGGTGTCAGTCGAGGATTTTCGGAGCTTTCCCGAACAAGGACATGAGCGAACAGATCATCATCATCGGCGCCGGCCAAGCCGGCTTGCAGGCGGTAGCCACTTTGAGGCAGGAGGGTTATGCGGGCGCGCTCGTCATGATCGGTGACGAGCCGTTTCCGCCGTATCAGCGCCCGCCTCTGTCGAAGGCGTATCTTTCGGGCGCGCTCGAGCGCATGCGGCTGTTCCTCAAGCCGGACGCTTTTTTCGAAGAGGCGAAGTGCGAACTGATCCTCGGCGTCCGCGTCAACGCTATCGACCGTGTGCACCACAAGGTCTCGCTCGCCGACGGGCGGAGCTTGAACTACGACAAGCTTCTGCTCGCCACCGGCTCGCGCGTGCGGCACATTTCCATTCCGGGCGCGCAACTGGGCGGCATCCACTATTTGCGCGATATTGCCGATGTCGACCGGCTGCGGCCCGATCTTGCGAAGGGGGCGCGGCTGGCCGTGGTGGGCGGCGGCTATATCGGTCTCGAAGTGGCGGCGGTCGCAATCAAGCACGGCGTTGAAGTCGACGTCTTCGAAGCGCTCGACCGGGTCATGGCGCGCGCCGTCTCGCGCCCGGTTTCCGAATTCTTCGAACGCGTGCATCGCGAGGCGGGCGTGCGCTTTCATCTCAACACCGGCGTCCAGGCGCTGACGGGCACCGGCATGGTCACGGGCATACAGGCCGGCGGGAAAACGCATGCGGCGGATCTCGTGCTGGTGGGAATCGGCGTGGTCCCGAATGTCGAGCTGGCGCAGGAAGCCGGGCTCACCTGCGACGACGGCATCGTCGTCAACGAATTCGCGGAGACCGCCGATCCGGCCATTTTCGCGGCCGGCGATTGCACGCGCCATATCGGCCGCGAAGGCCATCCGCTGCGGCTGGAGTCGGTGCAGAACGCGATTGACCAGGCCAAGCATGCGGCGCTCGCCATGCTGGGCAAGCACACGCCGTATCGTGAAGTGCCGTGGTTCTGGTCCGATCAATATGACCTCAAACTGCAGATCGCCGGCCTTGCCTGGCCGACCGATACGATCGTGCTCAGGGGTGATCCCGCCACGCGCAAATTTGCGATCTTCCATTTGCGCGAGGGGCGGGTGGTTGCCGTCGAGGCCGTTAATGCGGCGCCGGAATATCTCGTCGGCCGCAAGTTGATCGCGGACAATGCCCGCATCGCCCCCGAGCGTCTTGCGGACATTTCGGTTCCCATGAAAAACATCGCCTGAAAACAGCGCTTGACCGCGACAGGTCCGGTGCGGGATATGCGCCGGATACGAAGGAGTCTTTATGCCCAAGATCAAATACATAGAAGCCACCGGGAAGGAACACGAGGTCGAGGTTCCTGTCGGCTGGTCCGTCATGGAAGGCGCGGTGAAGAACCTCATTCCCGGCATCGACGCCGATTGCGGCGGGGCGTGCGCCTGCGCCACCTGCCACGTCTATGTCGATCCCGCCTGGGAAGCCAAGGTGGCGCCCAAATCGGAAATGGAAGAAACCATGCTCGATTTTGCGCAGGACATTGAACCGACGAGCCGGCTATCTTGCCAGATCAAGGTCACCGAAGAACTCGACGGCCTCATCGTGCGCATGCCCAAGAGCCAGCATTAAACGATGATCCGTTGACGAAGCGCGTTCGCATCATCCCATTGCCCTCGCGATGTGTGCCGAATGTGCTTCGGTCTAATTCCCTGCGATCAGAGAATGGAAAAAATGCGCCCGCGCTAATGGAATTTATCACTGCATAACGGAAACCGTTTGTCTGTCACGCCGACGGCAGCTCGATCGTCGCCGTGAAACCCTCGCCCAATGTGCTTTCGAGCGTGAGCGATCCGCCATGCAGTTCGGCGAGCGCCTTGATCAGCGGCAAGCCCAACCCGGCTCCGTCGCGGTGCCCGGCGTGGCCGCAGCCCGCCTGTTCGAACGGTTCGAGGATGCGTTCCATATCCTCTGCGGCGACGCCTGGACCGTTGTCGGAAACTGCGATGCGGGTGAAGCCGTCCTCGCGCTCGGCCGACAGGCGGATCATGCCGCCGGCCTGCGTGCACGCGACGGCATTTTCCAGCAGATGTCCGATCATGGCGGTCAGCGCGGTTTCGTCGGCATCGACAATGAGATCGGGCGTACAATGCGAATCGTCCACTGTTAACGATTTGGCTTGCGCGCGCTCGCCATGAGCATTGAGCGCGGCGGCGAATGCGGACGATACCGCGACCGGCGCGTGGTTCAACGGATAGCGGCCAGCGGCGATTTTCGTCAGGTCCAGAATCTGGTTGATCAGGCGTAACAGATTGCCGCCGGCGGTATGGATGAGCCCGGCATATTCGCCGATCTGCTCCGGCTTGAAGCGTTCCGGCGTCGACTGCAGCAGGTCAGCAAAGCCGATGATCGCGTTGAGCGGCGTCTTGAGTTCGTGACTCATGGTGCGCAGCAACATGGATTTCGCCGTGTCGGCTTCGCTTGCCGCCAAATCCAGCCGGCGCGTCATATCGGCCAGATAGCTCGCCTGTTTCTTCGCTTCGGATTTGCTCTTTTGCAGAGCCCTGCGGGTGCGTTGCAAGGCGCGCGCCTGTTCGGCAAGCGCGGATTCGGCGCGGTGGCGTTCGCTGACATCGGTCAGAACGGTGACCGAGCCGCCGCCACGGGTTGCCCGTTCGCGCACTAGATAGGACGCGCCCGAGGCTGTCGACAGGGTCAGCGCGCCCGTCGTGGTGCGATGGGCACCGAGGCGGCGTTCGAGCCATCCTTCAACAGGGCCGTCGATGGCGAATTTGCCGTGCAGCACGGCGCGGCGCATCAGTTCCTCGAAATTCATGCCGCAGGCGGCATCGAGCGATTCCACGCCGTGCAGTTCGACGAAGGCGGTGTTGCAAAGGACAAGGTGATCGCAATCGCTCCAGAATGCGAAGGCGTCGACCGAAAGCTCGATCGTGTCTTCCAGGCGCGCCAGAAGATTGCGGGTGCAGGTTGCGTCACTCCACAGGATGATCCAGCCGCCGGCGCGCATCCGGCGCGTCTTCAATTCGATGATGCGTCCATCCGTCAGGGCAATGTCGAACGGCCGAAAATCGCCCTCGATCAGCTGCTGCCGCCGGCGCGCGATAAAATTCTCGGCGTCGAGCGCCTCGGCTTCCGCGATTTCGCCGCCCGCCAGCTCGAGTCGGATCAGATACTCGTAGCGCGCGCCGAGAAGCGATTCGGACGGCGGCAGCGAGCGGAAAAGATGATTGTAATGCTTGTTGCAATAGGTGAGGCGTTCGTCCGAATCGAACAATGTGATCGCCACGCGCAGGCAATCGAGTGCCGCCTGCACGTCGGTGCTGCCATCGGTTTGAGGGCATTCGCAGGCGACCTGCACCAGACCCAAAGCGCTTATCCCCATCTTTTATCGGGAAATCTGCCAGAAGGTGCTTGCGGAAACCTTGCACCATTCGTGGACACGACCGGAATCGCGCCATTATCATTAACAATGCGTAAAACGATGCCCGTCGAATCCTTGCGAATTAACGAACGAAGTTTGCGTGCGTTCAAGTTTCGTTAAGTTCCGGACCACAGGATACGTGCGGGATTCGCAATCAACCGTGAGCATTGGGTTCATGGCCGTTAATGGAACGATTGCGATGTCCGGTGTCGAAGACAAGAGCGAAATTCGTCGCCGTTTCGTGGCGGTTCAAGCTGCGAAGGCCGGCGTCGGCGCATGCCTGGCGCTGTGCTACGCAGCCCTTGTCGGACGCCCTGACATCGCCGAAGCAATCGCGATGGTGGGGCTCGTGATGCCGGGCGCGCTGGCGCTTGCGGCATTCACGGCGCTGCCGCTTGCGACATTGGAAACCGCGTCGTTCGTGACCTTCGCGGCGCTTATCGCGTATATCGCGGCGCTCACGGGCGGCATGCAGTCGCCGCTCGTCATCTGGTTTGCGCTGTTGCCGGCGGAAGCCGCTCTTGCCGGCGGACGCGCCGCGATCTGGCGCGCAACGGCGGCGACCGTCGTCGCCCTCCTCGTCGTGGCGCTTCTCGAAGCCCTGCATGCGCTGCCGCCGTCGCGTCTCGTTCTGCCGTTCTGGGAGCTTTACGCCGGCTCGGCGTTGGCAGCCGTCTTTCAGGCCGCCGTGCTGGCGATCGCCGCGCAAAATCGCCAGCGCGCCGCCGACAAGGCCGCGGCCGAGGGGGCCGCGATGTATCGCTTCCTCGCCGACAATGCGATGGACATGATCACGCTCCACGGCACCGACGGCCGCATCCGTTTCGCCAGTCCCGCGGCGCAGGCGATCCTCGGCCGCGCACCCGAAAGCCTGATCGGCATGGCGCCCGCGGCGCTCGTTCGTCCCGACGATCTGGGGACGATCCAGGCGGCGTTCGTGGAGGCGAGCTATTTCGGCCGCTCGGCGACCGCCGAAATACGCGTGAAGCGCGGTGATGGAGGCTTTCTATGGACCGAGATGCGCTGCCGGCCGGCCTCTGTGGCCCATGGCGGGACGGCGGATATCGTCGCGGTCACGCGCGATATCTCGCAGCGAAAGGCCCAGGAACGCGCCCTGATCGACGCGCGCGACCTGGCAGAACAGGCCAATCGCGCCAAATCGCGCTTTCTCGCCAATATGAGCCACGAACTGCGCACACCGCTCAATGCCATCATCGGCTTCTCGGAAGTGATGACCCATGAAATGTTCGGACCGGTCGGCAGCCCGCGCTATCTCGATTATGCACGCGTGATCCATGAAAGCGGCGGCCATCTGCTCGAATTGATCAACGGCATTCTCGACATGTCGAAGATCGAGGCGGGCAAGTTCGAATTGAGCGAGGAAGTCTTCGACCTCGAAGAGGTGGCGGCGCAGGCCGTGCGCTTCGTCAAGCTGCAATCCGACCGCAAGGGCGTGGCGCTCAAGACGGCGATTGCGGCCGACGCCAAATCGATCTTCGCCGACAAACGCGCCGTCAAGCAGATGCTCGTCAATCTGATCACCAACGGCGTGAAGTTCACCCCGCGCGGCGGCGAAGTGCGGCTGGCGGCATGGCGCGATGAAGGCGGCATCGCTATCGCGATTTCCGATACCGGCGTCGGCATCGGGCCCGAAGATTTGAAGCGTCTCGGCCAGCCCTTCGAGCAGGTCGAGGGCGAGCATGTCCGCTCGCAGGAAGGAACCGGCCTCGGGCTCGCGCTGGTCAAGGCGCTGACCGCGCTGCATGGCGGCGAATTTTCCATTCGATCGACGCTGGGCGAAGGCACCACGGTATGCGTGAAGCTGCCCCATGCCGCGCACGGCGACAGCGGCGAACGCGTGTCGCCGGAGAGCGCGCCTGAGGCGAACGACGCCATCAAGGGGGCTGCGTGATCGCGCGCCTCAAGGCGGGAATTTTCGTCAAGGCCCTGATCCGCCGCGCCGAAGTGGCAGGCGCCGCGGCGTATGTCGTGCGCCATGGCGCCGACGAAGCGGGTGCGATCCTGCTCAAGATCGCGCGCCTCGACGGCACCTGCACGGTCCTCACCCAGGCGCGGCGCGGCGAGGGCGAACTGGTCTGGGTGAAGCCCCTGGGCGAGAGCACCGACGATACGATCGCCGCAGCGTTCTTCGAGAAACAGATCCGCTACGATCCCGATCTGTGGATCGTCGAGATCGAAGATCGTGAGGGCCGGGCGTTCGTGGATGAGCCGGTGGTGTGAGGTACATTCCGTGGGTCGTTGCTATAAGCCCGATGTCATGTGCCGGCGGGCATCCTGCGAGATGCCGAGAAGATATGGGCTGCATCTTGGTAGCGTCTCAGTTCGAATTTTGAGCCTGTTGACATCGACCGGTCGAGGGCGCCCATGCTTAGCGGTAACCAATCGGAGGCATCCTTTTGGACGTGCTGATTATAGAAGTAACGCAAGTCACGGTCGTATCCGTAGGTGCGTTATCTCCTCGAAAAAGGATGGTTGGCGCGGCACATATCGCGTCGGTTGAGCCGGGCGCCCATGGCACCAGCATCATCACGCTGGACACCGGCGAAAGGTTCAATGTCAAAGAAACCTACGATGAATTGAAGGCGTTGCTTGGAGTATAGGATGCCCGAAGGCCCTAAAGGCGAACGTCGCCCTGCCAACGTAATCGGAGCGGCTGTCATGGCAGCAAAGATCGCTACGGGTGAGGTCGAGGACACAAGGCTCCGGCCAAATCCGTCGGCCTCCGGCCGCGGCCGTTACCGCGGCGCTGCCGCCGAAGCGATGCGCGCCGCCGCCGACGCGGTGGAAGCGGGCGAACGCACGACCACGCGCGTGCAGCTCGAAATGCCGCCGCAAGCCATGGAGCGTTTGCAGAAATTGAAGGAGCGCACGGAAGCGGCGTCCTACGCCGAAGTGATCCGCAATGCGTTGCGCCTGTTCGAGGCCCTCGTCGACGAGCATGAGAACGGCTCGGAATTTTCGCTCAAGCGGGCGAATGGCGAGACGGTCGCCTACAAGATATTCGTGTGATGGCGGTGCGTATCGTCGAACGTCCCTCGCCCAACCACGACGAGCGCCCGCAAGGCGCGCCGATCGACATGCTGTTGCTGCATTATACCGGCATGAAGACGGCGCAGGAGGCGCTGTCGCGGTTGTGCGACGCGCAGGCGAAGGTCTCCGCCCATTACACGATCGATTGCGACGGGCGCATCTACGCCCATGTGCCGGAGGCGCGTCGTGCCTGGCACGCCGGCGTTTCCTATTGGGCGGGCGAGCGCAATGTGAACGCGCGCTCGATCGGCATCGAAATCGTCAATCCCGGTCATGAATTCGGCTATGAGCCGTTTGCCACGCCGCAAATCGGGGCGCTGATGGACCTCGCCGGCGAGATTCTCGCACGCCACCCGATTCCGGCCCATCGCGTGCTCGGCCATTCCGATGTCGCACCGGCGCGCCGGCAGGATCCCGGAGAGTTGTTTCCGTGGGCGCAATTGGCCGAATTCGGCATCGGCCTGTGGCCGTTTTCGGGCTTCGGACCGACGGAGACGGACGCGCCCCTGGCGGCCGACTTCGAAAATAATCTGCGCCGTTTCGGCTATGGTATTGCGCCCGATGTCGATGTGTCGCTGGAGGCTGTCGTCACCGCTTTCCAGCGCCATTGGCGGCCGTCAAACATCGACGGCGTCATCGATGACGAATCTGCATACCGGCTCGGTGCGCTCGTGTCTACGCTTTCCTGACGCGTCGTCTTGCACCGGCGTGACCGGCCAGCGCGGCGCCGCTCTTGGGAAGATCGATTTAAAGCATGTCATCCCCGGCGAGCCGCGCACGCTGTCGTTTCGCTGCGCTCACTCGGCCGCGGATGACACGCTTTTTTTGCGATAGCCCCGTCGACCAAGAGTCATTTCGAATCTTCCGGCACCTGAAACACGAAAGGCCGGCCGCGCGATACCGGATTCCAGCCGGCCGCGATGGCGCGGCGGATGTCCGATGCAACTTCGCCCGGCGAAATCTTGGGGCGTTCGGGAAGGGCGCCGATGCCGGCGGGCTGGGTTTTGGGGAACGGGTATTCCAGCAGCAATTCACGATGCGAATCGTCGAGGCGGACCGAGATCGCCATCCCCTTATGGTCACCCCTCGGGCTCCATTGCGGATCGTGTCGCAGTGTCCAGCGCAGGGCGAAGCCGTCGATTTCGGCATCTGCCGCGATGGAACGTTTGCGCCGTTGCGGCATGGGACACCCAAGAAGCATTCGCATTCACTTTACGCAATTTTTGCGCGCCTGTCCCCGAGGGGGTTGCCGCAAAGTTCGCATTCACAAACCCGCATGCCGGGTGCAGATTCCGGCGTTTCGCTCTTTGACCAGTGAATATATGCGCAGAATCGATGCCGCGTGCGGCACGACCGGGTGCGGCCGCGCCCGGTCGTGGCGGCGTGCCGGAAAGTCGTCGGGAAAAACAACGTGTATGGACGAATAACTCCCTGCGATTCCCTGATAATGTCCATTCGCGCGCGGGGGCTGTGCGCGCGAAACCCTTATGCGTATGGGTTTTCGCGGCGTTCGAGCCCGCATCGGTTTTTCGTTTTCGTTGTTTTTTTCGCTGTTGGCAGGGAATTGGAAATCGTGCGACAGCGTGGCGTATCGCTCACCGCACCTTTGCCATCAGCCGCGCGAAAGCGCGTGGCGGCGTGAGTCCCGGCACTGTCGGCGCGGATGCGAAGGACGGCAGGTGCGCCCCGCGCAATTGGTGTGACTTGATGCCAAGCGTGGCGAACAGAACCTGCGGATCATCCCACGGTACGTCGTGATGGGCGGATGCGAGATAGGGGCTCAACGGATCCCGCAGCCAGACGCGTGGAAACAACGCCACCAATTCGCCGGCAATCGCGGGGCGGCATGCGGCATCGGGGAGAAAACACGCGGCCAGCGCGGCGGGCAGATCGGCGCCGCGGCCGAACGCCAGCGTGCTGCCCTGCGTCGCGCGCGGATTGATCTCGATGAGGTGGACGTGACCGGCTTCATCGCGGATGAAATCCATGCCGTGGATGCCCGACAGCCCGAAATGCTTTGCGATTTTCCGCGAAGCCTCGCGCAATTCGGGACAATCGACGCGGCGGATCACATTGGGCGGGCCGATGGTGCCGTCGGCGACCAGCACGTCGTAGTCGATCTCGGCGATCACCTCGCCCTGCCAGCAGGCGATGGCGCTGGCCGCGCAATGGCCCGCCACAAAACGCTGCGCGCTGACGCGGCGCTTCTCGCACGCCACGGCGTCGCGGAGAAAATGCGCGTCGTGCCGTTTGAGGGCGCGCGCGACGCTGCGGACCCGCGAAGGCGGACCGCTAAGTTTGCGAAATGCGGCGAGCGCGTCGGTGCGATTGCGCGCGATCACGACGCCCTCGCCGCCCCAGCTGCCATCCACTTTCAGCACCAACGGCACGCCCAGTTCGGCCAATGCCTGCTTGAGATCGTGTTCGGTGACGAGGCACATCGTGTCGGGCGTGCGGATGCCCTCGGCGCGCGCTTCCGCCAGGAAGCCGTCGCGCGAGATCATGCGGCGATAGACGCGCGGATGCCCAAGCGAGCGTTCGATGAGTTTCATGATCGCCGCGCCGCTTTTGCCTTGCGCGCGCGTACGGCGATGGAGCGTGAGGACGTGCATCACCGTGCGGTCGTCGCAACATACGAGCAGGTCCGGCGCGGCCGCCGCAATCGCGCTTGCCAGCGAACTCAGCGGACGCAACGCGCGATAGCGGTGCCATCGGTCGAGATAGCGACTGGCAATGACGGTCGCGCCCGGCGGTGCGAGTGCCTCGACTGCCATGCCCGCTTGCGCAAAGCCGCTTGCGAGCCGGGCCACGGAGGGCCAGCCCATACTCGAAAGCATGAGAACCTTTGCCGCCATTCGTTAATGTTATGGTGCAAATCCTTGACCGAACGTAAATCAATGACGGCACGGAATTTGTAGCCGCAAAGGGCGAAATCGGTATTGCTGGTGATGCATGCTTCGCCTTGAGACGAATTGTTCCGGAATGAAACACTGCGTCGCGTTTGACCGCGCCTTTGCGAAACGGAGCGAGGCGTGAGCGGACGCTGCGACATCGCCATCATCGGCGCCGGTCCCTACGGCCTTTCGCTGGCTGCCCATCTGGGTGCGGCCGGAATCGACGCGCGCATCTTTGGCCGGCCGCTCGGCACGTGGCGCGAGCATATGCCCAAGGACATGATGCTCAAATCCGACGGTTTTGCGTCGAACCTCTCCGGCCCGGACGAAGCCTCGACGTTCAAGGTCTGGTGCGCCGCGAACAAGGTGGCTTACGCAAGCCAGGGATTGCCGATCCCGCTCGACAATTTTCTCGCCTACGGTACGGCGTTCCAGAAACGCTACGTGCCGGGACTCGAAGAAGTCGACGTCACCCATGTCGAAGGCGGCGCATCCGGTTTCACGCTCAAGCTCGCGAATGGCGAGAGCGCGGGCGCAAAGTTTGTGGTGGTGGCCGCGGGGATATCGCATTTTGCCGACATGCCCACCGTACTTGCGCATCTCCCCAAACACGCCGTTTCGCACAGCTACGACCATCGCGATGGCGCGAGGTTTGCCGGCAAGGATGTCGCGATCGTCGGCGCTGGCGCATCGGCCATCGATCTTGCCGCGCATTTGACCGATTGCGGCGCCGCCGTACGCATCGTCGCGCGCGCACCGACCATCGCCTACAATTCGGTTCCCGATCCGGACGCCGAAACGCTGCTCCATCGTATCCAGTGGCCTGCTTCGGGTATCGGGCGCGGCTGGCGTTCCTACTTCTGCGCCAATGCGCCGCTTTTGTTCTATCGGCTGCCGGAGGCGTTGCGCACGCGCGGCGTCGCGAGCCACTCCCATCCTGCCGCCGGATGGTTCATGCGCGAGAAGATCGAAGGACGGGTGGGCATGTTGCTCGGACGTACGCTCGCCAATGCGCAAGAGAAAGGCGGGAAGGTCGCATTGACGCTCATCGATAGCGCAGGCCGCTTCGAAACACTCGCTTGCGATCACGTCATCGCGGCGACCGGCTATCGCACCGACACGCGGCGTTTGGCGTTCCTGGCGCCCCAATTGCGCGCGCGCATCGCCTCGGAGCGCAACACGCCGCTGGTATCCGATATGTTCGAGACGCCGGTCGCCGGGCTCTATGTCACGGGTCCCGCCGTCATCGACAGCTTTGGCCCACTGATGCGGTTCATGGTCGGCACCGAATTTGCGGCGCCGCGGCTGTCACAGCATCTCGTGCGCAAGCTCGGTGCGCGAGCGCAGCGCAAGGCGGCGTAGCGCTACAAATAGATCACATGCGCCTTGCCGCGGGTTAAATGAAAGAACGGAACCGGGCGCGCAGCGCCTGCGCCATCCGCAATCCGCGCCTCCACCTCGTCGAGCACGCGACGCGTGATGGCCGGCAGATCGAGCGCGCGCGCTTCTCCAAACGTAAGCCATGACGGCTCGAGCAATTCTTCCGCATGCGTTGCCTCGACCGTCGCGGCGACGGCGCTCGCATCGACCATGAAGAATCGCGCGTCGAAGCGACGCGTACGGCCGGGCGGCGTGATCGCACGCGCAACGAATTCGAGTCTGTCGAGGCGGGGAACCACGCCATGGGCAAAGAAACGCCGCCATGCCGGCGCGCGCGTGCGCGGAACCGACGCAGCGCGCTCGCCGACGAGCACGCCGGTTTCCTCGAACGTCTCGCGAATGGCGGCAAGCGCGAGGCTGCGGGCTCGCGCCGGCGTGATGCCGATCGTGAGCTTGGCGGCCACAGCGGCGCGCAGTTCTCCGCCTGCCGCGACGCGCCGATCGCATGGATCGACCCGCCCGCCCGGAAACACGAATTTGCCGGGCTGAAACGCCATGCCCGCATGGCGCTTTCCCATCAGCACACGCGCAGCGTCCTGGTCGCGGCGCACGATGATGAGGGTTGCGGCATCCTTGGGCCGGAGCGCTGGCCCGGCGACGCGTTTTTCGTGCGCGTCGAAGAGGGGTTTGGTCATGGGGAAGCTATCGCTTTCGCCGCGTATTGCGCGCGGTGCGAAATCGCGGCGGCAATTTTGCCGTCTTCGTGGGGGCGTTGTCTTCCGTCAGTTCGAAACGTAAGCCTCCGGTGAGCGGCGCGGCCTCGACGAGGCGGACGACCAGCATATCGCCGAGGCAGTAGGTCGTGCCGGAGCGGTCGCCGATCAGCGCGTGACGCTTTTCGTCGTGGTGGAAATATTCCTGGCCCAGCGTGCGGGCAGCGATCAGGCCTTCGGCGCCGGTTTCCTTGAGGCGGACGAACAGGCCGAAGCGGGTGACGCCCGTCACGCGTACCGCGAAGGTCGCGCCTTCGCGCTCCTTCATGAATGCCGCGACATAGCGCTCGGTCGAATCGCGTTCGGCGGCCATAGCGCGGCGCTCGCACATGGATATGTGATCGGCGGTTTCGTGGAGCTTGGCGATTTCGCTGTCGTTCAATCCGTCGGAGCCCAGATGGAGCGCGCGGATCAATGCGCGGTGCACGACCAAATCGGCATAGCGCCGGATCGGCGAGGTGAAGTGGGCGTAGCGCTGCAGATTGAGTCCGAAATGACCGATATTGTCCGGCGCATAGACCGCCTGGGCCTGGGTGCGCAACACGACGTCGTTCATGATCTCGGCATGCGGTGTGACCTTTGCCTGCGCGAGGATGCGGTTGAAGGTTCCGGGTTTCACCACCTGGCCCTTGGCGAAACTCATGCCGATGGTGCGTAGATAATCGGAAAACGCGAACAGTTTCTCTTTCGAAGGGGTCTCGTGAATGCGATAGAGGAGCGGCATTTTCGCCTTCTCAAGGCTTTCGGCTGCCGCGACGTTGGCCTGGATCATCAGCTCCTCGATGACGCGCATCGATTCGAGCCGGTCGCGGAAGGCGATCGATTTGACCTTGCCGTCTTCGCCGATGATCACCCGGCGTTCGGGCAGGTCGAGTGCGAGCGGATCGCGCTTGTCGCGCGCGATCGTCAAGCTCCGATAGGCATTCCAGAGGGGAGCAAGCGTGGCCTCGTGAATGTGGCGGTGGTCGGCATCGGGCTCGCCGTCGAAGGCGCGTTGCGCTTGGCTGTAGGTGAGCGTCGCCGCCGAGCGCATCGTCCCGCGCAGGAATTCATGACGCTTCTTGTTGCCGTATTGATCGAACACCATGCGCACGGCGAGGCAGGGGCGGTCTTCATTGTCCACCAGCGAACACAGATCGGCCGACAGGCGCTCCGGCAGCATCGGTACGACGCGGTCGGGGAAATAGGCCGAATTGCCGCGCTTCCAGGCCTCGCGGTCGAGCTCGGAATTGCTCGTCACGTAATGGGCCACGTCGGCAATCGCCACGATCACCACATGCCCGCCCTTGTTTGCGGAATCCTCGTCCGGTCCCGCCCACACCGCGTCGTCGTGATCGCGCGCATCTTCGGGATCGATCGTCACCAGCGGGAATTTGCGCAAATCGGTGCGGCCCCTGTGTGTCGCAGCCTCGGCGCGCCCGGCTTCTTCGAGGGCTGCCCTGGGAAACTCGGTCGGAATGCCATGCGCATGAATGGCGATCAGGCTGATCGCTTTGGGCGCGTTCATGCTGCCCAGCCGCTCGACGATGCGCGCCCGCGGCAGGCCCAGCGCGCGTCCCGCCAAAGGCTCGGCCAGCACCAGCTCATGCGAAACGGCACCCCCGTTGTCGCGCGTATCGACGATGAATTCGTAGCGGGTCTTGCGGTCGATCGGCGCGATCCGGCCCTCGCGCGCCCCGGCGTGATAGACGCCCAGCACGCGATGGACGCTTGCGCCCAACCGCTTGATGACGCGCGCTTCGTAACCGTCGCGGGTTTCCGAAAGGTGCGCAAGCACGCGCTCGCCGCGGCCCGGAATGCCGCCTACTTCGGCATCGCGTCCCAAAACCACGATGATTGTTGGCGGTGCTTCTTCGGAATCCCACTGTGCCGGACGGGCGATCAATTCGCCGTCGGTGTCCTGGCCGGTGATTTCCAGCACCGCCACTTCCGGCAGGCGCCCCGGTTTGGCATAGGCGCGCTTGCCGGTCCGCGCGATTGTTCCGTCGCTTTCGAGCTCTTTCAGAATGCGTTTGAGCGCGATGCGTTCGGCGCCTTTGACCCCGAGTGCACGGGCAATGTCGCGCTTGGCGGCGTGCGGCTGTTTGGCCAGCGCTTCCAGAACCCGCTCTCTGTCGAGCGGCCTTGCCTCACCGTCCGGTCGCTTGCGCGCCAAGGAACTACGCGTCGCCGGCCGCGCGGGCCGGTTTGCGGGTTGCTTTGGGTTTTGCCGGGGCCTTCGCTTTGGCAGGCGCAGGCTTCTTCGCGCTGCCGTTTTTGGGCGGTTTTGTCTTGGCTGCAGGTTTTGCAGCAGGTTTTGCGGCAGGTTTTTTCTTGGCCTGCTTGTTGCCGCCCTTGGCGGCGCGTTCGGTGAGCAGGGCAACCGCCTGGTCGAGCGTCACTGCCAAAGGATCGGCATCACGCGGGATCGTCGCGTTGGTCGAACCGTCCGTGACATAAGGGCCGAAGCGTCCGCGCATCAGCTTGACGGGCGCGCCGCTTTCGGGATGGGCACCCAATTCCTTGAGCGGTTCAGGTCCGCGCATGCTGCGCGATTTCGCCTTCTTCTCGGCCAGTACCACAACTGCGCGATTAATGCCGACATTGAATACTTCGTCGGCGGAATCGAGCGAGGCATATTGTCCGTCATGGGCGACATAAGGCCCATAGCGTCCGAAATTCGCGGTGATTGCTTTGCCGGTCTCGGGATGCTTGCCGATTTCGCGCGGCAGCGAGAGCAATTTCCGCGCGTATTCGAAATCGACAGCTGCGAGATCCATGCCCTTCGGGATGGCTGCGCGTTGCGGCTTGTCGCCTTCGCCGCGTTGCACGTAAGGACCGAAACGCCCGTTGCGCAGCGTGACCGGTTCGCCCGACTCCGGGTCGTTGCCCAAAACCTGCGGCTGGCCGCTGCCTGCCTGTTCGGCCGTCTGTCCCAGCTGGCGCGTATAGCGGCATTCGGGATAATTCGAGCAGCCGACGAACGAGCCGAAGCGGCCGAGCTTGAGGCCCAACCTGCCGGTGCCGCAACCGGGACATTTGCGCGGATCGTCGCCGTTTGCCGTGGGCGGAAAAATGTGCGGCCCGAGAATCTCGTCGAGCGCGGCGATCACCTGCGAGGTCTTGAGTTCCTTCGTCCCGTCGATTGCCGCCGAGAAATCCTTCCAGAAATCCTGCAGCAGCTTTTTCCAACCCAATTCGCCGGCCGAGACTTCGTCGAGCTTCTCTTCGAGATCGGCCGTGAAGCCGTATTCGACATAGTGGCCGAAAAAATTCGTGAGAAAGGTGGTGACGAGGCGGCCCTTGTCTTCGGGAATGAAGCGGTTGCGGTCCATGCGCACATAGGCGCGGTCGCGCAAGGTCGACAGAATCGAGGCATAGGTGGACGGACGCCCGATGCCGAGCTCCTCGAGCTTGCGCACGAGGCTGGCTTCCGAATAGCGCGGCGGCGGCTCGGTGAAATGCTGTTCGGGCGTGATCTTTTCCACTGCCAGCGCGTCGCCCCGCGCCACTTTCGGCAGTTTGGCGCCGTCTTCGTCGCTCTCGTCGTCCTTGCCTTCCTGGTAGAGCGTGAGGAAACCGTCGAACAGTGTCACTGTACCCGTTGCGCGCAGCGTGACCTTGGCGTCGTCGGACACCGCGTCCACGCTCGTGCGCTCAAGCTCGGCGCTTTCCATCTGGCTTGCCAGCGCGCGTTTCCAGATCAGTTCGTAGAGGCGGGCCTGATCCTGGTCGAGATTGCGGGCAATCTTGTCGGGCAGGCGCGCGAAGGAAGTGGGCCGGATCGCCTCATGGGCTTCCTGCGCATTCTTGGCCTTGCTCGTATAGATTCGCGCAGCGCCCGGTACATAGCGCGCGCCATAGCGTTCCGCGATCGTCTGGCGCGCTTCGGCGATGGCTTCGCCTGCCATCTGCACACCATCGGTTCGCATATAGGTGATGAGGCCGGTCGTTTCGCCGTCGACCTCGACGCCTTCATAAAGCTGTTGGGCGACCTGCATCGTCCGCTTGGCGGCGAAGCCCAGCTTGCGCGAGGCTTCCTGCTGCAGTGTCGAAGTGATGAAGGGCGGCGCCGGGTTGCGCTTGACCGGCTTGGTCTCGACATTGC
>JBAVOL010000008.1:0-2075 GCA_049692035.1 Rhizomicrobium sp.
TATGTGTAACCACCGGGCGCCGGGCTGTCCTTCGGCAAACGGAGGATGTCCTCCATTGCCCAGACACCTTTTGCGGTGTCCGGCGACAAAATTTCTATGTCGGGCATATGCCCGTGGTGCGTGGATATCTGGTTCGCGGCATTCCGCGAAGTCCAGCTGATAATGTTGTCAGCACCGACAACGGGTTCCGTCAGCGCCTCGGGGACTTCCAGACTTGCATCGGGCGCCCACACTTCCGATTTCCACCTCGCCCAATCCTTGTGGTCCAGGTAGTAGAAATATCTGGATTTGAGGCGCTTGATTTCTTCAATGGCCAGCAATTGCTCAACATCGGTCACGTCATTTCTCCTTCCCCTTATGGACTTTTGAAATCTCTGAGACGGTTGCGAACGGCGAAGAAGGAGAACCCGCAAAGGCAGGTGACCCGCAATCTACCCGTCTCAAGCCTTACACGAAGTTGGGCCCGGGATCACGGGTCGTGACGACACGATGCTTGATCCGCCAGCCATCCGAGGTCCGCTCCATAACATCGTCATAGTCACCCAGGTAGATATTGCCATCCTTGGGGTTTCTGACGATCCATTTCGCTTTTACCCGCACCTGACCACCCTCCTCATAGACCCAAACATTCATCATGTGATGCACCTTTGGATGCGGCGGCTTGCCCAGTCCGAACCACGCCGAGATGGCATCGAGCCCTTCATACAAATCATCTCCGCCGCATTTGCGACCATCGAACACCGCGTCGTTCGTAAAGACTTTGGGCAGCCAGCTCTGGTCGGGCCAGTCTACAGCGTGCCCATACAGCGCCTGGACCTGCTGAATTTCGGTGATGTCGTTCGGACTGAGGCTCATTGTCCATCCTCCCATGTTTTCAACTGTCTTCGTCTCTACGACGTATAGAATGGCTCAGTTGGAGACAGTCGCAGCGTCTCTTTCATCTCTCTTTTTGTGCACCTGCAGGGCGTTATCGAGAGAGGCCATCGTGAAGGGCTTGAGACCCTTCAGATCGCCGCTGCGGACGATCTTGGGCCAGTCCGGCTCCGCGATCATGGCGCGGCCGACGGCAATGAAATCAAATTCACCGCGATCGAAGCGCTCCATCAGCTGCTCAAGGTTGCGAAGGTTGAGTTCGGCGACCTCGCCATAGCCCAGGCTTGCTATCAGGTCGCGGTCCAGTCCAATCGATCCGATCGTCGTTGTCGGCCTTCCGGTGACCTTCTTCACCCAGCCAGCCAGGTTGAGATCGCTACCTTCGAATGTCGGCTCCCAGAAACGGCGCTGCGAGCAATCGAACAGATCCACACCCGCATCGACGACGGGTGCGAGCACCAGCTCCAGTTCCTGCGGTGTCTCCGCAAATTTCGCGGCATAGTCGAGCATCTTCCATTGTGAGAGGCGAAAGATGACCGGCATGCCGGGAGCGAGGTGCCTACGGCACTCGGTGATGACCTCCGCTGCAAAGCGTCCTCTGGATCGCGCATCGCCGCCATACCGGTCGGTGCGTTTGTTGAGCTTGGACCAGAAGAACTGGTCGATGAGATAACCGTGAGCGCCATGAAGTTCGATCCCGTCGAAGCCAAGAGCCTTGGCCATCTTCGCGCCTCTGCCGTAGGCGGCAATCACCTCATCGATCCGCGCCTGCGTCATCCCTTCGGTAACCTTCTCATCAGGCGCGATGTAGCCCGAGGGGCTGACCTGGCCAAGCTCCGGCCTGAAGGCGGGCTTTCCGCCGGTGATCAGTTCCGGCCCGCTGTAAATCAAGCCCACATGCCAGAGCTCCGGCACAGTGAAGCCGCCGGCAGCATGCACCTTTGCCGCGACGTTCCGCCAGCCGTCGAATGCATCCTGCCCGCTGAAACGTCCAAGCAGCGGATTATCCCCGGAAGACGGATGATCAATGTAGACGCCTTCAGTAATGACGAGGCTCGCGCCTCCAGCGGCTCGCCGCGCGTAATAGTCGGCGGCCGCGTCGCTCGGGACTCCGTTCTCGCAGACGCTCAGGCCCATCGGCGGAAAAATGATGCGGTTGGGAAGCGTGAGCTTGCCAAGCTGAAACGGCTTGAATAGCCCCT
>JBAVOL010000009.1:0-42631 GCA_049692035.1 Rhizomicrobium sp.
TCAGCCCCTGTGTCAGTGTCACGGCCTATCATCGCTGCGAGGATTGCGAGGACGAAGACACTTGCGCCATCCGCAAGGTCCTGCTTGCCGCACGCGACGCCACGGCTGATGTGCTGGAATCGCGTACTTTGGCTACAGCACTGACAGCGGCCCGCCGCGCGCGCCGCGCCGCTTAACGATTCCGTCAAACGATTTCGTTGCCTCTCTTGCCGCACACGATCGCGCAGGCTGCGACGTCAGAGCCGCTGCCACGGAACGATCGGCGGCAGATGGGACGGGAATGCGGCCGCCTGCCAGGCCCGGATGCCAAACGCCTCGCCAAGGACCGCGTCGGAAAGCGTCTCGTAAGGGTTTCCTTCAGCCACCAACGCGCCGCCCTTCAAGACGATCATCGCGTCGCAGAAGCGCGCCGCCAGCGCGAGATCGTGCAAGGTGACGACGACTGCCGCGCCGCGCGCAGCTTCCTCGCGCAAGAGCTCCATAAGGCGCAGTTGATGCGCAGGATCGAGATGCGCCGCGGGTTCGTCAACGAGCAGTATCGCCGCGCGGGTCGCCAGAGCCCGCGCCAGCAACACCCGTGCCCGCTCGCCCAACGACAATTCGTCCATACGCCGATCTGCAAAAGGCCGCGCATCGCAGCGTTCCAATGCGTTGTCGACTGCGGATATATCCTCCGCCGATAACGGTGCAAAAGGCTGGCGATGAGGAATCCGGCCCAGCGCGACAAGAATGTTGGCGCGGACCGGCCAGTGGGTTTGCGCGTCCTGCGGCAGATAGGCGATGGTGCGTGCGAGAGCCTCGCGCGGCCAGTTCGTGAGCGGGCGCGCCAGCACGCGCACGCTTCCCCGCGCCACGGGAAGACGTCCAAGCGCCGCGCGCAGCAAGGTTGTCTTGCCCGCTCCGTTGGGGCCGACAAGTCCGGTGACGGCGCCGGCGGCAAACGCAGTGGTCATTGCGCAAAGCGCGACGCGCTTGCCATAGCCGACCCAGACATTCTCGAAAATGAGCGGTGCGCTCACTGCTCTCTCCGTAAACGGAGGATCAGCGCGACGAAGAACGGCGCGCCCAGCAATGCCGTGAGCACGCCGAGGCGAAGCTGTTCGTCCGGCGATACGAGCCGTACCGCAATGTCCGCAGCCGAAACGAGCACCGCGCCGCCCAGCGCCGACGGCCACAAAAGCCGCGCCGGCTCGTAACCGTAATGACGCCGCAGGAGATGCGGCACGACGAGACCGACGAAGCTCACGGCGCCGGCCGCAGCAGTTGCGGCCCCGGTCGCCAGGGCGACACCCACGATCACGCGGCGGCGTACCCTGTGCATGTCGATGCCGAGACTTTCCGCGGCTTCTTCGCCGAGCACGAGAGCGTCGAGGCCACGCCCCGTCGTCAACAATATTGCGACTCCGATCGCCATGAGCGGCGCGGTCAAAACCAGGTCGGAGATTGTGACATCCTTGAGCGAGCCCATCATCCAATGGACCATCTCGCTCATGGCGTAGGGATTGGGCGCAAGCGACAGCGCCAACGCAGTCAGCGCAGTCGCAAAGCTTGCAATGGCAACGCCTGCGAGCACCAGGGCCGTAGCACCCGCACCCGTGCGCGACAACAGATACAGAACGGCGGCGGACGCGCTGGCTCCGACAATAGCGAAAGCCGGAACGATGAACGCACTCAGCGATGCAAAGCCGAAATAAAGTGCGAGGACTGCGCCAAGCCCGGCCGTCGAGGTCACGCCCGTGACGCCGGGCTCGGCCAGGGGATTGCGGAACAGGCCTTGCAGCGCCGCACCGCTTGCGCCGAGCGCCGCGCCGATCGCGAACGCAAGGAGTGTACGCGGCAAACGGATTTCGCGGGCAATGACGCTTGCCACGCCATGCGTGGAAAAGAGCCCCGCGATCAACGCGCCTGCACCGAGCCGGGCGGGACCGATCAGGAACGACACGCAGCCGAGCCCGACCACGGCCACGAGGAGGAGCGCCGTCATATGCGCCGTGATCATGCCGTCAAGATAGGACAGCGCTGCAAATTCCCGCCGCCATCGCCCCGATCGGGGATCGTCCGCCTGTGTCGCGATGTCCAAATCTTCCTCCGCGCCGAACACGTCGCCGCTTGCGGAAGTATCCCGCACCGAAGGCACACCCCGGCCGACGGATAGACGACACGCGCCGGCAGGTTTCCTGGCTCGCGGCTCCGTCGCGCGCCTCGCCTTCCCGGTTTCCCAGTGGCATGTGAGGTGCGCTCGCCGCTTACAGTTGCGAGGGCAGCCACGGCATCGGCCATATTCCCGGCCCCACCGCGTTCCCTTTCCTCCCGGAAAGCGGGAGGTACCGGCACGCGGAACTCTTAGGGCCGAGCGTGGGCGCGTGCAAGCGCACGTGCCTGTCGGCCGAGAGCGGCGAAAACGGGCACGGTCTCGGCGGACCACGGTCCCGCGCAAAGAAGCGGCGTCAGGTTCGCGCGCGCGACCGTCACAGTGTCGGGCAGCGTCGCCAGAGCGGGATGGTGCAAAACAAGGTCGGCGCGTGAATGCACGGTTCGGCTCGCGCCGTTCAGGATCAGGAGTTCCGGCGGCATGGCCACGACCATTTCGACGGGAATAGTCCCCTGCCTGGTCGCACCCATTTCGGGGACCGCATCGGCCAGACCGGCGCGGGCGAGAATTTCGTCGGTCACGCCGTCTGCCGTCACATAACCGTTCGGCTCATAGATGAGGGTCCGCAGGGGCGGGTGCGACGCCGTGGCGACGGCGAGATCGCGATCCATCTCGGCGATCAACGCCTTCGCGCGCTCCTCGGCGCCGAGCGCACGCCCCAAGCTCAAAGTGACCTGACGAATCTCGGGGAGCGAACGAGCCCATCGCACATCGACCACCGGCACGCCGGCTTCCCGTAAATGCGCGTGCAGTCTCGCGTCCGTACCCTCGTACATCACGACGAGATCGGGATTGCGGGAGAGAATCTCCTCTGTCGAGGCGTGAATCAGCGCAATACCCTGAACCCGGTCGACGATCGTCGAGACGACCGGATGCCGGTCGGCCGACAGGAAGGAGAGCGCCGCGATGCGATCCCGTGGCATCAGACGGAATACATATTCGTCGGCGCACAAATTGGTCGATACCACGCGCTGCGGCGCAGCGATCGCTGGCAGGGTGATAACCAGCGCCGCGCAAATTCCAAGCACATGCCAACCAGGGAACCGATACATATTGACCCTCTGTTTCCCTTCTATCAATTCGGACGGACAATCGCGAGCACACCACGCGCCAATTCCACGCAGTCATTGCGCTGACCGCATCGGCGGTCGGGACTACTGCCTCTTCGTAACAAAACGCGCGATCCAGGCACGCTCGCGTGTCGTAGCGCGATTTGATCCGAAAGGCATCGAAGCGCTATGCCACTCCCTCAATTGCAGTTCGGGGGCAGTGTGAACACTACCTTGAAATATATTGCCAAGGCGGACGGACCATGGGGCGTGCTCCTGGTCTTTCTCCGCCTGGGCGTCACGAGCTTTGGTGGACCCGTCGCGCATCTCGGTTATTTCCGCAGCGAATTCGTCGATCGGCGCAAATGGCTGGACGAGACAGGCTACGCGGACATCGTGGCGCTGTGCCAATTCCTGCCGGGACCCGCGAGCAGCCAGGTCGCCGTCACGCTCGGCATGTTGCGTTGCGGGATCATCGGCGGATTGGCGGCGTGGCTGGGATTCACCCTGCCCTCCGCTATCGCGTTGATCTGCTTCGGTTACGGCGTCGCGAATTTGGGCGACATCGGCCATGTCGCCTGGCTGCACGGGCTCAAGATCGTCGCCGTCGCCGTCGTTGCCCAAGCCGTATGGGGCATGGCGCGCAATCTTTGCCCTGACCGCGAACGTGCGACGCTCGCCATTGCGGCCGCCGTGCTCGTGCTCGCCATCCCCAGCGCAGGCGGACAGATCGGCGCCATCGTCGCGGGCGCCATGATCGGATGGATCGCCCTGCGGTCAAACGCGCCGCTCGCGCCTGCTCCACTGCCGCTCAGCCTCAGCCGTCCACTTTCCGTCGCCGCGCTCACACTCTTTTTCGTGCTGCTGTTCGGCCTACCCTACATCGCCATCCAATCACACGCGCACGGACTGATGCTTCTTGCAAGATTCTATCGCGCGGGCGCACTTGTGTTCGGAGGCGGGCATGTGGTGCTACCGCTGTTGCAACAAGCGGTGGTTCCCAGCGGTTTGGTCGATCAGGACGCATTCCTCGCCGGCTACGGTGCGGCACAAGCCGTTCCCGGTCCGCTGTTTACGTTCGCCGCCTATCTCGGAACCATCATGCTGCAACAGCCTCGCGGCTGGCAGGGCGGTTTGTTGTGCCTTGCGTCGATCTATCTGCCGTCGTTTTTTCTGCTCATCGGCGTGTTGCCGTTCTGGGAAACGCTGCGCCAGCGTGCCGGCGTGCAAGCGGCGCTCAGAGGGATCAACGCCACCGTGGTCGGCCTCTTGCTCGCGGCCCTCTACAATCCGGTATGGACGAGTGCGATCCTGTCGCCTTCCGATTTCGCAATCGCGCTTGCCGCTTTTCTGCTGCTGACGATGTGGCGCGTCCCGCCCTGGCTCGTCGTCGTCCTGGGCGCAGGAGCGGCTCAGGCTATCGCTTTCGCTGCGTGAATTCACGCTCCCGGCTGCGCCGCTTCTTCGGAAGGGATCACATTCACCCGCATACCCGTCAGCTCGGCTCCCGCATCTTGCGGCAGCGCACGGAAACTGAATACCGACAGCGTCGAGACGATCGCGACGGCGACGAACGCCACGGCGAAATCGGCCGGAACGAGTTCGGCGCCCGCGTGGAGCGAGACGAGATGGAGCACCAGCGCGCCAAAACCGACGCCGAAGCTGAGCGACAATTGCTGAACCATGCTGGCGAAGCTCGTGGCCTGGCTCATGCGCGCGACCGGAACGTCGGCATAGCCGACCGCGTTGATGGCCGTGAATTGCAGCGAGCGGAAAAATCCGCTCACCAGCAGCAGCGACCAAACGAGCAGTGCCGGCGTCCCGGCGCGGATGAGCGCGTAGCAGGCGAGCATCGCGCCGCAAAGGAGCGAATTCCATACGAGGATCGGGCGAAACCCGAAGCGGCGCAGCAATTGCGGCGCCGTGAATTTCATGAACATAGCACCCGCCGCCGCCGCAAATGTCAGAAGCCCGGAATGAAGCGGACTGAAGCCGAAACCGATCTGCAGCATCAAGGGCAGCAGAAAGGGGGTCGCTCCGATCCCCATGCGGAAGACGAAGCCGCCGGTGAGCCCGGCGCGGAAGGTGGGCACTTTGAGCAGCGACAGATCGAGAAGCGGGTTTGGCGTCCGCCGGGCGTGCCAGACATAGAGCCCGATCGCGCTCGCGCCAATGACGATGAGCCCCAGCGCTATCGGGATCGAGACGGCGCCGCGCCCGAGAAACTCGAAGCCGAAGATCAGCGCCGAACACCCCACCGCCGTCATCATCAGGCCTTGCCAGTCCAGCGGCGGCAATGCGGTTTCCTTGATGTTATGGATCAGCCGCGCGGCAAGGATCACGCCGATGATGCCGATGGGCACATTGATCCAGAATATCCATCGCCAGTCGAAATAGGTGGTAATGAAGCCGCCCAGGGGAGGACCGGCGATGGGGCCGAGGAGCGCGGGCGTGGTCACATAGGTCATCGCCACCACCAACTCGGCCTTGGGGACATTGCGCAGGATGACGAGCCGTCCGACGGGGACCATCATCGCCCCGCCCATGCCCTGGAAAATGCGGGCGAGCACGAAGTCCAGCAGCGACTGGCTAAAAGCGCAGGAAATCGAGCCAAGGATGAAGATGACGATGGCGGCCTGGAACACCACGCGTGCGCCAAATCGATCCGCGACCCAGCCGCTAACCGGGATGAACACGGCCAGACTGAACAGATAGGACGTAATGCCCATATTTAACGTGAGCGGATTTTCGTGCAGGGACCGGGCGATGGCGGGCAGCGCCGTATTAATGACGGTCGAGTCCAGGTTCTCCATGAAGAGAGCGCAGGCGACCATCAGGGGAATAAAAAGCTGGCGACGGGCCAAGGGCATGAACTCGAGATAGCCGCCATGGCGCACCGATGCAATGCTTGCTATCCGTATTCGGTTGCCGCTCGGGAAAAATGGCCGCTCGGACAGCGACATCAGGTCCCGTCCGCCCTTTCTTCACGTTGTCTTCATCATAGTCCAAGCTTTGATTCGCTCTATTCCCGACCACCACAGCGCCAGAAAAAACATGAACCACCCGATCGACGACAAGGGGCAGAGTTCCCGGTTTGCCGACGCCGTTCCACGTGCTGCGCTGCGTTACGACAACACGACAATCTGGCTGCATTGGACAACTGTCGTGCTGGTGGCGGCGCAATGGCTTGGCGCCGAGCTCGTCGATTTCGTTCCCGACAAGCCGATGCGGCACCTTTACTGGTCGATCCACATTTCGCTGGGTGCCACACTCGCGCTGGTCGTGGCCACGCATATCTGGTGGCGCTTGACGCGCGGCAGACAACTCCCCGACGTCAATTCCGGGATAGCGGGCGTTGTCACGCGGGCGGTGCACAAGGCCCTCAATCTGTTGCCGGTTGCGCTCGTGCTTCTCGGCGCGGCGATCGTCCTGGCGCGCGGCTGGAACCTGTTCGGCGTTCTCCCGATCCCAGCCCTGCCCGGCTCCTCCCGTCACGTCGCGCACACCATCGGCGAAATCCACGAATGGACCGCACATGTGCTGGTGCTCCTCGCTGGCGGACATGCGATCGCAGCGCTTGTCCACGAGCATCTTCTTCGTGATGGCGTGCTGCAGCGCATCGTCCCGTTCCCTCGACGATAGGAGACGGGACCGGTCGCGCGATCAGCGTCCTGTAGCGCTGCGAACCTTGAAATCGGTCGTTACTTTGGTTCCGCCTTCGAATTCGAGGGTGACCGCGACATGATTGCCTGGTTTGATCGCCGGCGTCGGGTCCATGCACATCAGATGATAGCCGCCCGGCGCGAAACTGAGATGTGCGCCGACGGCGATTGGAATGCTCGGCACTTCGACCATTCTCGCCATGCCGCCTGCGGTTTCGGTTTTGTGCAGCATCAGCATGCCGCAGGCGGGCGATGAGGCGCCTACCAGAACGATACGTTTGCCGGTGCCATTGGTGAGCAAGAAATAGCCGCCGGACGAAACATTGGAGGGCATGGCCCGAATCCAGCCATCGTTCACTGTGATAGATCCGGCTTGAGCGGCGCCCACGGCACCGCCGATCATGGCCAACGACAGGGCGACGGCAACGCACCGTGATGGGAATAGTCTGGGCTGCATGGCGTGAGTTCCTCCGGCCTGATCCATTATCGTCAGGCTTCGACACTCGGCTGCCGGCCATCGTGGGACAAGAGGGCGTCCCGTCGCAGCCACTGTCCGGCAAGGGGCTGATCGACAGAATCGGTCTTTCCCCCCAATATCGGACCCGCCACCAGGGAGGCAGAAACATGCCCGTCTACCGCGCGCCGCTCGACGATTATCGCTTCGTCATCCATGAGTTCCTGGAGTTGGACAAGCAGCACGATCTGCCAGGGTTCGCGGACCTGTCGCCCGACATCATCGACGACGTCCTCTCCAATGCCGCGAAATTCTGCGAAGAAGTGCTTCATCCCCTGAACCAGAGCGGCGACGAGGAAGGCTGTCACTACGAGAATGGCGTGGTGCGTACGCCGAAGGGCTTCAAGGAGGCGTTCAAGGCCTATGCCGAAGGCGGCTGGTGCGGGCTCGGCGCGCCCGCGGAGTTTGGCGGCTCCAATCTGCCGGCGTTCATGACACTGGCCGTCAGCGAGATGACGCAATCCGCCAACCAGGCCTTCGCCATGTATCCCGGCCTCACCATGGCTGCCTGCAACGCGTTGATCGCGACCGGCGCACCCTGGATGAAAGAACACATCGTCCCCAAGATGGTGTCTGGCGAATGGAGCGGCACGATGTGCCTGACCGAACCCCATTGCGGCACCGATCTCCGACTGATGAAGACGCGTGCGGTCGAGCAGCCCGACGGCACCTACCAAATCACGGGGACCAAGATATTCATCTCGGGCGGCGATCACGACCTGACCGATAACATCATCCATATGGTGATCGCGAAAATTCCCGACGAAAACGGCCAGATTCACGACGATCTTTCGACGGTGAATTTCTTCCTGGTGCCGAAATACATCGTCAAGGAAGACGGCACGCTCGGTTCGCGCAACGCCGTCAATTGCGGCGGCATCGAGAAGAAGATGGGCATCAAGGCGAATGCCACCGCGGTACTCAATTTCGAGGCCGCCACTGCCTGGCGTCTGGGGCCCAAGCCGGCACCGCCGAAGCCGGGCGAAAAACGCTCATCGTCGGAAGGCATGCGCGGCATGTTCGGCATGATGAATGCGGCACGCATGGGCGTCGGCGTGCAGGGCATAGGCGTCGGCGAAATCGCCTATCAGAACGGCCTCGATTATGCACTGACGCGGCGCGTAGGCCATGCGCTGACGGGCCCCAAGGAACCCGACAAGCCCGCCGATCTGGAAATCGTCCACCCCGACGTGCGGCGCATGCTGCTGCATTGCAAAGCCTTCGTCGAAGGCGCGCGCGCGCTCGTCATGTGGACGACGCTGAACGCATCGATCGCAAAATCGAACCGGCCCGAACGCGACACGGCAGGGTTGCTTGCCGATCTGTTGACCCCCGTGATCAAGGCGTTCTTCACCGACATGGGATTCGAAGCCGCCAATTTGGCGATGCAATGCTATGGCGGCCACGGCTACATCCGCGACAACGGCGTCGAGCAATTCGTGCGCGATGCCCGCATTAACCAGACCTATGAAGGCGCCAATGGCGTACAGGCGATGGACCTCGTCGGGCGCAAGCTCGGCCGCAAGGGCGGTGCGGCACCGATCGCGTTGTTCGGGCTGATCGCAGGCTGGCTCGGCGACAATGCCGGCAATGAAAAGCTCGCACCGTTCGTCAAACCGGTCCAGCGCGGCCTCAACACGCTGCAACAGGCGACGATGTGGCTGGCCCAGAACGCTATCGCCAATCCCAACAATGCGGGCGCCGGCGCCGTCGACTATCTGCGCCTGATGGGTATCGTGGCGACGGGCTGGATGTGGGCGCGGATGGCGAAACTCGCCGAGGAAAAACTCGCGGACAATGCCGGCAACAAGGCGTTCTACGAAGCCAAACTCGTCTGCGCGCGCTACTGGATGGAACGGATGATCCCGGAATGCCCGATGCTGTTCGAACGCATCCAGGCGGGATCCGACACGCTCATGGCGTTCGCGGCGGACGCGGTGTGAAGATTGGACCGCGGGCATCTGCAAATTCGGGGCGGGACGCCAGAACTTGCTTACAGCGTGATGATTTCAAATCGAGGCGGCCCCCTCACCCACGCCTGAGCAGATTGATAGTGCTCGCTTTGCAACCCTCTCCCCTCGCGGGCATTTGCACAATAATGCGAGTATTTATCGATTTTGCGCAAAAATCCCAGCCTCTGCACAAAAACTCAGTCATCGCTCGTTGCGAGGGCCGGCACCTCCGGACCGTTACTGTCGCCACCCCAGTAGTGAGTCATGCGTGGATGGCCCCGGCTCGCAAGAATTTTCTTGCATGAAGACGGTCTGGTCGCTTGCAGTCACGTGTCCGGCCTGTTGATGCGATGCATATGAGCGCTGGCCCCGATGGGTTCCGCGAACCGAGTCCTTATCAGTTTCGCTATTCGCTATGGGCTTGTGCATCGTGGAGAAAAAGCGTCTCCACGACTTTTCTACGGAACATTACCAATCTTGCCCTGCTAGCGATGTCCCCGGCCGCAACGGGATTCCATTAGAAGACATCGTCCAATACGGCTATGTAATCATCATCAGACCCGACACCGTCGGCCGATCCATAAAGGTGCAGGGCAATCATGGCTTGACCATTCAATCATGCCATAGGGCTCTCGGAAGGCGCAGGAGAACATTCAACCGGTAGCAAAGAACTATGATCTCAGCCTTCAACGGCTCACGCGATTGAAAGCAGCTCCATACGTAAATAAGCAGCAATCTCGCGACGCCCTTCATGGATGGGATCATGCCCTGATTCCCAATTCGCTCCGAATCCCGCGGATGAGGATTTCGGAAGGCACACGGATCAGATCAGTCGCGTCCGAGCTTCTTGGCCAGCATCCGCTCAAGAAGGCGTCTGCCGACCTTGTTGCTATGAAGCAAAGGTACTTCTGTGCGGCTGATCGCAACATAGGTGCGCGGGACCTTGTAGCTCGATAGTCTCTTTCTCAGCGTGGTCTCGATTTCACCGAAATCGAGCGTGATGCCGTCCCGCGGGACGACCGCGGCCACGACCAGCTGACCGCGTTCACGATCCGGCAGGCCAACCACATAGGCGGAATGTACTCCGTCGAGCTGCTGCATCTCCATCTCGACTTCTGCGGGAGAAACATTGGCGCTGGCGGTCTTTATCATGTCGCCATCGCGTCCGATGAAATGGATGCGCCGGCCTTCGGTGAGGCCCAAATCGCCGGTGTGGTAAAAACCGTCGGCCGTGAAGCGCTCGGTTCTTTCCACCTTGTGGAGCCCAGGGGTAAGCGCATAGCCCCGCACCTGGATTTCCCCGATCTCGCCATCGAGAACGGACTTGTTGTCTGAATCCGCGACGCGCACCTCGAAACGGTCGGCGATATGATCAAGCGGCGCACAGAGCGGGTAGCCCGAAGCCCTCAGCACATCGCCGTAGGAATAGGGTCCGATGGTTTCGGTCATCCCCAGCGCCCAGTCGACGACGTTTTTTGGCATGGCTTTCAGGTCATCCTCGGCGATTACGCTGCCCATCGCGATGCGGCTGTTGGAGAGTGTCTTTTCCGTGCAGACTGTTGTGGCACCGACCTCCCAGTTCGGCAGCAGATACATAATTAGGCCGCCCACCCAGAACATCGGCAGGGCCGCCGTCACCCTCTGCCCACGTTGGGGCATTATCATCGATCGGAGATAACGCGTGCGGAACAGCACGGGACCGTGATTGTGCTGCACGCCTTTCGGGAGCGCCATCGAACCTGAAGTGTAGATTTCGATCATCTGATCGGCAGGGTGGACCTCGAACTCGACCTCCTGCAACAGCTCTTCGCTCACAGTCGCGGCCGCATCCGTAAGAAATGCCATGTCATAAAATGTCGGCGGAAGCGCCTCTCCCGTGGACACGATCCAGCGCAGGAACGGCGTCCTTGCGATCCGCAACTCCGGATTGCCGCACTCGCGGAGCCCAGGTAACGCATCGCAAAGCCGTTCCACGTAATCATTCCCGAGCAGTTTGCGCTGCACGATCAGTCCGGTCGCGTCGGACTGGCGCAATACGCGCACGAGCTCATTGGACTTGACCAGGGTGCTGATGGGTATAGCGATCGCGCCAACGCGCGTAATCGCCGACAGCATCAAGGCGAAAGACGGGCTATTGCCGTAGATGAATCCGACTCGCGTTCCCTTACCCACGCCCCTCGCGATCAGCCCCCGGGCGAGTTCCGCCGATTTGCGCTCCAGTTCTCGGAAGGAAAGCGATTCTTCTGGGATCTCCTCGCCCTGCAGCGTGATGGCGACAGCATCGCCATAGGCGGCCGCAGCCGCTCGGATAAATTGCGGAAAAGTGCGCGCGGGTTCAGGGGCGCTCAAAACGCCGTCGTGCATGCTCGGCAAGTATTCCTCCCTTCTGGCATTCCCTGTCTCATTACCGTTTACGGCCAAATCTCCTCAAGCTGCTGCACGCCTTCGTCGTTTGCGGCAAGTTGTTGCACGCCCGGGGCGCTTTGTGACGCCGACTGGGCATGCGCTGGCATATTCAGTGCGACGCCGGTGGTCCCGAGAAGCGCAGCATAGACACTGCCTCTTGCGGCCCTGAAATTCATTCGCAACTCCCCCTCTGCTCTCGTTTTTGTTTCGAAGGCACCACGGCTCTTCCGCGCTGCCCAAGAATCTCTTCTTCACGTGCCGAAGTGGAGGGGATTGACGCCGTGCGTCGCTAAGACCGGAGAAATTGCCAGCCCCTTCCTCGCTCATTGGCCTTCGACCAGACGCACGTCCCCGCTAAGATAATTCATGAATTCACTATTTCGAACATTTGTTCTATTTTGCGAATATAACGGAAGCATCGGAAAAGATCAACAACGAGGCGGGAGAGGCGCTGTGTCTCGATAGATCAAAGCACCGCGGCCAGCGCCTCAGGCTGCCGACCCGCAATAAACGTTGTGACCCGGTCACACGCATCGCGTAGTCGGCGCCCCATCCGCTCGATTTCGGCGCCCGACGCAGGCCCGACAAATCCCGTGAGCCCCAGCGCGAACGCTACGCGCCCCTGCCCATCAAAGACCGGCGCCGTGATGGCTGCGAGCGCGTATTCCTGCTTAGACTTCAGTTCCGCAACGACTGCAGCCGGGAATTCGGCACGCTCGGCTCCAAATGTCTGTTCCGGCGGCTCTTGCGCGGCCCGAACGTAAGGATTTCGCACAAATACCGTAAAGCCATGCTTTCGCGTAAACGCAATACCGTCCCAAAAGCTAGCTCTCTGTTGCGGCATGGGCGGTGGGTCGCTCGCTTTCAGCCACGCTTCAACCTCGGCGGTTGGAGACCATGCATAATAGACAGCGGCGAACGGCGCCCGCAGCTTCATGCGCGCGCCTTGCGGAACCGACCATCCAAGATGCGACATGGACGCCGCGCGCTCACGCACGACCACGTCGTCGCGATCCAGGAAAAAGGCGGAGCAAACAGCTTCAAACTCGTCTGCGAGGGCCCTCATCTCAGGCTGCGCAACCTGCAAGGGCGAGGCATGCTCGGCAGCCGAGCGGCCGATTGCAATAAGAGCGGGGCCCAGCACATAGTTTTTGTTGCTCGCCCGGTAGAGGTATCCTGCCTCGACTAGGCCCGTAAGCAAGGCATGACAGGTGGCGCGGCTGAGCTTCAGGGCCTTCACAATGTCAGTCATGGTGAAAGCCTGGCCGGGATGACTGGCCATGAAATTCAGGATGGCGACCATGCGCTGGACGCCGGGAGATGAGCGCGCCATCGTCTTTTTCGCGATTTCGAATTGGTGCCAATAGTGGTATCGTGCCCGGCGGTCAACTGCATAAGGCGCAGGCGACACGCAGGCTGAACCGCCAGAGAGGGCGCGGCTTGCGCAGTGAAGGCCCTCGTTCAAGATCCCAACCCACAGAGTTCAGGCCACCAGCGTGCGGAGCGTCTCGGCGAGCAAATTTGGATGCGAAATGAAAGCTTCATTCGGCAGGGACGTGGGCCGTAGCGAGATGAATGTGGGCATCAATGCTCTGCTGGATGCGTTCCCAAATCTGCGCCTCGATCCGGATGCGCCACCTCCTTACTTGACCGGCGGCCTCGAGCAGCGTGGCATGTCGGCCCTTCGCGTGCTGCTGCATTGACAGTTGAAAAAGCGGAACTGATGGACATGAGCGAAAATGCACAGACACCGGCCTCGCATCCGACGGACATCAGCTTGCTGGGCGAGGAGCATGTCCGCGTTTACCGCGAAACGAACGGCGAGCGTGGCTATCTCTGGAACGGCGCGCCGATCCTCCTGCTGACCACCAAAGGCCGGCTCTCCGGCAAACCGCGGACCATCCCGATCATCTTCACCCGGCACGGCAACACCTGGATTATTATTGCTTCGCGCGGCGGTTCGCCGACCCATCCCAAATGGTATCTGAACATCGTCGATGAGCCTCGTGTCCAAGTGCAGGTGAAAGCCCAAGTCTTTGAGGCAACCGCGCGCACGGCGCAGCCGCCGGAACGCGAAAAACTTTGGGCGGAAACCATTAAGACCTGGCCAAAATACGACGAATACCAGTCGCGCACCTCCCGAGTGATTCCGGTCGTGGTAATCACGCCGTCGCGGAACTAGGGGGCGCGCTATGACGAGGCCGCTTGCAGGCATCAAGGTGGTTGAGGTCGCTATGTGGGCGTTCGTCCCCGCTGCGGGCGGCATTCTTTCGGACATGGTGCGAGCGTGATCAAGGTCGAGCCACCGACAGGCGATCCCTCGCGGGAGAGGGACGCAAAACGGTGAAGGCCACATTGCGCCGATTTGGGTGAGGGGGCGCCTGGATTTGAAAAAGTCCATTTTATCGAACCAGCCTTGGCAAATCCGCCATCACGCGCTTAGGCGCTCGCGTTTGCGTGAACATGCCCCAATAGGCTTCTTCCGGATGGGCGCCGGGAATGGGATTGAAATCGCCGGTGCGCCAGGGTTCGTCGAACGCCGTGAAATAGGCGAACGCGCGTTTGCGCGACGGCGGCAGCCTCTGCGCCAGGAGCTTGTAGAAATCGTGCTGTGCGTCCTCGCTGAAGCCGGCCGATTGCGGTCCGGTCGGTACGCCGGTTTCCTTCACGAGGATCGGCCGCGGATAGATGGCCGCAAGGCGCGCGACAACGCGCACGACGAAATCCGTCCAATTGTCGGCGGTGCCCGATTTGAACCAGGGCTCGAAGACGGGGTGGATGTTCACCAGCATGAAATCCGTCGCATGGAGGACCGGTCGTGCATCGGCGAAGTCGTCGAGATATTGCGCGAAAGGCTCACTGACGGTGAGCGGCAGCTCCGGCGCCTGCGCGCGCACCGCTTTCATATATCCGAGAAGATCGCTCCACGTCCCGCGTTTGCCGAAGACGATTTCGTTGCCGAGCGAAAGCCCCGCAACGATTCTACGATTGCGGCGCCAGCTGGCCAGCGCATTGGCCACTTCGTTCGGATCGGATGGGTCCCACACGCCCATGACAACAGCGCGGTAGCCGAGCGTCGCCGCGATGTCCGGAACCCGTTCATTGCCGTTATAGGCGCCATAGGTGATGAACCCGTCGAACCATGGCCGCAGCACTTCGAGATCGGCGCGAATGCTCGCATCGTCGGCTTGGGTCAGTTTGCCATTGATCGCTTTCAGCGCGGTGGGCTGATACGCGACGAAGCGACCATGTGCCATGACGGATTGCAGTAGCGCAGTGCTGGCATGGGCTGCTGCGTTTGTTCGTACGCTCGCCACAAGCGTCGGCAGCGCCAGCGAACTAGCAAGCATTCCACGGCGCGTATATTGGGACATATGAATAGTTCTTTGCGCAGTTAGGACGGGTTACATTTACGACGCAAACCCACCCTTCCCTTGAGGGAGGGTGAACTGTGTTTTCGTAGGTTAACTTAGTAACGCACATTGGGTCACTCGAACCGGACAAGAATATAAACGACGAGGCCAAGAGCGGAACCCACCATAGCGATGCCTGTAGCGATATACGCAACCGTAAACCAGTAGAATGCGGTTACGCCCCGTCGCGATCTATCGACGGCTGAACGCCGACGGACTGTTCGTGCGAGCAGCCACACGAGAACCGCAAGCCCAATGCCCAACAAGGGGACAACTGCCAAAAGCGCGGGATGATTCATCCCGCCTACGCCGCCTTCGCCAATTTTGCGAGTTGGCTCAACACCGCCTGGGCGCCTTTGAGCCGCGCCTCGGGCGTTGGCCAATCCCGATTGATGACCACCTTCTGATCCGGGCGCACCTTCATCGTCTTGTGATGCTCGGCGATCAGCCGAACGAGTCCGCCGGGATTGGGAAAGGTGTTGTTGCGGAAGGCGAGCATCGCCCCTTTGGGACCGGCATCGACCTTCTCCACCAAAGCCGTGCGGCACAGCGCCTTGATCGCGACAATTTCGAGCAGATGTTTGACCTCGTCGGGCAACGGCCCGAAACGGTCGATCAGCTCGGCGGCGAAGCGCTCGATTTCGTCGCGGCCCTCGATCCCCGCCAGGCGGCGATACAGCGCCATGCGGACATTGAGATCCGGCACATAGGCCTCGGGAATGAGCACCGCCGTTCCGATATTGATCTGCGGCGACCATTGATCGGCGATCTCGTCCGTTTCCTCGCCCGTGCGCAATTGCGCCACCGCGTCTTCGAGCATCTCCTGATAGAGTTCGATGCCGACTTCGCGCACGTGGCCCGATTGTTCGTCGCCCAACAGATTGCCGGCGCCGCGAATGTCGAGATCGTGGCTCGCTACCGAGAAACCCGCGCCCAGCTGGTCGAGCGATTGCAGCACCTGCAATCGGCGCTCTGCGGTTTCGGTGAGCTTCCTGTCCGCCGGCGTCGTGAGGTAAGCGTAAGCGCGCTGCTTGGCGCGGCCGATGCGCCCGCGCAATTGATAGAGCTGCGCCAGCCCGAACATGTCGGCGCGATGGACGACCAGCGTGTTGGCAGTGGGAATGTCGAGGCCGCTTTCCACGATGTTGGTGGAGAGCAGCACGTCGATCTTGCGGTCGTAGAACGCCGTCATCACGTCTTCCAGCACGCTCGCCGCCATCTGGCCGTGCGCCACGGCCGATTTCACCTCGGGCACCGTCTCTTTCAGGAATTCCTGCGCTTCGTGGAGGTCGGCGATGCGCGGGCAGACATAGAAGCTCTGGCCGCCGCGATAATGCTCGCGCAACAGCGCCTCGCGTATGATCAGCGGATCGAACGGCGTGACGAAGGTTCTCACCGCCAGACGATCGACCGGCGGCGTGGTGATGAGCGAAAGATCGCGCACGCCCGACAGCGCCAATTGCAGCGTGCGCGGAATGGGTGTCGCCGTCAGTGTCAGCACATGTACATCGGCTTTCAATGCCTTGAGCCGCTCCTTGTGGACCACGCCGAAATGCTGTTCTTCGTCGACGATCACCAATCCGAGATTGCGGAATTCGATGCCCTTGGCCAGCAGCGCATGGGTGCCGACGACGATATCGACATCGCCGGACGCCAAACCCGCCTTGGCTTCGCGCGCCTCCTTCGCATCGACGAAACGCGAGAGCTGGCGAAGCTTCACCGGAAAGCCCTTGAACCGTTCGCAAAAGGTACGGAAATGCTGGCGCGCGAGAAGCGTGGTGGGGACGACGACCGCGACCTGCAGGCCCGTCATCGCCACGACAAAGGCGGTTCGCAATGCGACTTCCGTCTTGCCGAAGCCGACATCGCCGCAGACGAGCCGATCCATCGGTCGCCCCTTGGCGAGATCCTCGATTGCATCCGCGATCGCTTTTTCCTGGTCTTCGGTCTCCTGATAGGGAAAGCGCGCGCAGAATTCGTCATAGAGCCCTTGCGGCGGCTCGATCTCCGGCAGCGATTTCAACTGGCGCGCGGCGGCGATACGCATCAGTTCCGCCGCGATCTCGCGCACGCGCGCCTTCATGCGCGCCTTACGGCTCTGCCAGCCCGCGCCGCCCAGACGGTCGAGCTGGGTCGTGCCTTCGTCGGCGCCGTAGCGCGTCAGAAGTTCGATGTTCTCCACCGGCAGGAACAATTTTCCGCCGTCATACTGCAATTCGAGACAATCATGCGGCGCTTCCGCCACATCGATCGTGCGCAAGCCGATATAGCGCCCGATACCGTGCTCGATATGGGTGACGAGATCTCCGGGCGCGAGACTGGAGGCTTCGGCGAGAAAATTCTGCGCACGCTTCGACTTGGCGCGCGGCCGCACCATGCGGTCGCCGAGAATGTCCTGCTCGGCGATAATCGCGAAGTCGCCGGCCTCGAAGCCGTGTTCGAGCCCCAGCACACCGACGCCGACGCCGTGCTCATGGAGTTTCAGTGCGTCAGGCCAATTGGCGACGGCACGCATGGCGGCAAGCCCGTGATCGGCGAGCACGCCGCCCAGCCGCTCGGCCGAGCCTTCGCTCCACGCCGCGACGACGACGCGCTTCTTCGCCGCCTGCAATGATTTGATGAGTTCGACGGCGGCCTCGAAGATATTGTTGTGGCCCGCTTTGCGTTCGGGCGCGAAATCGCGGCCCGTCTTGGCGCCCGCATCGACGGAATTCTTCGACTCCGGCGCCTGAAACGGCGAAAGATCGCGAACCGGGCGCCGCGCCAGTGCCGCCTGCCATTCGTCGTTCGACAGATAGAGACGTTCCGGCGCGAGCGGCTTGTAGGGCGGTGACGGCGCGCTTTCCTTGCCCTCGCGCTTTTCGTCGAGAAATTGGCGGCGCGTCGCGTAATAATCCGCGATCAGTTCGAGCCTTGCCGCCTTTGACTCTTCGGTGTGGTGCGACAGAAGCACGAGCGCGTCCGGCGCGTAATCGAAGAACGTGTCCAGATGGTCGTGAAACAAAGGCAGCCAATGTTCCATGCCCTGGTGCTTGCGGCCCGCGCTGACCGATTCGTAAAGCGGATCGGAGTTCGCCGGACCGAATTGGGCGACATAGCCCGCGCGAAACCGGCTGATGGAATCCTTGTCGAGCGGCGCCTCGCTCGCCGGTAAAATCTCTATCCTCTCGATCTGGTCGGAAGAGAGCTGGGTCTCCGCATCGAAGCGGCGGATCGCCTCCAGAGTCGTGCCGAAGAAATCGAGCCGCAGCGGCTCCTCCTTCCCGGGCGGCCACAGATCGATAATGCCGCCGCGCAGGGCGAATTCGCCTGGCTCGCGCACCGTGCCGGCGCGCGCATAGCCGTTGGCGGCAAGAAACGCGACGAGCTTGTCGTGATCGACAGCATGGCCGATGCGCGCGAAGAAACTCGCCTTTTCGATCGCATCGCGAGGCGGTACGCGTTGCAATAATGCATTGACGGTCGTGATGACGAGGGCGGCGCCTGCCCGCTCCGGCCGCCGCGCCAGCGCTGCGAGCGTCGCGAGCCTGAGGCTCTCGGTGTCGGATTTGGGCGACACGCGGTCATAGGGAAGACAATCCCACGCCGGAAAAGGCAGCACCGCCAGATCGGGCGCGAAAAAGCGCACGGCGTCGGCCGTCATCTGCGCCTTGAGATCGTCGGGCGCGACAAACAGCACGAGCCCCTTGCGGCGCAGGGCTGCCTCGGCGGCCAAATAGCCGTCATAGCCCTCCACCGCACCCGTGACCGTGAACCGGCCTTCGGCGCGGGCGATATAACTCAGACGTTCCACGTGGGGCTCTTGCGGCGGCAGAGCGCCTTCAGTCTGGCGAAGACGGCATTGTCGAACTCGGCCGGTACCGGCGCATGGTCCTGGAGCCAGCCATAGACTTCCTGGTCCGGCGCCTTGAGCAGCGCTTCAAAATCGTCGAGTTCGGCAGGCCCCAGCACCGCCAGATGCTCGACCGCGAAGGCGCCGAAAATCAGATCGACTTCCTTGAAGCCGCGCCTTTGGGCGCGGAAGAAGAGCCTTTTGCGCCGCGTAGCTATGTCGTCGTCGGGGGGATTGGTCATGGCGGGGCATATAGCGTGGCACGGCCGCTGCGGCCAGTGGCGTTTTTGGCGCGGTTTTCGGACCAGATGCCGGATTGAGCCATCTGCCCGGTCCGCTATCTTTGAGCACAAATGCGCCCCGCGATTCTCTTTCCCCTGTTTGCCGAAACGCGCACTTTGCCGGGTATCGGCCCGCGGCTGGAAAAGCTTATCGCGCGCGCGGCAGGAACGCGGCTTCTCGATCTCGTATTCGATCTGCCGGTGGGACTGATCGACCGCTCCTACCGCCCGAAGCTGATCGACGCCGAGCCGGGACGCGTCGCCACGCTTATCCTCAACGTGCTCGACCACAAACCGCCGCATGACCCGCGCCAGCCCTATCGCGTGCAATGCTCCGACGACACCGGCCTGATCGAACTCGTGTTCTTCCGCAGCAAGGCGGATTATCTTTCGAACATCCTGCCGGTGGGCGCCAAACGCCTCGTCAGCGGCCGCATCGAAGAATTCAACGGACGCCGCCAGATCGTCCATCCCGACTATGTGCTGGCGCCGGAAGCTGCGAACGCGTTTCCCGCGCACGAACCGGTCTACCGCCTGACCGAAGGCCTGCCGGCGAAATCGCTGGCGAAGGCCGTGCAGGCCGCGCTGGAGAAAGTGGCGGTGCTGCCGGAATGGCAGGATCCGGCGTTTTTGCGCAGCCATGGCTGGGCATCGTTCGGTGACGCGTTGCGCTCCGCACACAATCCCGCCCGCGAAGAAGACCTTTCCCCGATGGCGCCGGCGCGCCAGCGGCTTGCCTATGACGAATTGCTCGCCAATCAGCTCGCGCTCGTTCTCATTCGCGCGCATTTGCGTGTTCCCAAGGGGCGCGGCCTCAAGGGCGACGGACATCTCAAGGCCAAAGCGTTGGCCGCCCTGCCCTTCACTCTTACCCCGGCCCAACAGGGAGCGCTCGCCGAGATCGAAGCCGATATGGCGGCGCCCACGCGCATGCTGCGCCTTCTACAAGGAGATGTTGGTGCCGGCAAAACCATCGTCGCGATGCTGGCGCTGTTGAGCGCGATCGAAGCGGGGTGCCAGGGCGCGTTGATGGCACCGACGGAAATCCTCGTCCGCCAGCATTTTGCCGCGCTCGAACCTTTAGCGCGCGCGGCCGGCGTGCGCATGGCGCTGCTCACCGGACGCGAGCGGGGCGCCGCGCGCGACGATATTCTTGCGGCGCTGGCGCGCGGCGAGATCGACATTCTCGTCGGCACGCATGCGCTGTTCTCGGAAGACGTGGCGTTTCGCGATCTGGGCCTGGCGGTCGTCGACGAACAGCATCGCTTCGGCGTGCATCAGCGCATGAAGCTGCAAGGCAAGGGCGAACGGCCGACCGACGTTCTCGTCATGACCGCGACGCCCATCCCGCGCACGCTGGCCCTCACCGCTTACGGCGATATGGAAGTCTCGCGCATCGTCGGCCGCCCGCCCGGACGAAAGCCGATCGTCACGCGGGTGCTGTCTGCGGAACGGCTCGACGAAGTGATCGAACATCTGCGCGGCGCCATCGCCAAGGGCGCGCGCGCCTATTGGGTGTGCCCGCTGGTGGAGGAATCCGAGAAGATCGATCTGGCGGATGTCGAGGCGCGCGCCGCGATGCTGAAGGAACGACTCGGCCCCAAGATCGGGCTGGTGCATGGCCGCATGAAAGGACCCGAACGCGACGCGGCGATTGCAGCGTTCAAGCAGGGGGAAACGGCTGTCCTTGTCGCCACGACCGTGATCGAAGTCGGCATCGACGTGCCCGAGGCAACCATCATGGTCGTCGAGCATGCCGAACGCTTCGGCCTCGCCCAGCTTCATCAATTGCGCGGCCGTGTCGGCCGTGGGCCAGGGCGCTCGACCTGCCTCCTCGTCTGGCATCATCCCCTGGGCGAGACCGCCAAGGCACGCCTCAAGACCCTGCGCGAGACCGACGACGGCTTCGTCATCGCCGAAGAGGATTTGCGGCTGAGGGGCGCCGGCGAACTCCTGGGCGTCAGGCAAAGCGGCCTGCCTGAGTTCCGCATGGCCGACCTCGCCTGCCACGGCGAACTTCTCGCAGCCGCCCGCGACGATGCGAAACTGTTTTTCTCCCGCGATGCCGGCCTCAAATCGCCGCGCGGCGAGGCCCTACGGGTGCTGCTCTATCTGTTCGAACGCGACGAAGCGGTGCGTTATCTGCGAACCGGATAAGCCCGTTCGCCGTCACAGAGCAGCTTTTGCCGGGCAAAAAACCACCGCCCGAGGCAAACGCTGCCCGTTTTGCTGCGTGCCCCACCGCAATTAACCGATTTCCAACCATGATTATCGCGGCGTGCAGGCGTGAGGCCCCCGGCACGGAACATGCTCCGCGTCGGCGTAGTCGAATCAGAACGCCGGAGAGTCACCATGTCCATCGCGAGCTTTGCACCGGTCGGCGTAAGCGTTGCGAGCGAAATGCTGTCGGAAATGCTCGGCCAGTTGCAAGGCACCGCGGCGACGAATGGCGCGGGCGGCACCGGTTCGACGTTTTCGGTGCCGACGACAACCACCGCATCAACGACAACGACCACCTGGCCGACCGGAAATGGCCAAGGCAATCTCAGCGATCAGGTCCTCGGGTTTCTGGTGATGATGCAGAATGAATCCGATAACGCGGCTTCGAGCACGGCGGCGACAGCCACTTCGTCAGCCACAACCAGCACGTCGCAAAGCCCCCTTTCGCAGCTTTTTTCGGCGATCAATACCAGTGGCAGCGGCACGATTTCGCAAAGCGAAATGGAATCCTATATCGAAAGCAAAGGCGGCACGCAGGCCGAAGCCGATGCGCTGTATGCCGGGCTCACCCAGAACGGCACGCAGAGCCTCACCCAGACGCAGCTGGCGAGCGATCTGCAAAGCGCCGGGCCACAGGGCATGCAGGGGCATCACCGCCATCATCACTACGACGCATCGTCTTCGGCAAATACCGGTTCGACTGCGGGCGCCAACACGACCGGAAATGGCGGTTCATCCAGCCAGAGCGGAACGGGAAGCAGCAGCAGCTCGGTGCTTCTGTCGCTGCTCAGTTCGCTGACGCAGGCCACACCAGGCAGCTAGACGACGAGCGTCACCGGATAAACAATAGCGTCCTCGGCGACTGAATTGAGCGTCGCGCCATTTACCCCGCCGCCGCGCTCGCGGGTTTTGTGCCGGCCGCCAGACGGCTGACGACAAGGCTGACGAGGATCACGGCTTGCGCCCACGCAATCGCAGGGCTCAGCCACAGCGCTCCGCTCGATTGAGGATAGAACAAAACAATCGTCTGTTTGAGGCCGAGACCAACGAGAATGGCGGGGGCAAGCACATAGAGCGAGAACAACACCACGAGCGCCGTGAAATCGCCGCGGCGCGGTCCAGGCAAGGTCTGAAGTAGAAGGAAGATTGCCACGTCGCGCGTCAAAAATCCCATCGCGGAACCGGCCAAAGCCGCGTCGGGCGGCGCCTGTGCTTCCTGCAGCAGCAGCCAGACAATGAGAACGACGACAACGGCAAAAGTGGCGAGATAGCTCATCATCCACCCCTGCAGGCTGTTCGCGGCGCGCAGGATGCGCCCTGCTCCGATCTCCGCACCCAGCCAGCGATAGAGCACGAGATTCTTTGGCTCCAGCAGCACCATGGCATAGGTGAGGACGCCGAAGGTCACAGCCGTCAACGCGAGACGCAACGTGGTCACATCGCGAGCGACAGCGCTCGGACCATGGGGAGGCCAGGCATCGAAACCGGCAACATAGACACCCATGAACAACAGGAACCCCAGCCACACGAGCGCGCCGTTGCGCAGCTTCAACTCGACGCGCATTTCGCGATAGCAACCGACGAACGTCCAGGCCGCGAAAGCCGCCAGCGACAGCAGCAGGAAGGCGCGCGCATCGAAGGCGTGCCCCCACCAGGGGATGAAATCCGTGGGCGGCTTGTGCGTGATGAAGGAACCCGCGGGATCCGCAGCTTCCCACACATAGAAGACTGCGATCGCGGCCACGAGACCGGCCGCCTGATAACCGAAAATCTCCAGCCGCGAATGCGTCTGACGTCTCAGCACCGCCACGAGACTGGCCAGAAGCGCGACCGATTGCGCGATCACTCCGATCGCCACGAAATAGACGACGTCGATGACGGCAGTGAGCGGACCTTGATGCGTCGCCTCGTAAACAAGCACCACCGCAAGACAGATTGCGCCGCCATACCAGTTGAAAATCGTCGCGCCGAACAGCTTGCCCCAAACCATCTCGCCGGCGCTCAGCGCAGACAGGCGCTGCGAATCCCAGGTGCGGTCGCGAATCTCTCCGACCACGCTGAGCGCCGCATTGCGGGCACCCCACAACACGACGATGAAATAATAGAGCGTCTTGGCGGCACCGGCCGGCGGCCAGTCGCTGCCCGAAAGCGCCGCGGCAAAGAACACCAGCACAAGCACAACCGTCATGGTCAATAGCCGGCGCGGCGTCAGCTCCAGCCAGACATTGCGGCGAAATTCCGGGTTCATGGCATCACGCTCCGCTTTCGCCGTTCCGGACCTGCGCGAAATATGTGTCTTCCAGCGCCCGCGTCGACTCGCCGAAACTCGCCACGTCGAAACCGGCCTTGACGAGATCGCGGATCAGCTTGGCGCGCGCGCTCGGATTGCGTGTGAAAGCAAAGAGGGCGTGGTGATCGCCCACCTCGATGACGTCGATGCCGGCAGCGACGAGAAAATCCCGCATATCGCTGCGCGCGGTCGCCAATTCTATCAGATAGCGCGGCCGCGAATCGTCGCGCACCTTGATCGGCTTTCCGCCGACGACATGGCCATTGTCGATGATGATCATTTCCGAGCAATAATCTTCGAGCTCGGCGAGAATGTGGGAGGACACGACCAGCGTCATGCCGCCATCGCGCAGTTGCAGCAGCAGTGCCGACAAATCGCGCCGCGCTTGCGGATCGAGGCCCGCGGCCGGTTCGTCGAGCAAAACCACCTTGGGCTCGTGCACGATCGCCTGGCCGATCGCGAGACGTTGCCGAAGCCCCCGGGACAATTCGCCGGCCCTGGTTTCCTGGCGGTCGCTCAAGCCGACCCGATGCGCGGTTTTGTCCACGGCGCCGCCGGCGAGCGCCGCTGCGATCCCGCGCGACCACGCCGCATAGGTGAGCGCTCGTCGCACCGTCAGTTCGTCGTAGAGACCGTAGAAATCCGGCAGATACCCCAGATACGCGTGGATTTGCCGTGGGCTTTCGCGCGTATCAAGCCCGGCGATGGACACGCTGCCCGAATAGGGCGCTTCAAGCGCGGCCAGACAGCGCAAGAGCGTCGTCTTGCCGGCACCATTCGGGCCGACCAGTGCCGCGATGGTCTGCGGGGCCACGCTGAGCGAAATACCGTCCAGCGCGCGCTTCGCCGGATACTCGTAAACGAGATCACGAACTTCAATCATACTGCCCCGAACGCAGACCCCTCCGACGCGAAAATATTACGCAAGGCTGCCCTGCCGCGCCACCATGGCAGGCAAATATGACCGATTCGTGCCGTCTTTCGCCCCGGGAGAAACTTCGACGCTTGCCCTGCGGCTTCCCAACCCCCGCCGCCCCGATGATGGCGCACGGCGCTCCGGGGGAATTTCCGGCCAAGGACGCCTGACGTGGTTATCACCGGCACGTGAAGATTTCTTCACACAAGCGCTAAGACACGGAATATTCGCGCATTTGCGATGTGTTTGCAGATTCGATTCGCCCCATGCCGCGTTTGCGCCATAATTTCGTTAGCTCCCATGTGCGATAATAACGTCAGCGCGGGGGTCTAAATGCCGCGCAACGACAGGAGATATCCCACATGTCAAATCGTCTCGTAAGCCTGGCAAGCGCAGCGATCTTTGCCGCCGGCACTCTGGTTTTCGCAAACGCGGCAAACGCCGATGGCGTCAAGGTCGGCGTCCTTACCTGCCATGAAAGCAGCGGATGGGGCTTCGTTTTCGGCTCCTCGAAAGACTTGCGCTGCCATTTCTCGCCAATTAGCGGTCACGGCGAGCACTACACGGGGACTGTGTCCAAATTCGGCGTCGACATTGGCTACACCTCCGGCGGCGTTATCATCTGGGACGTCCTCGCACCCAATAGCGGAATCGAGCGCGGCGCGCTGACTGGCGAATATGTCGGTGCGCAGGCAAGTGCGGCCGTTGGCGCGGGCGCCGGCGCCAATGTGCTGGTCGGCGGCCTCCATCGCTCCTTCACCCTGCAACCTGTCAGCATCGAAGGCGAAACCGGCCTCAATGTTGCGGCAGGCATTGGCGCAATCTCGCTGAAATTCGCCGGCGCCGATCACCGCTAACGGCACGAAAACAGCAGACCAGTAAGCACGAGCCCCGCCGACATCGGCGGGGCTTTTGCACATCAAACGTCCTTGCTGGTTTCCTTCGTCAAAAGCCGGCGCACAGTCAGCCTGTCGATTTCCACATTCCCCAAGCGGACTTTGCCGATCGCCAGAAAACCGATGGCGACAGCGCCCAACGCAAGTGCGCCGATTGCGATCGCGCCCAACGCCAAAGCGGCAATGGGGACACCCCCGATCCGTTTCGATTGCTCCATGGTCTCGTTTCCCTAATATCGCGCCAGCACTGCTTTCCAGAAATATCGCACAAAACCGCGCCGCTCGTCGCGATCCCTGATGCGAAACGCCATCCTCACCTTGATGCCGGAATCGACCTGTCCCTGCTCGACATCGGTGATGTCGGCCATGAAGCGCCCCTCCTTGGCTAAGCCCAGAAGCCCCGGCGCCCCCGCACCGCATTGCATGCATAGCGCCGCCAAAACGGGGCTGCGTGCTGTCGCAGCCCCTGAAGTCGCGACAATTCCGACAAAGTTCCTGCACTTGTCTTTGCTAAGGAACGCTGCATGAGTCCCGGCCGCATTCGCCAAATGGCCGGCCGGTAGAATGCGAAAATTCAGCTCCTGGAGGCACTGAGACCAAGGATGAGCGACCTCAAGGGGGATATGTCGGACACTTTTTCGCGGCGCGCGAAGCGTTGGAGCACATCCTATGTTCCGGGTGGGCAACGCACCGTCTGGATTATCGTGGGGCTGCTGCTCGTGGCGCTCATTGTCTGGGCGATCAGCCCCAGCGCGACCAGCCAGAAGGAAGGCCACGGTTTCGGCGCGGGCGGACCCGTGCCCGTCGGTATCGCGAGGGTCACGAAAGGCGACATCAAAATTACACTTAACGGTCTTGGCGCCGTCACCCCGCTGGCGACGGTCACCGTTCACCCGGAAGTCACCGGCGTGTTGGATAAAATCGATTTTCGGGAAGGCCAGATGGTCGCCGCCGGGCAGGTTCTTGCGGAAATCGATCCGCGCCCCTTCCAGGCCGCTCTCGACCAGGCGAAAGGCCAATTGGCACGCGATGAAGCCCAGCTCGCCAACGCCAAGATCGACCTTGACCGCTATCAGGCTTTGTGGAAACAAAATGCCGTTTCGCAGCAGGTGCTTGCCACGCAAGTTGCGACGGTCGGCAGCGACACGGGCACAGTCATCGCCGACAAGGCGACCGTCGAGGCCGCCGCCGTCAATCTCAGCTATTGCCGGATCACATCGCCGGTAACGGGACGCGTGGGCCTGCGCCAAGTCGACGCGGGCAATCTCGTGCAATCCGGCGGGTCATCCACGATCGTCGTGGTCACCCAGTTGCAGCCCATATCGGTCCTTTTCACTTTGCCCGAGGACAACATCGACCAGATCATGAACCGTGTGAATGCGGGCGCCAAACTCCCGGTCGTCGCGTTCGACCGCACGCAAACGGTGAAGCTTGCGAGCGGCATGTTGTCCAACGTCGATAACGAGGTCGATCCGACGACCGGCACGGTCAAGATGCGCGCCATGTTCGACAATAGAGACAACGCGCTGTTTCCGAGCCAATTCGTCAACGCACAGCTTCTGGTCGACACACTGCATGACCAAACCAGAGCGCCGGCGGCGGCCATCCAGCACGGCGCATCCGGGACCTATGTGTATGTCATCGACAAGGATTCGATCGCCAATATGCGCGCCGTAACAACGGGGCCGACCGACGGCGACATGGTCGCCATCACGGACGGGTTGACGCCCGGCGAGACGGTGGTAGTCGACGGCGCCGATCGGCTGAGCGACGGCAAACCGGTCCTGCTGCCCGGAACCAAAACTGTGAACCCAGCCACCGCCAACGGCGCGGCGAGCGAGCCGGGGCAATCCGCCGCCGGTCATCACGCCTGGAACGGCAAACACAGACACGGACACCATCATCATACTCACGGCGGCGATCAGGGCGGCAGCCCATGACGATCCGCCCAACTCTGTGAACAGGCGGCGATGAACCCGTCGCGTCCCTTCATTCTGCGGCCTGTCGCGACATCGTTGCTGATGATCGCGATCATGCTCGTTGGCGTCGTCGGCTTCGGCTATCTGCCGCTCTCGGCACTGCCTGAGGTCGACTATCCGACGATCCAGGTGCAGACATTTCTTCCCGGTGCCAGCCCCGAAGTGATGACCACCACAGTCACCGCGCCGCTGGAGCGCCAATTCGGCCAGATGCCGGGCCTCAACGAGATGTCGTCGGTCAGCTCGGGCGGCGCTTCCGTCATCACGCTGCAATTCAGCCTCAGCCTGAGCCTCGACATCGCCGAACAGGAAGTGCAGGCGGCCATCAACGCCGGATCGAATCTGCTGCCGCAGAGCCTGCCGGCACCGCCCGTCTATGCGAAGGTCAATCCGGCCGACGCACCCATTCTCACACTCGCCATCACTTCGAATGCAATGCCGCTGACGCAGGTGGAGGATCTGGCCGACACGCGCGTCGCCCAGAAAATTTCCCAGCTCGCAGGCGTCGGTCTGGTGACGATCAATGGCGGGCAGCGTCCCGCCGTGCGCGTTGAAGCCAATCTTCGGGCGCTTGCCGCCTACGGTCTCAACATCGACGACCTGCGTACGACGATCGGAAACGCGAACTCCGACGCGCCCAAGGGCAGTTTCGACGGCGCGTCCCGCTCCTACACGATCAACGCCAACGACCAGATTCAATCCGCGCAGGACTATGCGAACATCATCGTGGCCTACAAGAACGGCAATCCCGTTCATCTCTCCGATGTCGCCACGGTCGTCCAGAGCGCAGAGAACGTGAAATTGTCGAGCTGGATGAACACGACGCCGGCCATTCTCGTCAATGTCCAGCGCCAGCCGGGCGCCAATGTCATCTCGGTCGTCGACAGCATCAAGGCGATGCTGCCGCAGATCGAAGCGGGCCTGCCCGCGTCCGTCACGGTCACGGTCGTGACCGATCGCACCAACACCATCCGCGCCTCGGTATCCGATGTGGAATTTGAACTTGGGCTTGCCGTCGTTCTCGTCGTTCTCGTCATCTACGTGTTCTTGCGCAATATTCCTGCGACCGTCATCCCGAGCCTGTCGGTGCCCCTGTCGATCGTCGGCACCTTCGCCGCGATGTACCTTTTGGGCTTCAGCCTCAACAACCTGTCGCTGATGGCACTGACGATCGCGGCCGGTTTCGTGGTCGACGACGCCATCGTGATGATCGAAAACATCTCGCGTTACCTCGAAGCCGGCGAGACGCCGCTCGATGCGGCGCTGAAGGGCGCCGGCGAGATCGGATTCACCATCGTTTCGCTGACCGTGTCGCTCATCGCCGTGCTCATTCCGCTGCTGTTCATGCGGGAAGTCGTGGGCCGGCTGTTCCGTGAATTCGCGGTGACGCTCGCGGTCACGATCCTGATTTCAGCAGTGGTGTCGTTGACGCTCGTGCCGATGTTGTGCGCGAAACTCTTGCGCCGTCACGCCCCGGAGAATCAGAGCCGCTTCGCCCGACGCTCCCAGGAATTGTTCGACCAAGTGATTTCCGCTTATGGCCGTATCCTCACCTGGGTGCTCGACCATCAGCCGCTGACGCTCATCGTCGCCGTCGCCACGCTTGCAGTAACGGTGCTGCTCTACATCGTGATCCCCAAAGGCTTCTTTCCGGTGCAGGATACGGGTCTGGTACAAGGCATCACGCGTGCCGACTCCGACGTGTCCTTCGCTGCGATGGCGGATCGCCAGAACGCCATGGCAAGCGCGATCCTCAAGGACAACGACGTCGTCAGCCTGACATCCTTCATCGGCGTGGACGGCACGAACGACACGCTCAACAGCGGACGTTTCCTCATCAACCTCAAGCCCAAGGATGAACGCTCCGACAACATCGCCGAAATCGTCCGTCGGCTGACGAATATCGCTCACGGCGTCACCGGCATCTCGCTTTACATGCAACCGGTGCAGGATCTGACGATCGATTCGACCGTCAGCCGCGCCCAATACCAGTTCATGCTGGAAGCGCCGAATTCCGCCACGCTCGATCAATGGGTGCCGCGGCTGATGGATCAGCTGTCGCAAACGCCGGAGCTCGAAAACGTCTCCACCAACTATCTCGATCGGGGCCTGTCCGCCAACATGACCATCGACCGCGATACCGCCGCGCGGTTCGGTGTCACGGCCGCCACCATCGACAATGCCCTCTACGACGCATTCGGCCAGCGCATCATTTCGACCATATTTACGGAATCAAACCAGTACCGGGTCATTCTGGAGGCGAGCCCCGACCTGCAAAGCACGATCACGTCGCTGTCGGATGTCTATCTCCCGACTTCGGCGGGAGGCCAGGTCCCGCTCGATGCAATTGCGAAGGTCGACGAGGTTCCGGTCCCGATCGAGATCGACCATCTGGGGCAATTTCCGTCTGCCACGATTTCGTTCGACACGTCCGCCGGCACCTCTCTCGGCGCAGCGGTGGACGCCGTGCAACAGACGGAAAAAGACGCCGGGCTGCCGGCCAGCATCCTCACGAGCTTCCAGGGCTCCGCGCTTGCCTTCCAATCCTCGCTCGGAAACGAATTGCTGCTGATACTGGCGGCGATCGTGACCGTCTATATCGTGCTCGGCGTGCTGTATGAGAGCTATATTCATCCCATCACGATCCTGTCGACTTTGCCGTCCGCCGGCGTCGGCGCGCTGCTCGCACTGATGATCGCGGGCGACGATCTCGACATCGTTTCGATCATCGGCATTGTGCTGCTGATCGGCATCGTGAAGAAGAACGCCATCATGATGATCGACTTTGCGCTCGCAGCCGAGCGCAACGAAGGCAAAACGCCGCGCGACGCGATCTACCAGGCCTGTCTGCTGCGCTTCCGCCCGATTCTGATGACGACAGTTGCGGCCCTCTTCGCCGCCTTGCCGCTCATGCTCGGAACCGGCACCGGATCGGAACTGCGCCATCCGCTGGGAATTTCCATTGTCGGCGGATTGCTGATGAGCCAGGCTCTTACGCTGTTCACGACGCCGGTGATCTATCTTTATTTCGACCGGCTTGCGCGACGGATGCGTGGCGAACCGGCCGGAGACATCGGGCGTATCGGGGCATGAACATCTCTGCGCCTTTCGTCGCACGGCCGATCGCAACCACGCTGGTGACGATCGGTCTCGCGCTTGCAGGATTTGTCGCGTTCTTTCTGCTGCCCGTAGCGCCGATGCCGGACGTCAACATCCCGGCAATCTTCGTTCAGGCGCAAATGCCCGGAGCGAGCCCGGAAACGATGGCGACAAGCGTTGCCACGCCGCTCGAACGCCATTTGGGCAGCATCGCCGATGTCGATGAGATGACGTCGTCAAGCTCGGTAGGGTCGACCCGGGTGGTCCTTGTCTTCGGCATCGACCGCGACATCGACGGCGCGGCGCGCGACGTCGAGGCCGCCATCAACGCCGCGCGCGCCGATCTGCCGGCGTCGCTCAAATCCAATCCCACCTATCGCAAGCTCAACCCGGCGGATGCGCCGATCATGATCCTGGCACTGACTTCCGACACCTTGTCGCCCGGCCAGATCTACGACGCCGCATCGACAATCCTCCAGCAGAAGCTGAGCCAGGTCCGCGGCATCGGCCAGGTGCAGGTCGGGGGGAGCTCGCTGCCCGCGGTGCGCATCGATCTCAATCCGCACGCCCTGTTCAAATATGGCATCGGCCTCGAAGACGTGCGCGCCGCATTATCCGCGACCAACGCCAACGCACCCAAGGGCGCCATCGAGCAGGGCAACCTGCGCTACCAGATCTACACCAACGATCAGGCGACAACCGCCGCCCAATACGCTCCCCTTGTTGTCGCCTATCGAAACAATTCCGCCGTCAGGCTCGCCGATGTGGCCAGCGTTACGGACGGCGTCGAAGACGTGCGCAATATCGGCATGACGAATGCCAAGCCCGCCATTCTCGTCATCCTGTTCCGGCAACCCGGCGCCAACATCATCGCTACGGTGGATCGTGTGAAGGCATTGTTGCCGGAACTACAAGCTTCGATCCCGCCCGCCATCCATCTGATCGTCGCCAACGACCGCACCGGCGCCATCCGCAAATCGCTCGGCGACGTCGAGCGGTCGTTGCTCATTTCGGTCCTGCTGGTGATCGGCGTCGTCTTCCTGTTCCTGCGCGACGCCCGGGCTACGTTGATTCCCAGCATTGCCGTCCCGCTGTCGCTCATCACCACGTTCGGCGTGATGTATCTGGCGGGTTTTTCGCTCAACAATTTGTCGCTGATGGCACTCACGGTCGCGACCGGTTTCGTGATCGACGATGCGATCGTCGTGCTCGAAAATATTTCGCGTCACATCGAAGGCGGCATGTCGAAGATGGACGCCGTGCTCGTCGGCGCAAGAGAAGTCGGCTTCACCGTCATTTCGATGAGCCTGTCGCTGATCGCGGTCTTCATTCCCATTCTTCTCATGGGCGGGCTTGTCGGAGAATTCTTCCGGGAATTCGCGGTGACGCTGTCGGCTGCCATCCTGGTCTCCCTCGTCGTATCGCTGACGACGACCCCGATGCTGTGCCGCTACCTTTCAACCTACGCCGAACGCCGCAAGGAAGGCCGCTTTCTGCAGGCGGTGGAACGTGTGTTCAATGCCAGCCGGAACCTCTATGAAAGGGCGCTCATCTGGGCGCTTCGATATCCCGGCACGATCATGTTCATGTTACTCGTGACGATCGGCCTCAATTTCTACCTCTTCTACATCGTGCCCAAGGGCTTCTTCCCGAACGAAGACACCGGACAGTTGCAAGGCAACATCACGGCGGACCAGAGCATTTCATTTCAGGCGATGAAGAAAAAGTTCACCCAGTTCATGGCGATCATCGCGAAAGACCCGGCCGTACAGAACGTGACCGGGTTCTCCGGCAGCGGCGGCGGCGGGCCGCGCGGCGGCGCCACGAATACCGGGTCGGTGTTCGTGCAATTGAAGCCGCTCGGCGAACGCGACTTGTCGACGGACCAAGCAGTTATCGACCGGCTCCGCGGCGAACTGGCCGGGGTGACCGGCGCCCGCATGTATCTCCAAAGCGAAGGAAATATTCACGCCGGCGGGCGGCAGAGCAATGCGCAATATCAATATACGCTGCTGGGCGACACGCTGGCCGATATGAACATTTGGCTTCCCAAGATCACCACGGCGCTGCAAGACATCCCCGAGCTCGAGGATGTGAGTTCCGATCGACAGGCACACGGCCTTGAAGTGGAGCTCAACATTGACCGCGCGACCGCCGCGCGCCTCGGCGTCTCGGTCGCGCAGATCGACGCGACGCTTTATGACGCCTTTGGCCAGCGGCAAGTATCGACGATCTACAACGCCTTGAACCAGTATCACGTCGTGATGGGTGTGGCGCCGGCGTTCTGGCAAAATCCGGAAACCCTCAAGGACATCTATGTCAGCACGTCGGGTGCGCCGCCCAGCGGCACGCAATCGACGAATTCCGTTGTCGGCACCACGGTCATTATGACCTCTGCGGCGCCAACCGCGGCAACGATCGCGGCCGATTCAGTGCGCAATCTACAGCTCAACGCATTGGCCAACAGCGCGCGCGGCAGCGCATCGTCGGGCGCATCCGTTTCAACGTCTCAGGAAACGATGGTGCCGCTGGCCGCCTTCATGTCCTACGGCCCAGGCCTCACTCCATTGGCCGTCAATCATCAAGGACCGTTCGTCGCCACCACATTCTCGTTCAACACGCCCGCGGGCGAATCGCTGGGCACTGCGGTGGCCGCCATCCAGCGGACGATGAACAAAATCCATGTGCCGGTTTCCATTCAGGGCAGCTTTGCCGGCACGGCCAAGGTCTTCCAGCAATCGGTGGCCAGCGAGCCGCTGTTAATTCTTGCCGCCATCGTCGCCGTTTATATCGTGCTGGGCGTGCTCTATGAAAGCTATATCCATCCGCTGACGATTTTGTCGACGTTGCCTTCGGCCGGAGTGGGCGCGGTCTTCGCACTCCTCATAACGGGCACGGATTTCACCCTGCTTGCCCTGATCGGCGTGCTGCTGCTGGTGGGCATTGTCAAGAAGAACGCGATCATGATGATTGATTTCGCGCTCGAGGCTGAACGCAGCCAGGGGCTCACCTCGCGCGATGCGATCTATCAAGCGTGCCTCATGCGCTTCCGTCCCATCATGATGACGACCTTTGCGGCCATTCTGGGCGCCCTCCCCTTGGCGCTCGGCTTCGGCACGCAATTCAGCAAATCGCTCGGCATTTCGATTGTCGGCGGGCTGGTCGTCAGCCAGATGCTGACGCTGTTCACGACACCTGTCGTCTATCTCTACATGGACACCTTCCGGCTGCGCTGCAAGCGGCTGTGGCAACGCTGGTATCTCGGCGTTCTCGGCGATCCCGAGAGCCACAGCGGGCCGGCGTGAGCGTCGGCAACAGTATTTCGGTGACAGTCCAGTGCAATGTCACGGGAATGCCAGCCCTTGCACAAGAAAATTAGGCCAATCGCCAAGCTCAGGCCGGCACCAGCCCGCCATATGCGGTGTTGGTGACCTCGCCCGTCTCATAGTGGCGCTTGAACGCTGCAGCCACCGCGCGCATGCGACCGCCGGCGACCGACCGGAACAGCAGGAGATCTAGCGCGCGCCCGACCACGCCCCAGGGCAGCGTGTATTCGAGGGTGCAACGAAGCAGGGTTCCGTCAGGCCCGCTATCGGCGATGTCATACTTAAACCAAGCCTCCGCGAAGGGTGCGGGTGGTTCCTCGCCATTATGGAGCCGTAACCGGAAGCCTTGTCCCTCCGTCCAGGCGACCACCGTCTCGTCCACGGGCTGGCCAGATTTCTGGAACACGCGCCGACTGGCTCCGATGCCTTCGCGCATAGGCGTTGTGATTTCGATACCGGTGACCCCAGGAACATAGAGTTGAGCGCGTGTCAGATCGCGCAGCCCTTCCCATACCGTCGCTCTCGGAAGGGCGACTTTGACTTCGGCTGTGACGTTGCTGGACATGATCCCTTCCATCCTGTCTCACTTTTGGGGTGCACTCCAATACATAGTTCGCTTCGGCTGTGATTGGGGAGGCGTTCCATGATAATATCGTTTTGGGTTCGCCGCCATGACCACACAGCGCCTGTTGATCGTCGCCGGCCTCGCGCTCCTGGCAGCCGGCCTTCTATGGCCCTGGCTCGGCCAGCTCGGGCTCGGACGGCTGCCGGGCGACATCGCCATCGAGCGCCCCCATTTCCGGTTTTACTTTCCTGTCGTCACTTGCCTGTTGATCAGCGTCGTTCTGACCCTTCTCTTTTGGTTGTTCCGGAAGTAAGGACGGGGGAAATCCGCCTCAACAGAAGTGCTCCCCATGACGCTTCGTCCCATCCGCCGCGCCCTTCTCTCCGTCTCCGACAAGACGGGCCTCGTCGATTTCGCCAAGGGGCTCGCCGCCCGCGGCGCCGTGCTGATCTCGACCGGCGGCACGGCCAAGGCGTTGCGCGACGCTGGTCTTGCAGTGAGCGATGTGTCCACCGTCACCGGCTTTCCGGAAATCATGGACGGCCGCGTCAAGACGCTGCATCCGAAAATCCATGGCGGGCTGCTGGCGCTGCGCGACAAGCCGGACCACGCCGAAGCCATGCGCGCCCACGGCATCGAAGGCATCGACCTTTTGGTGAGCAATCTCTACCCGTTCGAAGCGACCGTCGAGCGAAACGCCGGCTTCGACGAAACGATCGAGAATATCGACATCGGCGGCCCGGCCATGATCCGCGCGGCATCCAAGAATCACGAATGGGTCAGTGTCGTGGTCGACCCCGAAGATTATGCAGTGGTTCTCGCCGAACTCGCCGCCAACCAGGGCGCGACCAGCCTGCCCCTGCGCCGCAAGCTCGCCCAGATCGCCTATGCCCGCACGGCGGCCTACGATGCCGCGGTCTCCAATTGGCTCGCAGGCGAACTCGCCAAGGCGGGCGATACCGCGCCGCCGCGCCGCCGGACCTTCGCAGGTACGCTGCGCCAGAAGCTGCGCTACGGCGAAAACCCTCACCAGGACGCGGCGTTTTATACGACAGGCGAGAAGCGCTTCGGCGTCGCCAGCGCCCGGCAGGTGCAAGGCAAGGAACTCTCTTACAACAACATCAACGACACCGATGCGGCCTACGAACTGGTGGCCGAATTCGATCCGAAGGCGTCGGCGGCGTGTGCCATCATCAAGCATGCCAATCCGTGCGGCGTCGCGCTGGGTCCCACGCTTGTCGAGGCCTACCACAAAGCACTGGCCTGCGACCGTCTCAGTGCTTTCGGCGGCGTTCTCGCCTTCAACCGGCCGCTCGACGCGACGACGGCGGAGGAAATCTCAAAATTGTTCACCGAAGTCATCATCGCGCCCGACGCCGATGGTGAGGCGCGGCGCATTCTTTCGGCGAAAAAGAATCTGCGCCTGCTGATCGCCGGCGGCCTGCCCGACCCCGGCGCCACAGGTTTCACGTTTCGGACCGTCGCAGGCGGCTTTCTCGTCCAGACGCGCGACAATGCCCGTGTCGGCCGCGCCGACCTCAGGATCGTCACCAAGCGTCAGCCGACCGAAGACGAAATCGCCGACATGTTGTTCGCCTTTACCGTCGGAAAGCATGTGAAATCGAACACGATCGTCTATGCCCGCGGCCTGCAAACGGCCGGTATCGGCGCCGGCCAGATGAGCCGGGTCGATTCGGCGCGCATCGCAGCCTCGAAGGCACGCGATGCGGCAGAAGCAGAAGGCTGGAAAGAACCGTTAACCAAAGGTTCCGCGGCAGCATCCGACGCCTTCTTCCCCTTCCCGGACGGATTGCTTGCCGTCGCCGCGGCAGGCGCGACGGCCGTCATCCAGCCCGGCGGCTCGATTCGCGACGACGAAGTGATTAAGGCCGCAGACGATGCCGGCCTCGCCATGGCGTTCACCGGCATTCGTCATTTCCGGCACTGACTCCCCTTCCGCATGGTTAAATGGTAAACTTATCGTAAGTGAGGCGTAAGAGTGGCGCCGTCAGCCGCGTTTCGGCGGCGGGTAAGTGGCGATAGCTGGGTATAACGGTCGGGGGATTTGGCCGTGCGTCGTAAGAATTACCGGCCGGCCGCACAATTGCGCCGAGGAGCCATCCTCGCCTGCGCCGGCCTTGTCGTTGCGGCTTTGACCGTAGCAATCGATTCGTTGCCGGCGCGGGCGGATTACACCGACGGCGTGATCGCCGCCAACAAGATCAGCCTCGAGACCGCCATCCGCATCTGGCGGAAGGCCGCCTGGCAGGACGATGATTTCCTTTCGGAGGTCAAGCTCGGCGATATCTACGGCGACGAGCGGGGCGACAACAAGTTCAACGATCCGATCGAAGCCTATGTCTGGTACTATCTTGCGTCCGTCAGTAACCGCATCGAAGACCATATCGGCAACCCCAATGCGCGGCGGGTCATCTCCAACGATTTTCATCGGGCGCTGAACGAACAACAAAAGCTGATGGTGCTGCTCAACGCCGATCAGCGCGAGCAGGCACGCAACCGCATCGTCTATATCCTTTCCTGCCGCGGCGCCGACGGGTTCATCCGCCTCGGTCAGATCCACTCCACGATGGCAAGCGACGACGACAACTGGCGTCAGGGCGGCAGCGAATATGGCGATTCGTCGAACGACAGCCCCGTGACGTATGGCGGGCTGAGCGCCGTGTGGCGCTCGCAGCGCGATTTTCGCGACCACTCCCAGCATGAATACGACACGGGCGACGCAGCGTCCGCGCGCCGCATGATGGGCATCTCGACAAATTCCGTCGTCATCCCGAGCGACGGCGAAGCCCTCGTCTATTTCCATATCGCCGACAATATGGGCCATCCGCTGGCGCGCGAATATCTGCGCAGCCTCGATGCCGCCGTGCGCGCCACGCACTGGCTGGGCCCGCGCGTTGCCCAGGAAGCGGCCGAGAAGGCCAAATACTGGTTCCCACCTTACGAATTCTATCCCATGGGCGACAATGCGAGCGGCGTTCCGTATACGGATGAATGCACGATCGGCTTCGACCGCCAGCATGCGCTCGCTCTGGTCGAAGGGGGCGTGCCGTTCCGCGCGGTGCAGCAAGCGCTGTGGTTTCTCGGCTTCAGCACCACGCCGTCGGCGCGCTGGGGCGCGGCGGCAGGTCCGGCGGAATTCAGGGCCATTGCGCGCTTCCAGGCCACGCTCGGCGACGTGCCGAACGGCCATCTCGATTCCCTGCAGGTTGTCAGGCTGATCCAGACGGCGGCCATCCGGGGCGATGCCGTTTCGCAGAACACGCTGGGCGTGATGTATGCCAAAGGCATCGGCGTGACCCTGAACTACGTTCGCGCGGCCTACTGGTTCAGCAAATCTGGCGATCAGCGCTACGGCGCCGCACTCTACCATTTGGGCGTCCTGTACAAGGCCGGGCCTACCGGCATCCGCCAGGACATTTCGAAGGCCAACGACTATTTCACCGCGTCGGCGCTTGCGGGCTTCCGGCCCGCCATGAATCAACTGGGCGAACTCCTCGACAACGCCGAATCCGGCCCGCACCGCGAAGGGCATCATTGATGGAGAGTGCCGTGATGACAGGCTTGTATGCGGCGCGCGGCCGAGGTTTGGAAACCCTGCGCCTGTTGCTCGGAGCATTGATTTTCACCCTATTCCTTGGCGTGCCGGCGCAAGTCGCAGCCCAGGAAGCGGGCAGCACCGACGATTATGCGGGCGTACACATCACCGATTCCGTTCTCCTCGACCCGTTCGATCCGGTGCCGCAGATCCAGTTCGAACATGGCTGCGAGCATGATTGTTACCGGCATTGCCATGACGAATGCGGCCGGGAACGCCGCTGCCGGCGCGACTGCCACTGGCGTGGCTGGTACTGCGAGGACGATTGTTACGAGCATCGCCCCTGCGATCATGAATGCGGCGTGGGCTGGTGGCGCTGCGAGGACGATTGCCGCAATGACGAATGGCGCTGCGATCACGATTGCCGCCTGATGGGCTGGTATTGCGTACGCGACTGCACGGTGCACCCGCCATGCGAGCGCGATTGCCGCGACCGTCCGCCGCCGCCGTGCGAGCGCGACTGCCGGCCGGACGAGCGCTGTTCCGATGCCTGTTACGGCAGGCTCATTCGCGAATATGACGAGCGCGCCCAACATGCCGACGAGCAGGCCCATCGGTACGACGAACAATCGCGGTGGTATATCGAGCATGTGATGGACGACCGCCACGAATACGACCGGGATATCGATCACGGTCATGAACACGACATTGGCCACGATCATGACCACGATATCGATCACAGTCACGACCGGTCGGGGCCACCTGTCCCGCCGGGACCAGGAGTGTGGACTTACGGCGCGCCGTCAGGCCCCGGCCCATCTTCCTATGGCCCGCCGGCCGGACCGCCGGGTCCGGGCCCAGGTCCGTCGTCCTACGGGCCGCCGCCTCCGCCAGGACCATGATTGCACGGGAATTTCCCGGAACCGGAACCTTGTCATCGTCCGTCCGCAGCGGCCGTCTGGCGCTTCTCTGTGACGAAGCACATCAGCATCAGACCGATTGCGAGAAACAGCATCTCGCCCAACAGGCCGATGCGCTGACTTTGCGAGAATGCGGTCAGCCAGGCAACGAAGCCGGTCGCCAAGAACGTCGTCGAGGTTCCCGACAGCTGGTAGAGGCCATAGAATTCCGTCACCTTTTCGGGCGGTGCGACGCGCGCCAGCATGGTGCGGCTATTGGCATAGCCGGCCGTGATCAGCACGGCGATGCAATTGACGATCATCAGATAGATGAATTCGGGCCACGTATCGAAGAACGGCAGCGACCACAGATGCGGCGCGCGGGACGAATACGGAATGAACCAGAGGATGCGGTCGGGCGCCATTGTCAGCGATAAGAGGCCGAAGATCAGCGTGCCGCCGACGCTGACGAAGATGGCACGCTTGGACCCTATCGCGTTGTCGAGCCAGCCGCCGAAAAAACCACCGATCACGGCGAAGGCGCTGAGCTCGATGCCGTAAAGGAGCATCAGCACCGTTCCCCAGTGGAACGTGGTGGATGCATAGATGCCGCCGAAAGCCAGCACCGCCGTCATGCCGTCGTTGAAGAAGAGGCGCGCCACAAGATAGGCGCCGACATTGCGATAGCGCCGAAGGCTACCCACCGTCGCAATCACGCTGCGGACGCCCGCCACCATCGCGGCACCAAACCGGACATTCGATTTCGCGCGATCCGGCGTGAACAGAAACAACGGCAGGCTGAAGACGAGGAGCCACAGGCCGCAGATCGGTCCCGACAGCCGTTCTGGCTCATACCCGGCTTGGCTCACGCCCCACAGCGGATGGGCGGGAATGAAACTCCAGCCGATGTGCCCCGGAAGCGCGAAAGCGATCAACACGAACAGCAGAAGAACGATGCCGGCGGCGTTGCCTAGCGCATAGCCGAGGCCGGAAAGGGCGGCGATGCGGTGCGGCGGCACGATAGTCGGCAATAGCGCGTTATGGAACACCTGCGAGAACTCATACGAGACATTGGCGAGCGCGACGCAGGCGCCCGCAAAAACCAGCGCCCATCCGGTCGCATGGGGCTTGACGAACCACATGGCGAGCATCGCCGCAGCCATGATGATCGTGTAAAGTGCGATCCAGGGTTTTCGGCGGCCGCCGGCGTCGGCAATCGCGCCGAGGAACGGTGCCAGTGCCGCGATGACCAGACCGCCATAGGCGGAAATCGCACCCCAGATCGCCTGACCGTACACGCCGTTGCCCACGACAATCCGCACGAAATAGGGCGCAAACAGGTAGATCCACACCACGAGCACGTAAGGATTGCGGCCCCATTCGAAGAGCGCCCAGGATATTTGCCCCAGAGGTGCCGCAACGCGTTCGCCCGTCGCCGATACGCCGCCCGGCGCGCGCCACCACCACGACAGACCGAGAGCCTCGGTGGCGGCCGAAGCGGCGGGATCGCCGGAAAGCTCCAGGCCGGGCGCTGCTGCGCCATCCGGCGGGCGCGTGTCGCTCGACGCCGCGATTTCCTCATCCTCAATGGAATATTTCGCCAGGCTGTACCCCCCAGATATTTTTCTTTTCGATCCAGCCTTCGGTTCCCGCCGTCGAGACTTCGCATGCCAGCGCGCTGCAGGCCTCCAGCCTGGCGACCACTCCGTTCTGGGCGAAGGCAAGAATCGGCGAGTGCATATCCTCGCTCTGCCGGACGGGCACGCGCGATCCGGCCGTGACAAGGATTGTGCGGGTTTGCGAAATCATGAAACTGTGGATCCAGCCGATCGTTCCATCCGGATCCTCCACGCGGCGCCACACGTCATATTGTGCCAGGACCAGCACGGGCAGGCCTTTGCGGTGATAGACCCATAGAATGGGATGGCGATAGGTGGGCCCTTCACGCATATAGACTTTGTCGCTGGCGAGGCTGGCAAACCGCGGGACGGGCAAATTCGCACCCGCCACCGCAAAGGCCCGCGGGGCCACGCTGCAGACCGCCAGCAGACACAATATCACACAGATCTGGCGATTATTGCAGCGCATGAAAACAGTACTTTCCAAAGAACGGTGACGCCGCGTTCTAACCTTCCTGTCGGCTCCCGGCAAAACACGCGCCCCGGCGCCGTTCTTCGTATTTGACGGGGGTGCCGCATCTGGTAATACCGAACAAGGGGCCACTCGCCGGCCCGCGAATCCTGGTGTGGACAATGAGTGCAAACAAGCCCCTTGTGATCGTCACGCGCAAGCTTCCCGACGCGATCGAAACGCGGATGCGCGAGTTGTTCGACGCACGCCTCAATGTCGACGACCACCCGATGGATCAGGCGGAATTGATCGAGGCCGTGCAGAAAGCCGAAGTTCTCGTCCCCACCATCACCGATCGGATCGATTCCAAGGTTCTCGTGCGGGCCGGCCAGAATTTCAAGCTGATCGCCAATTTCGGCACCGGCGTCGACAATATCGACGTGAAGACCGCCCTCGAGCGCGGCATCACGGTAACGAATACGCCCGGCGTGCTGACCGAAGACACCGCCGATCTCACCATGGCCCTCATTCTCGCCGTGCCGCGCCGCCTCGTCGAAGGCAATCAAGAGCTGCGGGCGGAGCGCTTCAAGGGCTGGTCGCCATTGTGGATGCTGGGCCACCGCATCTGGGGCAAGCGGCTTGGAATCGTTGGCATGGGCCGTATCGGGCAGGCCGTAGCGCGCCGGGCGCGGGCGTTCGGGCTGCAGATCCACTATCACAACCGCAAACCAGTCCATTCCCAGATCGAGCAGGAATTGGAGGCGACCTATTGGGACAGCCTCGACCAGATGCTTGCGCGCATGGACATCGTCTCAGTCAATTGTCCGCACACGCCCGGCACCTTTCACCTGTTGTCGGCGCGGCGGCTCCAATTGATGAAATCCTCAGCCTATATCGTGAACACCTCGCGCGGCGAAGTAATCGACGAAAATGCGCTGGCCCGCATGCTGGAGGCGCATACGCTCGCCGGAGCCGGCCTCGACGTCTTCGAGCACGAACCCGCCGTCAACCCCAAGCTTCTCAGGCTCAAGAACGTCGTGCTGTTGCCGCATATGGGTTCGGCGACGATCGAGGGACGCATCGACATGGGCGAGAAGGTCATCATCAACATCAAGACCTTCGTCGACGGCCACAAACCGCCCGACCGCGTCATTCCGGCGATGCTGTAGCATAGCCGTCTCAATTCCTCGCAGCGGGCGCACGATCCGGACGGCAGCACGACGCTGGTGATGTCGTTGCGCGATCCCGGCATGCACAATACTGCCCCCGTATTCGAGCGGATGCGGGCGAATTGCCTTGTCCCGGAAGTGGGCGTTCGTCGTCCGCCCATCCGCGTCGGGCCGCGCGGTTTCCGATGAGCAGCATCGCGTGACGGTACCAACATGTCGAACATATTGACTTGGCGGTTGGGCAGGAGGATGATTTTTACGCAGTGCGATGAAGCCTGGTCGTTCCGCGTGGTGGTTGCTTCCCGGGCGCGTTCGGCCTCAGAGATTTCGGATCTCTGAGGTCAGATATCTGGTGGATACCAGATCGGCAACGCGAAAGGAACGC
>JBAVOL010000010.1:0-58447 GCA_049692035.1 Rhizomicrobium sp.
GCCGTCGGCCATAATCTCCGCCGTGTCCTCGCATGGCTCAGAGATTTTTTGCGCCAAATCTTCGAACTCTTATGCGCCGCCTTCACAGCCCAATCAGCACTCAATCTGGCTTCTTAACGGACGACTAGATATATGCTGCAGCACTTTCTCCTTTCGATGCACACCCGGACGCTCAGTCTGGCAAATGTCATGCGCCTGCCTGACGAGAGGCTTGTGCGCCCTTCAGGGCGATCCGGTTTTCGGAAAATGGCGGCAAGCCGATTTGCTCGAGATGTGGATCAGCGGAATGCTAACAATTCAGGACCCCTAAGATTTTCAAGTGCGCCGGCTGTGGCACGCAATTCTCGCTTTGCAGCGGGATCATTTTCGCCAGCCGTAAACTAGCAAGCGGTCCATTTCTGCGCGGATTGAGGACAAGGAATGGCTGAAACGCTTTCAGGGGTGCGAGGTTGATATTCGTCTTGGCGATGCGCTCCGCTGCGAGGTTCGGATTGAGCACCTTTACGGGCATGACAACGAATTACTTACAGAGCGCTATACCATCGTCCGCGTCTTACAGGGTCTTTTCGATAGGTATCACCAAAGCAGCCTGTTCGATGAGGATAAGAAGCCCTAGATATTTTCGGACTTATGGCGCAAACCGAATTCCCTGGTAACAGGGAAAATATCATGGAAAATAAAAGTCGCGCATCATGCGGTGTGCATATAAGCCAATCCCCATGGGCGTTTCTGCGATTCGGTGTACGCATCGATGGACGTTATCACGGAATGACAGGGAATTATTCATCCGTATGCGTCCTGTTCTCCTGTGCGCTGACGCGCGGCGCTGTTGGAGAACGTTGGAGGACTGTCGCAGAATGCCGTGCATTGCGGGAATTGGGAAATGGAACGGCTCGGCTGCGGCCTAATTGGAATCTTTCGGTGGTTTGGTGTCGGAGGCTGCTTGTCCGCGACCGACCAGATGTCAAAACGTTGCTATCGCGGCGACGACGCCGACAGCGAGAATTTCCAGAACTGTTCTGCCGTGGCCGTGCATCGTCGCCTCCATTGCGAAGTCGTGTTTGCGATCATAGCGGGATTCGCGTTCGATTTGAAAAATATCCGTATACGGATCAAGTGCCGGAACCGGCATGGCGTTCTTCGGTGTGGTGACGGTCGATGGACGGCGGCAGCCGGGCATCCAAGGCCGCAATGTCGGATTTGAGTCGGATGACGCGGAGCTGCGCCGCGCGGAGCTGACGGACGAGGCCGGCGCGGGTTTCGACGATGGTTTTGGCGTGATCGGCCATGACACGAAGAATAGCGCAACTCCGCCGTCGCACCGTACGAACCTTTCGGCAACCCCCTTCTCACCATTGCTGGGCTCGACCCGGCGATGGATGTCGAAATTGATCCACCAGTCGTAGCCCCTAGCATGGGGAAAGATGGGTGGCCGGCTCAAGGCCGGCCACGGTTAGGGGGAAGATGTTTCACGTGAAACATCGCGAGTTCTTGCCAGGCGGGTCGCTGCGCCGTAAGGGAGCGGCCATGAACGGGTACGACGTCATCGTGATCGGAGGCGGGCATGCCGGCTGCGAGGCTGCGGCGGCTGCCGCGCGCGCAGGCGCGCGCACCCTGCTCCTGACCCACAAGCGGCAGACCATCGGCGAAATGTCGTGCAATCCGGCCATCGGCGGGCTCGGCAAGGGACATCTGGTGCGCGAAATCGATGCGCTCGACGGCTTGATGGGACGCGTGGCCGATGCGGCGGGCATCCAGTTTCGCCTGCTCAACCGCCGCAAGGGTCCCGCCGTGCGCGGACCTCGCGCCCAGGCCGATCGCAAGCTCTATCGCCAGGCGATGCAATCGGCGCTGGCCGAGACTGCGAACCTCGAAATCCGCGAGGCGGCGGCGGAGGATCTGCGCCTGAAGGACGGCCGCATCGCGGGCGTGGTGACGGGCGAGGGGACGCTTATCCGGTGCGGCGCCGCAGTCCTGACAACCGGAACCTTTCTGCGCGGTCTCATCCATATCGGCGAACGCAAAATTCCGGCGGGCCGGGTGGGGGAAGCGCCCGCGATGGGCCTTTCACGCACGCTGGCAAGCTTTGGTTTGACGCTCGGCCGCCTCAAGACAGGAACGCCGCCCCGTCTCGACGGCCGCACCATCGACTGGCCGTCGCTGAGCGCCCAGGCCGGCGACGAACCGCCGGTGCCGTTCTCGTTTTTGACGAACACGATCACGACACCCCAGATCGCCTGCCATATCACGCGTACGACGCCCCAGACGCATGCGATCATCCGCGCCAATCTTGCCCGGGCGCCGGTCTATTCGGGGCAGATTGAAGGCACCGGCCCGCGTTACTGCCCGTCGATCGAGGACAAGGTCGTGCGTTTCGCGGCCCGCGAGACCCACCAGATTTTTCTCGAACCGGAAGGTCTCGACGACGACACAATCTATCCCAACGGGATTTCGACGTCGCTGCCGGAAGACGTGCAGCTCGAATTGTTGAAGACCATTCCGGGTCTCGAGCACACGGTGATGCTGCGGCCCGGCTATGCCATCGAATATGATTATGTCGATCCGCGCGAACTTCGGCTGTCTCTGGAGACGAGGAAGATTGGGGGTCTGTTTCTGGCGGGCCAGATCAACGGCACGACCGGCTATGAAGAAGCGGCGGCGCAAGGCCTGATGGCCGGACTGAATGCCGCCCGCCGCACGGCCGGGCAAGACGCTGTCGTGCTCGACCGGGCATGCGCCTATATCGGCGTTTTGATCGACGATCTGGTGACCAAGGGCGTGAGCGAACCCTATCGGATGTTCACTTCCCGGGCCGAATACCGGCTCAGCCTGCGGGCCGACAACGCCGATCAGCGGCTGACGCCTCTGGGCGTGCGTGTCGGTCTTGTCGGCCAGATCCGCCGAACGGCGTTCGATGCCAAACGCACGGAACTTGGCGCCGCCCGGCAGCAATTGCATGCATTGTCGCTGACACCCAATGAAGCCAGGCGTTTCGGGATTGGTATCCGGCTGGACGGTGTTCGGCGCAATGCCCATGATCTTTTGAGCCTGCCGGGCGTATCGTTCGAAACGATTGGTTCTATCTGGCCGCAACTGCGCGAGCTCTCGCGGGAAACTGTCGAGCAGCTCGAAATCGACGCCCAATATGCCGGTTATCTCGACCGGCAGGATGCCGATATCATCGCTTTCCGGCGAGACGAGGCCCTCATACTGCCAGCCGATCTAGATTATCGGGAGGTCAAGGGACTTTCGACCGAAGCCGCTCTAAAGCTCGAAGCGATCCGTCCGGCAACCTTGGGACAGGCCGCCCGGATCGACGGCGTGACGCCGGCAGCCCTGACCTTGATATTGGCTTTTGTCCGCTCCCGAGCTGCGCTTGCGCGACGCGTCGCCTCCTGAGGCGTTCGGCCCGGCCGAATTCCAGGCCGTGAGCGGTGTTTCACGTGAAACATTGGCGCGGCTGAAATTGTTCGTCGGACTTCTCACCGATTGGAATGTCCGGATGAACCTCGTTTCCGCCAATTCCCTGCAAGAGGTCTGGCGGCGCCATGTATGGGATTCCGCGCAATTGCTGCCTTTTATTCACGAAGACGCCCGAAGCCTGGTCGATCTGGGTAGCGGTGCCGGCTTTCCCGGCCTGGTCCTGGCGGTCATGTTGGCCGAACGTCCGGATTTCCGTACCGTCCTCTATGAATCTATCGCCAAGAAATGCCGCTTCCTCGAGGAAGTGGCGCACCGAGTCGGGGTTGCCGCCGAAATCCGCAACGCCCGGATCGAGGATGCGACGCCAGAACCGTTCGACTTGGTCACCGCACGCGCCTGTGCACCGCTTACGCAATTGCTTTCCTATGCGTACGTGTTTCAGGGTAAGAATACGCAGTGCCTCTTTCTCAAAGGTCGATCGGTTGGGGCTGAATTGGTCGAAGCCAACAAATCCTGGACAATGGTGGTCGAGCAGCATCGAAGCCGCTCCGATCCGTCGGGTATGATCCTCGCGATACGGGAACTTCGCCATGTCACAAGCCGCCACTAGGCCTCCACGCATCCTGGTCGTCGCCAACCAGAAGGGCGGCGTCGGCAAGACGACGACGGCCATCAACCTAGGGACCGCGCTTGCCGCTATCGGCCGGCCGACTCTCGTCGTCGATCTCGATCCGCAGGGCAATGCGTCGACCGGTCTTGGCATTCCTCCTGCGGAGCGAAAATTCACTACCTATGACGTGCTGCTGGGCGAAGCGACGTTGGCCGATGCCGTCACGCCGACCAAAATTCCCGGCCTGTCGCTGGTGCCTTCGACGGTCGACCTTTCCGGCGCCGACCTCGAATTGATCGATATTCCCCGCCGCAATTACCGGCTGAAGGATGCGTTTGCCGAATTTTCTGGTGGTGGAGTCCAGCCTTTTTCCTATGTGCTGATCGACTGCCCGCCATCGCTTACCCTGTTGACGGTCAACGGCATGGCGGCGGCCGATGCGGTAATGGTGCCGCTGCAATGCGAGTTCTTCGCCCTCGAAGGCCTCAGCCAATTGCTCAACACGATCGAGCGCGTGCGCGCCAACCTCAATCCGACGCTGGAGATCCAGGGCATCGTGCTGACCATGTACGACAAGCGAAACAAGCTCTCCGACCAGGTGGCGGACGATGTGCGCGCCCATATGGGGGAAAAGGTCTACAAGACGATGATCCCGCGCAATGTCCGCATATCCGAGGCGCCGAGCCATGGCCTGCCGGCGCTCATCTACGATCTGCGCTGTCCGGGAAGCCAAGCTTATATCAAGCTGGCCGGCGAAATGATCCAGCGCGAAAAGCTGCAGGCGGCAGCATGAGCGCAGATCAACCGCGCAAGACCGAAGAAGGACGGCATCGCGGGCTCGGCCGCGGGCTTTCTGCGCTTATCGGCGAGGAAGGCCGGCGCAGTGATAGTGCCGGCCGCGGCAGCCGGACCGTGCCGGTCGCCTTCCTGAGGCCGAACCGCTTTCAGCCGCGCAAGACTTTCAGCCCCGACGAACTCAACGATCTCGCCAATTCCATCCGCGAGAAGGGCGTGCTGCAGCCGATCCTGGTGCGGCCGATCAAGGGCGAGGCCGACATTTTCGAAATCGTTGCGGGCGAACGGCGCTGGCGCGCGGCACAATTGGCGAAACTGCATGACGTTCCGATCGTGGTGCGGGAATTGAGCGATGGCGAATCGCTCGAGTTCGCTATCATCGAAAACGTCCAGCGCGCCGATCTCAACGCAATCGAAGAGGCCGCGGCCTATCGCGAATTGATGGAGCACTTCACCTACACGCAGGAACGCGTGGCCCAGGAGGTCGGCAAAAGCCGCAGCCATGTGGCGAACACGCTGCGCCTGCTTAAGCTGCCCGAGAGCGTTCAGGTCATGATCCGTGATGGCGCGATCAGCGCAGGCCACGCGCGTACCCTTATCGGCGCAAGCGATCCAGAGGCGCTGGCGCGCGAAATCGTTGCTGCAGCGCTCAATGTTCGCGAGGCCGAACAGCGTTCGAAACCGAAATCCGCCAAACCGCATCAACGGCACGAAAAAGATGCGGATACCAAGGCTCTGGAAGCCAATCTTTCCAATGTCCTAGGATTGAAAGTTGAGATTTTAGATAAAGGAACAGCAGGCGGCCAGGTTCGAATTTTCTATCGAACACTCGAGCAGCTTGACGATATCTGCAGCCGCCTTAATAGAAACGGCTAAGAAAGCGCATATTCAGAATACCAAGAACGAACCCGAATATCATGAAATTCGATTAACCAAATTTATCGCTTCTCGCGCATTAATGGAACCGTCATACAATGCGCGTCCGATAATTATCCCCAAAATATTTGCATTACCCGTTTCGCTTAGTGCCCTGATATCGCCAAGTCCCGAAACCCCGCCCGATGCGATGATGGGAATGCGAACCGCGCCGGCAAGTTCCGCCGTCGCCGCAACATTTACGCCCTGGAGCATCCCGTCGCGGGCGATGTCCGTGAATATGATCGCCGCAACGCCGGCGTCCTCGAAGCGCTTGGCGAGCGAAATTGCATCCAGCTCCGAGGTCGCGGCCCAACCCTCGACGGCTACTTTTCCGTCCTTGGCATCGATGCCGACGGCAACCCGCCCCGGATATGCTATCGCCGCTTCGTGCACGAGCGCCGGATTACGCAAAGCAGCGGTTCCCAAAATCACCCGCGCGATGCCGGCTTCCAGCCACGCCTCGATCCCCGCGCGGTCTCGGATTCCACCACCGAGCTGGATCGGCAGATCGATCGCCGCCCGGATTGCCCGGATCGCTGCGACATTGACCGAACGGCCCTCGAACGCACCATCCAGATCGACACAATGCAGCCAGGAAAAGCCAGCCGCCGCGAACAGCCGCGCCTGATCGGCGGGATCGTCATTGAACACCGTCGCCGACGCCATCTCACCGCGCTTCAGCCGGACACAGCGCCCGCCCTTCAAATCGATCGCAGGAAACAGGATCACGGGCGCCACGCAAGGAAGTTTGCCAGCAGCTGCAAACCAACTGCCTGGCTCTTTTCGGGATGGAATTGGGTCCCCACGACATTGTCGCGCCCGATCATGGCAGTGACCGGCCCGCCATAATCCGTGGTGGCGAGAATATGTGCGGGATCGTAGGCGTGGAAGCCAAAGGAATGCACGAAATAGGCATGCGCGCCGTCATCGATTCCGTTCAGCACAGCATGGCGCCGCATGATTTTCAGCTCGTTCCAGCCCATATGCGGAATCTTGAGCGTGGGATCATTCGGGGTCAGGCGCACCACTTCGCCGCCAATCCATCCCAAGCCAGGGGTGTCGCCGAATTCGCGGCCCACTTGCGCGAGCAGCTGCATGCCGACGCAGATGCCGAGAAACGGCGCGCCGCGCACGATCACCGCTTCGCGCAAAGCCTCGACCATGCCCGTCACGGCTGAAAGTCCGCGCATGCAATCGGCAAATGCACCGACACCGGGCAGCACGATGCGGTCGGCCTTTACCACCAGCTCCGGGGTGTCTGTCACCCGAATTTCGTGCCCCGTCGCATGTTCGAGGGCGGCGCGCGCCAACGCCTTCTCGGCGGAACGCAAATTTCCCGAGCCGTAATCGATGAGGGCGACAAATTTGCTCACGACGTAATCTCCGGCCGTCAATCCGCGTCCATCTTGAGCGCGGCGATAAACGCTTCCTGGGGGATATCCACTTTGCCGAATTGGCGCATCTTCTTTTTGCCCTCCTTCTGCTTGTCGAGGAGCTTGCGCTTGCGGCTGATATCGCCGCCATAGCATTTGGCGGTCACGTCTTTTCGCAGCGCCTTGATCGTCTCGCGCGCGATCACCTTGCCGCCGATTGCCGCCTGCACCGGAATCTGGAACATATGCCGCGGAATCAAATCCTTCAGCTTTTCGCACATCATGCGGCCGCGCGTTTCGGCCCGCGTGCGATGGACGATCATCGACAACGCATCGACCGGTTCGCCGTTGACGAGCAGCGAGAGCTTGACGAGGTCGCCCTCTTCATAGTTCTCGATATGATAATCGAAACTCGCATAGCCGCGGCTGACCGATTTGAGCCGGTCGTAGAAATCGAACACCACCTCGTTCAGCGGCAGATGATAGACGACCATGGCGCGGGCGCCCGCATAAGTCAGCTCGATCTGCCGGCCGCGGCGATCTTCGCACAGCTTCAACACCGCGCCCAGATGTTCGTCCGGCACGAAGATCGTCGCCCTGATCCACGGCTCTTCCATGAACGCGATGCGCACCGGATCGGGCATGTCGGCAGGATTGTGCATTTCCTTGACGCTGCCGTTGGTCATGTGGATGCGGTAGATGACGGAAGGCGCCGTGGCGATCAGATCGAGGTTGAATTCGCGCTCTAACCGCTCGCGAATGATCTCCAGATGCAACAGGCCCAGAAATCCGCAGCGAAAGCCGAAGCCCAGAGCGGCCGAGCTTTCCGTCTCATAAGTGAAGCTCGCATCGTTCAGATGCAATTTGCCGAGCGCGTCCCGCAAATCTTCGAATTGCGCCGCGTCGACCGGGAACAATCCGCAGAACACCACTTGTTGCGCCGGCTTGAAGCCGGGCAGCGGCGTCGGCGTACCGCGCTTTTCGTCGGTGATGGTGTCGCCGACTTGCGTGTCGGCGACCTGCTTGATCGCAGCCGTGATGAAGCCGACTTCTCCGGGGCCGAGCGAATCCACCAGCACTTGTTTGGGCGTAAAGGTGCCGACGCGCTCGACCTGATAGACGGCGTCTGCCGCCATCATCCGCACGCGCTGGCCCTTCTTCAGCTCGCCGTCGACAATGCGCACCAGCACGACCACGCCAAGATAGGCGTCGTACCAGGAATCGACGAGCAGCGCCTTGAGCGGCGCGGCGCGGTCGCCCTTCGGCGGCGGCAGGCGGTGCACCACCGCTTCCAGCACGCCGTCGATGTTGACGCCGGTCTTGGCCGAAATCGGAATGGCTTCCGACGCGTCGATGCCGATCACATCCTCGATCTGCTGGCGCACCCGCTCGGGTTCGGCGGCCGGCAGATCGATCTTGTTGAGCACCGGCACAATCTCGAGATTCGCGTCGATCGCTTGATAGACATTGGCGAGCGTTTGCGCCTCGACGCCCTGGCTCGCATCGACCACCAGCAACGCGCCCTCGCAGGCGGCCAGGCAGCGCGACACTTCATAGGCGAAGTCGACATGGCCCGGGGTGTCCATCAAATTAAGGATGTAGGTCTCGCCGTTCTTCGCCTTGTAGGTGAGCCGGACCGTTTGGGCCTTGATGGTGATGCCGCGCTCGCGCTCGATATCCATCGAATCGAGCACCTGGTCCTTCATTTCGCGGTCGCTAAGCCCGCCGCAATACTGGATCAGCCGGTCGGCCAGGGTCGATTTGCCGTGGTCGATATGGGCGACGATCGAAAAATTGCGGATGTGGGAGAGGTCGGTCATGGAGGCGGGGTGTTAGCACCCCGGGCGTCAGCTTCCAACCGGCGTTTTGGGTGGCTGCTCGATGGTGCGCAGCGTCAATATCAGCGGGATAAGTGCCAGAAGCTCGGCGGCCGTCGCAACCGCGACGAGCGCAGGAATCGAGACGTCGTACAGGACGCCCAGCAACGCGCTGCCGGCGAACCATGCGATGCCGTAAATGGCGGTGAATATCCCATACGCCCGGGCGCGGGCATGTTCGGACACCATCCGTGCGATGGCGGCGTTCATGACCGCGTCATGGACGCCGAGCGCCAGGCCCCAGGCAAGCGTGCCGATCAGCGCCAGCGCGAAGCCGCCGATGAAGACCAGCGGCGCTACGACCGCGCCCAACAGCAGGCCCGGGACGAGGACGCTCAAGCCCTGCCGGTCGAACCAGCGCCCGAACAGCAGCGAGCCCGCGCCCGATGCCCCCATCGCGCCGGCATAGAAGACGGGGATGAGTCCCGGCGTGACCGTGTGGCTTTGCGCGTAGTGATAGGCGATCAGCGGATAGTCGGCGAAACCGAACGCGACGAGCGCCGCGCTTGCGGCATAAAGCCAGAACGCACGGGATAATCTCATGCCATCGGCGCCCAAATTGTTCGCGCGCGACACATGCCCCGCGGAGGGAAAGCCTGCGCGTACGACGGCAACCGTGACGAGGGTGAGGACGGCAGGTACGCCGAGCCAGAGAAACGCCGCGCGGTAATCGTGATGCCGGGCGAGCACAAGCGCCGCAATAAGCGGTCCTGCTAGCGCCCCCGTCTGATCGAGCGCCTCGTGGAGGCCGAACGCCCAGCCCTGCCCGATCTGCTCGCCCGCGCGCGACATCATCGTATTGGCGGCCGGACTGCGCAGCGCCTTGCCGGTGCGTTCGAGAACGATGAAGATTGCCGCCGCCCACCAATTGCCGGCCAGCGCGAGTGCGGGCACCGCCGCCATTTGAACGCCATAGCCGGCAAGCGTGATCGGCCAATAAAGATGCGTGCGCTCGGCCAGCCGCCCCGAACCCAGCCGCAGCAAATAACCGACCAGTTCGCCGGTGCCGGCGACGATGCCGACGATCGTGCCGCTGGCACCCAGCGTGCCCAGGAACGGGCCGCTGATACCGCGCATGCCTTCATAGGCCATGTCGGCGAACAGACTGACGATGCCGAAGGCGACGATGAAGGCGAGCCCGGTGCGCTTGTCGAATCCGGCGTGCTGGGTGAGTGCTTGGGGCATGTGCGAACCATGAACCACACAATTCCGTGCGAACGAAGTTCATAGTGATGGCGTCAAGACTATGCCGCCGAGCGAGAATTCAGGTGAGGGGCGAACCACGTCGCCGTTCCGCGAAGCTGAACGTTACGTTCGCAAGGTTCCGCCGGTCGCCTTCGTCACCGCGGCGACGAGCTTTTGCGCGATCGCATCGATTTCGGCGTCGGTCAGCGTGCGCTCGCGCGGCTGCAGGCGCACGGCGATGGCGAGCGACTTCTTGCCTTCCGGTACGCCCTTGCCTTCATAGACGTCGAACAGGTCGACACGCTCGACCAGCACGCGATCACTGTTGCGTGCCGCGCGCATCACTTCTTCCGACGATATTTTCGCATCGACGACGAACGCAAAATCGCGTTCGACCGCCGGATAGGGCGACGGCGCAAAGGGGGCGCGTGTCTTGCCCTTCTGCTTGGGCTCGGGGATCGCATCGAGGAACACTTCAAAGGCCGCAATGGGAACCTTGATATCGAAAGCGGCAAGAATGGCCGGATGCAGTTCGCCGAAACTGCCGAGCACTTTCTGACCCAATGCGAGCGTGCCAGAGCGTCCGGGATGATACCAGGACGGCGCCCCCGACTTGACCGGTGCTGTCATGGCGCCGCCAATGGCTGCCTCGACGAGAGCGAGCATGTCGGCCTTGGCGTCGAAACTGTCTGCCGGGTGAGCCGCTTTCGTCCAATGGCGCATGCCGTTGCCCACGCGAATGCCGGCTGCGACATTGGCCTGTGCGCCCGGCATGCCGCTTTCGAATTGCGCGCCCATTTCGCACAGCAGAAAATCGCCCGCACCGCGCGCCAGATTGCGCTGCGCCGCTGCGAGCAATGACGGCAGCACGCTTGGCCGCAACGCGTCGAGATCGGCCGCAATCGGATTTTCCAGCTGGCGGGCATCGTCGCCGCCGCCGAAGAGCTTTGCCTGGCCGCGTGCGATGAAGGAATAAGAGATCGTCTCGCTGAAGCCGCGCGCGGCCAGCGTGCGCCGGACGAGCCGCCGTTTTTTCTGATCTTGTGTGAGGACCGGTGCCGCCACGGGACGCGGCCGGCCCATCGCAATCGCCGGAACTTTGTCGAGGCCGTGAATACGCACGACTTCTTCGACGAGATCGACGGGGCCTGCGATGTCGCTGCGCCAGGATGGCGGGGTCACCGTCAGAGCCTCGTCGCCTTCGACTCCAAATCCCAGATCGGCCAGGATACGGACAATTTCTGCCTGCGGGACGTCGACACCCGCGAGCCTCGCCACCTTGGCGCGCGAGAACGCGATTCTCCGCCGCCACTCGGGCACGCTGCCGGCAACCACCCGCTCGGATGGCTCACCGCCGCATAATTCGAGAATGAGTCCGGTCGCCAGTTCCAGGCCGGAGACGACGAATTCGGGATCGACGCCGCGCTCGAAGCGGTAGCGGGCGTCGGAGACGATGTCGAGCTTGCGCCCCGTCGCCGCGATGCGCGCGGGATCGAAAAAAGCCGACTCGATGAAGACGTTCGTCGTCGCCTCGGTGCAGCCGCTGTCTTCGCCACCCATCACGCCGGCGATGCTGCGCACGGCCTTCTCATCGGCAATCACGCACATTGCGGAATCGAGCGTGTAATTCTTGCCGTCGAGCGCCTGCAGCGTTTCACCGTCGCGTGCGAGGCGCACGATGATATCGCCGGCAAGCTTGTCCGCATCGAACACATGGAGCGGCCGGCCGCGATCGAACGAAACCAAATTCGTCACATCCACCAGCGCGGAAATGGGACGCAGTCCGATGGCGCGGAGCCGCTCCTGCAGCCAAAGGGGGCTGGGGCCGTTTTTTACATTGCGCACCATCCGGCCGCAGAACAGCGGGCAGGCATTGGCAGCACTCCCAGGAAACTCGAGATGAACGCGCATGGGAGCCGCGAAGCGGCCGGGAACGGCAGCGATCGCGCCATCCTTCAGACGCCCGAGACCAGCGGCAGCCAGATCGCGCGCAATGCCATAGACGCTGGTGCAATCGCCGCGATTGGGCGTCAGCGAAACATCGATCACCGGATCGTCGAGGTGGAGTGCGGCGGCAGCGGGGGCGCCAATGGCCGCGTCGGCGGGCAGCTCGATGATCCCGTCATGTTCATCGGACAAGAGCAGCTCGCGCATCGAGCACAACATACCGCGCGATTCGACGCCGCGAATGGCCGAGACTTTGAGCGCTTCGCCGGAGGCGGGTATGACGGTGCCCGGTTTGGCGAAGACCGCCTTCATGCCCGTATGTGCGTTGGGCGCACCGCAAACGACCTGCACGATGTCGTCGCCCGTATCGACCATGCACAGCTTGAGTTTGTCGGCATTGGGATGTTTTTCGGCCGACACGACATGGGCGACGGTGAATGCTTTGAGCGCGGCACCCTTGTCTTCGATTCCCTCAACCTCGAGCCCGATGCGGGTCAGCGTGTCGGCGATGGTCTTTGCATCCGCGTCGGTATCGAGATGTTCTTTGAGCCAGGAGAGCGTGAATTTCATGACGCGGTACCTTGCTCGCAAGACCGCTTCAGCATTTCAAAACGTGTCATCCCCGGCCGAGTGAGCGCAGCGAAACGAGGGGAAGGGGACCCAGGTTGTTGAACCGCACGATCTTTCCAGAACGAATTCGAAGCCAATTCTTGTAACACCGTAGACGTCACATCGACCTGGGTCCCCTTCCCTCGCCACGTTTGCGCGTAGCTCGCCGGGGATGACACGCTTTTTATAGTCCTGCCTGTCACCGGCTGAGTCCTCCATCTAACGTCGGAATATCCAACGCCGCAAAGCCGAAATGCCTGAGCCAGCGCAGATCGGATTCGAAGAACGGGCGCAAATCCGGCGCGCCGTATTTAAGCATCGCCATGCGGTCGAGGCCGAAGCCGAACGCGAAGCCCTGATAACGCTCGGGGTCGATACCGCACGATTCGAGGACGCGCGGATGTACCATGCCCGAGCCGCCGAGTTCGAGCCAGTCATTGCCGGTGCCGAACTTGATCGTACCGCCCGAGCGATCGCAATTGATGTCCCACTCCACGCTCGGCTCGGTGAACGGAAAGAACGACGGCCGCGCGCGCAACGCGATCGAGTCGACTTCGAAGAACGCCGAACAGAACTGTTCCACCACCCATTTGAGATGGCCCAGATTGGTGTCTTCGTCGATCACCAGGGCTTCGATCTGGTGGAACATCGGGGTGTGCGTCGCATCCGAGTCGCAACGATAGGCGCGTCCCGGCGCGATCACGCGAATCGGCGGCTTTTGCGCCAGCATGGTGCGCACCTGCACGGGGCTCGTGTGGGTGCGCAGCACATGGCGCGAGCCGTCGCCCTGACGCGCGAGATAGAACGTGTCGTGCATTTGGCGCGCGGGGTGGTCCGGCGGAATGTTGAGCTTGGTAAAATTATAATCGTCGAATTCGACGTCGGGTCCGTCGGCGATGGCAAAGCCGAGATCGGCGAAGATCGCGGTGATTTCGTCCAGCACCTGGGAGACGGGATGGATGGTGCCGGAGGTTTCGGGACGCACCGGCAGCGTTACGTCGAGGCGTTCGAAGGCGAGCCGCGCGTTCAGGAGTTCTTCGCCGAGCGCGGCCTTGCGCGCGGCGACCGCCGCGGTCACGCAATCGCGCAGGCTGTTGAAGAGGGGGCCTTTGTCGCGCCGCTCTTCGGGGTTCATCGCGCCCAGCGTCTTCAAAAGTTCGCTGACGGAGCCCTTCTTGCCGAGCGCCCCCACGCGCACGGCTTCAAGCCCGGCCTCGTCGGGCGCGTTCGCAATCGCGTCCAGGATTTGACGCTCGAGAGTCTCAACATCGCTCATGAATGACCCCAATCGATGAAACGGCGGGAGTGATGGTCCCGGGTGATGGCCAGGACCGGCCGGCTTCGCTGGGAGTGAGCGCGCGAACCTCGCCTAGGCTCGGGCCTGTTCCACCAAAGCCTTGAAGGCCTCGGGCTCGTGCACGGCGAGATCGGAAAGCACCTTGCGGTCGATCTCGATGCCGGCGCGGGCGAGGCCGCTGATAAATCGGCTATAGGTGAGGTCGTAGAGCCGGCACGCCGCATTGATGCGCTGGATCCAGAGCGCGCGGAAATTGCGCTTCTTTTCCTTGCGGCCGATGTAATTGTGCTGGAGCGAACGGTCGACGGCCGCGTTGGCGGACGTGATCGTGTTCTTGCGGCGGCCATAAAAGCCCTTGGCCTGCTTGAAGACCCGCTTGCGGCGGAGCCGCGAGGGGACGGAACGGGGAGCTCGGGACATGGGTGCCTCTCCTCAAGCCGAATACGGCATCCAGCGCCTGACGCGCTGGGTTTCGGAAGCCGACATGACCGAGGTGCCGCGGAGCTCCCGAATCTGCTCGTTGGACCGCTTGATCATGCCGTGGCGCTTGCCGGCCTGGCCGTGCTTGAGCTTGCCATTGGCCGTGAATTTGAAGCGCTTCTTGGCGCTCGATTTGGTCTTCATCTTGGGCATTTGCGTCTCCTTTAGGCCCCCAAGGTTCAAGGGATGGGGCCCGGTCGCTTCAAGGGTCGCCACGGCATGCCCTGTTCGCCGGGCGGCCCGAAGAGGGCGCGTCTTATACGGAAAAAGGGCACAAAGGCAAGGGCGCCTGCATTCGGGCAGTCGACGCCTTGTTGCAGCCCCGGTCCCGCATTAGCGTCCGAGCCCGCGAACTTTCGGGATTGCTCAATGTTTGAAGAATTTCACAAATTCGCCATGCGCGGCAACGTCGTCGACCTCGCCGTCGGCGTGGTCATCGGCGCGTCGTTCACGGCCATCGTCAATTCCCTGGTCAAGGACGTCATCATGCCGCCCATCGGGCTCCTGTTGGGCGGCATCGATTTTTCGAATTTCTTCATCGTCCTCAAAGGCAGCCACGCCGTCCAGACCTTGAAAGCGGCGCAGGACGCCGGCGCGGTGACGATCAATTACGGACAATTCCTCAACACCATCATCAACTTTCTGATCGTCGCCTTTGCGTTGTTCCTGGTGCTGCGCCAGCTGAATAAGTTTGTCGCACCCAAGGCCGCACCGCTGCCCGCGCCTCCCGAGGATGTCCAGGTGCTGCGCGAAATCCGCGATCTGTTGAAGGCGCGCTCATGACGCGCCTTCGCGTTTTCATCGTTGCTTCATGCGCTGTGCTCGCGGCCTCTGTCGCGTCGGCACAGAGCAATGGCGATGTGCAGGCGCTGGCGAGGGCAGCCAGCGGATTCTATGGCGTGTACCTGACGCTTCATCCCTCCGACGGCATTCCGGATGCAAAGACGCGTGCGAAATTCGCGCCCTTCGTGTCACCCGCGCTCGACACGCTGTTCGTCGCGGGCGATGCCGCCGAAACACGCTATGCCGCGGCGACCCGGCACCAATCGCCGCCGCTCGTTGAAGGCGATTTGTTCACACCCAATTTCGAGGGTGCGACCGCATACAGGATCGGCGCCTGTCAAACCGATGCCAATGGCGGTCATTGCGCCGTCACGCTCACCTATGACGATCGCAAGGACAAGCCGCTTGTCTGGACGGATACGGTGTATCTCGTGCGCACGGCGGCTGGTTGGCGCGTCGATGACATCGCCTATGGCGGAAATTGGGATTTCGGCAACAAGGGGCGGTTGAGCGATACGCTGCGTGCGGCAATCGAAGAGGGAAATGCTTTTTCCCGATAATCTGGCTCGCGCCAGGCAAGAAAGAAGATAAACCACCGAGGCGGTGAGGCGTTGAGATACCCAGCCTCTCATCGTCTCACTGCCTCAGTGGTGAATTCCTACTGCGCTTCGTGCGTGACAAAGGAAGGCATAATGGCCGAAAGTCCGGTGCAGCAGTTGCAGAGCATTGCGCTCTTTGCCGTTCCGATCATCGTCGCGATCACGCTGCACGAAGCGGCGCATGGCTATGCGGCACGCCATTTCGGTGACGACACGGCGGAAAAGGCGGGACGCATCAGCCTCAATCCGTTGCGCCATATCGATCCGGTGGGCACCATCATTCTGCCTGCGCTGCTGCTCCTGTCGCATAGCGGTATTTTGTTCGGCTACGCGAAACCGGTGCCGGTGGATTTCGCCCGGCTCAGACATCCCAAGCAGGATATGGTGTGGGTTGCCGCCGCAGGACCCGGCATGAATTTCCTGCTCGCTGCAATCTCTGTGTTGTTGATTCTGGTCCCGAGCGTTCTGGGGCTGACGCCGAGCGATTGGGTCGTGCAGCTGTTATGGGGCTCGGTCAACATCAACCTGTTGCTCGCTATCTTGAATCTGATCCCGATTCCGCCGTTGGACGGCGGACGGGTCGCAGTCGGATTGCTGCCCATGCCGCTCGCCAGACCGCTCGCGCAGCTCAGCCGGTTCGGGCTTATGCTCGTGCTCGCGATTTTCGTTCTCTTGCCGTATGTCGGCATCGACGTATTCCGCTGGCTGGTTCAGATTCCCGTGGAATTTATCGAGCGGCCAATTCTGGCTTTGTTAGGTGCGAGCTCACCGAATTCGTAACCGCGTTCATACGCGCACCAGCTCGATCTGGGCTACGTCGGTACGGCCCACGGCAAAAGCGGCGGCGCATTGGCCGAGATAGAACTGCCAATTGCGCAGGAACGGCTGGTCGCGGCCCTGCGCCAGAATCGCGTCTTCGCGTGCACGCATGCGCGCCGACCATTCGCGCAGGGTGCGCGCATAATCCTGTCCGAACGGAAAGACGTCCGCGATTCTGAGGCCCGCCTTTCGTGCTTCTTCGGTAAAGCGTGCGAGCGACGGCAGCATGCCGCCGGGGAAAACATAGTGCCGGATGAAATCGCTGCGCGTGCGATATCCGCTGAACAATTCGTCCCGGATGAGAATGGTCTGGATCACCGCCCGCCCGCCCGTCTTCAGGCGCTCCGCGACGACCTGAAAATATTGCGGCCAATAGCGCTCGCCCACTGCCTCGAACATTTCGATGGAAACGATGGCGTCGAAACTGCCGCGTACTTTGCGATAGTCCTTCAGGCATATCTCCGCCCGGTCGGCCAGCCTTTGGCTCGCGAAGGCGTATTGCGACGGCGAGATGGTCACGCCGGTCACATGGCGGCCCTGCGCCGCCGCCTCTTCGGCAAAGCCGCCCCAGCCGCAGCCGATTTCGAGAACGCTCTGTGCGGGCTTTTCCAGCTTCGACAGGATTCTCGCATATTTGTTGCGTTGCGCGTCGGCCAGTGCGTTCGTGCCGGTACCGAACAACGCCGAGGAGTAAGTCATCGTTTCGTCGAGCCACAGCGCGTAGAAATCGTTGCCGACGTCGTAATGCGCTTCGATGTTGCGCCGGCTGCCGCTCAGGCTGTTGCGCCGCACGAGAGAATTCAACAGGACGAAGAAAATCCGGTTGAGGATATTTCCATGCGCGTAACCCTCGACCTGATCGAGATTGAGAAGCAAAAACGCGATCAGATCCTCGACGCTGTCGGTTTCCCATGCACCGGCGATATAGTCCTCGCCCAGACCAATGTCGCCGCGCGCGGCGGCGCGCTGCAGGACTTCCCATTCGTGGATCGCAAAATGCGCCCGCGGCCCGGGACGCGGCCCGGTAAAGGTCTGCGCGTCTCCGTCGGGCCCGACGAAAATGATGGAGCCACAGGCCGTCTGGGATAACGCCCTGATCCAGCGGTCCTTTATCAAAGAATGTGGTACCAGGCTCATGTCGTTCGATGTCCGTTCCCGGCCAATTCCCGCAATATTCGAATGAATAGCAAGATTCACAACAAATGGATCGGCGCGCAAGGCCCTATGCGGCCCTCTCTCCCTCCCTCCAGGCATTGGTCCGCGCTTCGGATTGTAGATTATAGCCGGTGGGTTGCAGTGCAGAACCGCTGCGACCGGGCAAGCGGCATCGGGATGGGCACGTCGCATGAGCCGATTATATATATTTCATGCGCCCGCCGCTTAACGCGCCACTAACCTTCCGGTTATAGTTTCGCTAGCACTATAGCTTAGATCATGGGGAACGATCATGCAGCGTTTTGTGGCGGGTGTTTTTCTGTCAGCCACGGTTTTCCTGGGAGGGCTGTCGTTCGCATCGGCCCAAATCATTGAATTTTCGCACTCCGCCCAAGCCATCGAATTTTCTCACAACGTCTATCATGTCAGGGCTTGCCCGGGACCGGCGCCGTTCGGCATCGCTCGCTGTCACGCCCATATCGTGACGGACAGCCGGGGTCATTTCCTCGGGCGCGGCGCGACGAAGAACATCACGCCGTCCGGTTACAATCCGAGCCAGCTGCGCGCGGCCTACAAGCTCACCGCTACGGGTAGTTCATCCACGCTCATCGCCATCGTCGACGCCTATGGCTACACGAATGCCTCGGCGAATTTGGCCGTTTATCGCTCCGAATACGGCCTCCCGGCCTGCACAACCGCGAATGGCTGCCTCACCATATACAATGAAAGCGGCCAGAAAAGCCGTTATCCGGCCCAAAATCTTGGCTGGGACCAGGAACAGGCGCTCGATCTCGCCATGGCCAGCGTCGCCTGTCCCAATTGCAAAATCGCGCTGGTTGAAGCGAATTCTTCCTCCTATGCGGATTTGGCGACGGCTGAAAATGTCGCGGCGGCTCTGGGCGCTCACGCGATCAGCAATTCCTATGGCGGGCCGGAACAAGGTACGCAGGGTTATGAGTCCGCCTATAACCATCCGGGCATCGCGGTCACCGTGAGTGCGGGCGATTCGGGCTATGGCGCGCAATTTCCGGCTACGTCACCGCACGTCACCGCAGTCGGCGGCACCAGCCTTTATGTGTCCAACAACACGCGCGGCTGGACCGAGACCGCGTGGTCCGATGGCGGCAGCGGTTGCAGCGCCGTCTACGGAAAGCCGACATGGCAGCACGATCCGCTCTGTACCATGCGGATGGAGGCGGACGTCTCGGCAATTGCCGATCCGTCCACGGGCGTCGCGGTCTACGCGCCGGTCTCGTCAAACAGTGCGCAATGGCTGATATTCGGCGGCACCAGCGTCGGCGCTCCGTTGATTGCCGGCATCTACGCTGCCAATGGGAGCACGGTGAGCTACGGGAGCAATCCCTACGGCGATACCGCCGCGCTGAATGACATCACGTCGGGCAGCAACGGCAGCTGTGGCGGCACCTATTTCTGCACGGCCGGTGCTGGTTATGATGGCCCGACGGGTCTTGGCACGCCGATCGGCAATTCGGCCTTCTAGGGAACGCCGACTTGCAGGCAAATAGTCCTGGCGGGGCAGTGGGAAGTCGAGTGAATCTGCTGGGTCAATCTGCGGGACGGCAAACGTGATCTTTCGACGGCAGAAGGAAAAGCGCACTCGGCACATGGCGGCCGGCACGCTTGCCGCGTGGGTGTTTTTCCTGCTTGTTCTCGTCGCCGGAGCGAATCGCGCTGAAGCGCAAATCCAGCCGCCGCCGCCCGCGGCGGTGCTGACCGATATCGCTGTCAGCGACACGGGGCAGGGCGCCAGCCAGATCGCACTGACCTTCTCCCCGCTGGCACCGAAATATTCGATCATTGCCGACGGCACCGACACGCCGTCGATCGCGTTCGCCCTGTCCTCGCGCGGGCTGGGCGCCAAGTTCCCGACTGCGCTGCACGGTCTGCTGCGCGCCATCGCCATCGAGCAGAACGACACGATTCTGATTCTCCATTTGACTGCGGCGTCTGCAGTCCATCTCGCTGCGACGCCTGTGGGCGACAAGCTCATCACCCTGAAAATCAGCAAGGCGGTAGCATCGGTGCCGCCAACCAGCGCGGTAGCGACATCCGGTCCGCTTCCGGCCCAGGACGAGCCCGCTCCCGGCCAGGACGGCTTTGAGGTGGTACCGCTCAAATATGCGGACGTCAGCGAGGTCGTCGGCCTTCTGACGGATGGACAGACCGTCAAATCGAACGACTCGTTCACGCCGCATGAACCGGCCTTCGGTTCTGCGGGAATGGGCGGTCAAGCCACTTTTACTCCCACGATGCCGTCAAGCTCCGAATCGCCGGACGATCCCCTCGCCCAATCCGTGACCGGCGCGATCGGCGTCGACCGGCGGCTCAACGCCATCATCCTCAAGGGATCGCCCGACCTGATCGCACGGCTGAAGGAAAGGATCGCTCAGATCGACATCCCGGTGGAGAGCGTGATCCTGGAGACTGTCTTCGTCGAATTGACCGATACCGGCGCAAAAAACATCGGGCTGGATTTCAACAACGCCAATTCGCAGATCGGGGTCGCCACATTCGATACGGGCGCCTTCATTCCGTCCGGATTCGCGACGAACCATGGTCTGTCGAGTGCGGCCCTGCAGGCTGCGATCTCCGCCCAGGTTCAATCGGGACGCGGACGGATCGTGTCGAAGCCGCGCATCGCCGCACAGAGCGGCACGACCGCCAAAATCATCACCGGCGATGCCATTCCGATCCAGACCGCGATTACACTGTCCGGGGTCAACGGAGTTTCGCAACAGGTACAGTACGTCAATGTCGGTGTGACGCTGCAAATTGCCCCGCGCGTCAGTTCGGACGGTTTTGTGACCTCGCATATCTTCTGCGTGGTCTCCAGCGTCACGGGGTATTCGCAGGGCTATCCGACAATCAGCCAGAGGGAAGCGCAAACCTCCGCCACGGTGCATGACGGCGAGACCTTCGTCATCGGCGGACTGACCGAGGACGACGAGTCGAAGACGAACTCCTGGATCCCCGGCCTCGGCGATATTCCGGTGCTCGGCAATTTGTTCAATCTGCACCAGGACAGCAATAGCAAGACCGACCTTTACATCGTCGTGACGCCGCACATCATCAAACGTGGCGAACCATTGCCGCCCGAGGTGAGGGCCGTCGAGGACCATGATGAACAGCGCGAGCAATGAATCCAGCTTCTGGATGCCTTTTACCGACAATCGCGGATTCAAGGCTCATCCGCGCCTGCTCGCCAGCGCAAAGGACATGCACTATTACACGCCGGACGGACGGCCTGTGCTCGACGCAACGGCGGGCCTGTGGTGCGTCGGCGCCGGCCATGCGCGTCCCAGGATCGTGCAGGCAATTCAAAGGCAGGCAGCCACCCTCGATTACGCGCCGACTTTTCAACTCGGCCATCCGCTCGTTTTCGAATTTGCCCAACGCGTGGCGGAGCTGTTGCCGCAAGGCCTCGATCGCGTGTTCTTCTGCAATTCCGGATCGGAAGCGGTCGACACCGCTCTCAAGATCGCGCTGGCCTATCAGCGCGCCATCGGACAGGGCACGCGCACCCGCCTGATCGGGCGCGAGCGCGGCTATCACGGTGTGGGCTTTGGCGGGTTGTCCGTTGGCGGGCTCGCGAACAACCGGCGCAGCTTCGTCCAATTGCCGGGCGCCGACCATTTGGCCCACACGCTGAACCTCGAGAGGTGCGCATTCACGCGGGGCCTGCCGCAATGGGGCGCACATCTGGCCGACGAACTCGAACGTATCGTCGCGCTGCACGGCGCCGAAACGATCGCAGCCGTAATCGTGGAACCGGTGGCCGGATCGGCGGGCGTCATCGTTCCGCCAAAGGGTTATCTCGACAGATTGCGCGAAATCACCACACGCCACGGCATTGTATTGATCTTCGACGAGGTGATCACCGCGTTCGGACGGCTGGGGGCGGCGAGCGCATCGCATTATTTCGGCATCACCCCCGATATCGTCACGTGCGCCAAGGGGCTCACCAACGCGGCGGTGCCGATGGGCGCGGCCATCGCCTCGCGCGGAATCTACGACGCGATCATCGATGCCGCAGCGCCCGGAATCGAATTCTTCCACGGCTACACCTATTCCGGTCATCCGCTCGCGGCGGCGGCCGGTCTCGCCACATTCGATGTCTATCGCGACGAGGGCCTGTTCGAACGCGCGAGCGAGCTGGCGCCCTATTGGGAAGAGCGCGCCCATGCCCTGCGCGGCACACCGCACATCATCGACATCCGCAATCTGGGAATGATGGCGGCGATCGAATTGCAGCCGCGCCCGAACGCCCCCGGCGCCCGCGCGATGGAAGCGTTTCATCTGTGCTTCGACGAAGGCCTTCTTATCCGTGTGACCGCGGACATCATCGCCTTGTCGCCACCCCTGATCGTCGAGAGATCGCAGATCGACCAGATCTTCGACAAAATTGCCGATGTGCTGAAGCGGGTTTCGTGACGATGCCATAATGGCCGTTCTGCCTGTCCGGCACAGAGCGCTTGTTAAATTTCGGTCGCATCGAAATGCAATCGAGCGATCGGCCGTTCCCGCAACGGTTGCACACGAAAATTCATGCGCTGAGCGATCCCCATTCCCGACTTCTATTATCATTATTCACAACCAGCCGGGGTTGAGGGGCCGAATGGGCTTCGTTTCGGTCGCGCGCACGAGCAATTTCGCCAGTTCCTCCGGTCGGCTGAGAAAGGGCGAGTGCGACGTATCGATTGCGAGTGGTTCGACACCGAGGCGTGCCACGACCGATCGGGTCATGCTGGCCGGCTTGGCGCGGTCCTGCAGGCAATGGATGTAGCTGCGCGGCAGTTCGGCTTGCCAGAAACGCGACACGGATACGGGCTCGCCCAGGAACTCGACCGGTGCCGGCGACAGCCGCTCGAACGCCCAGCGTACCGTCTCATCGTCACAGTCGTGGTAAAAGAAGGCCCGTACGGCCTCGATATCGACGCATTCCATCCGGCCGCGCGCGTCGGGACGGATGAAGCGCGTCATGCCGGTCTCGTCGGACATCAGTTGCGTGGACTGCCCGTCCCGCTCGGCCGGCGCGCCGCCCGTCGCCTCGATCACGGTTCGCCCCTCCAGAGGCAGGCCCGCCGCCAGATAGACGAGGTGCCGCGCGAGATGCGGCCGAGCGTCGGCGGCGAGCGTAATGTCGTACCCACCGCCCGAATGGCCCACCAGCACGTCGCCGGCCCTCATCACCGCAACAATCGCATCGCGCCGGTCGACAAGCGTCGAACGCTCGTCGCGGCGTTCGCCATGGCCGGGCAGGTCAAGGGCAACCACTTCATGGCCCAACAATTCCAAATGCGGAACGAGGCGACTCCAGCACCATGCCCCGTGAAAGCCGCCATGAACGAGTACGAAGCGCACCGCAATCCTCCCTTCATGCTGTCATTGCCGGCTATTTATCCAACATTCCCCGGATGAGCCCATGTCGGCGGCGACCATAGCGTTTTTCTGCGGCGCGCTGAAGGCGAAAGCGCCGTCTTCGTCGCCGACCGCACCCAAGTCCCGTGAAGCTGAAGCCGGACGGCGAGCGCGGTCAGGCCGAGCGCGTCATCCAGTTCGCGATAGGCGAGCAACCCAGCATGGGAAGTAACCCTGGACCCGTGAAACTCGAGCTTGAAACGGCGGTCGAAAGCCAGTCGTGGAACATCCGAATCCGATTCACCCGCCGGGTGCGCCATGATTATCCCCAATCCAACGACATAAGCATCTAATATTTATGTCTGAATCGGCTCACGCATCCTTGCAACTCCAATGTCATCGGGGGAATGCGGGTTTATCTCGGCTGTTCAGATCGCGGCCCGCGTTGCATACTGGCTCAATCGAGCCTGGACCCTGACATCAGTGATATTGGGGGATATGAATAAAATTCACCACATGAAGAGGGCTGCATTGCGCTTGGGTCATTGGCTTCCGGCACAGCGGGAGGTTCTCGACGCCTGGGCGCATGATTTCTCCGCCAAGGTCATCGCGAAGGGCGAGGTGGAATATCAGCCCGTGATACAGGAGTTCGCCGATCTCATTGCCGGCGATCCGATCGTGCGCATGTACATCACGAATATGATCGCGCAGGTGCCCCGAACCAAGCGCTACCGGTCCCACCACCTCAAATCCGTCGAGCAGATGCTTTCGCTCATCAATGCCGTGCTCACCCATGCCCCCGAATTCAACACCACGGCGCTTGTCGGCTGTCCTCTCAACGCCATCCTGGATTGGTCCATGGGCACTCCGGCGGGGTTTGCGGCATTCCGCTACCCCGCGATCAATGCGATGTTCAAGAAAATCCTCGGGGTCTGGTGCGAATTTCTGAGCAGCGAGGCCTCTTTGTATGTCCTCAATGACTCGCCTACGGGATGGAAATGCGCGAAGGCCATCGAACTCACGCATATGTCGGAATTCGAACATGACCCCGAGCATCGATACTGGGGCTTCACCTCCTGGAACGACTTTTTTACGCGCAAATTCAAGCCCGGCAGGCGCCCGGTTGCCGCGCCGGACGACAACTCCGTAATCGTCAGTGCCTGCGAATCCGCACCCTACAACATCGCCAAAAACGTGCAGCGGCGCGACGCGTTCTGGATCAAAACACAGCCTTACTCGCTGCAAGACATGCTGGCCAACAACCCCTCGGTCGAAGAATTTGTCGGCGGAACCGTGTATCAGGCGTTCTTGAGCGCATTCAACTATCACCGCTGGCACAGCCCCGTGACCGGGACGATCCTGAGTGCGACCAACGTGGAGGGAACCTATTTCTCCGAAGCTGAACCGGAAGGCGAAGACCCGGCGGGTCCCACCAACTCGCAAGGCTACATCACCCAGGTAGCCACGCGTGCGATCATTCATATCATGGCCGATGATCCCGCAATCGGTCACATGGTCGTCATGCCGGTTGGGATGGCGGAAGTTTCGTCCTGCGTCATCGATTCCAGGATCAAGCCCCAGGCGCGGGTGACGAAGGGCGACGAACTCGGCTATTTCCAATACGGCGGATCGACCTATTGCCTCATTTTCCGCCGGGGTGTGGTTGCTGCGTTTGCGTCGGGTGCGATTCCAGAACCGGCCAATCCGGACCCTCCATTGATGCTGGTCAATTCGTATCTTGCGTCTGCAACGCGTTAAGCCACCTTCTGGCAATTCTCCCATCGCGGTTTTGGCTGCTTACGGACAAAACCGCGAAATAGGCGGCGAAGCACCAGGCAGTCGTTATGGTTGAGCCGCGATCGACTTTTTCTTTTCAGTTCTTCCGCTTGATAATGAGGAAAATACCGGTGGCCAACGACAAGAAATACGTCACTTTCAACAACCGCATCCTGATGATCGGCTTCGGCAGCATCGGCGAGGGTGTTTTGCCCTTGATCTTGCGCCACATCGACGTGAAGCCGAAGCAGATTACAATTATTACTGCCGACGAGCGTGGTCATGACGAAGCCAAAAAATATGGCATCGAATTCGTCAATAATCCTGTGACGCGCGACAATTACCGCGAGCTGGTCGGCAGCCGGCTGAGCAAAGGCGACTTTGTCGTCAATGTCTCGGTCGATGTTTCCTGCGTGGCGCTGATGGAACTATGCCAGGAAAAAGGCACGCTTTATATCGGTACGGTCGTTGAACCCTGGGAAGGCTATTACACCGACCCCAAGCTGACGGTGTCACAACGCTCCAACTACGGGCTGCGTGAAACCGCGCTGGCCTTGCAGAAAAAATGTCCCAACGGTCCCACAGCGGTGAGCTGCCACGGCGCGAACCCGGGCATCGTCAGTCATTTCGTCAAACAGGCACTGCTGGAAGTCGCCCGCGATACGGGATTCAACGCGCCCAAACCGGTGTCGCAGGAAGAGTGGGGCAGGCTGGCCAATCAGCTGGGCATCAAGGTCATCCATATCGCGGAACGCGATACGCAAGTGGCTGACCGCCCCAAGGAAGTGGGCGAATTCGTCAACACATGGTCGATCGACGGCTTTTACAGCGAAGGCCGTCAACCCGCGGAATTGGGCTGGGGCACGCATGAAAAAGCCTTGCCTGCGGATGGTATGTGCCATGATTGCGGCTGTGGCGCGGCGATTTATCTCAACCGCCCGGGTTGTTCCACGCGGGTGCGCAGCTGGACGCCTCTCGAAGGCCCCTATCACGGTTTCCTGATTACGCATAACGAATCGATCTCGATCGCCGATTACCTGACTCTGCGGGAAAATGGCAAAGTCGCCTATCGTCCGACCTGCCATTACGCGTATCACCCCTGCGACGGTGCGGTTCTGTCGCTGCATGAGTTGAACGGCAAGAACGGCCATTTGCAGGCCCGCAAGCGCCTGATGGTCGATGAAATCACCAAAGGCATCGATGAACTCGGCGTCCTGCTGATGGGCAATAAGAAAGGCGTTTACTGGTATGGATCGCGTCTTTCCATCGAACAGGCGCGCAATCTGGTTCCTTACAACAACGCCACCTCGTTGCAGGTCACGGTCGCGGTTCTGTCGGGCATGATATGGGCGATCGAAAATCCCGCTCGCGGCATTGTCGAACCCGAACAAATGGATTTCGAGCGCGTTCTGGAAATCGCCAATCCCTATTTGGGCGATGTCGTCGGTGTTTGGGGCGAGTGGAGCCCGCTGCAGGATCGCGGCATTTTGTTCCCTGAAGACCTTGACGCCTCGGATCCCTGGCAGTTCAAGAATATCCGCGTCGTTTGAGGCATCGATACTCCGGGCGGAGAGAGCGGTTTCGCGAACGCGGCGTGCGCATCATGTAATAGTCGCGATCAAAGGCCCCGCGACCGCACGCGGCGGCCGGATGTTGGTGCGCCCGCCAGGATTTGAACCCGGTACCTTCGCGTTCGAAGCGCGACGCTCTATCCGAATGAGCTACGGGCGCGATGCGTGCTTCCGCACGCATATAGGGAGCATGGCGAAGAACCGCCTTGCCGCCAGACAATTCATAGAACCATATGCGGGCGTGGTCACCACAAAACTGTTCCTGCCGGCGTTGGAACTTCCGCCCCAGGGTAAAGAAGAAGGGTGTGGATCTGGTCGCCGGTGCAATTCTGGTCAGCCTTCCCGTTCGACGTCGAAACGTGACAGGTAGCGTTCGAAAAGCGGCGCCAGCTTTTCGACGCTGAGTCCGTATTGGGCAAGCAAGTATTCGTGCTTGCCGAACTTGTCCGGCGGATTGTCGTCGAGCCAAGCCCGCATCCCGGCCTCGGCTTGCGGCGCAAATTCGTCGCCGAGGGCGGCATAGAGTTTGCGCATGGTGGTGATCGGATTGCGTACCAGATCGCCATAGTGCACGTCGATGATGCGGTCCTCGCCCATCGCGTCGCGCGCATCCATCGCCCGGTTGGCATGCTCCGCCACCTGCCAGGGATAGTTTTCGGCGAGCCATGCGACATCGACCTTACCGGCGTAGCCGAGATGCGCGAGCGAAATGAGGCTGCACAACGACGCAGTCGCGGTGAAGGGATCGCGATGGGTCCAGATCAAGCGCGCGTCCGGATAGATCTTGAGCAGGGTCGGAAGGAACAGCGCATGGGAGGGCATCTTGAGATTCCAGGTGCCGGGCGCGTCGGCCTGAAGAAGCTGCAGGAACCGCTTGTGGTATTGATAGGCCGAGGTCACGTCGGTCTGGAAAATCCAATCGCGATAGGCCGGCAGCTTGCCATGCGATTCCCACATGAGCGTCTTGAAATCATGCGCCATGATGAAGACGCATTCGTTGGGATAGATCGCCGAGCCGCGATAATACTTGCCTGTCTCCGGCCGCGCGGCCAACATTTTGCGTTCCATCTCCAGCCGGGCTAGCGCGCGCGGATCGCTGTAAAGCGTATCCTTCGTCGGCGGCGGAACCGGATCGTCGATTTCCCAGGTGAGCGGCGAGCGGCGGGCCGGATCGGCAGCAAGCAGATTGCTGAGCAGGGTGGTCCCGGTGCGCGGGATGCCGAACACGAACACCGGCCGTTCGATGGGACGGGTCAGGAGGTCAGGGTGGCCGTCGAGATAGGCTGTCGTTTTCAGCCTCTTGGACAGTGCCGCGACAAGGTCCTTCCCGAAACGCTGCACCAGAGGCTCCGGCCGTTGGTCGCGATTGATGTCCGAGACGAGGATTTCGAGCCCTTCGCGGAAACTGTCGCTGTCGAACCGTTCAAGGCCGGTCGCCTTGTGTGCCTCTTCGATCAGTTCATCCGTCACCAGCCGGTTCGACATGGAATTGCTCCCTTCCTTTTCCGGCCGCATTGTCTGACCGGTTCAAAACAGAGTTTTCAGGCGGCCTGTCGCGATTTGGCAATGTCCAGCATCTTCGAGATACGGCCACAATGTCTCGATCGGGCCTTGTCCGGCAGTACCTAGCTTCCGGTGCAGACCATCTTCTTACGGAATTGATGAGGCGATTCACCGGTGGCCTTTCGGAAGGCGTAGCAGAAGCTCGATGGCGACGAGAAACCCATCGAATATGAGACAGATTTGACGCTCTCATCCTTCAAAAGGAATCGCTTGGCGTTTTCAATTCGGCGCTCCGCGATATAGTCGCCGATGGAGCATCCGCGGCTCGCGCGGAAGCCGCGCGTCAGCTGCCGCACCGAGAGGCTGCAAATGCTGGCCAGTTCGGCAAGCGTCGGTGCCGCGCGCACCTCTGTGAGCCTTTCGTCGATCAGGCGGAGGCGCCAAGGCGCAAGACCGCCCATTTTGGGCAGGTCCGTTATAAGGGCGTAATAGCGGCCCATCTCTACAGCGATCTGAACGGCAATTGCTTCACCCAGGACTTCGCTGGCAAAACCCGGATTGCGCGCTTCTTCCCCCAAGCGTAGCAGAAGGTGCTTGATCTGCGCACTGGAGACATCGAGGCTCGCTTCCAGGCGCGGCTCGGTCCATTCGGGCCCGGCTTCGAACCATTTGTAGAGCGGCTCGGAAAGAAGCTGACAGACAATGGATGCCTGCCGTCCGCCGTCGCTCTTGGCGCGCAGGTCGTGCCGAGGCGGCAGCAGGAAGATATTACCCACGCGCTCGTAGCGATGCGGCTCCCAACGATCGAGAAAGGACATGCGGGTGTTGGGCATGCGCGGGGTGATGCAAAGATCGAATCGATAATCGTGGTCTTCGTGCAAGACCTTGTCTGTAGGTTCTTTCAAGTGGAAATGCATGACTTGGACGGTTGCCACCGGCAGGTGAAGCTCTGCTTCGACCATAATCGACGCCCATCCGGCGTGCTCTATCCTCCCAATCATGTTTTGCTCTTGGCCCCAGCCTAATTTATGGGCGATCCCAACTTAATGATGGGGCGAACGAAATGCAAACTTGCGATCCGCTTCGGTCGACGCGGCCCGATGCTGACATTGTTTTTCATTGCAGTAGGACGCAGGCTGGTGCCGATCCCAAGGAATTCACCTGCAAGGCGTAGCGCGGTATCCATCGCAACATTGCGGAGCGTGCGGTGCATCTTCACGACTCCAAGCCCGCGCCGGCCGTGTTCCCAACTGAGCACATCCCGACCAGGCGCGAGGCGGCGCGCGTCTGCTACGCACATATTCTTGACAAGGCACCGGATCGAACGGACCAATAATTGCGATGGCAGGCGCAATTTCGCGGGTCGCCACGACAGCAAGGATCACGAGAAATGCCTGACAGCCCGATAGACGACCTGCCCCGCGGCACACGGCCGTTGGTGGCGGCCGAGTTGCTGCCTGGCCTCGATATTTTGCCGACTTTCGAACTCACCCCGGAGTTTCTCGCCTTTGTGCGGTCGGGCGGGGCGATGGTGGAAGGGCTGTCGCCGCCGCCACTCTCCCCGGAGCAACAGGCGGTCGGCTGCGCGGAGCGGCTCGTGCCCGGGCCGGCGGGCGCACCCGATGTGCGAGTGTTGGTCTATTCGCCGCCGGGGACGCAGGCCACGCCGCGTCCGGCCTATCTCCACGTGCATGGCGGCGGTTATGTGCTCGGAACGCCGGAAGTCAACGACGGATCGAACCGCACGCTCGCAGCCGAACTCGGCTGTATCGTCGTCTCCGTCGATTACCGGCTGGCTCCGGAGACACGCTTTCCCGGCGCCCTTGAGGATTGCTACGCCGCGCTTGTCTGGCTTCATGCCGAGGCGGAACGACTGGGCGTCGACCGCGGCCGCATCGCGATCGGAGGCGACAGCGCGGGCGGCGGTCACGCTGCGGCACTTGCCGTCTTCGCGCGCGACCGTGGCGAGGTTCCCATCTGCCTGCAATTGCTCGACGCGCCGATGCTCGACGATCGCACCGGCAGCACTAGCGATCCCCACCCCTATTGCGGCGAGTTCATCTGGACGCCAACGAACAACCGCTTCGGCTGGCGCGCACTGCTCGGTGTTGAGCCTGGTGGGCCGGACGTGCCGGACGAGGCCGTGCCGGCGCGCGTCCGCAATCTTGGCGGACTGCCGCCAGCCTTCGTCACCGTCGGGGCGCTCGATCTTTTTCTCGAGGAGAATCTGGAATACGTTCGTCGCCTTATCCGCGCGGGGGTGCCGGCTGAGCTTCATATCATTCCCGGGGCCTTTCATGGTTTTGGTGTAGCGGGCGGCGGCGCACCCCAGGTGCAGGCGTGTCTGCGCATGCGCCGCGATGCGCTTGGCCGTGCCTTCGGGTTATGAGCAAGCGAGCGCAGCACGGGCGCATTTGATCTGAGCTACAGTTCCTACGACAAACACAACGGCGAGCGTGGCCGCAAATACATGACACCAGCGGCAAGGGCGGCCCCTTATAGTGCTGTCTCGTGGAGGCCAACAGAAGCAAAGCGCGCGGACGGCTCGTGTCCGCCCGCGCGCCCTGTCGCAGTTAGTTATGAAGCTGCGCTCTCAGGCAGCATCGCGAGCGTCAGCGTGTGCTTTGAACATCTGCATGATATCGCCCGAGGTGACCGGCCGGTTTTCGGTCAGCGGCTTCGAGCCGCCCGAAGACTTCGGCGTGGTGTCCACACCCTTGGCCTTCGCCTTTGCATGAAGCGCTCCGACATTGATTTCCTCGCGCTTGTAGTTCTCGAACAGCGCGTCATGGCGGAACCAGCGGATCGCATTACCATGGCTCACCTTGTCGATCTGCGCATCGGTCAGGTGCTTGGCCTGCTCCCACAGATGCTCCGCCGCATCGGGCCACAGCGCGTCCGAATGCGGGTAGTCGACTTCATAGGCGACGTTGTCCTCGCCGATCTCATCAAGATTCTTCAAGCCGTAGGGATCCCACAGAAAACAGTGGAGGAAGTGGCGCTTTACCATTTCGCTCGGCTTGAGATCCTGGAAGCGCGACTTGGTCCAGGTCTTGTGGCGCCAGTTGGAGAAGTCGGCGCGCTCCATGAAATAGGGCACCCAGCCGATGCTGCCTTCCGAAATGGCGATGCGTAGCTGCGGATATTTGTGCAGCTCTTCAAGCTGCAACCAGTCGGCAAGTCCCTGTGCCACCGACATTGGCATGGTCGAGATCCAGGCCTCGATCGGCGATTCCATCGAAGCGTGCGGCGCCGGGTTGCCGCTGCCGATGTGCTGGGCGATGGTCATGTCGGTATCGACAATCGCCTTGAAGACGGGGTCCCAGTAATCGTTGTGAATACTGGGCAGGCCCTGCACCGTCGGGTTCTCGTTCATCGAGACAGTGCGGAAGCCTTTCTTGGCGAGCCGATGGATCTCGGCGACGGTGGCATCAATGTCCCAGGTCGGCAGGATGGCGATGGGAATGAAACGGCCGGGATAGGCCATGCACCATTCCTCGTAATGCCAGTCGTTGTAGGCCTGAAGGTGCCTTAAGGCGAGTTTCTTGTCGGCCGCCTGGTGGAAGGTTCTGCCGTTGAAGGCGATCGAATTGCCGAAGCACAGCGAGGCGGCAACGCCGTTGACGTCCATGTCGTCGATGCGCGCGTGGACATCGTAGCAACCCTTGCGCAGTTGATCGAGCGAAGTCGGCTCCATGCCATATTCTTCGAACGGACGACCGACGACGGCGTTGAGGCCGACGGATGGGAACTTCATGCCCTGGTAGGACCAATAGTTCGTGCCATCCTTGTCGACCTTCAATTTGGGCGCCGTGGCGAGAAGTTCGCCGGACAGCTGCTTGTCGAAAAGGTTCGGCGGTTCGCAGATGTGATCGTCAACGCTGATAATCACCATGTCATTCATCTTCATGGCACTTCTCCCTTGGCGACACGGTCAATGCCGTCGATTTTTGGTTTCAAAGGTTCGATGGAAATGGTCATGCCCGGATTCTGCCGCTGCCCATCAAACAGCGCATTACCAGTGTCATACAAACAGAATCGATCCTCGAACTCGTTGACCGAGATCAAAATTCCCAGATGGCTCCGGCGAGAGACGGTGACGCGCGAATACGCCTCGACAGTCGTCACAGCAGTTGCGCAACGATGGTTTAGGCCACATTCTCGGATGGCCCCAAGTTCGAGCGCGCAATGGCCCTTTTCTGAAGCCTGTTGAAGTCCCGGATGATGCATAAGAGGTTGCCCCGGAGATCACCACACCAGCGGCAGGTTCTTCGGCCCGACCACACCGCCCGGGCGATAAATGATCTTCGTGCCTGGTTTTACCGAGAAGTCGGGGATGCGGCGCAGCCATTCCTGCAGTGAAACCTTGATCTCCAGCCGGGCCAGGTGCGCGCCCATGCAGCTGTGGACGCCCTGCGTGAAAGCCAGGATCGGCTTGCGCACGCGGTCGAAATCCACCTTGGTCGGGTTAGGGAAGACGTCCGGGTCGTAGTTGCAGGCGGGCAGCACGGCGTTGACCCTGTCGCCCACCTTCATCTTGACGCCACGAATCTCAACGTCCTGAATGACCGTGCGGCCCGAGAAGGTCACCGAATAGACGCGCAGCAGTTCCTCGACGATCGCATCGATGTCGTGGGGACGCGAGATGATCTCCTTGCGGCGGTCGGGGTTCTGCGCGAGCCACAGCCAGATGTTGTTGAGCGTGGCGAAGACGGTGTCGAGCCCGCCGATGAACAGGAAGATGACGAAGCCGAAGACTTCCTGGTCGGTCAGCGGCGCACCGCCCGGAGCGGCGTGGGCAATGTGGCTGATGACGCCACCGTCCGGGGTGCGCTTCTTCTCCGCGATCTTTTCCTTCAGATAGGCGCTGATCAGCTTCATGGTCTCGGCCATGAGCGCGCGGTCCCCCGAATGCAGCAGGTCGACCGCCCATTTGACGAAGGTGTCGACCATGTCCTGCGGCAGGCCCATCAGCTCGAGAAAGATCGACACCGGCAGCGGGCGGCCGAATGCGGTGGTGAATTCACATTCGTGCTTGTCGATGAACTTGTCGATCAGCTCATTGGCGCGCTGGCGCATCCTGCCTTCGAGCTTCGCCACACCCTGCGGCGAGAACAGCGGATCGACGATGTTGCGATATTTGCGGTGGTGCGGCGGGTCGATCTCGAGCGGGATGAACTTGAAGGGGTTCGCCGGGTCACGGGGGAACGGCGTCGCATTCTTCGTGGAAAATATCTCCGGGTGCCGCAGCATGAACATGGCGTCCGCATGCTTGATCAGCGTCCAGGCGCCGCCGAACTGCGGGCTGGTCCGGTAGAACACCGGCGGGCAGGTTTGGTGCAGCTTCGCCATATAGGCATGCGGCGCCGCGAGGAATTCGTCGCCTTCCGCGATCTGGACCGGAAGGACCAGTTCGGGCGGAACATGATCGGGAATCTTAAAGGTTTCGAGGGCCTGGGCCACCATTGTCACTCTCCATCAATCCTGGTTCTTGCGTCCGCTAAGCGGCTTGCTTCTCGGGCAGGTGGACGATGAGGCCGTCGAGCTCGGCCGTCATCGCGATCTGGCAGGAGAGGCGGCTGTTGGGCCTGACTTCGGCGAAGGCGGATTCGAGCATCTCTTTCTCTCGCTGCGAGGCGGGGCCGCCGACCTTCGCCGTCCAGGCGTCGTCGACGTAACAGTGGCAGGTGGCGCAGGAGAGGCCGCCGCCGCATTCGCCGGAAATCCCTTCGATGCTGTTATAAACCGCGCCGCGCATGACGTTTTCGCCGACCGGCACGTCCACGACATGCTTCGTGCCGTTAAATTCGACATAAGTGACTTTAGGCATTGACGCTCCCTTTTATGGTTATGCACGATGCTGGAGAACACTGTTCTCGGTTATTAACGCCTACACTGCCGGAACTGTCTTTGAGGTGGGTCAAATTGTGATGCGGCACATAAGCTGCCGGACCGGGCGGAGCCGAGCGCGCAATCCAGATGGCAGATCGACCTGCCTCTAGGTGTTTATTCGCGACCGCTATCCCTTCCGAAAACCTCGTCCGGGCCCCCGCGGCGGGCTACTTCCCCGCAGTTCCTACCACCATTCTCGGGGACACGACCTCGCCCGATCTTGGTGGCTCAGGCGTTGAAGTTCAGCCGCAGACCGGGACGCGGCCAGCGGCATTTGTAGAGCCGCCCGCCGGCGGAGCCGGTAATCCAGGCGTCGCGCATGTCCGCACCGCCGAAGCAGATGTTGGTGGTGATCGGGTCGGGAGAGGGAACCAGCTCCGTCGCCCCGGCCGGATCGAAGATGGTGATCCCGTTCTGACCGATTGTCGCGGCGCAGACCTTGCCGCCGGCCTCGACGGCCAGGCTGTCCAGCGCCTGCAACCCAGGCAGGTTGGCGATCACCCGTCCGGGGGCGTGGCGGTCCTGCGGCGTCAGCACGCCGGGCTCGACCACGTCGAAGGCCCACAGCCGGGCGAGCTCGGTGTCGGCCACATAGACGACGGTTTCGTCTGGCGACAAGCCGACCCCGTTCGGCGAGAGCAGCCGCCGGCGCTGCCGGCTGATCATCGAACCGTCCGTCCGGCAGTAGTAGAGCGCCCCGTACCGGCGGCCCTCCTCGGTCGGCAGGCCGTGATCGGTGAACCAAAGGCCGCCCTGCCGGTCGAAGACCAAGTCGTTGGGCGCGATCAGCCGGGCGCCGTCGCATGCCTCGTAGACGGTCTCAATCTTGCCGGTCGCGGGTTGGTAACGCTGGATGTAGCCGCCCCGGTAATCGTCGGGAAAGAAGAAGGCGCCGCCGTTGTTGGCGATCCAGATCGCCCCGTCCGGTCCGACCGCTGCGCCGTTGGGGCCGCCGCCGGTCTCGACAAGAACCTCCTTGCGCCCGTCCGGCCAGACGCGGGTCAGCGCCAACCCCTGGACCTCGACGATGACGACGGAGCCGTCGGCCATCGCCATCGGCCCTTCCGGAAACCTCAGGCCTTCGCAGACGAGTTCCATCTCCATCATGCGCCTCCGGTAATTTCTGTGGCTACTTCAAGCGGGAACATGGGGGGCGACGCCGTCCGTCCCCACGATCACCCGCTGCAGCACTCGCTTGCCGCAAGCCTTCAACGACCCGCGCATGTGCTGCAAGGCGATGTTGTCCCAGATGACGACGTCGCCATTGCGCCAGGAATGCTCCAGCACATGGGCCGGCTGGTAGAGGTGGTCGTAAACCGCGTGCAGCAGGGCGCGGCTCTCCTCCCATGCCATGCCGATGACGCATGCGGCCTGCAGTTCGCTCACCCAAATGCAATCACGCCCATTGTGCGGGTTGCGATAGATCGCGGGCAGGACGCCGCGCTTCTGGGCGACGGGATCGCGCCTGTCGCAGCTGCGCAATCCGATCGAATCATAGGTCGGCGCGATCATTTCAACCTGCTTGCCCTCGAGGCGATGGCGCAGTTCGGGCGGAAGCGAATCGAGCGCGTCTTCCGCGCGCATAAAGCAGGTCGAGGAAGCGTCGTCGACAACGTCGACGGCATGCAACGCGATAGCGTCGAACGGCGCATCGGTATAGGCGGCGTCGGAATGCCAACTCAGTTCTGAGACGGAGGGTCCAGCACCGCTCTCCGTGGAAAGGTAGCCGCTTTCGCCTGCACGAAGCAGGATCGGTCCGGCCAAGGCGCACAGCTCCCGCTGCCGTTCCATCGACAGGCGTTGTCCGCGCGCCAGGACCAGCCCGTTCTCCCACAGCAGTCCGACGAAACGATCAGCCTGGTTCCCGGAGAGTGGGGCGGACAGGTCATGGTCGAGTTCGACACCGAAAGGTTGCAGCGGGCGCCACGTCAGCCTCGCTTCGCTGATCCAGTCCGAAATTTTTCGTCTCCTTCCCGGCGGGGCCGAGCAAGCCAGCCAAGGTCCCAGCCAAGGTCAGGACATTGCTTCAAACGACATTTCCCGAATAGGCGGTTCGCCGCTTCCTTATGGAAACCAAGATACCCTGACCCCGGTTCAACCGGAAGTGCCGCTCTCAGGGCGCCGCTTCCGTGGCGGGCCGACAGGCCCATCGGCTGAGTTCATCGAGGCTGAACCGGCGCGCGTCTTCCGGCCCGGGCCCTTCCATACCGATGGGACTACCGCCTGGTCGAGATCGGATGCGTCCACGCGCCATGCACAGCGCGTCGGCGAGCCGTCGGAAATCATTGGCGCAGCGTTTTTTCTGGTAAGCGATCTGGTTTTTTCACGGCCGGCGCTTGCCTCGCGGTCGATGGCGGGCACAATGCAAGTAATCGCTCCGCCGGCCCGGAATGAGATCGCGATTGCGCTCCCGATGGGAGCCTGGCGTGACGGTGTATTTGCGGCCGACGTTCGTCATTGCGGCCCGCCGTCGACGTTGCGGGGCGTTGCACTGCTGCAGCTCGGCAGCGACATATCGCACAATCTGCGCCGGAACAGGGGCTCGGCACGACAGGAGGAAAGGGAGGAAAGGATGGCGAAGGGTCTTTTCGATCTGAGCGGCAAAGTCGCCGTGGTGACCGGTGGCAATAGCGGCCTCGGCCTCGGCTTTGCGCGCGGAATCGCCAAGCAGGGCGGGGACGTGGAGATTTGGGCCCGTTCGGCGGACAAGAACGCGAAGGCGAAAGCCGAGCTGGAATCTTATGGCGTTCGCGTCGTGACCCGGCAGGTGGACGTGTCCTCGGAAGAACAGGTGATCGCCGCCTATGAGGCGCTGATGGGCGATTTCGGCCGGGTGGACTGCGTGATCGCCAATGCCGGGCTGCCGCCCCCCATGACGACTTCCACCCTGGACCAGCCGACGAAGGACTATCACGCATTCCTTGGCATCAGCATGCATGGCGCCTTCTATACGCTGTGCGAAGGCGCGCGGCTGATGGTCAAGCGTGCCGAAGCCGGCGAGCCGGGCGGCTCGCTGATCTTCTGCGGCAGTCTGTCGATGTTCAAAGGGCTTCCCGGCAAGATCCCATATGCGGCCGCCAAGGCTGCACTGGGAGCCGCGATCCGCTGCATGGCCGTCGAGTTCGGCAAATACGGCATCCGCGCCAATTCGATCGCGCCGGGCTATATCAAGACCGGCATGACCGGCGAGAGCGAGGAACTCAGCCCTGTCGACAAATACTTCGCCTCGAAAACGCCGATCCCGCGGCCCGGCTATCCGGCCGATTTCGAAGCCATTGCCGCCTATCTGGCGAGCGATGCCTCGTCCTTCCACAGCGGCGACACCATCATCATCGACGGCGCCTGGATGGTGAATCTCTGACGCGAGCGATCAAAAGCGAGAGGAGAAGACGAAATGCGGAGTTTGAATATTCATGGTGTGGGCGACGTTCGCCTGGATCCGAAGACCCCGCCGCGGCCAGGCGAGAACGATGTCGTCGTGAAGGTCAAAGCCTGCGGCATCTGCGGCAGCGACCTCAGCTACATCAAGATAGGCGGCATCAACCGGCCCGAAGGCGGTGTCACACCGATCGGCCATGAGGCTGCGGGCGAGGTGGTTGCGGTGGGCCAAGCCGTCGAGGGCGTGTCCGTTGGCCAGCGGGTCGTCATCAATCCGATGCAGACCAGCAGCTTCATCGGCAGCGGCGGGCCCGAGGGCGCGTTCAGCGATGAGGTGCTGGTTGCCGACGCGCGCGTCGGCGACAGCCTGCTGCCGATCGCCGATGATCTGCCCTTCGAAGTCGCCGCCTTAGCCGAGCCGCTGGCGGTCGCGCTGCATGGCGTAAACCGGGCTCTAGTGAAGCCTGGCGACAAGGTGGTCGTGTTCGGCTGCGGTCCGATCGGGCTTGGTATGGTGTTGTGGCTGGTGGATCGCGGGATCACTGACGTTGTCGCCCTCGACCTGGCGCCGGAAAGGCTGGCGCGCGCCAGGGCGCTCGGCGCCAAGGCGGTGATCAATCCTGCCCAAGAAGACGTTCGTGCCCGGCTGCTTGAAGTGCATGGCGCAGCACGCGTATTCGGCCGCCAGGCCGTGGGCACCGACGCCTTCATCGACGCCGCCGGCGCGCCGAACATCCTGAACGATGTGATCAATATGGCGAAGGGCCACGCGCGGCTGGTCGTCACTGCCGCCTATATGAAGCCGGTGGAGATCAACCTCGGTGCCATGCTGACCACAGAGATGACGATCACAACGGCGGTGGGCTATCCGGACGAGATGCCTGAGGTCGTTTCGGCGTTGCCGCGGCTGAAGGACAAGGCCGCGTCGCTGATCAGCCACCGCTATCCCTTCGACGATGTCATCAAGGCGCTGGGCGTCGCGGGCACGCCGGCGTCCGCCAAGGTCATGATCGAGTTCGAAGGCGCACGGGCATGAGCGTCAAGGCAAAGGATGACAAGCCGCCGCTGGCCGGCCTCGTCCTCGCCGGCGAGACCCAGGCCGAGGCAGTGGCGATCACCGACTACATCTTCATGGCGAAGGATATTTCCAACGCCTATCTGGTGACCACCGCCGATGGCGACGTGATGGTCAACACCGGCTTCAACATGGGCGCCCAACGCAACAAGGCATTGTTCGCCCCGGTGCGCACCGGTCCGCTCCGCACGATCATCCTCACCCAGAGCCATGGCGACCATTATGGCGGGGTTCCCACCTTCCGGGAGCCGGGGACGAAGGTGATTGCGGAACGCCGCTTCACCGAAACCTGCCGCTACTACAACCAGCTCGCGCCCTATTTCCAGCCGCGGACCGACAAGCTCTGGGGCTCGACGGTCAAGAAGGATGCGGATTTCAAGCGACCGCAGGACGTCGAGCCAGACATCACCGTCGACCGCCATTATGATTTCGAGCTCGGCGGCCGTCGCTTCGAAATCCTTTCGACGCCGGGCGGCGAGACCATCGATTCTCTCACCATGTGGATGCCGAACGAGCGGGTCGTCTTTACCGGCAATCTTTTCGGCCCGGTCTTCATGTCCATGCCGTTCCTGTGCACCCTGCGGGGCGACAAGCCGCGTTCGGTGCTGCGCTATCTGCGGTCGCTGGACCGGGTACGAAAGCTCGGCGCCGAGCTGCTCATCACGGGCCATGGCGAGCCGATCCGTGGTGCCGAAAATATCCGAGCCGATCTCGCCAAGCTCCATGCCGCGGTCTCTTACGTGAACGAGGCGACTATCGCCGGCATGAATGCCGGTAAGGATGTGTACACGCTGATGCGCGAGATCAGATTGCCCGATGAGCTCAAGATCGGCGAGTTTCACGGCAAGGTGTCATGGGCTGTCCGCTCGATCTGGGAGGAATATTCCGGCTGGTTCCTCTACGACTCGACAGCCTCCCTCTATGCCGTGCCGCGCTCGAGCATCGACGCCGACCTCGTCGAACTCGCGGGCGGCGCGGGCGCGCTGGCCGCGCGCGCAAGGCAGAAGCTGGACTGCGGGCAGCCCCTGCAGGCCGTGCATCTGCTGGATATCGCGCTCGGCGCGGAGCCGGACCATGCCGAGGCCCTGGGCGTCAAAAAGGATGTGCTGCAGCATCTGATTACGCAATCCGGCAGTACCAATCTCAGCGAGACGATGTGGCTCAAGTCAGAAATCGCCGGCGTGGACGCCAAGCTGGGCGGCTAGTTCACAGATGCAGCCAAAAAATTCTCAACGCTAGGTTCCCAGAACTGGAACGGCAATGGAAGCCCTGCGGAACACGCGGCTTGCAACCTGCACTTTTGGAATGAACCCGTGCACTATAAGGCGTCGACATGGGGTTCGCCTCCGCCGTACCACGAGCGTCGATAAGCGCCCATTGCCATTGTTGGAGGAGATATTATATGCCCTTTGAGGAACCCGCCGCTCGCGCCCCGGTACCAGAGGCGATGATATTGCTCGCAACAGACGCTGGAGATGTTGTTCGGGATTGTTTCGTCGCTGGTTGCACCGCCGCTGAAACACCGGACCGCTCGCCCGTCGCGGCGACCGGCGACGCGGCGCTCTTCATTCCGGGTTTCGTCGCAACCGGCCTGTACGAACCAGCTCCGCTCCGGCCCTTCGCAGAAAAGGCAGCGTAACGTCACATGACAGTTTCTCTTACCCATCTTGAGCGTCTCGAAGCGGAGAGCATTCACATTTTCCGTGAGGTGGTGGCGGAGACGGAGCATCCGGTGATGCTCTATTCCGTCGGCAAGGACTCGGCAGTGATGCTGCATTTGGCGAGAAAGGCATTCTATCCGTCGCCCCCGCCTTTTCCGCTCTTGCATGTGGACACCACCTGGAAGTTCAAGGCGATGTACGAAATGCGCGATCGGATGGCCGCCGAAAGCGGAATGAACCTTATTGTCTACCACAACCCCGAAGCGCTGGAGCGCGGTATCAATCCGTTCGATCATGGTCCGTTGCACACGGACATGTGGAAGACCGAGGGGCTGAAGCAGGCGCTCGACAAATATCAGTTCGACGCGGCGTTCGGAGGGGCCCGGCGCGATGAGGAGAAGAGCCGGGCGAAGGAGCGCGTGTTCTCGTTTCGAAGCGCGAGCCATCGCTGGGATCCGAAGAACCAGCGCCCCGAGCTTTGGAACCTCTACAATGCAAAAAAAGCCAAGGGCGAGTCGATCCGCGTTTTCCCGATCTCGAATTGGACCGAACTCGACATCTGGCAGTACATTCAACGCAACGACATTCCCATTGTGCCGCTTTACTTCGCAGCAAAACGGCCGACGGTAGAGCGCGACGGATTGATCCTGATGGTCGATGACGAGCGTTTCCCGCTGCGTGAAGGCGAGGTGCCGGTTGAACGTCCGATCCGCTTCCGCACGCTCGGCTGCTATCCTTTGACAGGCGCGGTCGAGAGCGAAGCAAAGACGTTGAGCGAAGTCATCCAGGAGATGCTGCTCACCACGACCTCGGAGCGTCAGGGCCGGGCGATCGACAAGGACGCGGGAGACGCCAGTATGGAGAAGAAAAAGCAAGAGGGGTATTTCTGATGGCGATGACCGCTTCCACGCAGGCCGGCGTCTATCAAGTTGATCGTCTCATCGCCGAGGATATCGACGCCTATCTTGAGCAGCACCAGCACAAGAGCCTGCTGCGATTCATCACCTGCGGCAGCGTGGATGACGGCAAATCGACCCTGATCGGCCGGTTGCTCTACGATTCAAAGATGATTTTCGAGGATCAGCTCGCCGCTCTCGAGGCCGACTCGAAACGGGTCGGAACCCAGGGGCAGGCGATCGATTTTGCCCTGCTTGTCGATGGGCTCGCGGCCGAACGGGAGCAAGGTATCACCATCGACGTCGCCTACCGCTTTTTTGCGACGGAAAAACGCAAGTTCATCGTGGCGGATACGCCCGGCCACGAGCAATACACGCGCAATATGGTGACCGGGGCCTCGACGGCCGACCTGGCCATCATCCTGATCGATGCGCGCAAGGGTGTTCTGACGCAAACGCGACGGCACTCCTACCTCGCCCACCTGATCGGCATTCGCCATATGGTGTTGGCCGTGAACAAGATGGACTTGGTCGGCTACGATCGGGCGACCTATGAGAAAATCGTTGAGGACTATCGCCAGTTCGCCACGTCGATCGGCATTGAGGCGTTTGTGCCCATGCCTATCTCCGGTTTTATGGGCGACAATATCACAACGCTTTCGAAGAATACGCCCTGGTACGAAGGGCCGACGCTGATTGGTCATCTGGAATCGGTCGATGTCGATGTGTCCGGAGACCAGTTGAAGCCGTTCCGCATGCCGGTTCAGTGGGTGAACCGGCCCAATCTCGATTTCCGCGGTTTCTCGGGCATGATCGCGAGCGGTTCGGTCAAGCCGGGTGATCAGGTGCGCGTATTGCCAGCAGGAAAAACGACCGCTGTGACGCGCATTGTCACGATGGACGGCGACCTTGAAGAGGCGGCGGCCGGTCAATCGGTAACGCTGACATTCGCTGACGAGATCGATTGCAGCCGGGGCGACGTCATCGCGGTTGCCGGCGATCCGCCCGAAGTGGCCGACCAATTCGAAGCGACGGTCGTTTGGATGGCCGATGAGGAAATGCTTCCGGGGCGTCCCTACTGGCTGAAGCTCGGTGCATGCACCGTGACGGCGACAGTGCAGGCGCCGAAATATCAGGTCAACGTCAACACGATGGACCATCTGGCGGCGAAGACGCTGGAACTCAACGCGATCGGGGTGACAAATCTTACGACCGACCGCGCGATTGTGTTCGAGCCCTATAGCGCCAACCGCCAGCTTGGCGGGTTCATCCTGATCGACAAGTTCACCAACGCCACGGTCGCGGCAGGCATGCTGCACTTCGCACTTCGCCGCAGCCAGAATGTGCACTGGCATGCGACCGATGTCAGCCGCGAGAAACACGCCGAATTGAAGAATCAGAAGCCGGCAGTCTTGTGGTTTACCGGCCTGTCGGGCGCGGGCAAGTCGACGATCGCCAATCTGGTTGAGCGAAAGCTGTTACGGATGAACCGTCACACCTTTCTGCTCGACGGTGACAATGTGCGTCATGGGCTTTGCAAGGATCTCGGATTCACCAAAGCCGACCGTGTGGAGAATATACGCCGCATAGGCGAGGTCGCCAAACTGATGACCGATGCCGGGCTGATCGTCCTGACCGCCTTCATATCGCCGTTCCGTGCCGAGCGCGAGATGGTCAGGCAAATGATGGCGTCCGGCGAGTTCATCGAGGTGCATATCGACACACCGCTTTCCGAAGCCGAGGCACGTGACGTCAAGGGGCTTTATCGGAAGGCAAGGCATGGTGAACTCAAGAACTTCACCGGTATCGACTCGCCCTATGAACCGCCAGAGAGTCCCGAAGTGCGGATTGACACGACGAAGATGACACCCGAGGAAGCCGCCAACCTTATCATCGCCAAGCTGATCCCATGAATGGCGGGCTCAGCTTCAAAAAAGCCTCCCAGAGTTATAGCGGGCTGACGAGATGGCCCCCGTCAACCGCAATCACCACGCCCGTCATGTAAGCGCTGGCGTCGGAGGCCAGCAGTAGCAACGGGCCATCGAGATCGGCCGGCCTGCCCAGGCGCCGCTGCGGAATGCGGCGGATCATGGCGCGGCCGGCTTCGGTGTCCCAAAAGCCTTCGTTCATTTCGGTTTCGATGTAGCCGGGCGCCAGCGCGTTCACGCGGATGTCGTGCCGGGCCAGTTCCAATGCCAGCGCGTGCGTAAGCTGTATCAGGCCGGCTTTCGAGGCCCCATACACTGCGAGCTGACTTACGGGGCGAAACCCCACGATCGACGCAATGTTCACGATGCTTCCGCTGCGGCCCGCGGAAACCATGGCGCGGCCCACCTCCCGCGCGACCAGAAAGGCGCCCTTGAGATTTGTATCAATGACCTTGTCCCAATCGGCACTCGTCTGTTCCAGAGCGGGCTTCGGCAGAGAAACACCCGAATTGTTGACCAGAATATCGATGCCGCCGAAATCGCGCTCTATGGTCGCCACGGCCGTTTGGACCGCTTCTTCATCGGTGACGTCGAGCGAGACAGCGAGTGCCGAGCCGCCAGCTTGCACAATTTCCTCGGCAAGGGCCGACAATGCATCCATGCGGCGTGCCGCCAAGGCCACGCGGGCGCCGTGACGGGCCAGCGTCCGTGCGAAATGACGGCCGAGTCCGCTCGAGGCTCCCGTTATCAAAGCGGTCTTGAGGGAAAGATCGGGCATGTCGGTGATCCTCATCGTGGTGTCCTTCACAGGCGGACAGAACACCCATCCCCTTACGAATTGGCTACATAATGTGGAAGAGGCTCGTGCCGAAAATCGAAAAACTGAACAATCGCCAAGATATCCGCAATTGTGCAAGGTGGGGCGCGCTGGTCAGCTTGAGGCCAGGGATCGTCGGACGGGCATTTCCGGCAGGGAATGGATCGCAAGAAGCCGGCGGCGGAGACGGCAGACGAGGCTTGCGAGACATTGATCATCAGGTTGCACGGACAGCAACGCGAGACCACCTGCCGGGCTGGCGACACGCTTCTGGATAGGGCGCACCGGGCCGGACTGCGTCGGCCCTTTTCCTGCCTAGCAGGAAATTGCGCATCGTGCATGGCAAAGATCACTGTCGGTGCGGCCACCATGAGGGCCAACCACGTCCTTACGCCCGACGAGGTCGCCGATGGTTATGTATTGACCTGTCAAGCACTGCCGGTATCCGAGCATGTTACGGTTGTGTACGAAGATTGAACACCATGAGTTCAGGAAACGGAATGTCTCATACCATTCAACACATTCCTGCTCTTTCCCCTGCCGAATGGAGCGCCGGCCGATTGAAGCGGTTTGAGGTCGAACGCGAACGGGTGTGAAACGGGCGCCCTTTATGTCACCATCTGTTTCTTTTTGGTCGAGGCACGGTCTTCGCCATCGGCTGTCTGCCGGGAGTGGCAGATGAACGACGACAAGCTCAACAAATTATACGGTATCATCGAAGTTCAGACCCTGAAGGCTCGATATTGTGAAGCCTCGGACGGGATCGTGAAGGATCGCGCGAAAGCCGCCGCGCTGCTCAAGGAGCTGTTCACCGAGGATGCGATAGCGGACTATGGAATGGGCGAGCTCAAAGGGCGTGATGCGGTCATCGATGCCGCACTTTTTGCAGTCTTGTGCATCGATGCATCAGAATTTTATGTCAATACGGCGTTTTCTGCCCGATAATCTGCTGGCGTGCAGGTCGCCAAATGCGATTGCCGGCTCGTATCGCCCCGCAGGGAGAGAGAAAATGGCGAGATTATCCAATGTGCCCGTGAACGAATGGGATCCTCAGTTGCGTTCCCTGACCCAGGCCGAAAGCGCGTCCCCCCTGGAGCGGGCCATGGGAGGCGTAATGGCGCATGCGCCCGAGATGAGCAAGGCCCTGATGATCTTTGCCGGCACGATGTTGCAAAAGCGGACATTGTCGCGCCGACTACTCGAACTGGTCCGGCTGCGGATCGCCTTCCACAATCAGTGTCGCAGCTGCATGGCCATTCGCTACCAGTCGGCGCTGGACGAAGGGCTGACGGAAAGCATGGTCTGTTCGCTGGAAAAGCCTTTCGAGGCGCCCGATCTTACCGATGCGGAGAAAGCGGCGCTTCTTTATGCCGATATTTCTGCGACCAACCACTTCGCCATCAACGATCAGACATTTGCCGACCTTCGTCGTCACTTCACCGAGGCCGAGATTGTCGAACTCGGCATGTTTATCGCCTATTTCATCGGCTTCGGCCGTTTGGCGGCGGCCTGGGATATGGTCGACGAATTACCGGAAAGCTTCCAGGACAAGACGGTGAAAGCGGCGCCTTGGACGCATGAATCCGTCCTGCTTCGCGGATAGATACTCTCCGGCCGGGAATGATACGACGCGCAACACCACGTCGGGCCTCATCATTGCGCTCGATCGCTGGCCTCGGGAATGGGAGAAAATTCTCCGCAGCCAAACCCTGATTTCCAATGCTGCGATCGAAATTTCCGACATGGCAAGCGGCGGATGTGCTTTGAGGTGGCGGGAAAGATCATCCACGATGCGCATCCTCACTTGAGAAGTGCGATTTCGCTGCCGGTGCGTATCACTGCCTGATGACACAGAGGGTTGAAACCCGATCAGGTTTTCGAATGGCGAGATAGTATGGCGCGCTTCTCGTTCTGGTGGTCAGATGAAGCGTGGACGGCGGCTGGATGATTACAACAACATATGCCGCAGAAAAGGAGAAATGGATGAGTTTCGCGGAACGCTATGGCCCTTGGGCGCTCATCACCGGGGCTTCCGAGGGCACCGGAAGCGCCTTTGCGCACAGGCTGGCGGACGAGGGGATCAACTGCATCCTCGTCGCGCGGCGCGAAGGCCCTCTGCAGGCGCTCGCGGAGGAGATCAGAGCGAAAGGTGTCGAATGCGTCGCTGCCTCGGTTGACCTCTCCGCCCTCGATGCCACAGATCGGATCGTCGCGGCGGTGGGTGGGCGAGAGGTGGGCCTGCTGATCGCCAATGCCGGGGCCGATACCAACGGCTCGGCTTTTCTCGACGGCGAGATCGGTAATTGGGACCAGCTGGTCAACCTCAACGTGGTCACAACCATGCGCAACTGCCACCATTTCGGGCGGCAGATGCGGACGCGCGGGCGCGGCGGGATCATCCTCGTCGGCTCGGGCGCCTGCTATGGGGGGCTTAACGGAATTTCGGTCTATTCCGGCGCCAAGGCTTTCGATCTGTGCTTTGGCGAAGGGCTGTGGGCCGAGCTGCGCCATCATAGCGTCCATGTGCTGAACCTCATCCTGGGCCGGACCGATACGCCCGCGCACCGGCGGCTGCTCGAACGAAATGGTCAGCCGATTCCGGAAGGGATGGCCTCTCCCGGAGACGTCGCCGAAATGGGCCTTGCGCGGCTTCCGCATGGGCCGGTGTACAATTGGGGGCAGGACGATGACGTTGCCGGCTACGCGCCGAATTCTCCCGCAGCCCGACGCGCGCGGATCATTGCCATCGAAGAGGCGTCGAGGGCCTATGCTGGCAAGGCATAGGAAAAAGCAGGGAGAGACAGGCAATGGCCGATAAGACCGGACTGCAAGCCGTCGCCGACAGGCAGGCGATTGCCGACCAGATCTACCGCTATTGCCGGGCAATGGACCGCATCGACCATGAGTTGGGCTATTCGATCTGGCACCCGGACGGCACGGCCGATTACGGCGAGGATGTGTTCGTGGGGCTGGGGCGGGACTTCATCGATTTCGTCTGCCGGCAGCACAGCCAGGTGTTGACCCATTCGCACCAGGTCACAAACATCATCATCGAGCTGGACGGTGAGCGGGCGGGGAGCGAAGCCTATGTCACCGCCACGCTGCGCATGGAGCGCGACGGCGAGCTGCTGCAGATGGTAGTGCTCAGCCGCTATATCGACCGGTGGTCGAAGCGGAATGGCCACTGGGCCATCGACCATCGCGTGACCATCATGGACATGGACGAAATCCGCGAGGTCACGCCCATGAAAAAGCTCTCGCGCGGCAGCCGCGACCGTGACGACCCGTCCTACGCCGTGCTGAAAGGCTCGAAATGACCCAAGTCCAGACCACAGTTTCGTTCGACATGCGCGCGCCCGCATTCGGTGCGCCGACCGAGGACCTTTACGCAGCCGCGCTGGAAATGGCGGCCTTCGCCGACAAGATGGGTGTCGACCGCATCGGCCTGATGGAGCATCACGCCTCTGACGACGGCTATCTGCCGCAACCCTTCGTCATGGGAGGCGGCGTCGCTGCGGTAACAAAGAACGCGCGGATACTCCTGGGCGCTGTGATCCTGCCATTGCACGATCCGGTGAAGATTGCCGAGCAGATAGCCGTGCTGGATCTGATGTCGGGCGGGCGGCTGAATGTCATTTTTGGCGCGGGTTACGTGCCATCCGAATTCGCCATGTTCAAGCGGTCAGTGCATGATCGCGCCAAGCTGCTGGACCAGGGCATCGACACCATCCTGCGCGCGCTGCATGGTGAACGGTTCGAGGCCGATGGTCGGCCGGTCTTCGTCCGCCCGCTGCCCGTCCAGCGGCCCGAGGACATCATCATGGTCGGGGGCGGGGTCGAGGCATCGGCAAAGCGCGCGGCGCGCTTCGGCGTCGGCTTTGGGCCGATGAAAGCGGATCTCATTCCGATCTATGAAGAGGAATGCCGCAAGCTTGGCCGCGCCCCCGGCTATTATACCAGGCCGAGCCCCGGGCTGCCGATCAGCATCCATTTGTCCGAAGACCCGGACCGGTCTTGGGCGATGCTGCAAAAACATGCCGTTCACGTCATTACCGCCTACGCCAAATGGGCGGCAGAGGAGCAGCAGTCCAATTCCCCGTTCGCGGGCCTGACCGACCCCGAGGCTTTGCGCAAGGCGGGTCTCTTCGCCGTCTGGACCCCGGATCAACTGGTAGAACGCACTAGCCTGGTACAGGAAAATGGCACCTTCGGCTTCCAGCCGCTACTGGGCGGGCTTGATCCCGAGGAGGGCTGGAAGAGCCTCGAACTGCTCAAGCAAACCATGCCGCGCTTGAAGGCGCTCAACCGCGCAGACGGATGAAGCCAGCCTTTTGATCGGGCGACGATCGGTGAGGGAAGAACATATGAAAGCAGCTTATATTCTGAATGGCACTGTCCATGTTGGCGAAGTGCCCGATCCAGTGCCAAGCAAAGGGCAGGCACTGGTGCGCACCCACAGCTGCGGGCTATGTGCTTCCGATGCGCATTTCCTTCATGCTGGCCAGAATATCGTCGATCTGTCGCGCAAGCATGGCGGCCCCTATGCGAGCCTCGATCTCTCGCGCCCCTTCGTGCCGGGTCATGAATATGTCGGCGAGGTGATCGACTATGGTCCGGACAGCAAACGCACCGTCAAGCCCGGACGGAAGGTGACGTCAGTGCCGATCATGCGGCAGTCCGGCGCCCATGCCGTCATCGGCTTCAACAATGACTGTCCCGGCGGCTTCGGCGAATATATGCTCCTCGACGAGGACATCGTCATGGAAGTCCCTTCGGACCTTGACGATGACATGGCGGCGATGACCGAACCACTTGCCGTCGGTCTCGAACATGCGCGCAGGGGCAGGCCCACGAAGGACGATGTGGCTCTGGTGGTCGGCTGCGGCGCCATTGGCCTCGGCGTCATCGCGGGCCTCAAGCTGATGGGGATTGCTCCCATCATCGCGGCTGACTTTCATGAGGAGCGCCGCGCCGTTGCCATACAAATGGGCGCCGACATAGCGGTCGATCCGCGCGAACTCTCGCCTTATGATCCCTTCCCCGATCTTGGCATGCGCCGGGCCAGTCTTGTCTATGAGTGCGTCGGCCTGCCCGGCCTCCTGCAGCAGATCATCCAGTCGGTCGGCTTTGATGCACGGATCGTGATGGGCGGCTATTGCATGGAACCCGACCAGCTCTTCGTGTTCAGTGCACAGAACAAGCGGCTGACCGTCCATTTTGCGGGCGGCGAGGAGCCGCAGGACATGGAGCTTGCTCTTCGGTCAATCGCCAATGGTTCGATCGACATCAAGCCCTGGCTGGGCGCGCGCATTGGCCTCGCTGGCGTCGAGGGCGCGCTCAACAAAATCAGCAGCCCCTCGGCCCCGGTGCGGACCGTGGTCGATCCCCGTCGCCTGTGACATGGCAGCGAGGAGCAAAGGGATGGCATGGACCAGTTCGGGATCGAGCATCTCACTGTCTTCGTGCTGCCGCCGGTCGCGTTCGTGACGGTCGGCCGCATCGAGATTGAGTGAGAGCCAACCTCGCGTGCCAATTCGTCCCCGATCAGAACATCGCGGCAATGCGTTCAGCTCTGGAGCCCGGCAATTTCGCGATTGGCGAATTCAAGGCGCGACGCGAGAATTCGCACAATGAACTTGTGCAGCGCATAGGCGAGCGAGGGATCGTCGGCCTCCATTCGCGCGATCGCTTCCGCGGAAAGCGCGTAGGCGACGCAGTGCCGATCCGCACGCACCGACGCCATGCGCGGCTGGGTACGATAGATTCCCATCTCGCCGAGGATCGTGCGCCCCACCATGCTGCGCAGGCGCAGTTCGGTTCCCTCGGGCGTCGTGTAGAGGATGGTGACGCGGCCGGTATGGAGAAAGAACAGGGTGTCCGCCTTGGCGCCTTGTTTGAAGATGTAGTTGCCGGTCTCGAACTCGTGCAATTCAAGGTAGGGGAGCAAGCGGGCGACGAGTTCCAAGCTGCCGAATTCGCGCGCAAGCCATTCGTCGAGCGAGTGCAGCGCGGCCTCATCCGTGATCCGCTCGGCGATCAGGGCGTCTTCGCACCACTCGAGTGCCGTGTCGAGATCGGGAAAAACCCTTCCCACGGATTCGTGCTCACGAATAAGGCCGCCGATCCGCAAAATCTTTTCAACTGCAGGCGAGAGCGACGACAGCGCGATCGCGAATCCTTCGGTCTCGGCGAAGTTCCACAACTTTCCGAGGTTGAGGATGGCTGAGGAATCGATCCCCAACACTTCCCGGAAGTCGAGTATCAATCTGCGGCAAACGCCGGGTCCGCAGGTCGCGACGATATTTTTCACGTCTTGAAGCAGGCGGTGGGCGCTCCCGAAAAACACGAAACCGTGCAGCCACAATATCTGGATGCTGTGGCCGCTGCGTACCAGCTCCTCCTGATGCGCGACCGGGCGATCGACGCGGCTGGGAAAGCTGCTGCGGTCCGTCCCAAGTTTCACCAGCCTGATGCGGCTGGTGTTGACCGCAAATGTCACGCAGGCGACGACAACGCCGATAGCAACGCCGGCTACAAAATCCCAGAAAACGATAGCGATAATAATGATGATGACCTGAACGTAGTCGACCGCCAGCATGCTGCCGCGCCCTCGAACGAGCCACTCATGCAGGAGGTCCGCGCCTTGATAAACGAGCAGGCCGCCCAGGATCGGAACCGGAAAATAGACTAAGGCGTGGGCCCCGAACCCCAGCATTGCGAGGCAAATAACCCCGACGATCAGACCGCTGGCGCGTCCGCGCGCACCGGTCTTGAAATTAAACATTGTCCGATTGACGGAAATCGTGCCGACCATGCCGCCCGCCATCCCGACCAGCAGATTGGCGAGACCGTTCAAGCGAAGCTCCCGATCGAGGTCGACATCGAGGCGGCCTTCGACTTCAAGCACCACCAGGCCCAGGAGCAATGTCATCAATGTGACGATAAATAATGCGATAAACTCGCCGGCCAGTCTGCCGATTGTACCGAGATCGAGAGCGCGAAGCGTATCAGCCAGCGCCAGTGGATTGACGATTTGGGAGCCGCCGCCAACGTCGAGCAGCCAACCGGCGGCGCGTGCCGCATCGATGGAATACCCCCACCAAAGCAACAGCGCGTGCACGAACCCGATCGCTGCGGCGAGAAATATCGGAAACGCAAACGGATTGCGAACGCGTGCGACGAAAGCGTAGCCCGCCGCAAAACCGAGTCCGCAGACGATCTGGGGCCAGTGATGCCCGGCGATGAGGACCCTGAGCGAGGTCCATGAAATATGTGTCCCGGACAGCACGCCGATGCCGCCTACCGCCAGGAACCAGCCGGAAGCGCCCATGAATCCGGCTATGACCGGGTAGGGCACAAAGCGGACCCATTGCCCCATGCGGAACAAGCCGAAGAAATACATTGCGGCGCCTGTGGCAAGTGTCCCCGACACGAGGACCGCAAGCACGATAAGCCCCGCCTGGTTTGGCGGCGTCTTGGCGCCGATCGCGCCGGCGATCAGTGCCGCAGTGATGGCAAGCACCGCGGTCGATTTGGAATCGGGGCCGGCAATCGCAAACGGTATCTCGCTCAGCAGCGCGTAAACAATCGCCATCACGCCTGCGCTCACGAGCCCGAACGCCACGGCATAATGGAATGCGCTGCTCGGTGCGCCCGAAAAAATGAAGGTCACGTAGCTGAGCGTGGATGTCAGTGTGATGACACCTGTCAGAACGCCGGGAATGAGGTCTCTCAATATCTTGGGCATTTGCACGTCACTAAAGCGCGTACGTTTCGGACGTTCGAGAGCTTGGATTTTAAGCGGCCCGCACGCGGCGGCGAGAGTATCTCGATTAGCGGTCGGGCAACAATGGAGTTCGAGAAATCCGACAATCTGTCGCGTTTGTTTCTCTGCCCGTGCCTCGCTTCGCAGGATTGTATATAATGTCGATTGCCGGCCGGGACGCAGGACTTCAGGGAAAGCGGGAGATTGCGTAGACCATGACAAGATAGGTCATCTGGTGAATCATCTGATCGGCGCCGAAGATGGCCCAATGAAGGCTGCTGTGATTGTCCAGCTTCAGATGCTTGTCGAGTTGCGCCTTGGTCCAATCCGTATGATAGTGGATCACGAATTCGCCAAGGATAACAATCGCGATCGCTTGCGGCGCCCGTGACAACAAAAGAAGCGCCGGTAGGGAGCCCAGTGCGTGCAACCCTGCGTGCAACAGCCCCATCGGATGAAGGTAGATTCCCTTTTTTATGACCATACGGTAGGGCTGAAGCAGAAAATCGCAAACAAAGTGCTTGATCTGAAAAAGCAGCAACGCGGCTAATATCAATTGCACGACACAATGCCCTTCATTATCGACTGCGCAGAAGTCCGCCCTCCGGCCAATTGGTAGAAAATTGCACCCGACACGTTAATTATAAGTTCGGGAAGCTATGAAAGCGGGCATTGCCTGTCCAGGCAATTTCGTAGATTGCGCTGGCAATCGTTTGTCAAGTCCGCGAACGCATTGCAACGGAAGTGTCTGCGAGTATCAGGCGAAGGCTCTCTTAACGAACCGCCGTTTGGGAAGTATGACGAATTTGTGCATTTGCGGCGCGTGACCGATTGGATGATCTGTCCGCTTCTCCAGACGATGGAGAATCCGATTTCGTGGCCGCCTCGCGGCGGATATGGTGCAGCACAAATGCCCGGGAACGCACCGGCGCCGCCGGCTTTTCCTGCGCAGTAACAAGGATTCCCGGGAAATCCTTCCTCTGGAGGGGATATGTCGGGATTTCGGCCGGTGGTTCGGCTTTTGTCCCCGCCGCTTCCCTTCGACCATTGCTGCATTCGGGGTTCCGCCCCAGTTGCAAAGTCACGAGAATGTCACATGATGCCTGTATGTGACACGCGTATCGCGTGGGAGCATATATGGCCAACGGATTTCTCAACCTGTTTAGAGGCGAACCCAGCAATATCAAGCTGGCTCAGGGGCAGGTTTTGTTTAGTAAAGGGGATCCGGCCAAGCACCTCTACGTCATCGAGAAAGGGCAGGTCGATATTCTCGACGGCGATAAGGTTTTGGAGACGCTTGGGGAAGGCGACATTTTCGGAGAAATGGGGCTCGTCGACGGAGGCGCCCGCAGCGCAACCGCGAAGGCGCGGGTGCCTAGCGTGGTCATCGCTGTCGACGAGAAGCGCTTTCTCAAAATGGTTTCGGATACGCCGTTCTTCGCGCTTCGGGTTATGCGCGTCATGAGTTCGCGATTGCGGGCCATGAATGAACGGACAGTCGGTGCCAGCTGAACCACAATTTCCGAAAATTGGAGATTGTGCGCATTCGATAGCGCCGACCCGGATGCAGTGAGGCGCCATGGTCGAAGTCGGGGCCCAAACCCGGCTATGCGAATTCGCCCCAAATACCTGCATGAAGCAACTGCAGCGGGCTTCTGGTTTATCGTTGCGATCCTGCAGCTATAGCGAAGACTTCGCCGGTTAACCCAAAGAGAAGCTAAAACGGTCCACCGATAATCATAATATTGCGATATTATGTTCAGCTGTGATAGTTGTAATAAAAAATTAATCGCTATTTTGGGCCAAATGGACGGTTTTGGGGGCTTCGAGTGGAGAGCCGACCGACTAAGTCGGAAAGCGGACGGTGTGCGGTGTTGTCGTTTGCAGCGGCCTTCGCGCGCAGCATTTTATTCGTGTGGCTCAGCACCGCTGCGGTGGCGGCCACGGTCAACCTTCCCGGTGCCGTCGAGCCTGGCCATGACCGCCCGTTGCCGCAGCCCGAAGCGAGACCGAATTTCGATTTCAGCATAGTGGCGCCGCGCCGCTCGCCCGTGCCGCGCGCCGTCGACGAGATTCATTTTAAGCTTTCCAACATCCGGATTGAGGGTGCGACCGTAATACCGGCGGAACAGTTCACGCATCTTTTCGCGGGATTGCGCGGGCACATGATCACGCTTGCCACCATATTCGATATCGCCGACGGCATCGAAAAGGAATATCGTGCCGCCGGATATCTGTTGGTTCGGGCCTATGTTCCGCCGCAACATGTCAACAACGGCGTCTTCACGATTCGCGTCGTCGAAGGATTCGTAGCGAGCACGATCATCCAGGGCGGCGGCCCATCGGCACGGCGCAAGGTCAAAAGCTATCTAAATCCCGTCCTCGTCGAGCGTCCGCTGCGACTGGCAACCATAGAACGCGCGCTGCTCCTCTCCAATGCCATTCCCGGCGTTGCTGCAACCGGAGTTCTGCGTCCGTCGCAGAGCGTCCCGGCCGCCTCCGATTTGGTCGTTACCCTCGTCCAGCCGCCGGTTACCGCCGAACTGTCGGCTAACAATCGCGGTTCCCATTTTTCGGGCATTTGGACAACGACGGGCACTGTCGCTTACAATGGAATTCTCGGCGCGGACGAACTCGACGCAACGCTCACGCTCTCGCCGAACAAGCTCGATGAGCAAATGGCGGGGCAATTGCGTTACCGCACTGCGATCGGAAGCGACGGTCTTGCCGGCACGATTTTCGCGGCAGGCACGGACGGCGCTCCCGGCGGCTCGCTCGGCAAGGCCGAAATCCGTTCGAAGAGTTGGGCCGTCGGCCCGCGCCTCACCTATCCGTTGATCAGCTCGCGCGCCAATTCCATTACGCTCGGCGCCGGCATTACGGCCCAGGAAGCAAGAGTGACGATCCTGGGCGTGGGGATATACCACGACGTTTGGCGCGTCGCCGATTTCAGCATCGCCTATTCCGGCAATGATTTCCTCGCGGGCGATATGTCCTCCGCGGTCGACGTCGTCCAGGGCCTGCCTTTCCTCGGAGCGTCGCCGAACCATTCCGCCGAGCTGTCGCTCGATGGTCGCACGACCTTCACCAAGGTGGCCGGCGAATTTCGCTATACGAACGACCTCGCGGCGCCGTTTACTTTTAACATCTCCGGCAGCGCCCAATACGCCTTCGAGCCGCTGATAACGGGCGAGCAGATTTTGTTCGGCGGAACGCAAATCGGTCGCGGCTACGATCCGGGCGCGATCACGGGCGACAGCGGCGCGGGAGGATCGTTCGAGTTGCGCTACGACACGCGCTGGTCCGATTTGGCGATCGAGTTCCTTCAGCCCTATGCATATCTGGATGCCGCCAAAGTCGAAAATCTGCGCAGGCCGCCCACGGCCGGGATCCCGCTCGCGAACTTCTCGATCGCCTCGACGGGTTTGGGGCTGCGTATCTGGCTTCCCTATCACATCTATTTCGATCTCGAAGGATCGCATACGCTGGAAGCCGTTCCGGGCAGCGATGGGGGGAAATGTGCGACCAAGCTCCTCACCGATGTTGCGGTCACATTCTGAGGCAGCAATGGAGACGCCATGACGCGCTTTGGAAAAACGATCGCCAGGAGTATCCCCGCCGCATTTCTGGCGCTCGTCGTTTCGGCGTTCGCCAATGCGGCGAGCGTGCCGACCGGCGGGGCGGTCGCCGTGGGCAGCGCAACGATAACAACGCCCGCGCCCAACCAGATGGTCGTCAACCAGTCGAGCAATACGGCTCTCATCAACTGGAACAGTTTCTCGATCTCCTCGAACGCCTCCGTCACCTTCAATCAGCCGAACGCCGCATCTCTGACCGTCAATCGCGTGATAGGGCCCTATGCGTCGATAATCGACGGTGAGCTCCTTGCCAATGGCGATATTTGGCTCATCAACGCCAACGGGATTCTTTTCGGGGAGGGCAGCGAGATCAACGTCGGCGCGCTTCTGGCTACGACGTCCGACATCAGCGACGACGATTTCCGCGCCGGCAAATATAATTTCACGAAGGCGTCGGCGAACTCGGCGGCCTCCGTCATCAATCAAGGCACGATCGAGGCCGCCAATGGCGGCTATGTCGTTTTGTCGGGACAGACGGTCGCCAATGGCGGGTTGATCGAGGCCACGCTCGGAACCGTCGTGCTTGGCGGCGCGCCCGCCTTCACCATCGACATGACGGGCGACAAGCTTCTGAGTTATCAGATCGTAGCGCCGCAAAGCGGTCAGAACAACTCCACGGCGGCCTTCGTATCGAATGCGGGAACGATCGTGGCAAATGGCGGCCAAGTGCTGCTCACGGCCCGCGCGGCGCAAAATGTCGAAGATAACGTCATCAACAATACGGGGATCATCGAGGCGACCAGCGTCTCCTCCCAAAACGGCGAGATCATTCTCGACGCAGGCTCGAACGGGACGGTGAACGACAGCGGAACGCTCAATGCGTCGGGAACTGGCGCCGGGCAAACCGGCGGCACGGTCGCCATCACGGGCGGCACGGTCAATGTCAACAACGGCGCGACCATCAATGCGTCGGGCGCGGCCGGCGGCGGGACGGTCGAGATCGGCGGCGGTCTTCACGGTCAGGGCGCAATCGCCGACGCGCAAACCACCAATGTCGGCAATGCCACGATTTCGGCCAACGCGATCGCGACGGGCAACGGCGGCAGCGTGACGATCTGGTCGAACGGCACGACGAATTTCTCTGGCTCGATCAGCGCGCAGGGCGGTGCCCAGGGGGGCAATGGCGGCACCGTCGAAACGTCGGGCGGCCAGCTCAATGTCGGACTGTCTGCGACCGTCAATACTGAGGCCCCGAAGGGCTCGACGGGCGATTGGCTGCTCGACCCGACCGACATTACGATTCAGACTGGCGGCGCGGATGGTGTCGGCTGCGGGAATGCCGACTGCACAATTGCTCCAGCCACAATTACGACAGCACTTAATACAACTGATGTTATGCTGGATGCGACAAGCGACATTACCGTAAGTAGCGAAATAAGCTATTCGAGTACGAATTCTCTAACTCTGGTGTCCGGCGGCACGATCAATATCGATGCCGACATTCTGAATTCAAAATCCGGTTCACTGATCTTTAATGCTGGCGGTACGATCACCATCGACACTTCTGCGATTACCACCCGTGGGACACAAACATTTAACGGCCCGGTGTCGCTCGGCGTAGACACGAATTTGACCGGCTCGCTCGTCGACTTCGAATCGACGGTGAACGACACGGCGGCGGGCGCGCAATCCTTGACGGTGACGGGCGATGCGGAGTTCGACGGCAAGGTCGGCGGCGGCGAAGCGCTTGCGAGCCTGACGGTCAGCGGCACGACGCTTCTGACCAACGGCATCACCGTCGGCACAACGGGCGACCAGACCTACACGGGTGCGGTGACGCTGGGCAGCGACGCGGCCATCACCACCTACACCTTCGACAGCACGGGCGGCACGGTCGACTTCGGCGCGACGCTGAACGGCACGGTTGCGGGCGAGGAAGAGCTTGCGGTCGGCGGCAACGCGGAGTTCGACGGCAATGTCGGCGGCGGCGAAGCGCTGGGCAGTCTCTCGGTCAGCGGCACGACCGATCTGAACGGCGCCACGGTCAAGACGACGAACGCGGACAACGACACGGGCAACCAGACCTATACGGGCGCGGTGACGCTGACGAGCAACGAAACGCTGAAGAGCACGGGCGGCCTGGTCGACTTCGAATCGACGGTGAATGGCGCGACGGCGGGCGCGCAATCCTTGACGGTGACGGGCGATGCGGAGTTCGACGGCAAGGTCGGCGGCGGCGAAGCGCTTGCCAGCCTGACGACCAACGGCGGCTCGCTCGACCTGACGGCCGATGTCACCACGACCAACAACCAGTCCTACACGGTGACCGGCAGCGCCAATACGCTCAACGTACCGTCGGGCGTCACGCTGACGTCTAATTCCGGCAATATCTCACTGACGACCACGAGCCCCGCGACCGACATCACGGTCGAAGGAACGATCTCGGCCACAAGCGGCACGGTGACGCTCACATCGACGGGTAACATCGACGCAAGCACCGGCATCGTCGACGCCAAGACGCTGACAGGTTCTTCGGCGGGCACGACGACGCTCACAGATGCGTCGAACGATATCGGCACGCTCAACGGCTTCACCAATACGTCCGGCGCGTTCTCGCTCACCGACGACGCAACGCTGACAATCACCGGCACGCTGAACGCGACCGGCGAGACGGTGACGCTGACGACGACGGGGAACGGTCTCGTGCTCGATGCCGCGCTTACCGGCGCCACCGTCGATCTGGTGTCGACGGGCACGATCGACGAAGACAACGGCGCCGGCTCGATCACGGCGAACGCGCTGACGGGGTCATCGGGCGGCGCTGTGACGCTGACCGGTACCAACGCCATCGCCAATCTCGGCGCGTTTGCCACCGGCAATAACGACTTCACGCTCGACGACGGCGCCTTGTCGATCACCGGCAACCTCGATGCGGGCAGCGGCACGGTCGATCTGGTGTCGACGGGGATGATCGACGAAGACAACGGCGCCGGCTCGATCACGGCGAACGAGCTGACGGGCTCATCGAGCGGCGATGTGACGCTGACGGGTACTAACGCCATCGCCGCGCTCGGCGCCTTCACTACCGACAATAACGGCTTCACGCTCGATGACGGCTCCTTGTCGATCACGGGCAACCTCGATGCGGGCACCGGCACGGTCGATCTGGTGTCGACGGGCACGATCGATGAAGACAACGGCAACGGCTCGATCACGGCGAACGAGCTGAAGGGTTCGTCGGTGGGCGGGGCGACGCTGACGGACGCGAATGCGATCGGCACGATCTCCGGCTACACCGACACGGCGGGCAATGTCGATATCAACGACAACAGCGCGCTGTCGATCACGGGCCTGATCG
>JBAVOL010000011.1:0-5288 GCA_049692035.1 Rhizomicrobium sp.
ATAATCGCGCGATCATCGGCGAAATTCTCGCATTGCGGGCGGAGAAGGCGAAGCTGCTTGGTTTTCCGACATTCGCCCATTGGGCGACCGACGACCAGATGGCGAAGACGCCCGATGCCGCCATGGCCCTGATGACGAAATTGTGGGCACCGGCGGTTGCGCGCGCGCGCGAAGAAGTTGCCGACATGCAAAAAATCGTCGATGCCGAAGGCGGTGGGTTCCGCATCGCGCCGTGGGATTACCGCTATTACGCGGAGAAGGTGCGTCGGGCGCGATATGATTTCGATGCGAACGCCATAAAGCCTTATCTGGACGCAGAGAAAATCATCGAGGCCGCATTCTGGGTCGCGGGGCGGCTCTATGGGTTCACGTTCGTCGCGGTGCAAGGCGTGCCGGTTCCGGTGCCCGATGTACGCGTGTTCGAATTGCGCCGGGACGGCAAGCCCGCCGGTCTGCTTTACCTCGATCTGTTCGCGCGCGCAGGCAAACAGTCCGGTGCGTGGATGAGCGAATACCGCACGCAGGAACGCTTCAAAGGCGAAATCGCGCCGATCGTCTCCAACAATGCGAATTTCGTGAAGGCCGGCGAAAAGGTGCTGCTCTCGTGGGACGACGCGGTGACGATATTCCACGAATTCGGCCACGCGCTGCATGCGCTCAATTCGAACGTGGATTATCCGGGCCTCGCGGGCACCAGTGTCGCGCGCGATTTCGCGGAGTTCCCGAGCCAGCTCAACGAGCGCTGGCTTTTCACGCCGGAATTGCTCGCGCGTTTCGCACGGCATTATCAAACCGGCGAACCGATGCCGGACGCCCTCGCGGCGAAAATCAGGAACGCACAGAAGTTCAATCAGGGCTTCGCCACGGTCGAATATCTCGCCTCGGCCATCGTCGACATGAAGGCGCATCTGGCCGGCGCCGCGCCGGTCGAGGCCGACGCATTCGAGGCGGAAACCTTGAAGAAAATCGGCATGCCCGACGAAATCGTCATGCGCCATCGCCTGCCGCATTTTACCCATATCTTTTCGGGCGAGGGCTATGCGGCGGGTTATTATAGTTACATCTGGGCCGATGCGCTGGTGGCGGACGCGGCGGAAGCGTTCCGGGACGCGCCGGGCGGTTTCTTCGACGCGAATATGGCGAAGCGTCTCCACGACGAAATCGTCAGCGTCGGCAATTCTGTCGATGCGGGCGAAGCATTCCGCCGCTTCCTCGGCCGCGACGTGAGCGTGGATGCGCTGATGCGCGACCGCGGCTTTCCCGTGGCGGCAACGGGCTGACGGCCAGGGCAGGGCCGTTCGCGAGTTCCCAGGAGAACATCGCGAAACACACGAAAGCCAACGCGAATAATACCAAGAGCCTTGAAACTTGACCTCTCTCAGTGTCATGGCCCGGCAAGAGCGGGCCACCCAGGGAAAACCTGCTCCCTGTATCAAGAATCGTGCAAACCCGCCTATTCGCTCGAACATTCGATGTGTGTCACTTGGGTGGCCCGCTCTTGCCGGGCCATGACACGCTGAGGGTAAAATGAGTCCGTACTTATGGCGGTTGGTATAAGGGTTTCCTGCAAGCGGCGTCTCGCCGGTTTTTAGCCCATGATCGATTTCGTAAGTCTCACTCTGGAAATCGGCCTGCCGGAATGGACACGCAGGCCACCGGCGCCTCATTCACCGGGCGCTGAGACTTGGGCATGCGCACGACCATGCCGTCCAAAGCCTTCGTGACCTTGATCTGACACCCGAGCCGTACATTCGGATCTTGATCCTCGTGGAAATCGATCATGGATTTCTCCAGGTCCGATCGCTGCCCGGTTCTCTCTTGCCAAGCAGGATGATCGACATACACGCGGCACGTACCGCACGCGCAAATGCCGCCGCACTCGCCCAAGATGCCCGGTATGTTGTTCTTCACTGCAGCTTCCATGATGGACAGTCCGGGCTTCACTTCCACAACGTGTTCCGCGCCATCTGCCTCGATATAAGCGATCTTGACCATGTGCCCTCGTGACAATGCGCTTGCGCGCGCCGTGACGTTGTGATCCGCCATTCCGTCGCGCGGCTATTTCAATCGCGGACGCTAGGCCGCGCGCGGCGACGAACGGGCATCGGTCTGCGGCGTGACATCCAAATGGAGCTCCTGCAAGCCGCGCAGAAGATAGGTCGGCTCGTAGGTGTAGCGGCGCGCCCCCGCAGGGCCGTGCTTTGCGTCCGAGACACAAAAATTCTCTGTGTGGTCGAACATGCGCTGCAGACAGATGAAGCCCTCGGCGCGTGCCAGCGGGGCTCCCGCGCAGGCGTGAATACCGCGCGAAAATGACAGGTGATCGCGCGCATTGGCGCGGTCCAGCAGGAACTCGCCAGGCCGCTCGAATTGCCGCGGATCGCGATTGATGGCGCCGAGGAGCAGCATCACGGTCGTGCCGGGCGTGACGTCGAGATCGCCGACCTTCACCGGCACGCGCGCGACGCGGAAATTGCATTTCACTGGCGGTTCGACCCGCAGCACTTCCTCGAGGAAGTTCGGTATGAGATCGCGCTGCTGCCGCAGCTGTCGCTGGAGTTCCGGACGCTCACCAAGGAAGCGGAGCGCCGCGGTGATGAGCCGGGCGCTCGTATCCTGCCCTGCACTAAAAAGGAACTCGGCCATATTGACGACATCGGAGAGTGTCGGCGTCGTTCCGTCCGGAAACTTTGCATGCGCCAGTTCGCTCAAGCCGTCTTTAAGCGGATTGCGACGGCGCTCCTCAATATACCTCGTGAAGTACCTTGAGAGGAAATCGAGCGGATTGTTGGCAAGTTCGTGGCTGCCGTCGACCTGAGCCGGAACAGGACCATAGTTTTCGCAAAACTCCTTGTGGTCCTTTTCAGGAACACCGAGCAGGTCCGCGACGACCATGACGGTGAAGGGTCTGGCCAACTCGGCGATGACTTCGAAACCGTCGCGATCGATGAATTCGCCGATCTGCCGGTCGGCCAGACGCCACATGAACTCTTCATTCTTCTTCAGACGCGCGGGCGTGATGAGGCCCATGAGCAGCGATCTGTAAGCGGTATGCGCTGGCCGGTCTCGGGTGACGAGCCATTCGCTGTATGCGATCTGATCGCGGTACTTCTCGATCTGCGGGCCGATATCGTAGGCGTCAGGAGTGAAGGGGAGCGCGGGAATGGGTCCGCTCGGGGCATTGATCGAGGAAAAATGCTCGTCGTCGCGATAGACGGCCAACCCTTCCTCGTAGCCGGTAACCACGATCACGCCATGATACGGCTCACGGACGACGGGCCCCTTCGCCCGGAGGTACTCATAGTAAGGAAACGGATCCTGTATGAGAGAAAGATCGGTGAACCAATCGGCGGCATCATAGTTGGTCATGTTTATCGAGCCTACTCCAGAACTTGAAGCAAGATTATTTGCGAACCGCGGTGAAGTCCAGGCGCCAGCGACTTTGCATGGCCGTCAGCCTCTGCCTCAAGGCATTACCATTGTCCGAACCCATAAAAAAGCTTCTTCGGAAGTTCGCTTGAAGGGGTAGCGCTCGACGTGATTTATACGCCGGGCCACACCGACGACTCCTATAGTTTCGCCATGCAGGACCGGGTGTTCACCGGCGACACATTGCTCATCCGCGGTACCGGCCGCGCCGATTTCCAAAGCGGGAATCCACGAGCGCAATACGATTCGATCTTCAGTCGGCTGCTGAAACTGCCGGAGGCGACGTTCGTCTCCCCCGGGCACGACTACAAGGGGGACACCGCCTCTACCATTGGGGAGGAGAAGGCTTTCAACCCGCGCCTCCAGGTCAAGTCGATTGAGGATTATGTCGAGCTGATGAACAATTTGAAGCTTGCCAACCTGAAGATGATGGATGTCGCCGTTCCCGCCAATATGAAGGTCGGCTGCCACCACGAGGAGATCGCGCGACGCGGTTGGGTCTTGACCGCACAGCAAGCGATCGGGATCGTCGGACAGCCGGATGTGGCGTTGATCGATCTGCGCGAGCGCACCGAGCGCGAGCGCTACGGCTCGATCCCGGGCTCGCTGCACGTGCCCTATCTGAGCCTGCAGGAAAACATCAGCGTTGGCGGCATGTTGCACGAGCTTGCTCAATCCACCGGCAAGCGGCTACTGTTCTACTGCACCTTCGGCGAACGCTCCGCTATGGCAGTGCAGGCCGCGCAGGACGCAAAGCTGGCCTCCGCCTGTCACCTGCAGGGCGGTTTGGCGGCCTGGAAGGCGGCCGGCGGTCCCATTGGGCGATGACATACTGGAACAAAACGCCATGACAAATTTTGCTCCCGTTTCGGGCCTTGTCGGCGGGGCTCTCATTGGCCTCGCTGCAATCATTCTGATGCTCACCATCGGGCGTATCGCCGGTGTCTGCGGCATTGTCCTGAATGCCATGAAACCCGGCGACGCGGCCGGCAGATCGTGGCGTTTGGCATTCATGGTGGGATTGCCGCTGGGGGCGCTTCTGGTCACCGCGGCCGGTCTGAAGGATTGGAGCAGCGTGAACTTTGCGGCGAGTTTGCCGACGACGATCATCGCCGGCTTCATCGTCGGAGTTGGATCGACAGTGGGATCTGGCTGCACCAGCGGTCACGGCATTTGCGGGCTGGCCCGGTTCTCGCCGCGTTCCATCGTCGCCACGGCGACTTTCATGATTGCGGCCGGCGCGACCGTATTCGTCATCCATCATTTGGTCTAGGAATTCGACATGCCGTTGATTTTCTCGCTCTTGGCTGGGGTCATATTCGGTGCCGGACTCACGCTTTCCGATATGGTCAACCCGGCGCGGGTTCTCAATTTCCTGGATGTCGCCGGCAATTGGGATCCCACCTTGATATTTGTGATGGCTGGGGGCCTGGCGGTCACGACATTGGGCTACATGTCGATTTTCCGCCGCGGCTCTCCTTTGTTCGGCGACAAATTCAACCTGCCGACGCAGCGGCGGATTGACCTGCCGCTTGTCGGTGGCGCGGCGCTGTTTGGATTGGGGTGGGGTCTTGCGGGCATCTGCCCCGGGCCGGCGCTCGCCGATGTCGTGACATTGGAACCCAAAGTCTTGCTGTTTGTCGCTGCCATGCTGGTCGGGATGCTGGCAGCGAGCGTTTGGCGAGATAGGGTGGCGGTGACGAAAGCGCTGCGGCAACAGCAGAAACTTCAGAGTCGTCCGTGAAGAATTCACAAGCTATTGAATTTGAAGCGATATTGGTTTTTTTGAAGGGATCGCATTTGCCGGAAATTAAGGGTTGGGATGGCGATTTCTTGCAAATTGGATTTGTGATTCTCTA
>JBAVOL010000012.1:0-14905 GCA_049692035.1 Rhizomicrobium sp.
TGCAGCAGCATGATCGGCTTGGGCGGGCAACCGCGAATCGTGAGATCGACCGGAACGGCCGAGGAAATCGCTCCGTCGACCGCATAAGAACCGGCGAACACGCCGCCGTCTATCGCGCAATCGCCGACGGCAACCACCCATTTCGGCGCCGGCGTCGCGGTGTAGGTGCGCTCCAGCGCCTCGCGCATGTTCCTGGCGAGCGGCCCGGTGACGAACAGCACATCGGCATGCCGCGGCGAGGCGACAAAGCGCAAGCCGAAGCGCTCCAGATCGTAGAAGGCGTTGTTCAACGCATGAATCTCGAGTTCGCAGCCATTGCAGGAGCCGGCGTCGACTTCGCGAATCGACAGGCTGCGCCCGAGCTTGCGGCGCGCGACGTCGTTCAGGCGGCCGGCAAGCGCGGAAAGCTCCGGATCGTCGATTGCCGGCTGCGCTTCCGTGAGCGGACGGCGCCAGCCTTGAAGAAGAAGATTGCGCATCGCCGCCGCCTAGAGGTCGTGTCCGGAATAGGAACAGTTGAACGATTTGTTGCAGAGCGGGAAGTCCGCAACGATGTTGTTTTCGATCACGGCTTCGAGCAGAGGCCATTGAAACCACGACGGATCGCGCAGGCGACACGCAGCCACGCGCCCGCCATCGAGCCGCACATGGGCGAATATTTCGCCGCGAAATCCCTCGACCAGCCCCATGCCTTCGCCGCTTCCCGGCACGAACGGATTGCGGATGGCGCCGTCCGGCAGACCTTCGAGCAACTGTCCGACGAGATCGAGGCTCTGCTCCACTTCGAGAATCCTGATCCACACGCGTGCATTGACGTCGCCCTCCCGCAACACCGGCACCGTGAACCGCAGCGTGTCGTAGGGTGGATAGGCGCAATTGCGGCGCGCATCGAAATCGCGCCCCGATGCCCGCCCGACATATCCGCCGACAGGCCAGCGCCGTGCCAGCTCCGTGTGCAGCACGCCCGTGCCGACCGTGCGGTCCTGCAGCGACGCCGTCTCGTCGTAAAGCCGGATCAACTGGGGAAACCGCCTGCCGATTTCCTGCACGAGCGCGCCGATTTCGTCAGCGCCGGCCTTGGTGAGATCGACGGCGACGCCGCCGGGCACAATGACGTCGCGCATCAGGCGATGGCCGAAACAGGAATCGGCAACGCGCAACACGCGCTCGCGCAATATGCCGCAATGGGCCAGCATCAACGCAAAGGCGGCGTCATTGCAGATGGCACCGATATCGCCCAGATGATTGGCCATGCGTTCGAGCTCGGCCATGAGCGCCCGCAACCATCGGGCGCGCGGCGGCACTGCGATGCCCAACGCGGATTCGACCGCACGCGCGAAAGCAAATCCATAGGCGAGCGCGCTGTCGCCGGAAATGCGGCCCGCGATCCTGGCGGCGCGATCGATATCGGCTCCGCGCATCAGTCCCTCGATGCCCTTATGAACATAGCCCAGCCGCTCTTCGAGGCGCGCCACGGCCTCGCCATTCACGCTGAAACGGAAATGACCCGGCTCGATGATTCCCGCATGGACCGGCCCCACGGCGATCTGGTGCAGACCTTCGCCGTTGGCGGGAAGGAATGTATAAGGCGGCATCACCTGCGAAGGCACAACGCATTCGCCAAGCGGATGGCGCACGCCCCAGCGTCCATGGTCGAGCCACGGCCTGGTATCCTTAAGCCCGTCCGCCTCGTAACCGAACAGATCGCGGATCGCGCGCTCCAGCCGTATTGCGGGAGGATGCGACGCCCCAACGGAGGGAAAGCGGCCCTCGCTGCAGGCGAGATTGACGACGAACGGTGCGCTGCCGGGTTCGAGCAGCGCCATATGCACACCGCCTGCGCTGCCCCACAGATCGAGCAGCGTCTCTAGTCCTTCGGCAAGACATTGCGCTATTGCGCTCCAGGTTTCCTCATCCACGGCCCCGGACCGCCCCGCGGGCGAACCAAGGATGTCGGTAAGGTTGGTCCGCATATCCGCCATCATCCCAGGAGCCTCGCCACATGCTGGAACCACATCACCAGCGTGGCAGGCAGGTAGACGCCCGCGGCGAACACGAGCGCAAGATGTCCGAAGGCCGGCAGATAGGACGCCTTGACGGGCGCTGTGCTGCCGGTCGGTTCGCCGAATGCAATTCCCTGGATGCGCAGGACGAGAGCGCCAAACGCGACCAGCAAACCGAACACGAGCGCCAGCGCGAGCAGCGGCTGACGGGAAAACGTCGAACTCACGACCAGAAATTCGCTGGTAAAAATGCCGAACGGCGGCAAGCCGGCAATCGCGACGACGCCCAGCACCAAACTCCAGCCCAGCACGGGATGGGTTTCCGTCAGACCGCGGATTTCGGAAATCTTCTGCGTCCCTTTGACCTGCGCCACATGTCCGACCGAATAGAATATCGCCGATTTTGTGAGGCTGTGCATCGTCATGTGCAGCAATCCGGCGAAGTTGGCGAGCGGACCGCCCATGCCGAAAGCAAAGGTGATGATGCCCATGTGCTCGATCGAGGAGTAGGCGAACATCCGTTTGATGTCGCGACGGCGATAGAGCATGAAGCCCGCAAAGATCAGCGAGACCAGACCCAGCATCGCCATCAGCGGGCCCGGCGCAATAGCCCCGTGATTGGCGGCGAGCAGCATCTTGAAACGCAGCACGGCGTAGAGGGCGACGTTGAGGAGCAGGCCGGACAGCACGGCCGAAATCGGCGTGGGGCCTTCGGCATGCGCGTCCGGCAACCATGCATGCATGGGAACAAGGCCCACTTTCGTACCGTAGCCGAGCAGAAGAAACACGAAGGCGACATTGAGCAGCGCCGGGTCGAAGGCGCCGACATGCTGGATCAGCACCGTCCACACCATGCCCTGGACGCCTTCGCCGACCACCGGCCGCGCCGCCATGTAGACGAGAATGGTGCCGAACAGGGCAAACGCGATGCCGACGCTTCCCAGGATGAAATATTTCCAGGCCGCCTCCAGCGCTTGATGCGTGCGGTAGATGCCGACCATCACAACGGTCGTCAGCGTCGCGAGTTCGATCGCCACCCACATCAATCCGATATTGTTCGCGATCAAGGCGAGGTTCATGCCGAACATCATGACCTGATACATCGCGTGATAGAAACGCAGATTCGTCGGCGTCAGATGGCCGGTTTCCAGTTCATGGCCGATATAGCTGGCGCTGAAAACGCTTGTCGTGAATCCGACCAGCGTATTGAGGACGATGAACACGATATTGAGATCGTCGACCAGGATGTAATTTTGCGGCGGCGGGTGACGGATGAAAAGCAACAAGGCCGCGGCAAGCGTGAGCAGGCTCGCCAGGACATTGACGCGGGCGGACAATTTGTATCCCGGCAGGAGGGCGAGCAGAACCGCCGATGCCGCCGGGATGAGCAGGACGAGAGCCACCACATGGGACAACAGGAAATTCATTGCTCTTCTCCCCGGAAGCGTTCGAGCGCTTGCACGTCGACGGAATCGAAGCGCTCGCGGATACGGAAGAGAAATATTCCGATGACGATGAAGGCGATCAGGATCGAAAAAGCGACGCTGAATTCGACGACCAGCGGCATGCCCTTGGCTCCGGTTGCGGCGAGCACCAGCCCGTTTTCCAGAGACATGAAGCCGACGACCTGGCTGACCGCGTTGCGCCGCGTGACCATGATCAGAAGGCCGAGCAGAAGTACCGACAGCGCGAAGGCGATATCCTCGCGCGCCAGCGAATCGGCGCCGGCCGTCACCCGCAGCATGAGCGCCAGCGACAGCGCCACCAGCGCGATGCCGGCCAGCATCGTCGGCCCGATGTCGAGGGCGGTCTCGACTTCGCGATGAATGCCGAGCCGCACGATGATGCGATGAAGGGCGATGGGGATGAAGATCGTCTTGAACAGGAGAGCAATCGCCGCCGTGATGTAGAGATGCGGTGCATTCTGGATATAGGCCTGCCAGGCGACCGAGAGCGACAGCACAAACGAATGCAGCGCAAAAATGTTGAGCAGGGAGTAGAGCCGGTCCTGATAGATCATCATGAGGCTGACGAGGACGAGGCTGCCCGCCAGCAGATGTGCGACGTCGAAAGCGAGCCCGTGCATCTAAAGGCCCCGCGAGACGAAGAGGAGCAGCGTACCCAGCAGGCCGAGCATCAGGGCGGCGCCGAGAAACTGCGAAACCCGGAAGACGCGCATCTTGGCCGTGGCCGTTTCGAACAACGCCAGCGCCAGGCTCGCCACCAACAGCTTTGCGGCATAGACGCCGGCGCCCAGAGCATAGGCGGCAACCCCTGCGCCGTCCGGCGCCAGCCCCCAAGGGACGAAGACGCAGGCGATGAGGGAGATGTAAAGCAGCAGCTTGACCGAAGCGGAGAGTTCGATCAGCGCCAGATGGCGGCCCGAATATTCCAGCACCATTGCTTCATGGACCATGGTGAGTTCGAGATGGGTGGCGGGATTGTCCACCGGGATGCGCCCATTTTCCGCAATGGCAACGATGACGAGGGCGATGAGCGCCAGTGCCAGCGACACGCGCAGGCCCGCATGCAGCGTCAGCATGTAATTGGCGACGGTGGAAAGCTGGGTCGAGCCGGCGATGATCGCCAGCGTGAACGCGATCATGATCATCGCCGGTTCGGCCAATGAGGCGATCATCACTTCGCGGCTTGAGCCGATGCCGCCGAAACTCGTGCCGATATCCATGCCGGCAAGCGCAAGAAAAAAACGCGCGCTGCCGAGAAGGGCCGTGATCGCGATTAAGTCCGCCGACCAGCTGAATTGCAGGCCCGTCGCAAAGGTCGGCACGAGAGCGGCCGCGACCCAGGTTGCCGCAAACACCAGATACGGAGTCGCGCGGAACAGCCAGGATGCGTTGTCGGCAAGCACCACGTCTTTGCACGAGAGCTTCCAGAGGTCGCGATAAGGCTGGATCACGGACGGCCCCTGCCGTCGCAGAAGGCGGGCCTTGGCTTTGCGAATGATTCCGGTCAACAGCGGCGCCAATGCCAGCACCAACAGCATCTGCGCGCCCTGAACCGCGAGGTTGGTGATTACATCCATATCGCCAGCGCCAGCAGCAGAGAGACGAGACTGACGAAGACGAGGCCGAGATAACGGCGGATCGTCAGGAATTGGAAATAATTGAGCTTGCCCGCGACAAAGCCGACCATGCCGGCAAGCGGCGCGTATAATCCCTCCCAGATAAGATCGCGGATTTTGGCGCGGAAGCGCGCCGGCCCCATGTCGCCCGGCGGCGGCATCGACACGACCTCGCGCACGCGAAACAGAATCGTGCCGAAGACGCGGCGGATCGGCTGAGCGAAGCTCTCGGCGGAATATTGCGTTATCGGATCCGGCGTGGGGTAGCCGCAGTCCCAGGCAGGCGCCCGACGCAGCGCATGCGAGGCGAAGCGATGGATCGCATAGACCGACAGCAGGGACGACATCGCGATGAACGCAAAAACCACGAGGCCGTTATAGGAGCTGCGGGCCGCAGTGAACGGAACGAGCGTGAGCCATGCGTTCGTCGCCTGCTGCGGCATGTGCCCGCCGACCAGGGTCTGTGCGAGCGGCGCCAGCCTGTCGAGAATGAACCCGGGCGCAACCCCGGCCAGAAGGCATGATCCGGCGAGGATCGCCATGGCGCCGAGCGAAAAGCGATCCACCTCCAGCGCCTGGGCCGCGGCCTCGCTGCGCGGGCGTCCCAGAAACACCATACCGAAGGCCCGCACAAAGCAGGCAGCCGCGAGGGCTGCCGCAAGCGCGAGAAGGCCGCCGACGCCCGCCATGGCAATCTTCAATCCCCATTCCATCAGACGCGGGCTCTGCAGAATCGCCTGGAAGGTCAGCCATTCCGAAACGAAGCCGTTGAGCGGCGGCAAGGCCGAAATCGCGGCGGCCCCCACCAGGAAGGTGAAGCTCGTCACCGGCATGCGATGGATGAGACCGCCCAGCCGGTTCATGCCGCGTTCGCCGGTGCTGGTCAGCACGGCGCCTGCACCGAAGAACAGCAGGCTCTTGAACAGGGAGTGATTGAACGCGTGGAGCAGCGCCGCGGCGAACGCAATGGCGGCGAGCGCCGCCAGATGGTCCGCCCGGAATGCCAATGCGAGGCCGAGGCCGGCGAACACCAGGCCGATATTCTCGATCGTGCTGTAGGCGAGAACACGTTTGAGGTCGCTTTGCAGAAGGCCGTAGAGGACGCCCATTACCGCGCTGGCGCCGCCAAGTCCGGCCACCACGAGCCCCCACCACCAGGCCTGCGACCCGCCCAGTAAATCGAAGCAGATACGGATGAAGACATAGACCGCGACTTTCGTCATCACCCCGCTCATCAATGCGGACACATGGCTGGGCGCTGCGGGATGGGCGAGCGGCAGCCATACATGCAACGGCACAAGGCCGGCTTTGGAACCCGCGCCCAGCAGCACCAGCACGAGGATGAGAGAGGCGGTTGTTATCGGCAGCGCATGGGCGCGCATCGATTCAAACGCATAATGCCCATCGGCCCCGGCCAGGAGGCCGAAAGCCAGCAGCAGCGCGAACGTGCCGAAGCTTGCCATCAGCAGGTAAACATATGCCGCATGCATATTTTCCTCCGCCCGGTGATGGGTCATCACCAGGGCCCAGGATGCGAGCGACATGAACTCCCATGCCACGAGAAAACCGAACGCATCGTCCGCCACGACGACGAGATTCATGCCGGCGAGAAAGGCCGGGAAAAACGGCAGGACTCGTTGCGGCGCGCTTTCGTGCCGGCCGTAACCGAGCGCATAGAGGCTGGAACCCGCCGCACCGAAATCGACGAGCACGAGAAAAAACGCCGACAATGCATCGACGCGAAAATGGGCGCCGATCCAGGGCAGTCCGAGCGGCAGCGTGATGACCGACACCGCATTTGGCGTCGCGACGAGATGGATCAGCGCCGTCCCGCAAGCCACCAGCGAAACGACAAGGCTGGCGCCGTAGATCGCCGGCGATGCCATGGAGCCGCGCCCAAGCATGACGCCCAGAACCGCCAGTGCCAGAAAAGCGGCCACGCACCACAACACGACAACAATGGTCATCGCGCCTATCCTATGCAGCCGGATCCAATGGTGGTCTTTGAGGACCCGGCGCCGGTGTTTTCGGCTTGGCCGTGCTGTCCTTGAGGCGCACCCCGCGCCCCCCGCTAGGACTTGCCACGCTTTCGCCGATCAACTCGATGCCCGCGCTCTCGAGAGCGGCCACCAATTTCATCAGCGAGTCGACATTGCCCCGGATGATGCCGTCGCTCGCCTCCATGCGCTGGATCGTCGGAACCGACAATCCGCTCATATCGGCGAGCACGCGCTGGTCGATCCCAAGCAGGGCACGGGCGGCGCGCAATTGGGCGGCGGTGATCATGACGCGAGAAACACAGTCAGCAAATCGCGAGACCGGCTTACAACACCAATATTCACATTTCAACCAAGATTATAGATATCTGAAGCATCAATTGTTGGCGGTTTTTCACGCCGAGGCAGCACGCGCTGCGGCCGGCCACCCCCCAGAAAAGAATCACCACAGAGACGGTGAGGCAGTGAGAAGGAGAGAGGAGCTATTGTGGCCTATAGTACCAAGCGGCGGAGGCCATCCTTGAGAACGGCGCAGCTGAAATTGAGCAGCAGGCCGGTGGCGATACCGCTTAGCTTCAGATAGGTCAGCATTTGGGCCTCATGGATCGGGAGCAATCGCTCGACCGTTTTCAACTCGATGATCACTCGATCTTCCACCACGATATCGGGGCGATAGCTGCAATCGAGCCGGACCGATTTGTACACGACAGGCAACGGCATCTGGCGTTGGAAGAAAATATCGGCCCGTTTGAGCTCGAAACACAGACATTCCTCATACGCCGACTCCAATAGGCCCGGACCAAGTTGGCGATGCACTTCTATGGCGAAGCCAATAATTCTTCCGGTCAGCAAATCGTTTTCGGCCATTGGGGCCATACGCTGTCCTCTCACAGCCTCACCGTCTCAGTGGTCAGCCTTTCTACTGCCCACACCGCTCAAAACTTTCCATGTTCTAACTCAGATTGTCGTAGTGGGGATTTTTCGCTCGGGATTCGGGGCGGTTGCCGAAACAAACGGCACGCTCACCTGTTGGCCGTCGCCACGCTCTTCTGCCGCGCCACCCAATCGGCCAAATCCTGCCACACGGTTTCGCCGTCGAGGTCGCGCAGCAGCATGTGATAGCCGTTGGGATAGCGGTATACCTCTGCCCGCGTGCCTAGCTCGGCGATGACGGCCTCGGTGGGAGCGGCCGGGATGATCTGGTCCTTGGCGCCATAGGCGAACAGGATCGGCGGAGATTGCGGGAGATGCGCCGCCGCCTGCCGCGCTTCATCCATCAGATTGACGAGACCATAGACCTGATCGACGCGCGAATCGTGCTGGAACAGCGGATCGCGGCCTAATTTTCGCAGCATCGGAATATTGTCGGACGGCACGATATGCAGGCCGTTGCCCGAGACATGCAGCCACGGCACGCTGTGCGCCGCGAGCCATAGGGCGACGCGGTAGGAAAGCGGCATATCGTCCCGCGACCAGACCGCCGGCGCAACCAGGATAGCCCCATCGACATGCGGCGGGTTTTCGCTTGCCAACGAGGACAGCACGACTGCTGCGCCCATGCTCGCGCCTAGGGCGTAGACGGGCACGCCGGGAAATTTCGTGCGTGCGGCCTCGACGCAATCGGCGAGGTCGCGGCGCATCGTGTCGTCGCCTGCCCACAGCCCGGGATCGGGCGCCCGCCCGAAACCGCGCTGGTCGTAAGCGATGGTCGTGATGCCATGGTCCGCCCAAAACGGCCCGGGCATGTCGAATTGCTCGGAATAATCGCTCATGCCGTGGAGCGCCACGATGATTGCTTGCGGCGCCTTTGCATCCCACTCGTGCAGCGGCAAATGCAGCCCGTCGCGCGTGACGAAGCTGTCTGCCGTGATTTGCGCCGTCTCGTTCACGATCCCCCCGGACGCGAGCACGGGCGCGCACGCCGCGACGGGAAGCATCATCAAGCTGAGGAACACCGCGCGCAAAGCTTCAATCCTCGCCGCGCCGAGTAGCATCGAGCGTCATTTTTCATCTTGCCCATATCGTTGGGCCGGAGATTAGCGCATTTGCACGAATTGCAAGCGGCAACGCAGCAAACTCCCCGCTTGATCCCGGGCAAAACCGCGTTCAAAGCTTGTCGCATGCTGCTATCGGTCCTCGACCAATCACCCATTTGTAGAGACGGCACCGCCGCCGAGGCCGTGGCGGAGACGATTGCGCTCGCCAAGGCCTGCGAAGCGCTGGGGTATCACCGCTATTGGCTGGCCGAACACCACAACACGAAGTCCTTTGCCGGCTCCTGCCCAGAAGTGCTGATCGCCCGCGTCGCGGCGGAGACCAAGAAGATGAGGGTCGGCTCGGGCGGCGTCATGCTCAACCATTACAGCCCGCTCAAAGTGGCCGAGCAGTTCCGCATGCTCGAAATCCTGACGCCGGGGCGCATCGATCTGGGGCTCGGCCGGGCGCCCGGCTCGGACGAACGCACCGCACGCGCATTGCAGCCCGGGCCGCAGGGCTGGGGCATCGACGCGTTCCCGAGGCAGGTCCATCTGTTGCGGCAATTCCTGGACGACGCCGCAGGTATCGCGCCGCTCCCGGGCGATCATCCCTATCGCGGCATTCATGCGAGCCCCGCCGGCAATACGCGGCCCGAGATGTGGCTGTTGGGTTCGGGCATTCACAGCGCCGTCTATGCCGGCGAGCTTGGCCTGCCTTTTTCGCATGCCCATTTCATCAACGCCGAGGGAAGCGAGGAGGCCTGTGCTGCCTATCGCGACCACTTCAAGCCGAGCGGCTGGTGCGAGAAGCCTCGCGTGTCGTTAGGCGTCGCAGCACTCGCCGCCGCAACCGAAGAGGAAGCGCGCAGACTCGCGGCGTCGCGCAATCTCTGGGTGGTGCGATTGTTGAGCGGCCGGCCGGTCGCTTTTCCCTCGCCTGACGACGCACTTGCATATCCGTATACGGATCAAGAGCGAACGCTGCTCGGCAACATCGAATCCCGCACGAGCGTCGGCACGCCCGACACGGTGCGCAAATGCCTCACAGCGCTCGCCGAACGCCACGGCGCCGAAGAACTGGTGATCGTGACGATCACCTACGATGCCGCCTCGCGCCTCAAGTCCTACGAATTGCTGGCGCGGGAATTCGGGATCGGTAGTAACGGAATTTGCGGTGCGCTCCTGCGTTGACATCCACAGCACGTCGCGACTGTCCCCTCACCCGCAATTATACGATGTCGATACCTCGCTCCGCATCCGCCGGATGCGAGGCTCGAAAGGCGACGCTGCGCCACTTCGGGTGAGGGGTAAAATGCGTTGCGTGCAATGCAATTTGCGGTACTACCCCCACGCCGCCACCACCGCGAAGATCAGTGCATATTCGCTCAACGCGCCGACACTGTGGAACACGACGGACGCCGCCAGGCTTCGCGATTTCTCGAGCCAATAGGCCGACAACACGCCGAACGCGAAGGTATAGAGAACGCGTCCCAGCGCCGACAGGAATGCTTGCGTGAAGAAAGCGCCAAGATGGGGTGCCGCGACGAGCACCGCAACCACAATGCCGGCGCCGTTCATCGTGTAACCGCGCCACGAAACGCGCCCGGGCATGGAAAGGATGAGATAGGTTACGAGCAAGCCGCGCAGCAGCACTTCTTCCGAAGGCCCGGCAACAAGGCCCTGATAGGAAAACCAGCCCGCGATGTTGATCGCCGTCAGTGGATAGGGTTGGTCGGCGGGCGGCTTGTGGCTGAGAAGCTGCGGCCCGTAATCGACCAGCATCATCGCCGCTCCGAAGAAAAGCCCCCATCCTATGGCGATCCCGATATAGGACCTGCCGGCCGGCGCGACGAGACCATAATCGCCAGGATAACGCTGCCGCATGAAACGGATGGCCAAAAGCGTGTAGGCGAGCATGGCAAAATGCTCGTAAAATTCGGCAATCCACGGCATCTGCGGCCGTTCGGGCAATTTCGCGAAAAGTTTGACGATTTCGACCGTAACGCTGGACAGAACGAGGATTCCTACGCCCAGCGCAATCGCGATCAGGATCGGGATGGCCTTCAGCGCGAAGCGTTCCTGTATCGCGCGCCCTTCGGCGGGCGCGGCGCTGTTGAGCGGTGGCTCCATCGTTTCCCCCGTGTCGTCGTTCACGTAATCGACAGCAGACCGATTATAGCGCCCGTCAAGCCGCTTGCCATCGTGCCGGACAGAAGTGCGCGCATCGCCAGCGGAACGAGTTCATTGCGGCGCTCGGGTATAAGACTTCCCATGCCGGCGATCATGATCCCCACCGACCCCGGATTGGCGAAACCGCACATGGCGTAAAGCATGATGAGACGGGCGCGCGGATCGAGCGCATTCCTGGGCAGCGAGGCGAGCTTGAGATAGGCGACGAATTCGTTGAGCACGGTCTTTTCGCCCATCAGCGCGCCCGCCGTGCCGGCCTCGTGCCAGGGAACGCCGTAAAGCCAGACGATGGGCGCGAACGCCCAGCCGAAGACACGCTCGATCGTGACCGGCCCGCCGCCAAAGGACGGGAACTGGCCGAGGATGATGTCGATGAGCGCCACCAGCGCCACGATCACCAGCAACATCGACACGATGCCGAGCCACAGCTTGAGGCCGTCTTCGGTGCCGCGCGCGATCGCATCCATGCTCGAATGGTATTCGAAGCCCGCAGCGGCGTCGGCGGCCGTTTCCTGTCCGCCCGGAATCATGATCCGGCTGATCACTATCGCGCCGGGCAGCGACAGAAATGACGCCACGAGAATATGGCCCAGCGCGCCGGGAATGACCGGATTGAGGATCGTCGCATAGAGCACGAAAACGGTGCCGGCTATGGTCGCGAGCCCCACCGTACACAGCATGAACAGTTCGGACCGCGACAAACGCCCCAGATAGGGGCGGATGAGGAGCGGTGCCTCGACCATACCGATGAAGATCGTGGCCGCAGAACCCAACCCAACGGCGCCGCCGATGCCCATCGTCTTGCCCAAGACCCAAGCGAAGCCGCGAACGACCATCGGCAATATTCGCCAGTGCCAAAGCAGGGCGGCCAGCGCCGAGATGACGATGACAAGCGGCAGGATTTGAAAGGCGAAGCTTGTCACCCCCTTCGGGTCGGCGATGGTAAAAGGCACTGGCGCCCCGCCGACATATCCGAAGACGAAGGACGTGCCGGCCCTCGTCGCCCGGGTCAGCGCGTCGACGACGCCGTTCAGGGAGAACAGTGCAGCGCGCGCCGGGGGCACTTTCAAGAGGAGCAGCGCCAGCGCGAATTGAAGCGCGAGCCCGCTTGCGGCCGTGCGCAGCGGAAAGGCACGCCGGTTTTCCGAAAGGAGCCATGCGAGCGCAATGATGGCGATAATGCCGAGCATGGATTGAAGATGAAGCTGCAGCATGACCTTCGCCTGTCGTAGTTCTGCCAGCGATGGAATTCGCGAGCCCCTTGCGCGAGACTATCCCTATAACGATACGTGAGCCCTATGAGCCAGCCCCGCCCCGCCGAAATCCGCGCCCTCTCCGGCGCGCGCGCATTGCCGCCATTGATACTGGTGCTTTTCCACTATTGCGAGGGGAACGGCTATCGCGGCGCCAAATGGTTCGACCTGCCGGTGGGCAAGGGCTATTTGTGGGTGGAGTTCTTCTTCATTCTGTCGGGCTTCATCCTCACCTATGTTTATGGCGCCCGCGTGCGCGAATTCTGGCGCGGACGGGCCTATGTCCGGTTCATGACAGCGCGGCTGGTGCGGCTCTATCCTCTTCATCTGACGATGCTGTTCGTCATTCTGTTCATGGTGGTGACCTTGCGCGCACTTGCCGCGCATGGGGGGTACGTCTCGATCTACGACGAGCCCTGGCACCCTATCAACACATGGCCCACCTTCATCGCCAATCTGTTTCTGGTCCAGGCCTGGAACATGTTTCCCTATCTGTCGTGGAACGGCGCATCGTGGTTCGTCAGTGTCGAATTCCTGCTCTGCCTGATGTTTCCGCTCTATCTGCTGATTGCGCGCGGCGGCATCGCAGGCGCCATTTTGCTCATTCTGGGCGGCGCCGGCGGACTGACCGCTCTCGCGCTCACCTCGCATCACGGCCTCGATTTGACGTTCCACAACGGCATTTTTCGCGGCATGGCGGCGTTCGCGATGGGCGTGGGCCTCGCCGTCTTGCACGGCAAAGCCAAGGCGGCCGGCGGCAAGCAGCTCTCCGACGCCATCCACTCGCTGGCGCAGCTCGCGGTTCTCGCCGTCTTTTTCTATGCGATCTATGAGACCGGATGGGCGCATCGTCCGGAGGACATCTACACCGTGCTCTCTATGGCGCCCCTCATTTTCGTCCTGTCCTTCGATCGCGGTATTCTGGCTGAGGCGCTGAAGACATCGCTGCCGCGCATACTTGGCGAATGGTCCTACGCGATCTATATCGGGCAGGTCGCGCTTCTCCAGTTCCTGCGCCATGCGCAGCTTCACCTCTATCCGGCAGCGACGACGCTTGTCTTCGGCCGCCCCTGGGCCGCTTGGGAGCCCGTCTGGCACTGGCTCGAGCCCGCCCTTCTCGTCGGCGCGGCCATCCTGTGGGGCTATCTGCTCTATGCGGTGGTCGAGCGGCCGGCAGCAGCATATCTGCGCCGTTTCATGGCAAGCGGGGCACGCGGCGTCGCGCCGGCTTGACCGCCGGAACCTGCTCGGCCATCACTCCTGCCACTTCTATACGCAATTATACGCAATCCGGTTTTTCAGGAGTCCCGACGCATGAGCATTCGCTTCGACGGCAAAGTCGCAATCGTCACCGGCGCGGGCGGCGGACTCGGCCGCGCCCATGCCCTCGAATTCGCCCGGCGCGGCGCGCGCGTGGTCGTCAACGACCTCGGCGGGTCGCTCGACGGCTCCGGCGGCTCGTCGGACGCCGCCCAAAAAGTTGTCCGCGAGATCGAAGCGGCAGGTGGCAACGCGATCGCCAATGGCGCTTCGGTGACCGACGATGCCGGCGTCGCCCATCTCGTCAAGCAGACCATGGATGCCTATGGCCGCATCGACATCCTGGTCGCCAATGCCGGCATCCTGCGCGACAAGAGCTTCTCCAAGATGGAGATCAGGGACTTCGAAGCCGTGATGGCCGTGCATGTGATGGGCACCGTGAAACCCGCCAAGGCGGTTTGGCAGATCATGCGCGACCAGCAATATGGCCGCATCGTCGTGACGACGTCCTCGACCGGCCTTTACGGCAATTTCGGCCAGACCAATTACGGCGCGGCCAAGCTCAGCGTTGTCGGATTCATGAACACGCTGAAGCTCGAAGGCGCCAAGGACAACATCAAGGTCAACGCGATCTCGCCGGTCGCCGCCACGCGCATGACGGAAAACATCATACCGCCGGCCATGCTCGAAATGCTGAAACCGGAATATGTAACGCCCGCCGTCGTGTTCCTGGCAAGCGAAGACGCGCCCACCGGCGCCATCATGACGGCAGGTGCCGGCGTGTTCGCCGCCGCGCAGATCATCGAAACCGACGGCGTCAATCTCGGCCACGGCGCCGATGCCGACACCGTCGCCGATTACTGGTCGAAGATCAGCGATTTCGCCGGCGCCAGGCACTACACGATGGGCAACGAGCAGACACAGAAATTCATGGAACGTCTGCAGGAGAAGCCGGTAAAGGCGTAACGCAAAAGAAGGCCAAAATAGATCGCCCATCGTTCAGTCGTGACGCTGAATAGTCGTCCGTGAAGAATTCACAAGCTATTGAATTTGAAGCGATATTGGTTTTTTTGAAGGGATCGCATTTGCCGGAAATTAAGGGTTGGGATGGCGATTTCTTGCAAATTGGATTTGTGATTCTCTA
>JBAVOL010000013.1:0-110216 GCA_049692035.1 Rhizomicrobium sp.
CGCGAAGGCATCGGCCGCGTCATCTTCGGCCAGCACGAAGTGGTCGATCAGACCCTGGTGACGTTGCTTGCAGGCGGGCATGGCCTGCTTGTCGGTGTGCCCGGACTTGCCAAGACCCGCCTGGTCGAGACCCTGGGCATCGTCCTTGGTCTCGACTGGAAGCGCATTCAGTTCACGCCCGATCTGATGCCGGCCGACATCATCGGCTCGGAAGTGCTCGAGGAAAGCGAAGGGGGGCACCGTTCGTTCCGCTTCCTCCCAGGCCCCGTCTTTACCCAATTGCTGATGGCCGACGAAATCAACCGAGCAAGCCCGCGCACGCAATCCGCGCTGCTCCAGGCAATGCAGGAAAAGCACGTCACGGTCGCCGGCCAGCGCTACGACCTGCCGCGGCCATTCCACGTGCTGGCGACGCAAAATCCGCTCGAACAGGAAGGGACCTATCCGCTCCCCGAAGCCCAGCTCGACCGCTTTCTGCTGCAGATCGATGTCGGCTATCCGGACATCGAGGCCGAACGGCGCATGCTCGTCGCCACCACCTTCGGCGAGGAGGCCGTCGCCAAGCCCATCGGCACGCCGGAGGCGCTGATCGGCGCCCAGCATATCGTCCGCCGCCTGCCCGTGGGCGAAAAGGTGGTCGACGCGATCCTGAGGCTCGTGCGCGCCGCGCGCCCCGACGATGGCGGCTCGGCCGATCTCAAGGGCTACATCGCCTGGGGCCCCGGACCGCGCGCCAGCCAGGCGTTCATGCTGGCGGTGCGGGCGAAAGCGTTGATCGAGGGCCGTCTCGCGCCGTCGGTCGATGACGTGGCGGCGCTGGCCCATCCCATCCTGCGCCACCGCATGGCGCTCAACTTCTCCGCCCGCGCCGAAGGCACGACAATCTCCGACGTGGTCGATCGGCTTTGCCGGAGCACTCTTTGACGGACCCCGATCAACGCGGCCAAGGCCAATGGTCTCATTTGCGCGAGCAGGCAGAGACGATTGCTGCCGCCCTGCCGCCTTTGCTGGTCGCCGCCGAACGGCTGGCGTCGGCGGTGAATCTCGGCGTTCACGGGCGTCGCAAGGCGGGTATCGGGGAGACTTTCTGGCAGTTCCGGCGTTACCAGAGCGAGGACCCGACGACGGCGATCGATTGGCGCCAGTCGGCGAAATCGCAGCATCTCTTCGTGCGTGAACGCGAATGGGAGGCGGCCGAAGCGGTGTGGTTGTGGCGCGATGGCGGCCCCACCATGCGGTTTGCTTCGACGCCAGGGGCGATGACGAAGATCGACCGCGCAAGCGTGCTTGCGCTTGCCGTTGCATCGCTGCTGATCCGCGGCGGCGAGCGCATTGCGCTTCTCGGCGACGGCGACGGCCGCGGCCCGTCGGCGAGTCGCGCGGCGCTCGGGCGAATCGCGCATGAGTTGACCGAATTGCAGCCCAGCGACGCAAGTCTGCCGCCTGACGCTCCCTTGGGCCGCAACGCGCAGTTCGTCTGGCTCAGCGATTTTCTGTCGCCACTCGGCGAACTCGAAACCGCGATGCGGCGGATCGCGCGATCGGGCTTGGCGGGGCATCTCGTACGCATCGTCGATCCGGCGGAAGAAGATTTTCCGTTTGCGGGCAGAACGCGTTTCGAATCCGTGACCCGGGACGAAACCGAAATCTTCGGCCGCGCCGAAACCGTGCGCGACGCGTATCGCAAGCGCTTTCGGGCGCAGGGCGAAGCCGTCGCCGCGCTGGCGCGGCGGCTGGGCTGGAGCTGCCTGACCCACCGCACCGACAGGCGCCCCGAGACGGCGCTCGTCGCGCTCTTTGCGGATTTGGGCGGCGCCCATACCAGGCTGGCGTTCGGCGCGGGACAGAAGGCATGAGCGCCTTTGGCGGACTGAGTTTCGGCGCGCCATGGGTTCTCGGCGCATTGGTCCTTCTGCCGGCGATCTGGTGGCTGTTGCGCGTGACACCGCCGGCGCCCCGGCGCGTGGTGTTTCCGCCGTTTCGCCTGCTGCTCGGTCTCGCTGCGCCGCAGGAGACGCCGGCACGCACCCCGTTATGGCTTCTGGCTCTGCGGCTCGCGGTCGCCGCGCTCGTCGTCGTGGCGCTCGCCGAGCCGACCGTCGGACGGCAGGCGACCGCGGTGGGGCAAGGGCCCCTCGTGCTGTTTGTCGACAATGACTGGATGGCCGCCCATGCCTGGAAAGATCGTGACGCGGCAATTTCGGATGCGTTGGCGAGCGCCGCGCGCGCCAATCGCGCGGTAGCGATCATCCCGACCGCAACCGCGTCGGCGCCGCTTGTCACGCTGCTGGATGCGGGCGAAGCGGAGCGCGACGCGCGCGCGCTCGTGCCGCAAGCCTTCCCTCCCAATCGCGTGCGCGCCGCCACGGCCGTCGCAAATGCGCATTTCTCCACCAGGCCCGACATCGTCTGGCTCAGCGACGGTCTCGATCACGGCGACGCGGAAAAGACGGTGCGAATTCTCAGACATGCCGGCCGCTTGAAGATTTTCGCCGACGCCGCGGGCAACGGACCGCTTGCGCTGACGGCCGAGCACAATGAAGCCAACGGCTTCGCGGTCGACGTGATCCGCTCCGACGGCGAAGGCGCGCGTGACGGCATGATCGAGGCTTTGGGCGTGCATGGCGAAAGCCTCGCCGCCGCGCATTTCCATTTCGCGCCCGGCAGTACGCAAACCAGCGCGCGGCTCATCCTGCCGCTCGAGATGCGCAACGAAACGCGGCGCATCGTCGTCGATGGGCTCGATTCGGCGGGCGCCGTGCGCCTGCTGGGCTCCAATGCGCGTCGCCGCGCAGTGGGCCTCGTCTCTTCCAGCAATATGGAAAACGAACAGCCGCTTCTGTCGAGCCTCTTCTATCTTGCGCGCGCGCTGAGCCCCTATGCCGATGTCCACCAAGGCACGATCGCAGAGGAACTGGCACGCAACGATTCCGTGCTGGTTCTGGCCGACATCGGAAACATCTCGGGCGCCGACCATGATCGCGTCGCCGCCTTCGTCGCCAATGGCGGCATCCTGCTGCGCTTCGCGGGGGAACGGATGACGACGAATGTCGACGATCTCGTGCCGGTAAAATTGCGCGTGGGCGGGCGCTATCTGGGAGGCGCGCTTGCCTGGGCAGCCCCCCAGCATCTGGCGCCGTTCCCGGATGCGAGCCCGTTTCGGGGCCTCGCGATTCCGCCCGAGGTTACGGTCTCGCGCCAGGTTCTGGCCGAACCTTCGGTCGAACTCGGCGAACACACCTGGGCGCGGCTCGTCGACGGCACGCCGCTCGTCACTGCAAGCCCGCGCGACAAGGGCTGGATCGTGCTCTTCCATGTGACGGCGAGCCCCGCCTGGTCGTCGCTGCCGCTGTCGGGACTCTATGTCGAGATGCTGCGCCGCGTGCTCGATCTCGCCAACGGGGCGCGGCCGTCCGATCTGGGAACCGACGCATCCGCGCTCTACCCACCATTCGAGACAATCGACGGTTTCGGACATCCGCAAAAGCCGCCGCCCGAGGCATTGCCGATCCACGGCTCCGAAATCGGCAGAATCAAATCCTCCAGTCAACATCCCGCCGGTTTCTATGGCAGCGAAGGCGCGCAGATCGCGATCGATGCCGCCGACGCCGATACGCGTTTGACGCCGATGGGTGATGTGGGCGTCGGGATTTCGACCTATTCGGGCGTTGGCGCGCTGGCGTTGAAAGCGCCGCTGCTCGCGCTTGCTCTCGCGCTCCTCCTGGCGGACGCGATAATATCGTTGTGGTTGCGCGGTTATATCTCGCTCCCCAGGCGCCTCGCTGCCGCGCTGATCGTTGCCGGCACGATCTCTGTCCTTCTGATCGCACCGAAACCCGCGCGCGCCGATGATGCCTTCGACATGAAAGCGGCGCTCGACACACGTCTTGCCTATGTCGTCACGGGCCTTCCCGATGTCGATCAAATGAGCAGGGCCGGGCTCTACGGCCTCGGCCTGCGCCTCAAGGCGCGGACGTCCTACGAGCCCGAAGAGCCGGTGGGCGTCGACATCGCGCACGACGATCTCAGTTTTTTTCCGCTGATTTATTGGCCGATGGACCCGCGCGAGCCGGATCTGTCGCCGCAGGCGCTGAGCAGGCTCACCGACTACATGCGCAATGGCGGCACGATTCTGTTCGATACGCGCGATTTGACGCTGGGCCCCACGCGCGGGCCCAATTCGCCGGGCGAGCAGACATTGCGGCGGCTCATCGCCAAGCTCGATTTGCCGCCGTTGCAACCCATTCCGTCCACCCATGTTCTGACCAAAGCGTTCTATCTTCTCCAGGATTTTCCGGGCCGCTGGGATGGCGGCCGCGTCTGGGTCGAAGCCCTGCCGCCGCCCGATCCCGATGCCGGTCCCGAGCCTGCGCGCGGCGGCGACGGCGTTTCGCCCGTGATTATCGGCAGCAACGATTGGGCGGCCGCATGGGCCGTGGATTCCTCCGGCCGGCCGCTGGTCGATGTGTCGCCGGGCGGCGAAGAACAGCGCGAAATGGCGGTGCGCTTCGGCATCAATGTCGTGATGTATGCGCTGACCGGCAATTACAAGACCGATCAGGTGCATGTGCCGGCGCTCCTCGAACGCATGGGGCACTAGGGCACAGCCATGAGCTATGCGATCGATTTCGCGCCGCACCTTCCCGTCGCCCTGTTGTGGCTGTTGGGGTTGGCGGCGTTCGGGCTCGGCATCGCGGCAATCGTCTTGCGCGCGCGCGGCGGGTGGATTCGTCTCGCCGCCTTTGGCGTGCTGATTGCGGCGCTCGCCAATCCTCTCATCGTGCACGAGACGCGCGAGCCATTGAGTGACGTCGTAGCCCTCATCGTCGATCATTCGCCCAGCATGGACATACGCGGCCGCAGAAGGCAGGCCGACCAGGCCGCGGCGCAATTGCGCAAGACGCTGGCAAACGACAAGAGCCTCGAAATCCGCGAGGCGTTCGTCGATCCGCCGCGTGCCGGCGAAGACACCGGTACGCAATTGTTCGCAAGCCTTGCGAGCGCGCTCGCCGATACCCCAGCCGACCGCATCGCGGGTGCCATCGCCATTACCGACGGCGAAGTGCACGATGTGCCCGCAGCCGGCAAACCGCCGATCAAGGCGCCGTTCCATGCGCTGATCGTGGACACGCACGACGAGCGCGACCGCAAGCTCACCATCGTCAGCGCCACGCGTTATGCGATCGTCGGACAGGCGGCGGATATCACCGTTCGGGTCGACGATTTCGGCGCGACCGAAGGGAGCAATGCTGCGGTCGATGTTCGCGTCGACGGCCAGGATGCGGTGACGCATCTGGTGCCGACGGGACGCGATGCGTCGTTCAAGGTCGCTATCGCCCATGCCGGCGAGAATGTCATCGAAATCGCAGCGAAGCCTGGGCCTGCCGAACTGACGCTCGAAAACAACCGCGCCGTCGTCGTCGTCAATGGCGTGCGCGACCGGTTGCGCGTGCTGCTCATCTCGGGCGAGCCGAATGCCAGCGAACGGGTCTGGCGCGATCTCCTCAAATCCGATCCTTCGGTCGATCTCGTGCATTTCACGATCCTGCGTCCGCTGGCGAAACAGGATGCGACGCCGCCCAACGAATTGTCGCTGATCGCGTTTCCCACGCGCGAATTGTTCGCGGAGAAACTCGACCAGTTTGATCTCGTGATCTTCGACCGCTATCGCGAACAGGGAATTCTGCCGCTCGGCTATTTCGAGAACATTGCCCGTTATGTCGAGAACGGCGGCGCGCTTCTCGTTTCGGCCGGACCCGAATTCGCCGATTTCACCAGCATCTATCACACGCCGCTGGCGGCCGTCCTGCCGGCGCAGCCAACCGGCGAGGTGGTGACGGGCGGCTTCAAGCCGCTGGTGACGCCTTTGGGGCTTGCCCATCCCGTGACGCACGATCTCACCGGCGCCAACACGGCGTCCGCGCCGCCAAGCTGGGGGCGCTGGTTCCGCATTATCGGCGCCAGCAGGGTGTCGGGCGAGACGCTCATGTCGGGTCCCGGCGGTCGTCCGCTGCTCGTGCTCGATCGCGTCGGCAAGGGCCGCGTCGCGGAATTGCTGTCCGACCAGATATGGCTGTGGGCGCGCGGCTTCGAAGGTGGCGGCCCGCAGGCCGAATTGCTGCGCAATCTCGCCCATTGGCAGATGAAGGAACCCGAACTCGAGGAGGAGCGCCTTTCGGCATCCATCGAGAGCGGCGCCATTCTTGTCGAACGTCACACCATGGCCGAGCAGGCCCGGCCGGTGACGCTGACCTATCCTTCGGGAAAGCGCATCACGCTGGTGCTGGCCAAGGTCGAGCCGGGCCTGTGGCGGGCCAGCGCGAACGCCGACGAGCTCGGGCTTTATCGCTTGAGCGACGGATCGCTGAATACGGTCACGGCAACCGGGCCGCTCAATCCCAAGGAAGTCGCCGACATGCGCGCGACCGACGCGGTGTTGCGCCCCTTCGCGATTGCGAGCGGCGGCTCGGTGCATTGGCTCGTGGATGGCGGCGTGCCTTCGGTGCGGCGTGTGGCACCCGGCAGGCTCGCCGCCGGCGACGACTGGATCGGCTTGCGCGCCAACGGCGCCTATCGCGTCACTTCTGTCGAGCAGGAACCATTGCTGCCGCCGTGGCTTGCGCTGCTGCTGGTGCTGGGCACGCTTTTGTTGGCGTGGCGCGTGGAGGGGAAGTGAAAGTTAGCGCGGTTGGGTGTCTTACCAAAAAATCATTGTCATCCCCGGCGAGCGCTGCAACGGCAGCGCGAGGGAAGGGGACCCCGGTGCTTCGCGATGAAAGCGAACTTCACATCGATTCCTTCGCAAAGTAGGCCGCGGCTTTTTTTAGAATGTCCCGCTCGGCTTTGAGCTTCGTCACTTCGCGCCTGAGCCGGGTGATCTCGGCCTGTTCCGGGTTCTGCCGACCGTTGCCGGGAAAGGCTTGTGCCGGATCAGCTCCGAACGCCTTCACCCAATTGCGCAGAACTGTCTGATGCACCCCAAGGTCGCGCGCCGCTTGCGCATACGCCACACCCCGCTCCTGAAGCAGCCTGACAGCCTCAAGCTTGAACTCCCGCGTAAATCTCCGTCTCTCCATGACCCACCTCCGGTTCCATAAAAACACCTAGGCTCAGGACTCATTGATTGATCCAGAAGATGACGGTGGCAGCGATGCAGATGGCTGAGAAGAAGGTGTGAGCGCAGCGGTCGTAGCGGGTGTGGATGCGCCGCCAGTCTTTGAGTCTGCCGAACATGTTCTCGATCTTGTGGCGCTGACGGTAGAGCCTGCGGTCATGTTCGATGGGTATCTTGCGGTTGACCTTTGACGGGATGCAGGCGGTGATACCGCGTTCGGCCAGGGTGTTCAGGGTGTTCCGGAACCAGCTGGCGTCATAGCCCCTGTCGCCGAGCAAGGCCTTGGCCGGTGGCAAGGCATCGAGCATCAGAGCCGCGCCCTTATAGTCGCTCATCTGGCCTTCGCTGAGCAGCATGACCAGCGGGCGGCCCTCGCCATCGCACACCGCATGGAGCTTCGAGTTCAGACCGCCCTTCGTGCGCCCGATACGTCGGGGAACAGCCCCTTTTTGAGCAGGCTGGCGGCGGTGCGATGGGCTTTGAGATGCGTGGAATCGATCATCAGACGACCGGGCCTGCCGCCCTTGCTCGCCAGTTCGGCGCAGATCCGGTTGAACACACCCAGACGGCTCCAGCGGACGAAGCGGTTGTAGATCGTTTTGTGCGGGCCATAGTCCTTCGGCGCATCGCGCCAGCGTAGTCCATTGCGGATTACGAAGATGATTCCGCTGATCACCCGCTGGTCGTCGACCCGTGCGATGCCATGAGACAAAGGAAAATAAGGTTCGATCCGGCGCATCTGCGCCCGCGACAACCAAAACAGATCACTCATCGAAGCACCTCCCGGTGCCATCAATGAATCAACCAATCCACTCAGCCGTAACAGAATTAATAGGTCTTGAGCGTAGGTGGATCGACGAGATCGGAACCAGGCATGCCAGCTACCTGTTTCCCAGCCGCCTCAAAGGCCAACTTCATCTCTCCACTCGGCAATACGCCTGTCTCGTGCATCGGTGGATTGTCTCGGCTGCCCTGTCGTGCATGGCACTTTTCATCGCATCGTCGAATGCGGATGGCGCGACAAGACCTGTCGCTCTCACGGCGGTACGCAAATTTTCGCCCGTCTTGCGCGTGTGATGGTCGGAATTGGAGGTTTCCGCAGAGCGATCCACAGTCGCTCCGCCTCAGTGTCGCTCAGCCGCGACCATCAGGAAAGCGGTGCGGAGCGGCAGTTGACGCGACGGCTGGTTCGTAGACACCAGACCGCAGTTTCCATATAATAAAAGTAATCAGGAACGGTGGGTAGCAGCTCGTCGATCCAAATGTCCGTAAGCGGAAGGGAATGCCAGTGAGGAGGCTCGTTACATGCGGTTGGCTTTTTTTGGCGTTAACGCTCCTGTTCATAAGCGGTGCCCGCGCCAATGACGAGAACTGGCGAAGTCCGGGATGGTACCAAGTTTTCGGATCAACTGGCTATTACTTGATCTACTCGGGCCCCTACGAAAGCGAGGATGCCTGCTGGGCTTATGTCAATAAGGCCACTGCCGACGAGGCGTACATGTCTAACATGAGGGCGAAGTACGGACGCTACGACTCCTCGGCCAACGGCGATTGGACGTTCTTCTGTCCCTATCTCCCCAGCGCAGACTCCGCTGGGGATATAAGTCGGTGGCGGCACGGTCCAAATGATTGAGGCCCTCAATGAATCAACCAATTCACCCAGCCGCAACAGAATTAATAGGTCCTGAGCCTAGGTCCCCTTCCCTCGCGCGAACCTTGGTTCGCGCTCGCCGGGGATGACAACATTTATTTTCGCTTAATCTATAAATTACTCACGCTGCCGCCCCCACAGGCGCGCCATCCGCACAAACGGGATGATCGATGCGCGCGCGCAGAACCGGACCTTCGAACGAATCGAGCGCGCCCTCGACGAGTGCGAGGCCCAGCACGCGCGACGGATCGACGGGACCGGGCAGGCGCACGCGGCCGCGTTGGAGGGGAGAAAATCCGACGCGGGCGTAATAGGGCGGATCGCCCACCAGGATGATCGCGCGATGGCCTTGGGCGCGCGCCTCGTCGATACCGCGCTGCATGAGAGCGATGCCGATCCCGCGCCCGCGCTGATCGGTCTGGACCGCGAGCGGTCCCAGGAGCAGCGCCTGTTCATGGCCGACGAAGACCGGCCAGAACCGCACCGACCCGCGCAAGATGCCGTCTTCCATCGCGACGAAGCCGAGCCCGGCTTGCGGATCGACGCCGTCGCGCAGCCGCCAGGCCGTTTTCGCGAAACGCCCCGGCCCGAAACTCCGCGCTACAAGCGCCTCGATCGCCGCGCAATCCGCCGGTTCTTCGGCTCTGATCTTCCACATTTGTCCGTCGCTTCTTTTATCCGCTCCGCACGCCGCCAAGCTTCAGATCAACCAACAGCGACAGGAGTAAGCCCATGGGAGTTTTGGAAGGCAAGGTCGTTCTCGCCGCCGGCGATCACCAATAGGGGCTCGGCGCCACTTGGCCGAGATGTTCAGCCAGGCGCCGGCGCGTCGCGCCTGTGGCGCCGGGCGGGGGCGCCGCCGGATCGGCATAGAGGATTTCGCGGATTTCGACATTCGGCCGGAAGGCGATCTCTGCGTCGCGGACGCGGTAAAGCGCCACGACATTCGTGACCCAGCCGAGCCTGCGGGTGAACAGACCCGCGAGTTCCGGCGCATTGCCGCGGACGAAGCCGATTTCCTCCTTGAGTTCGCGAACGATCCCTTCCGCGGGGGGCTCGCCGGCCTCGACGCCCCCGCCGGGCAGGTGCCAGCCCGGGCGATAGGAATGACGCACCAGCAGGACACGGCCCCGGGAATCGTCGAGGATGGCACAGGTGCCGAAGGCCACGGGCGCGACCATCGCCTTGAGCCCGACGAACAGGGACGTGCCCGCATGGCTGAGAATGAACGCCAATCGGCTCAACCGGAAACTCCCGAGGTTGCGTAAGAATTTTCTAATCAAGTCCTTATAGTGTGGCGTGCGCAATCTTTTCGTGGTGCAAATTGTTGCCGCGCTCTGTTTCGTTACACCGGCCTCGCACGTTGCGTCGCGCAAGCACGCGGGCGCCGGCACATGCGGTCGCACCGCCATGAGCAATCTCACCCTCGGACATTTGAAGGCCCTGGTGGTCGAGGACAATGCGCACATGCGTACGCTGCTGCGTTCGCTCCTGATCGCGCTGGGCGTCAACAGCGTTTATGAAGCGGTCGACGGCGCTTCGGCCTTCAACGAACTGCGCCTCAAAAAGCCGGACTTCGTGCTGACGGATCTGTCGATGAAGCCGGTGGACGGCATCGAATTCACGCGGCGGGTCCGGCTGGGGCGCGACAGTCCCAATCCGTATGTGCCGATCATCATGGTGACGGGTCACACCGAGAGACCGCTCGTGGAAGCGGCGAGAGATATCGGCGTGACCGAATTTGTCGCCAAGCCTATCACCACGCAGAACCTTCTCATGCGTCTCACGGAAATCATCGAGCGGCCGCGCCCCTTCGTTCGCTGCGACACCTATTTCGGGCCGGATCGCCGGCGGCGCAAGGCGCCGGATTACGCCGGCCCGTGGCGCCGCCGCGAAGACATTGCCGACGATCTCGCGATTGCTTGAAGGAATTCGCCCGCATGTGCGGTTGGGCGCCGAGAGATGCATAAAATTCATCGCGCATTAATGGCTAATCTTAATAATGCAGGACAGCGCTATCGGGGCGAACGCGGAGCACTCGATCGCATGAAAATCGGGCCTTGAGATGCTCCAGATCGGCGGCATTGTCGTTCTCTTCGCCATGGTGTTTGGCGGCTTCATCGTGTCGGGCGGCTCCATTGGCGTCATCGTGGAAGCCATACCGCACGAAATGATGACCATCGGCGGTGCTGCGACCGCGGCGCTTCTGATCGGCGGTTCGCTCTATTCGCTGAAGAAGATCGGAAAAGATTTGAGAAAGGTCGTCTCCGGTCCGCAATGGAAGCCGGCCGATTACCGCGATCTTTTGTGCCTTCTTTTTCTTCTCACCAAGACGATGAAGTCGAAGGGCCTGATCGCGCTCGAAACCCATATCGAAAAGCCCGAAGAATCGTCGATCTTCAAACGCTATCCGCGCATCTCGAAGGACCATTTTGCGCTCGCCTTCATCTGCGACACGCTGCGCATGATGACCATGAGCCTCGAAGACCCCAACCAGGTCGAATCGGCGATGGAGAAGCAGCTCGAAAAGCATCATGCCGAAGCGTTGGCGCCGGTCGGCACGCTGCAGACCATGGCGGACGGCTTGCCTGCGCTCGGCATCGTCGCGGCGGTGCTAGGCGTCATCAAGACGATGGGCGCCATTTCAGAGCCGCCCGAAGTGCTCGGCCGCATGATCGGCTCGGCGCTGGTCGGAACCTTCCTCGGCGTGTTCCTCGCCTATGGCATTGTCGGGCCGATGGCGACGCGGCTAAAATCCATCGTCGACGACGACGTGCTGTTCTATCACGTCATCCGCGACATTCTGGTCGCCCATCTGCATGGCAATGCGGCGCAGGTCTCCGTCGAGATCGGCCGCGGCAGCGTCCCTTCGGTCGCCCAGCCGAGTTTTCAGGAACTCGAAGAAGCGCTCAACACCATTCCGCCGGAACACGTTTAGGGCGGATTCAAAATCGACGGAATCTCGCACTCTCACCATGGCGGGTGAGGGACGTTCGGATGCATCAACGCGACCCGAAATCGTTCTAGGAATTTTTCGCTGCGTCCCATGCGTCGGCCAGAGTCACGAAGAAGGTGGCCAGCGCGCCGGCCATGATCCCCAGCGGCACGGCATAGAGCACATCGGTGTCGCAACCCAGAACGACGATTGTGGTGACAATGATCCCCGTCCATTGCCCGATGCTCTTCGGCATTTCCCGGCCCCCAACGTCCTCGAAAGCGCAGCGTAACCGCGTTTGCCGCGGAACGAAGAAGATGCTTAAGGAAAGGTTAATCGGGCTGCATTAACTATTTGTTTGATATGTTTAGTCACCGCTGGTGATCGCCAATCGGATATTAACCAGCCTTCGCCAAGATATGGGCGAAATCGAGCGCCCCAGTAGGAGCGCCATTCACCCGTCACCTTGCCGATGAGTTCGTTGATACACGAATTGGAACGGTCGGGGATCGCTGCCGCATCGGTCGACCCCGATCGGCGGATCGTCGCCGCGAATGAAAGATTCGCAAAAATCCTGGGTGTTGAGTCTGCGGCGCTGGCCGGCGCCGATATCGTCGACGCCCTGGCGGCGGCGGCGTCGGAGACGAGCGGCGACGGACCCGGCACCGCCTATCGCATCGGCAACGAACCGTCCTGGCACCGGCTCGATCTGACTGCGGCAGACGGCGGTTTTCTTGCGCTCCTTACCGATGTCAGCGAGGAACACCGGTTGCTGGAGGACATTCGCGCCTTGACCGCGATACGCGACTGCCTCCTGCTCGACGGAAAGATCGGTCTCTGGCGCTTCGACCCCGATGCCGAAATGTATCATTTTTCGTTCGAACTGTCGCCCGGTCACAAGGAAGTTGCCGCGCCGGTCGCCCTGTCGATTTTGGACAGTATTCAGCACCCTGACGATCACGACAAGGACGCGGCCATCCGCAAGCGCATCACCTGGGAGGGCGGATACGCCAACGCGGAAATGCGCTATCGCAAAGGAGACGGTCGTTGGATCCATCTCAACGTGCATTACCGCGCCGGGCGCCAACTTCCCTCCGGACGCTACGAAATGTTCGGCGTCAGCCAGGACATCACGGCGGTCGCGATCGCCCGCGACGAAGCCGAACAAAACTCACGACGCCTCGCGCTGGCGCTGAGGGCCGCCCGGGCCGGCGTGTTCGAATGGGATTACCGCACGAAAATGTTTTGGGCTTCGCCGGAACTGGGCGAACTGGTCGGCAGCGAGATGCTGAAGAAAATCCAGGGCAGGTGGGCCACGCTGTTTGTCTTGGAAGACCGCGACAACGCCCAGGCGTATTTCGACAGCGTCCAACAGGCGGCGCACGCAAGCTCCGTCGATCTGCGCATGCTCCACCCCCAGGGCCATCGCTGGGTCAAACTCTATTACCACGTCAAGGAAAGGGAAGCGGACGGACGTCCGCGGCTCGCCGTGGGCCTCCTGATCGATATCGACGAACACAAAAAGCAGGAAATCGCGCTGGCAGAAGCCCGGCGCGCGGCGGACTTCGCCAATCATTCCAAAACGGAATTTCTCGCCAATATGAGCCATGAATTGCGCACGCCGCTGAACGCCATTCTCGGTTTTTCGGAGATGATCGAGGGGCAAATGTTCGGTCCGATCGATGCCAAATATGTGGACTATGTGCACGACATCCATCGCAGCGGCGAACATCTGCTGGCGTTGATCAACGACGTTCTCGACCTTGCCAAGCTCGAGGCGGGGAAATTGGAATTGCACGAGTCGGTTATCGCGTTGCCGGCGCTCATCGCCGATTGCCTGACGCTGGTGCGTGGGCGGGCGGATGCGGGGCGCGTGCGTTTGCGGTCCGATCCGGCGCCGACGCTGCCTCAGTTGCGTGCCGATGCGCGCGCCGTCAAGCAGGTGCTGCTTAATTTCCTGTCGAATGCCGTGAAATTCACGCACCAAGGCGGCGCGGTGACGGTGGGCGCGGCGCTCGATGCCAGCGGTGAAATCGTTCTGTCCGTGACCGACACCGGCATCGGCATGAGCACAGCCGAAGTGGAGGTAGCCCTGTCGCCCTTTGGTCAGGTCAATTCGCAGCTGGCGCAAAAGCATGAGGGCACGGGGCTCGGCCTGCCAATCTGCAAATCCCTGATGGAACTCCATGGCGGCGCGTTGGCGATTGCGAGCACACCCAACGACGGCACAACCCTCACGGCGCGCTTTCCCGCCTATCGCACGGTGACGGCGGCGGGGGCACGCGCGTCCGCCTGATCTGATTTTGCCGCCTGTGCCGATTTCGCGCGACAGCCCGCCTCAGCGCTTGGCGGGTGCGTGCAGCTTTGCGGACAGTTTCTTGATCGAGGCGGCGCTCACGCCTTCCGAAAGCGTCGTGCATTCTTCCTGGCTGCAATAATGCGTCTCGCCGGTATAGCGGTCGACGACGAAGACGCCATGGGACGAGGCATCGAGATTGACCACATAGCGGCCCGTGATGACGGCCGCGACGAGCATCGCGAAGATGCCGGCCAGCAGAGTGATCCATACGCTCGTCTTGACGGATTCGATGATGGCGCCCGCACCGAGCAGAACGCCGAGCACGGCTACCCAGGGCAGAACCATGCCGAACCCGCCGCCGAGCGACCAATGCATACGCCAGGCGATGAAGGCGCCGACAAGCAGCAAGACCCCAATCAGGGCCATGCCCAGACGAATGATCCAGGTCGGCGATTGATCCCGTTCGGCTCTCACCGCATCCAATTCTTGTTCATGCGCGTCGTTCATAACATCCCCCGTTTGGCTTTCGTTCGCGGCGGCTCCGTCGCCAATGCAATTAGTAAAGCAGGGTCCGGCGACGCGATAGTGACACCGCGCCCTTCACGGACGGAACATAACAGGAACAATTCTTGACGTGCGGCGCTCGCGTTGTTAATTCTCTAACCCGCTCGTGCGACCGTTCGCTCCCGGGCGGAGGAGCCCTGTCATGAGCGATATTTCGCGCCGTATCTGGGACATGAAATATCGGCTGAAAGCGGCCGACGGAACGCCCATCGACCATGCTTTGGCCGACAGCTGGGCGCGCGTCGCGCTGGCCGCGGCGCAGGCCGAAAAGCCCGAGAAGCGACGTGAATGGGCGCTCGCCTTCGCCGAGGCGCTCGCCGGGTTCCGTTTCCTGCCGGCGGGTCGGATTCTGGCGGGCGCCGGCACCGGACGAACCGTCACCCTGTTCAACTGCTTCGTAATGGGCACGATCCCCGATGACATGGGTGGCATTTTTGCGCATTTGCGCGAAGCGGCGCTAACCATGCAGCAGGGCGGCGGCATCGGCTACGACTTCTCCACCCTGAGGCCCAAGGGCGCGCCGGTGCGCGGCGTCGGCGCCGACGCTTCGGGGCCGGTGTCGTTCATGGAAGTGTGGGACGCGATGTGTCGCACCATCATGTCGGCCGGGTCGCGGCGCGGTGCGATGATGGCGACGCTCGCCTGCGATCATCCCGACATCGAAGCGTTCGTCGATGCCAAGCGCGTGCCTGGCCGGCTCGCGATGTTCAATCTTTCGGTCCTGGCGAGCGATGCGTTCATGGCGGCCGTGAAAGACGACGCGCCGTGGGATCTGAAATTCGACGGACAAGTGTTCAAGACGATCCCGGCGCGCGCGCTGTGGGATCGCATCATGCGCGCGACCTACGATTGTGCCGAGCCGGGCGTCATCTTCATCGACCGCGTCAATGCGCAAAACAATCTGGAATATTGCGAGACGATCCGCGCGACCAACCCATGCCTGACAGCGGATAACTGGATTCTCACCACGGATGGTCCGCGACAAATTGCGGACCTGGTCGGGCAACCTTTCGAAGCGATTGCGGAAGGACGCGAATGGCCAAGCGATGCACGCGGCTTTTTTTCGCGGGGCATCAAGCCCGTCGTCGCATTGCGCACGCGAGAAGGCTATCGCCTCTCCCTCACGCGCGATCATCGAATCCGCAAGATTGTGCGCCGCACGCGCTGGTCGTGCGATTGGGAGTGGGCGGAGGCGGGCGCGCTCGCCCCCGACGACGAAATCCTGCTTCACGATCATCGCGAGGCGCCACAATGGGGCGCAAACGAAAGCGCGGTGCGCGACGCAGACGAAGGGTATCTTCTCGGTCTGCTCATCGGCGACGGTGTGCTGAAGACCGACAAGGCCGTCCTCTCGGTTTGGCCGGGGCGGTGCGTGGTCAACGGCACGGACGGACGGCCCGGTATTCGCGGCGTGATGGAGGCCGCGTTGGCAGCGGCGCGGCGCCTGCCGCATCGCGCCGATTTCGTCGGCTGGATCGAGGTGCCTGGCCGCGGGGAATGGCGGCTGTCGCTCGGCGCACTCAAGAAACTCGCCGAGCGCCACGGGCTCGCGCCGCGTGCGAAGCATATTTCGGCGGCGATGGAGCAACGTTCCCGCGCATTCCAGGCGGCGTGCCTGCGCGGGCTGTTCGATGCCGATGGCTGCGTGTTGGGCGATCAACAAAAGGGCGTCAGCGTGCGTCTCGCCCAGAGCGATCTTGCCACGCTGGAAGCGGCCCAGCGCATGTTTTTGCGGCTGGGAATCGCCAGCACGATCTATCGCGAGCGCCGGCCTGCCGGCCTCCGACCGCTTCCCGACGGTCGCGGTGGAAAGAAAACCTATTCCGTGCGTGCACAACATGAGCTTGCGATTTCGGGCGCCAATCTTGCGCTGTTCGCCGAGAGGGTCGGCTTTTCGGACAGTACAAAGTCTCAGCGCCTCGCGAGCGCTTTGAGCCGCTACCGCCGGCAACTCAATCGCGAGGCCTTCTTTGCGACGGTAGAGAGCGTTGCGCCTGCCGGCGAAGCAGAAGTTTTCGACGCGGCAATTCCCGGCCTCAATGCCTTCGATGCCAATGGGTTTTGGGCGCACAATTGCGGCGAACAGCCGTTGCCGCCTTACGGCGCGTGCCTGCTCGGTTCGATCAACCTGGCGAAACTCGTCAAGCAGCCTTTCGAAGAAAACGCCCATCTCGATGAAGACGAACTCGCGCGGCTCGTCGGCGTGGCGGTGCGCTTCCTCGACAACATCATCGATATTTCGAAATTTCCGCTGGCCGAGCAGCGCGCGGAAGCGTTGACCAAGCGGCGCATCGGGCTCGGCGTGACGGGGCTGGCGGACGCGCTCATCTTCTGCCGCACGCGCTACGGCTCGCCCGAGAGCCTGACGCTCATCGATCGCTGGCTCGGCATTCTCTCGCACGCAGCCTACGCCGCTTCGGCGGGGATCGCCGAAGAGAAAGGCCCTTTCCCGCTGTTCGACCGCGAGGCCTATCTCGCCAGGCCCAACATTGCGCGTCTGCCGGACGATCTGCGCGCGCGCATCGCCGAACACGGCATCCGCAATGCGCTGGTGACCTCGATCGCACCCACCGGCACCATCTCGCTGTTTGCCGGCAATGTTTCGAGCGGTGTCGAGCCCGTCTTCGCCTACGCCTATTCCCGCAAGGTTCTGCGCGAAGACGGCACGCGCGAGGAGCAGCAAATCAGCGATTACGCCTATCGGACGTTTCGCGAGATTTTCGGCGAGGAAACACCACTGCCCGACTATTTCGTCAACACGCAGACCTTGTCGCCGTCCGACCACATCGCCGTGCAGGCCGCCTGCCAGCGCCATATCGACAGTTCGATCTCCAAGACGATCAACGTGCCCGCAGACATAGCGTTCGACGAATTCCAGGGCGTCTATCTCAATGCGTATGAGTCGGGTTGCAAGGGCTGCACGACCTATCGTCCGAATGCGGTGACGGGCGCGGTGCTGGAAGCGCCCGCCGAACAAGCTGCGGCGCCAGACGCGCTTTCATCCGAAGAGAGCGAGCAGCCGGACTTGCCGTTGCCGCCGCCGCGCGCGCGCGAAGGCGGCGTCGTCTATATGACCCGGCCGCTCGACCGCCCCGAAGCGCTGCTCGGCCATACCTACAAGGTCAAGTGGCCGGATTCCGACCATGCATTCTACATCACCATCAACGACATCGAAAAGGACGGCCGCAGAAGGCCCTTCGAAATCTTCATCAACTCGAAGAACATGGAAGCCTATGCCTGGACCCTGGCGCTGACGCGCATGATCAGCGCGGTCTTCCGGCGCGGCGGCGATGTCTCGTTCGTCGTCGACGAACTCAAGGCGGTGTTCGATCCGCGCGGCGGACAATGGATGAGCGGCCATTACGTACCCTCGCTGCTCGCCGCGATCGGCGAAGTGATCGAACGCCATATGATCGCCATCGGCTTCATGGGCCCGCGCGAAAAGCTGCCTTTGCCCGACGGCTTGCGCGCCGTGGCGCTGGGCGAAGAGAGCATCGGGCGGTCGTGTCCGCGCTGCGGCAGCCCGAGCCTCGTGCCCCTGGAAGGCTGCGACACCTGCATGTCCTGCGGCTTTTCGCGGTGCGGGTGACAATCAAAGCCTGTCATCCCCGGCGAGCGCTGCGTTAGCAGCGCGAGGGATCCCATGCACGCGAGCGAGGGTCCGACCAACAAAAGATCGACGAGACAACGCAATGCTGCTGAAACCGGAAGATAGACCGCTTTTTCTTGCGCTGCTTGCGATTGCATTTGCGCTCTTATTGAACGCTTTTGTAGGGGAGCCAGATAAAGGCCACCCAACACAGCATGCCCCAAGCACCCAGCAGGCCCAAGACGATAGCGACAGCTGCGCCAGAGTCTCTGTCCTTTACTGGCCACTGTGCAGCTTGGGGAACGCGATCTATGCCCACAGGGAAGTAGTGAATGCATCCTCGACCTTGGTCATTGGTCTTTTCACTTTTGCCCTGTTTTTTGCGACCTACGGGCAGTTGCGGCATTTGAGACGTGAGTTTGTCTCGACGCATCGACCCAAAATCATTGTGCGCGGCTTTGAGATAGACAACCGCGACTTGCCCGCGTGGGAATCTATCGGAGCGATGTTCGTTGCTCAGAATATTGGAGAAACGAGGGCCAAAATTACAGAGGTTCGAAGTAGGACGATAATCATCTGGGCCACGTCGGCGTTACCCGCAAACATCACAATGCGCCATAAGCAGGGCTATGACGTTCGCATTGAGGGCGGCGGTATGGGCCGAGAGATGTTTCACATCGACGACGGCACGATGACCCAGGGTAACCAGGGAATGGAAATCTATGCCGGCACGCGGCGCCTGTTCTTCGTCGGAGTCGTTCGCTATATGGACGACAATGGAACAGTGTTCGAAACCGGATTTTGCCGGGAATACATCCCGCGCGAGGACCGATGGACACCAGTAGTTTGCGAGTATGAATACGCCTATTAAAAGTGCAGCCTGTCGAAGCAAGCGATACGGTAACCGATTTCGTCCGTCAACTCCCGGATGGTCGCCCAAATTAAGGCACTACCCGTTCAAAAATCGGCTCGACACTCAATCTGCTAAAATCGTATTGCTTCGCCACCTGTGTCCCCTTCCCTCGCCGTGCTTCAGCACGGCTCGCCGGGGATGACATGCTTTGTTGCCGTGACAAGGGAGTGCGATTGCCTTCATGCGTTATTCGAGCCGGTTTTTCCTCTATGGTCCGTTTCTCATGTTCGTCGCGCTGGCCGCGGGCGTCATGATCTATTGGTGGGTTGCGGCGAGTGCCTTTGCGCAGCGGCTCGATGCGCTGAACGGCCACGAGGTTGCCCCCGGCATTCGCGTGAGCTTTGCTGCCAGGCGGATCGCGGGATTTCCATTCCGCCTCGACGCCATTTTCGACAATTTCGCGCTCCAGATCGCCGGCACGCACGGGCCGATGACATGGCATGCGGACCACCTCGCAACGCACGCGCTCACCTACGAGACCTCGCTCACCGTACTGGAAGCCGCCGGAAAGCAGGAAATCTGGTGGGAAGACGCGGCAGGCCGGCGCCATGTCTTTGCCTTCGTGCCCGGCGCGCTCCATGCGAGCGCCATCATCAACGGCGGCAAGCTTGCGCGGTTCGATCTCGACACCTTCAATCTTGCCTCGCCGAAATTCGCCGCGGCGCGCGCGCAATTCCACCTGCGCCACGATCCGGGCGCCGATGCACTCGACCTCGTGCTCGACTTCCAATCGGTGCGCTTCGCGGGCGACGCAGCGGCTGGTTTCACCAACGGCCTGACCAGGGCACGCTTCGAAGGCCGGCTTTCGCCAGCGACGGCTTTCGCAGCCCTCCTCGCCGGACAAGGCGATTGGCGCGCTGCCGTCGCGAACTGGCACAAATCGCCCGGCAGCTTCAAAATCGACGAGGCCGAATTCGGCTGGGGCAAATGCCAAGCCACCAGCGCCGGCCTGGTGACGCTGGACGACGCCCATCGCCTGTCGGGTTCACTGGCGTTCGGTTTGGCGAATTGCGAGGCACTGGCGAAGCAGGCGGCCGGCGTGACCGCCCCGCCCGGCGCCCATCGCGCGATCCTCACCGCACTCGCCGATCTGGCCTCGCACGAACCCGCCGACCGCAGTGGCGCTACACCCGTCATGCTCGTGTTCAGGGACGGGCTCGCTTTTCTGGGGCCCGGCAGGGCGAGCGGCGGCGGTTTCTTCGAACCGATCGGCTTTCTGCACGCGTTTTACTGAGGTTTCGGCGTCTTCTTGACGCGGCCGAAACTGGGCTCGGCACTGTCCTGGCCGGCGTCGATGATCGAGCGGCGGATGGCGCGCGTGCGCGTGAACAGGTTGAACAGCATGTCGCCGTCGCCCCAGCGTATCGCACGTTGCAGCAGGCTCAAATCCTCGTTGAACCGCGTCAGCATTTCCAGAACAGCTTCGCGGTTGTTGAGGAACACGTCGCGCCACATGGTGGGATCCGACGCCGCGATGCGGGTGAAATCGCGAAAGCCGCCGGCGGAATATTTGATCACTTCGCTTTCGGTGACGGTCTCGAGATCGGCGGCGGTGCCCACGATGTTGTAGGCAATCAGATGCGGCACATGGCTGGTGATCGCGAGCACCAGGTCGTGATGCTTCGGTTCCATGATCTCCACCTGGCTGCCCATGCGCTGCCAGAACGTCTTGAGCGTCTCGACGGCGTGGGCATCGGCGCCCGGCGGCGGGGTCAAGATGCACCAGCGTCCATCGAACAATTCCGCGAAGCCCGCTTCCGGACCGGATTGCTCGGTGCCGGCAATCGGATGGGCGGGGATCAGATGCACGCCGTCGGGCACGAACGGGCCCACGTCGCGCACGACTGCCGTCTTTACCGAACCGACATCGCTGAGAATTGCGCCGGGTTTGAGATCGCCGCTCATCGCCTCGGCGAGTGCGCCGAAGGCGCCCACCGGTGTCGCGAGAACGACCAGATCGGCGTCGCGCACCGCCGGTGCGAGCGTATCGTGCAACGAATCGGCAAAACCGGCGGCGCGGGCCTTTTCCAGTGTCTCACGCCTGGGAGTGTAACCTGCAATATGCGCCGCCAGGCCGCCGCGGCGCATGGCGTGCGCCATGGACGAGCCGATCAGCCCGATACCGATGAGCGCGACTTTGCCGAACACCGGCCGGGAATCGATCGTCATCGCTCGGCGTCCTGTCGCATGAACTCGCCGAGCGCGTGGACCACGCGCCGATTGGCCTCTTCGCTTGCGATCGTGAGGCGCAGGCAATCGGGCAAGCCGTAACTCGTCACGGAACGCAAGATGAGCCCGCGCGCGGCCAGGTACGCATCGGCCGCCTTCGCGCAGTGTGCGCCGGTTTCCGGAAAATGGATCAGAATGAAATTGCAGACGCTGTCGTCGACCCTCAGCCCCGTGCGGCGGATGTGGTCGGTAAGCCAGGTCTTCCACGTCTCATTGTGCGCGACCGATTCCTCCACATGCCGGCGATCGCGCAACGCCGCCGCCGCCGCCAGCTGGGCCGGCACCGACACATTGAAAGGTCCGCGCACGCGGTTGAGCACGTCGGCAACCGAGGCCGGGCAGAATGCCCAACCCACGCGCAGGCCGGCGAGGCCGTAGATCTTCGAGAAAGTGCGCGTCATCACCACATTGTCGAATTGCGAGACCATCTCGATTCCGCAATCGTAATCGTTGCGCCGGACATATTCGGCGTAAGCCGCGTCGATCACCAGCAAGGTCGTTTGCGGCAGGCCCGCATGCAGGCGCCGCACTTCCTCGCCCGACAGATAGCTGCCGGTCGGGTTGTTGGGATTGGCGAGGTAGACAAGGCGTGTACGCGGGCCTACCGCCGCGAGCATCGCGTCGACGTCGACCCGCAAATTCTTCTCGGGCGCTGCAACCGGGATCGCACTGTTGGCAAGGGCTGCGATCCGATAGACGAGAAACGCGTGCGCGCTGAACAGCACCTCGTCGCCGGGGCGCAAATAGGCGTTCGCGAGCATGGTGAGAAGTTCATCCGAGCCGTTGCCGCAAACGATCCGTTCGGGGTTGAGACCATGCACTTCGCCGAGCGCCTCGCGCAGGATTCTCGCGCTGCCTTCGGGGTAGACGTGGAGCTCGCTGCGGGCGCGCTCGAACGCCGCAAGCGCATCCGGGCTCGGTCCGAGAGCCGATTCGTTGGACGATAATTTGTGCGCCTCGGCGGCACCGGGCGCAGGCGCGCGGCCGCCGACATAGGGCGTGATATCCAGAATGCCGGGCTTGGGTGTGGGTATCATGGCTGGCTGCCTTGTCCCTTCTCGTCGAGCGGGTTGGCATAACCGCCGACCGGGGCGACGCGCAAAATCGTTTCGCCGGCCTTGGCGACAAAGGCCGCCAGCCTTGGATCCTGTGCACCGACAAAACCCTTGTTGACCAGAAGCAAATGGCTGATGCGCTTGCCGGGTTCGCCGCCCGCCGCAAGAATCTGCGCTTCGAAGCCGGATTGTTGCAGGAGGTTCTGCAGGCGCGTGCGGCTCAATTCGCCTTCCGTTTCGAGCAGAAGCAAGGTCGTGTCGTCGCCCGTCGGCTCCTGTTCCAGCGCAGCCACCGCGAAAGCCTGCGGATAAGGCGGATCGACGCCGTCGTCGGGCACGAAGGGAACCTGCGCCACGACGCGCGGACCGGGGTGGCCGGCAGGAGCCAGATGCGCCCACCAACTCACGCTGTCATCGCCACTTGCCGCCAACGGCACGATCCCCATCGCCTGGGGCTGGTCGGAACAGGCATGCAAGACGGCCGTCGCCGAGGCGTGGCTCACCGTCGGCATCAACGAACCGAAATAGGTGCGCGCAAGATCGCGGTAAAGCACGGCCTGCTCGCCCGCATAGACATGCATGGTTCCGCGTTCGCCGGGGCCGGCCGCGAGAAGTTCGCACCATACCCGAACGAGTGAGCGCACCGGCAGGCTGCCCGCGTGGCGGCGAACGATCCGCCTCAGGATTTCGGCTTTCCGGGCCGGCTGCGCCAGGGCGCCATCATCGTGCGTTGCCCTCTCGGGATGTTGCCCGATCATGTCGGCAAGCTTCGCGCGACGCATCAGCAGATCGTGAATCTGGTCGTCGATCGCATCGACCTTCCGGTGCAGGTCGCTCAAGGAGTCTTTTTGCTGAGTCATACGCAAATTGCCTAATCGATCCGAGATGTCTTCCCGGCGGTCTGCTTTTTAGTGCAGACCGCAATCCCAGGGCACGCAAACAGGCTTTCCGGCTGGTACGGCGAGCACGTCCCTGCGGTCGGGAGACTCATATTGATAAGCGGGGCGACGGCAAAATCAAAGCAGCCTGCGCATCGCCGAATTGACACAGGCGGCATTGGGGTCCTAGCAAAACGGCCCGGCTTTTCCGCTCCGCGCTTCCTTTGCGGCGGGTCGCGGCCGGCCTCGGAGACGAAATGGCAGAGACGGTAAATCCACGCTTTCTGCGCCCCCTGGCGGCGCCGGAGGCCGATCCAGGGAAGGCATTTGCCTTCGGCGCCGCCCAGCCTCTCATCCTCGATTCGGGGCGTGCGCTCAGCCCTTTCACCGTAGCGTACATGACCTATGGGACGCTGAATGCCCGCAAATCGAACGTCGTGCTCGTCTGCCATGCCCTGTCGGGCGATCAATTTGCCGCCAGCCGGCATCCGCTGACGGGCAAATCCGGCTGGTGGGACGCGATGGTCGGCCCCGGCAAAGCGGTCGACACCAACCGTTTCTTCGTCATCTGCCCCAATGTGATCGGCGGCTGCATGGGGTCCACGGGCCCCGCCGATGTCGACCCCGCAACGGGCGAACCTTACGGCCTCACCTTTCCGCTGGTTACCGTCGACGATATGGTGCGCGCCCAGGCGATGCTGCTCGATGTGCTCGGCATCGACGAAATCCTTTGCGTCGTCGGCGGCTCGATGGGCGGCATGCAGGTTCTCGAATGGGCGTCGAGCTATGCTGATCGCGTCGTCTCGGCCATCCCGATCGCGACCGCCGCGCGCCATTCCGCGCAAAACATCGCGTTCCACGAAGTCGGGCGCCAGGCCATCATCGCCGATCCCGATTGGAAAGGCGGCGCCTACCAGCGCTACGGAACGCGCCCCGCGAAAGGGCTGGCGGTTGCGCGCATGGCTGCGCATATCACCTATCTTTCCGAGGCGGCGCTGCAACGGAAATTCGGACGCGCGCTGCAAAATCGCAGCGCGATCTCGTTCGGCTTCGGTCCCGACTTCCAGATCGAGAGCTATCTGCACCACCAGGGCATCACCTTCGTCGACCGCTTCGACGCGAATTCCTATCTCTACATTACCCGCGCGATGGATTATTTCGACCTCGCCGCAGACCATGACGGCGTGCTAGCGGAAGCGTTTCGCGGCACGAAGACGCGCTTCTGCATCATTTCGTTCACCAGCGATTGGCTTTTTCCCACGGCGGAAAACAAGCGCATCGCACACGCGCTCAACGCGGTGGCGGCGAATGTCAGCTTTGTCGAGATCGAAACCGATCGCGGGCACGACGCCTTCCTTCTTGACGAGCCGGAAATGTTCGCGACTGTGCGGGGGTTCCTGAATTCCGTGGCGTCGAGCCGCGGTGTCGCATGAGGGCGCTGGTGGGCGCGCTGCGCCCCGATCTCGCCGCGATTGCCGAAATGATCCCGCCCGGTGCGCGCGTGCTCGATATCGGCTGCGGCGACGGCTCGCTTCTGGAATATCTGATTGCGGCCAAGCAGGTCGACGGACGCGGCATCGAATTGTCGCAGCAGAATGTCAATGCGTGCGTCGCACGCGGTCTCTCCGTCGTGCAGGGCGATGCCGACACCGATCTGTCCGAATATCCCTCGCAGGTCTTCGACATTGTCATCCTGAGCCAGACCATTCAGGCGACGCGTTCGCCGCGCACGGTGCTTGCGCATTTGTTGCGCATCGGCCGGCGGGCCATCGTGTCGTTTCCGAATTTCGGCCATTGGCGCATCCGCCTGTCGCTGCTCGTGGGGGGCCGCATGCCGCGCACGCGCGCGCTCGGCCATGCCTGGTGCGACACGCCCAATATTCATCTGTGCACGATCGCCGATTTCGTCGCATTGGCGCGCGAGGCCGGCGCGGTCATGGAGCGCTCCGTTGCCCTCAACGAGGACGGCCGCCCCCACCCCATGACGCCGGATGCATGGGGACCCAATCTCTTTGCTGAAAGCGCGATCTTCGTGCTGCATGCGGCCAATGACCGCAATGGCGCGGGCATCGCGTGACGTTGAAGTAGGAAGATTTACCCCAGAGACGCAGAGGGCGATGTGCGTCGGAGCGGGATAACAATGTCGAAGCCGTAATGCGGCCAAGATGGCCGCGCTCCGACATGACCATACTCAATTTCGCGCCGGCAACAGCACGCGTGCGTGGACGCGCAATTTCGCCGGAGGCACGAGCGCATAAAGCGATTTCGTGGCGTCGACGATATGCACCCCGGCAAGCTGCGGCCACAGCTTGCGCCCGAACCGCTCCCAGCCGGCTCCGTTGCGCACCAGCCGGCGCATGCGCGAGGGCGGAAAGTACAAGGCCTTATCCCAGCGCTCGGGCGCGAACATCGATTCGCGCAACAAGCGGTCGAGCTGCCTGCGGCTGAAGGGCCTGCCATACGCGAAAGGCGAACTCTCGACCTGGGCCCACAGGCTTGAGCGATTGGGAACAACGAGGAGCAGCCTGCCCTCGGGGGCCAGCACCCGCCAGATTTGCCGCATCAACGGACGCGTCGCCTCGGCCGTCTCGAGGCCATGCACCATCATCACGCGGTCGAAGAAGGAATCCGGGAAGGGCAGCGCATCCTCCTCCCCCAAGGCGACCAGCGGGCGTGCCGGCGGCCAGGCGACGATGTCCTGCTCCGCCGGAACGAGGGCCACCACGCGCTCGGCTTCGCCGACGAACGACCGCAGATAGGGGACGGCAAAGCCATAGCCTAGGAGCCTTGAGCCCCGCAGATCGGGCCATGCGAGGCGCAGGCGACGACCGATCGACCGGCGCGCAACCTGCCCGATGGGTTCGTAAAAAAAGAACGACAGGTCTTGTGCGTCGACCGGCATGGCCTCTGGGTAATCCTTGCCCGAAAGAGGTTCAACAGGTGGCTTCGCATTGATAGGCTGGCGCACCCGCAAAAAGGATGCCCGCGCATGCTCGCCATCGAGCTCGTCGCCTGCCTCACCGACAATTATGCCTATCTGGTTCGCGATTCCGAAGCCGGGTTGTGCGCCGTGGTCGACCCTTCCGAAGCCGCGCCCGTCAGACAGGCGCTGGAGCGGCGCGGCTGGACGCTGACGCATATCCTCAACACGCATCATCATATCGACCATACGGGTGGAAATGTTCCGCTCAAGGCGGAATTCGGGGCCCGGATCGTCGGTCCCAGGCAGGACCGCGAGCGCATTCCCGGCATCGACATCGGCGTCGACGAGGCGGCGCCGTGGCGCTTCGGCTCGCATGTGGTGCGCATTCTGGAAATCCCGGCGCACACGCGCGCCCATATCGCGTTCGCTTTCGACGACGACGGGGCCGTCTTCACCGGCGATACGCTCTTCGCCATGGGGTGCGGCCGGTTGTTCGAGGGCACGCCGCAAATGATGTGGACGAGCCTGTCGAAACTGATGCGCCTCGACGACGCGACGCGCGTCTATTGCGGCCACGAATACACGCTCAACAACGGGCGCTTTGCGCTGACGCTCGAGCCGGGAAACGAGGCCTTGCAGGCACGCATGGTAGAGGTCGAGAATTTGCGGGCGCAGGGTGCGCCGACGATTCCCTCGACGATCGGGCTGGAGAAGGCGACCAATCCGTTTCTCAGGCCCGGTTCGGCGGAAATCCGCCAAACTCTCGGCATGGCGGATGATGACGACGTCGCCGTGTTCGCCGAGATGCGCCGGCGCAAGGACGTGTTCTGAAACACGACAGCCGGAAATCTTGCCTCAGCGGGAGAACTCGATGGCGACAGCGGAGAAATGCAGCGCCGCCGCCGTCAGCACGAACCCGTGCCAGATCGCCTTGTGGAACGGAATGCGTTCGATCACGTAAAACGCGACGCCGGCGGAATAGACAAGGCCGCCGCCGATCAGCAGCCAGAAATCTACCGCCGCCATCGATGCGGCAAGCGGCTTGATGACGGCGACGATCATCCAGCCCATGCCGAGATAAAGGCCGATGCTGGCCGTTTCAAAACGGCGCGGAAATATCACTTTCAGCGCGACGCCGAGGCTCGCGCAGACCCAGATGGCGGCGAGGATCAACGGGCCGGCGAGACCGCCCAGCCGATTGGCCGCGAACGGCGTATAGGTGGCGGCGATCATGATGAAGATGGCGGAATGGTCGAGCCGGCGCAGGAATTGTTTTGCAGGCCCATGCGGCGCAAGATTGTAGGCGGCGGACGCGAAGATCATCGCCAGCAGGCCGGCGCAATAGACCGAGACGCTGGCGACGAGGCCGCCCGAGCCCGAGACATGTGCGAGAAGCCAGGCCGACGCGTTGACCGCAAAAAGCGCGCCCAGCACATGGATCGCCACATCCGCGCGGTGTTCGATGCGGGAGTAGATGCGTTCGGCCTTCGCGACGATCGACATGGCGGTTTCGATCCGATCCCAAGCCCATATAAAACAAGAAGATTGCAGCGGGGTAAAGTCGGGGAATGTCCTGGTTGCGTCTGTGCGGCGGCAGAAGACCGGCCATGACAGCCATACTTTTATATGGTAGATAGGCAAGATTACTAAAGCGGATTTCGATCGAATTGAATCATGATCTCAACGTCATTCCCGGTCGAGCGAAGCGAGGGGAAGGGAACCCAGGGGGCGAAACAAAGTGATTTTCGAAGACTTATTTTGAGCTTTTCTTTTGGATGATCGCACACTGGGTGTCGACCTAGGTCCCCTTCCCCTCGCGCGAAGGCGCTCGGCCGGGGATGACAGGCTTTAGTTCAATATGAGCGAAACCGCTCTAGGCTCGAACAAGAGCAGGAATATCTATGAGCAAGCGAACCGCTAAGAAATATACCGAAGGAGAGATCGGCCAGGTGAAACTGGTGGAAGACTTCCTGCCGCCGCCGGACAAGCTCGTATTGCGCGAGTCGAATGTGAAGGTGACGCTCTCGCTTAGCCGCCGCAGCGTGGAATTTTTCAAGCGCGAAGCGGACAAACGCCGCGTTCCGTACCAGCGCATGATCCGCGCTCTGGTCGACGCCTATGCGGAAAAGCTGAACGCAAAGCGGCCGGCACCCTAATTGTCCAAAAAGCTCCGCAGCTTTCGGCGGCGCGGGTACTTGCGCGTCCTAAATGCATTTGAACCAAATACTACAGGTTTTGTTACAGCGGTCTTAGCGCGCGCCGTGCCGAAAATGATCTATGAACAGCATCATGGCGACCGCGGCTTCGGGCATGGACGCAAGCGCGACGTGGATGAGCGTGATTGCGTCCGACATCGCCAATGCGCGCGACATATCGGCGATTTCCGCTACGTCCCCCTCGCAACCCGCAATCCCGGCCGCCAACACCCAGCCTGCCGCCTTTCAACCGGTGACCGTATCGCTCAGTGCGCAGGCAGCGGGCGGCGTTCAGGCGCAGGTCACGCCTACGCTTCCCGCCACTATCGCGGCCTATGACCCCTCATCGACTTATGCGAACGCGCAAGGCTTGGTCGGCATGCCGAACGTCGATCTCGTGACGCAGTTCGTGGATCTGGCGAGCGCGAAGGCGAGCTATCAGGCCAATGCCGCGATCTTCAAAGCGGCCGATGAGACGACGCGAGCCACTCTCAACCTGGTGGCGTGAAGCGCGCCCGTTCTGCAGCCGCCGGTGGTCCGTCGGCGTTCAATTATCCAAAAAGCTCCGCAGCTTGCGCGAACGGCTCGGGTGCTTGAGCTTGCGCAGCGCCTTCGCCTCGATCTGGCGGATGCGTTCGCGTGTCACCGAGAATTGCTGGCCGACTTCTTCGAGCGTGTGGTCGGTGTTCATGCCGATGCCGAAGCGCATGCGCAGCACGCGTTCTTCGCGCGGGGTGAGCGTGGCCAAAACCCGCGTCGTCGTCTCGCGCAGATTCGCCTGGATGGCGGCATCGATCGGCAGCACCGCATTCTTGTCTTCGATGAAATCGCCCAGATGCGAATCTTCCTCGTCGCCGATCGGGGTTTCGAGGCTGATCGGCTCCTTGGCGATCTTCAGCACCTTGCGCACTTTTTCGAGCGGCATGGCGAGGCGTTCGGCGAGTTCTTCGGGCGTCGGCTCGCGGCCGATCTCGTGCAGCATCTGGCGCGAGGTGCGCACCAGCTTGTTGATCGTCTCGATCATGTGCACGGGAATGCGGATGGTGCGCGCCTGATCGGCGATCGAGCGCGTGATCGCCTGACGGATCCACCACGTCGCATAGGTCGAGAATTTGTAGCCGCGGCGATATTCGAACTTATCGACCGCCTTCATCAACCCGATATTGCCTTCCTGGATCAGGTCGAGGAATTGCAGGCCCCGGTTGGTGTATTTCTTGGCGATCGAGATGACGAGCCGGAGATTCGCCTCGATCATTTCCTTCTTCGCCTGGCCGCTTTCGCGCTCGCCCTTCTGCACCGTGTGCACGATGCGGCGGAAATCGACGATCGATTGGCGCATCTCCTGCGCCAGGGTCTGTATCTCGTCGCGATATTGCTTGACGCGGTCGCGCTCTTCCTGGACGAAATCCTTCCAGCCCAGTCCCGAGAGCCGCCCCACCCGGCGCGCCCAATTGGGATCGAGTTCGTTGCCGAAATGCTGCTTGAGGAAATCGAGGCGGTCGACGCCATGGGCTTCGGCCAGCCTGAGCAGCCTGCCTTCGATCGAGACGAGCCGGCGATTGATGCCGTACATCTGGTCGACCAGCGCTTCGATGCGGTTGTTGTTGAGCTTGAGGCCTTTGACGAGATCGACCGTGTCGTTGCGCAGCTTCTTGAAGCGGCGTTCCTGGCCGGTGGAGAGTTCGTCGGACGCCAGCGCCGCCTCGACGGAGGCGTCCTGCAGCTTGCCCAGCTTCTTGTAGAGCGAGGCGATCTGGTCGAGCGTTTCGAGCACTTGCGGCTTGAGAGCGGCTTCCATCGCCGACAACGACAGATTGCCTTCGTCGTCGAAATCGTCGGCTTCCGCCGCGGCTTCGGCCGCCGCGATCCGTTCGCCCTCATCGCCGTCTTCGGGCGCGGGCGCCGGCTCGGGCTTCTTGATTTCGGGGCGCGGCAGGGGCGACTGCGGTGCAGCCGCCGCCTCGTCATGCCCGTTCATCATCGCCGCTTGCGGCGGCACCAATCCATTGGCAATGCCGTCGACCACGGGAGCCGGCTGACCGTCGGGTCCCGCGCCATACATCGCTTCGAGATCGATGATGTCGCGCAGCAGCACCTTGCCTTCGTTCAATTCGTCGCGCCACACCGTCAGCGCTTCGAAGGTGAGCGGGCTTTCGCACAACGCTCCGATCATCAGCTCGCGGCCGGCCTCGATGCGTTTGGCGATGGCGATTTCGCCTTCGCGCGACAGCAATTCGACCGACCCCATCTCACGCAGATACATGCGCACGGGATCGTCGGTACGGTCGTATTGTTCTTCTTCTTCGCCGGTCTTGACGGCGACCTGCTTGCCTTGCGCAACCGCCGGGACTTCAGCCTGTTCGTCCTGCTCTTCGCTCTCGATGACGTTGATGCCCATCTCGCTCAGCATCGACATCGTGTCTTCGATCTGCTCCGAGGACACCTTGTCGGAGGGCAGTACCTTGTTCAGTTCGTCATAGGTGACATAGCCGCGCTGTTTGGCGCGCGTAATCATCTTGCGCACGCCGACATCGGACATATCGAGCAGAGGCGAGTCGGCATCCTCGCGCGGCTGGTTGGGCTCGCCGGGCTCGCCGGGCGCCTTCACTCCCGGCTTTGCCGCAGGCACGACCTTGCCGTCGGGCTTCTTGGCGGCCTGCGGCAGAACGGGTTTGAGTTCGGGCTTGGCCGGCGCCTTTATCGTCGTCGCGGTTTCGGCGTGTTTGGCAAGATCGGGCTTTGGCGCCGGAGCCTTTGCCTCGGGCTTCGGGGCCGGCGGCTGAACCTTGGTCGCGGGCTGCGTCGCCTTCGCCGCTTTGGCCTGGGGCTTCGGCGGCAGCTTTTTCTTCACGGCTGCGCCTTTCGCCGTCGCTGCCTTCGCAGGCGTCTTGGCGGCCTTGGTCTTGGCCGCGCCGGACTTTCCGGCGGGCTTGGACGTCTTCCTGGGACTCGTTTTCTTGACCATTGCGTTGCTCGTCGCTCTATCGCCCGTTTGCCTCATGCGCATGCAAGAGGCGGTTCAACATTTTCAGGCCGAGACCGTCACTCGTTCGGCAGGGCGCGCGGCGCGAGAAGGCGATGGGCGTCGCCCCAGCTTTCCTCGGTCGCTTCTGCATTGAAACGTTCCACGGCGCGCTTTCGTTCGGGTTCAAGCTCCGCCATCTCCTGCAATTGCGCAGCCGCCCGCAGCCAACGAGCTTCGATGTCATCGGCATCGACATTTCCCCCGCTCGTGGCCTCACGGCCTTCGCCCGACCGGTCGAAGCCTGCCCGGGGCGTCTTAAAGCGCTCCACGAGTTCGGCCATGCCTGCGCGGACGAGATGGTCCTCCAGCCTTCGATTTTCAAGTCTGGAGCCGGAGGCGGCGAGGTTTAGGAGTTCATGCCGCAGCCTGTCAAGCAATGGCTCCGAAAACGGCAAAGCGGCAAGGATTTCGCCGTGCGAAAGGGCAAGTTCCGGCGCCTGGAGCAGGAGCGCGGCGACCTCTCTTTCTTTGACGCTGCGTGCACTTGAAGACTGGGTTTGGTCCTCCAGCAGCCGTATTCCTTCGGCGGCGCTCCGTCGGTCGTTAGGGGGCAGGGCTTTGTTGATGCGGACAAAACTGAGTTCTGGGCTTTTCCCGAGGTTTCGCTGGTTGCCGGTAGAGGCAAAAAGCGCGGGACGAGCGAGAACGCTCTTGCGTGCCTCGGGCGAGACTGTCTCGAGAATGGCGGTGGATTTTAACCCTTCCCGTCTTCCGCGGTCGGGCCGCATCCGCTCGTCCGACTTCTTTCCGCTCCCACGGGAGGGTCGCCGCTTGAAGGTCTCGAACACCTTGGCGTCGAAATCGCGCCGGTAATAATCGGCGATGGTGCGATCGGCGATCCGGCCGACGATTTCGGCCAGGGACCGCTCCAGCCCGGCGCGGCGTTCGGGGGTGGAGAAATCCTTCCCCTCCGTCTCCGCGCGCCACAACACGACGGAGAGCGGTTCGGCCGCGTCGAGGACCCGTCCCATTCCGGCAGCCCCTTGGGCGCGGATGAGGCTGTCGGGGTCTTCGCCGGCGGGCAGGAAGGCGAAACGCAGCGACTGGCCGGGCCTCAGATGGGGCAAAGCGAGGTGGGCCGCGCGGTGCGCCGCCTTGAGACCGGCCTCGTCGCCGTCGAACGCAAGGATCGGCTCGGCCGCACTGCGCCATAGCAGCGCCAATTGGTGCTCGGTAAGCGCCGTCCCCAACGGTGCCACGGACGCCTCGAATCCCGCCCGCACCAGCGCGATTACGTCCATATAGCCTTCGGCGACGATGATGGTGCCGGATTTGAGGGCGGCGGTGCGGGCAGTCGCGAAATTGTAGAGCAGATGGCCCTTGGAGAAGAGCGTCGTCTCGCCGGTGTTGAGATATTTGGGCTTGGCGTCGGGTGCGAGCGCGCGGGCGCCGAACGCGATGACCCGTCCGCGCGGATCGGAGATCGGAAACATCAACCGGTCGAAAAAGAAATCGCGCGCGGGCCGCTCCTCGTCGGCTGCGCGCGCCACACCGGCCGCGATCATGTCGTCGAGCGACACGCCTTTCGCCTGGAGATGTTGGATGAGGGCGGTGTGGCCGGACGGCGCATAGCCCAGGCGGAACCGCGCGACCGCCGCCGCGTCGAGCCCGCGCGCGGCAAGATAGGCGCGCGCTTCCGCTCCGGCCCTCGCCCGCAATTGCTCCTCGAAGAAGACGCAGGCCAGTTCGGCGATGTCGTAAAGCGATTTGCGCCTGGCCTCGCGCACCTCGTCGTCCGGCGTCCATTGGGGCAGTTCGACGCCCGCCTCGCCCGCCAGCCGCTCGACCGCCTCGGGAAAGCTGAGGCCCTCGGTCTCGGTCAGCCATTTGAACGCATCGCCACCCGCGCCGCAGCCGAAGCATTTGTAGGTGCGGCGCTCGTTCTCGACCTTGAAGGACGGCGATTTCTCCTTGTGGAACGGGCAGCAGCCCCAAAAGGCATGGCCGCGGCGCTGGAGCTTGACGCGCCGCCCCACCAGCTGGACGATATCCGTCCGCCGCACGATCTCTTCGAGCAGTCCCTGGCCGTAGCGCATCAGATCAGTCTACGCCCTTGTGGGCCGAGCGTCTCACTTTGGCGTACTTACCCACATAACACTGTCGGAGCTGGCAGCGGTTTTATTTCGGCGCCGAAAGCAGCCCCTTCACGGTGGCGCTCGCGGCGGCGAAATCCATCCGGCCGGCATAGCGCTCTTTGAGCACCGCCATCACCTTGCCCATGTCCTTCATGGAGGCGGCACCCAATTCCGCGATCACGGCCCTGGCCGCCGCTTCGACCTCCGCCGCGCTCATCTGCTTGGGGAGGTAGGATTGGATGATCGCGATCTCCTCGCGCTCGGCCGCAGCGAGTTCCGGCCGGCCGCCGCTTTCATAGGTCGCCGCCGATTCCTCGCGCTGCTTGATCATCTTGGTAAGGAGCAGAAGGATCTCGTCGTCACCGATGCCGGCGCGGCTCTCCTCCGTGCGGCTGGCAATGTCGCGATCCTTGATGGCGGCGAGGACAAGCCGGAGCGTCGAGAGGCGGCGCTGTTCCTTGGCCTTCATCGCCCCCTTCATCGCTTCGTTGAATTGCTCGCGCAGGCCCATCGTCGCTCTCCGGTTTTCGTGTGATTCGAGTTTAGCATATTGTTTGGCACCTGGGACCGCGGGCATCTTGCCCGCATAAACAGTGCCTGAAGCAGTGCAATGCGGCCAAGATGGCCGCGCTCCGACACCAAATGCGGGCAAGATGCCCGCGGTCCGAATCCGAGCTTCTACCGGTGCAACAATTGCACTAAAATGTAAGCGATGGTCACGGTCTATCGCGGCACAAGCTGGAAAATCGCCGTCTACGGCCGAGACCACGGCGTTCCGCATTTTCACGTCGAGGGTCCAGGCTTTCGCTGCTCCGTCGGCATCGAGACGGGCGAATTGTTGATCGGGTCGGCTCCTGCTGAGGTGTTGCGTAGCGCAAAGGCCTGGGCGCGGAAGAATCGCTCGGTGCTGATGGCCAAATGGCAGGAGTTGAACGGATGAGCATTACAGACACGACGCGGACCATTGTCTCGGTGAAAGCCAAAGCGCCGGCAACCATCGCGTTGCGCTGGTCCGACGGCACGCGCGCCGAAATCGATCTCACGCCCGTTCTGCGTGGCCGTGCGTTTCGCGCTCTGCGCGACCCCGGCGAATTTGCGCAAGCCCAGATCGGAGAATGGGGGCACAGCATCGCGTGGCCGTCGGGAGCGGAATTGAGCGCTGAGACGCTGTGGCTCGAAACACTCTCCGCCACGGGACATCAAGACACGCGGGCGTTTTTGGAATGGCGGCTCAAGCATGGTCTATCGCTGACCAAAGCGGCCGAGGCGCTCGGCCTCTCGCGACGCATGGTGGCGTATTACTCGAACGGCGAAAAACCGGTGCCGCGGCCGATCCTGCTGGCGTGCAAGGGTTGGGAAGTGGAGCACGCGGTATAGAGGATACAATTCAATCGGCTGCACGGTGCTGTCGGAGCCCCCATCTTTCCCCCGCTTGACCCGCCTCGCCGGCCTCCCTATTTTCCGCCGAATCCGAGGCCCTTCCCATGACCGACACCTTGTCTCCGCCCGCCGCGCCGCCGGCGGTCCGCTTTTCGCGCATGCGCAGGACGGGGATGCTGGTCCTCGCCGACGGGACGATCTTCGAAGGCACGGGTTTCGGCGCAGAGACGCAAGGTGTGGGCGAGGTTTGCTTCAACACTGCGATGACCGGTTATCAGGAGATACTCACCGATCCGTCCTATGCCGGTCAGATCGTCGCTTTTACCTTCCCCCATATCGGCATTGTCGGTACCAACAGCGAAGACGTTGAATCGCTGCTGCCGGTGGTGCGCGGGCTGGTGGTGCGGGCCGACGCCGAGAACCCGTCCAATTATCGCGCCCTGGTGAGCCTCGACCGCTGGCTCAAATCCCACAACATTCCGGCGATCTCCGGCATCGACACCCGCGCCCTCACCGCGCGCATCCGCGAAAAGGGCATGCCGCACGGCATCGTCGCCCATGTCCCGGACGGCAAATTCGATATCGATTCGTTGGTAAAGGCGGCGCGCGGCTTCCCCGGCCTCGAAGGGCTTGATCTTGCCAAGGAGGTCACCTGCCGCCAACGCTATGATTGGCGCGAAACGCCCTGGGTATGGAACTCCGGCTACGGCTTGGAAGGGCGCCCGAGCTGGCGCGCGGTTGTTCTCGATTACGGTGTCAAGCGCAATATCTTACGCCAATTGGCCGGTCACGGCGCCGACATCACGGTGCTGCCCGCCACCGCCAGCGCCGACGAGGTGCTGCAGTTGAAGCCGCATGGCGTGTTGCTGTCGAACGGTCCGGGCGATCCGGCGGCGACCGGCGAATATGCCATTCCCGCGATCCGCGGCGTGATCGACGCAGGAATACCGGTGTTCGGCATCTGCCTCGGCCATCAGATGCTGGCACTCGCGCTCGGCGCCAAGACGCACAAGATGCGCCACGGCCATCACGGCGCCAATCATCCGGTGAAGGACCTCTCCACCGGCAAGGTCGAAATCGTCTCGATGAATCACGGCTTCACCGTCGATCGCGAAACGCTGCCCAAGGGTGTCGCCGAAACCCATGTGTCGTTGTTCGACGGCAGCAATTGCGGCATCGGCGTCGAAGGCAAACCGGTGTTCTCGGTGCAGTACCACCCTGAGGCTTCGCCCGGACCGATGGATAGCCATTATCTGTTCGAGCGGTTTGCAGCGGCCGCCAAGGCCCGCGCAAGCTGGGCGGCAGCATAGTGCGGCGACGCGCGCGGCGGCGCGGCATGGGAACGCTGCCGGCACAAATATGTTTTCATGAAGGCCTAGCGGGGCGCGTTGTCGGGGTGAACCTTCCGCGCTAGTTTGGTAAACGGAGCGCCGTTCGCAACCTTCCAAGGACGAGGCACATGAAAACCATCCTTAAAGCGGCTCTCATTTCCGCCGGCATCGGCTTGGCCGCAACCGCGGCCGCACCGCCGGCCATCGCGCAAATCGGCATTTCCGTCAATTTCGGCGATGTCGCGATCGGCTATCGCGACGGCTATTATGACAGCCATCATCGCTGGCATCGCTGGGCCCACCCGGACGACTATAAAAACTACAGCCATGCCCATCCCGAACATTTCCACGACATGAATCATCGCGACGATCATCACCACTGAGTAGAATTGCCGAGATGTTTTGGATTTGCGGCGGACCAGGCGCCGAAGGCGCCGGGTCCGTTGTCTTTCGGGCGGCGAAAAATCCCTACCGCTTCAGTTCGATCACGTCGAAGGTCGATTCCTGCACCGGGTACGGAAATTCGATGCGCGCGTGGCCCGCGCCCGTTCCGACCAGCAGGCCGATGGCGTCGTCGGGCGTGGCGATGGCGCCGGCAGAGGCATGGTTGCCAGAATAACGATGCATGGGCTCGCCACTGACGCTGAGCGCGCCCAGCAGCACATAGCCGCCCGATTCATACGGATACAAAGCGCCTCTGATGCGCTGCGAGCCCGACAGCTTCTCGAAGAAAAGATTCCCGCGCTCGCGCATGATACGGCAGCGGAACCAGCCATAGACGACATCGGGCGTGAGCCCGCCGAGTTTGATCGTGCGGCAACGCCAGGCGCCCATCAGCGCGTCGGCTGAAACAGGCTGCGGCGCGGGATCGAGCACCGCATGGATTGTAGGGAGGTCTGCGCCCGCTTGCGCTTCGTCCAGTGCCTTGGCCCTGGCTTCGCCGAGCTTTGCCAGCCGGTTCACGTCATAGGGCGAGGCCTCGTCCTGCCAGCCGGCCTCAGCGGTGGACGCGAACACCGCGAGAGCAGCGGCCGTCAGCGAAAGCCTAAGCATCCGCGCGCGCATCGACCTTTTCCCCCTCGTTATCATCGCCATTGTCGAGGCCGTTGTCGGGAGCGATCCAGCCGTTGAGGTCGGCGCTCGGCGGCATGCCGACGATGTTGTAGCCCGCATCGACAAAGTGAATTTCTCCGGTCACCCCGGCCGACAGATCGCTGAGCAGATAGAGCGCGGCGTTGCCGACATGGTCGAGCCCGATCGATTTTTTGAGCGGGCTCTGGGCCTTGTTCCATTTGAACACGGTGCGCGACTCGCTGACGACCGAACCCGCCAGCGTGCGCATCGGCCCGGCGGAAATGGCATTGACGCGCACGCCGTCGCGGCCGAGATCTGCGGCGAGGTAACGCACGCTCGCCTCCAGCCCCGCTTTCGCCACGCCCATCACGTTGTAGTTCGGCATGACGCGGTCGGCGCCCAGATAGGTTAGCGTCAGAAGCGCGCCGCCGCGACCGCCCCTCGCCGGCGGAATCATCAATGCGGCCGCGCGCTGCGCCACCGCGGTGAAGGAATAGCAGGAGATGCTCAGGCTGCGGACGAAATTGGTGCGGCTGGTGTCGACATAACGGCCCTTGAGTTCATTCTTGTCGGAATGGGCGATCGCGTGCACGACAAAATCGAGCGAGCCCCAGGCCGCCTGGAGCCGGGAAAACACATCGTCGAGTTCCCTATCGTTTTCGACGTCGCAAGGCAGCAGAATATCCGATCCGATTTTCGCCGCCAGCGGCTTGAGCCGCTTGGCCTGTGCCTCGCCCTGATAGGAAAAGGCGATCTCCGCGCCATAAGCGGCAAGCGTGCGCGCGATGCCCCAGGCAATCGAATGGTCGTTCGCAACCCCCATGACGAGGCCGCGCCGTCCGCTCATCAAATGTTTGCCCTCAGCCATGCATACCCCGTTCATTCCGGTCTGTTTCAGATCGGGACCCCCGACCGGGTTGGCATCCGTTCCATGCAATCGCCATGCGCGTCAGGCATCGCAGCGCTGGAAGACGAGCACCGCATTGGTGCCGCCAAAACCGAAGCTGTTCGACATGGCGACGTTGATATTGGCATTGTCGATGCGGCTTCTGACGATCGGTGCATCGGCGACCGCCGGATCGAGTTCTTCGATATTGGCGCTTTCCGCGATAAAGCCGTGGCGCATCATCAACAGCGTATAGATCGCCTCGTGCACGCCGGCCGCGCCCTGGCTGTGGCCGGTGAGCGATTTGGTGGCGCTGATCGGCGGCATGCCGCGCGATCCGAACACCTCGCGAATGGCGTCGATTTCCGGCACATCGCCTACCGGCGTCGAGGTTGCATGCGGATTGATATAGTCGACCGGCGCCTTCACGTTTTCCAGCGCGAGCTTCATGCAGCGCACGGCCCCTTCGCCGGACGGCGCCACCATGTCGGCGCCGTCGGCGCACGCGCCATAGCCCACCAACTCCGCATAGATTTTTGCGCCGCGCGCCTTGGCGTGCTCGAGTTCCTCGAGCACCACGATGCCGCCGCCGCCCGAGATGACGAAGCCGTCGCGGTTCTTGTCGTAGGCGCGCGAGGCTTTCTGCGGCGTCGCGTTGTATTTCGACGACATCGCGCCCATGGCGTCGAACAGAACCGACAGCGTCCAGTCGAGCTCTTCGCCGCCGCCGGCAAACATCATGTCCTGCTTGTCCCACTGGATCATTTCGGCCGCATTGCCGATGCAATTGGCCGAGGTCGAGCAGGCCGAGCTGATCGAATAATTGACGCCCTTGGTCTTGAACCAGGTCGAGAGGTTGGCCGAGCAGGTCGACGACATCGCCTTGGGTACGGCAAAGGGACCGACACGTTTGGGGCTCGATTGGCGCGCGGTGTCGGCCGCGGCGACGATTGCCTTCGTCGAGGGCCCGCCCGAACCCACGATCAGCCCCGTGCGCGGATTGCTGATGTCATGCGGTTCGAGCCCGGCATCGCGAATTGCCTGATCCATCGCGACCGCGGCGTAGGCTGCGCCGTCGCCCATGAAGCGGCGCGCGCGCCGGTCGACGACGGCATCGAGATCGATCTTCAGGCTGCCGTGCACCTGGCTGCGAAATCCCATCCTGGCATAATCGGGTGCGGCCGTGATGCCGGATCGCGCCTCGCGCAGGGAGGAAACGACTTCCTGCGTGTTGTTCCCGATGGAAGACACGATGCCCATGCCGGTGACGACCACACGTCTCATGGATGCTTTCCTTTCGTACGTCCCCTCTCCGAGGCCCGGTCGCAGGTATAAAGAACAGGAGACCGCATCCGGCCCCTTCGTCTGCCTTTGCCCTTACGTGCTGCAGCGCCTCCCGACAATGCAGGGAGAAGGATATTTCAGGCCGGCGCGGCGGCGGTTTGCGCAAGGGCGGCTTTTTCATCGACGAAGAGGCCGACCCTGAGGTCCTTGGCTTCGTAGATCAGCTTGCCGTCGACCTTCATATAGCCATCGGCGATGCCGACCACGAGTTTGCGCATGATGACGCGCTTGAGGTCGATGTAATAGCTCACCAGCTTGGCATTGGGCAGCACCATGCCGGAGAACTTCACCTCACCGACGCCGAGTGCGCGACCGCGGCCAAGCCCGCCCAGCCAGCCGAGGAAGAAGCCCACGAGCTGCCACATGGCATCGACGCCGAGGCAGCCGGGCATGACGGGATCGTTCTGGAAGTGACATTTGAAGAACCAGAGGTCGGGCCGCACATCCATCTCGGCCTCGATCTCGCCCTTGTCGTGGCTGCCGCCCTGGGCCGCGATTCGCGTGATGCGATCGAACATCAGCATCGGCGGCAGCGGCAGGCGCGCATTGCCCTCGCCGAACAATTCGCCACGGGCACAGGCCAGAAGGCCCTGCATATCAAAGCTCGTTTTCCGTCCCAACATGGGATGAACCATCCAATCGCATCTGCGGAACGGTCTCCGGACCCTTGACAATTGAGCCCGTTTAACCGATTTCCTATTTCTTAGAAGCATTCTAACCAATGACCGGCTAGAACGCACTGTAGCAAAGATGAGGCCCGCGGGTCAGCGACGCAAGGGTCAGGATGCAACAGCCAGCCATGTCTCCCAGAAAAAGAGCCGATAAAAGCGACGATGCCAGGATTGGTGCCCGGCTGCGGGCGGCGGGCTTGCGGCCGACGCGTCAACGTGCGGCGCTGGCAGAACTGCTTTTCCGGGCCGGCGACCGCCATGTGAGCGCCGAAGCCCTGCACGCCGAAGCGCTGCAGGCGGGCTTCAAGATTTCGCTCGCTACCGTCTACAATACGTTGCACCAATTTACCGCGGCAGGCCTGCTCCAGCAGGTCGTGGTCGATGCCACCCGCAGCTATTTCGACACGAATATCGGCGAACACCAGCATTTCTATTGTCCGGAGGGCGAATCGCTGATCGATATCGCGAACGGCGAAATCAGGGTTGCCGGCCTGCCTGCGGCGCCCGAAGGCACCATTGTCGACCGCGTCGACGTCATCGTGCGGCTCAAGCGCGCCTGAACCTGCGCGTCGCCTTCATGCCCCACAAAAATCTTTCTTTAGAACAGTTCTAAATAATTGACATCTGGCGGTTGGAGGCGCATGTTCCGCCCCGGTTCCGGCGCGGCAGAATGGTCGCGCCCTTATCACCAAAGGAGAATATCGATGACGACTCTCAAGGGTTCCAAGACTGCACAGAATTTGAAGGATGCGTTTGCCGGCGAAAGCCAGGCCAACCGTCGTTATCTCTATTTCGCGCAGAAGGCCGATGTCGAAGGCTATAATGACGTGTCTACCGTGTTCCGTTCCACGGCGGAAGGCGAGACCGGCCATGCGCACGGCCATCTCGAATTCCTCGAAGCCGTCGGCGATCCGGCGACGGGCGAGCCGATCGGTCCGACCGACAAGAATCTGAAGGCCGCGATTGTCGGCGAGACGCACGAATATACCGACATGTATCCCGGTATGGCGCGCACCGCCCGCACGGAAGGCTTCGACGAGATCGCCGACTGGTTCGAGACGCTCGCCAAGGCCGAAAAGAGCCATGCCGGCCGCTTCCAGAAGGCGCTCGATTCGCTGGGCTCGTAAGGGACCGTAAATCTCGGTGTCATGGCCCCCCTAGTGCGGGCCACCCAGTTGAAGCAAGCGCGTTGCGGAACGGTTGGGTAGTCAACCGACCACGTTATGTTTGCTCAGTGAATTTTCATCTGGGTGGCCCGCATTTGCGGGCCATGACAATCGAGGTTTGGTGCCAATCGATCGCGCCGATGACTTCAACATCTGCTTTTTAACTTCAGAGTTCCAAACCATGTCCCGCGAAGGCAGCCTTGAAGCGCCCACGCGCCACGCACTCGATTGGCGCAACCCCGATTTCACGGATGCCGCGAAGCTCGACGCCGAGATGCGGCGCGTCTTCGACATCTGTCATGGCTGCCGGCGGTGCTTCAATCTCTGCGATTCGTTTCCGCGCCTGTTCACGCTGGTCGACGGCAGCCCGTCGGGCGAAGTGGAGGGTGTGAAGTCGGAAGATTTTGCCGCCGTCGTCGAAGCCTGCACGCTGTGCGACATGTGCTTCATGACGAAGTGTCCCTATGTGCCGCCGCATGAATTCAATCTCGATTTTCCGCATCTGATGCTGCGCTACCGCGCTGCCGAGGCGCATGCCGGCAAGACGAATTTCGTTGCCCGCCAATTGGCCGAAATGGACCGGAACGGCACGCTCGCCCAGCCGGTTTCGGCGCTCGCCAATTTCGCGAGCAGCCGCAAGAACGTGGTTGCGCGCGGGTTGATGCAGGCCACGCTCGGTATCGATGCGCATGCGGAACTGCCGAAATTCCACAGCCGGACTTTCGTGCTTGCCGACCGCCGCAACCCTCTTGGTCCCAACATGCAGGCGCCGGCTTACGCGGCCAAACCGAAGGCCGCATTGTTCGCCACCTGCTTCGTCAATTACAACAAGCCGGAAACGGGAATCGCCGCGCGCGCCGTGCTCAATCACATCGGCGTCGAGACCAGGGTTGCTTATCCCGGCTGTTGCGGCATGCCGTTTCTCGAACAGGCCGAGCTCGAACGCGTGGCGCAGAACGCGGCGAAGGTGTCCGGGGAACTCGTCAAGCTCATCGACGAGGGCTACGACATCGTCGCGCTGACGGCATCGTGCGGGCTGATGTTCAAGTTCGAATGGCCGCTGATCGTGCCCGAAAACGAAGACGTGAAGCGGCTGGCCTCCGCCACCTACGACATCGACGAATATGTCGTCATGATCGCCAAAAAGCACGGCCTGCCCGAAGGCCTCAAAAGCCTGCCTGAAGGCGTCAGCGTGCATCTGGCGTGTCATGCCCGCGCCCAGAACATGGGGCCCAAGGCCGCCGAGATGCTGCGCCTCATTCCGGACACGCCGATCGATGTGATCGAGCGGTGCGCCGGACATGGCGGCACCTTCGGCGTTCTCAAAGGAACGCACGAAGTGGCGATGAAGGTGGGCAAGCCTGCCATGCGCATGGCGGCGAACCAGGCCCGCGGCCACATCGCGTCCGACTGCCCGCTCGCGGCCAAGCACATCGTACAGGGCGCCGGCGAGCTTGCGAGCGAGGCGGGCAAGGAACTTCCCGCCCGCAGCCCCGAACATCCTATTGAAATCTTTGCCCGTGCCTACGGCCTTTCGGAGAACCTCTCATGAGCGCTCGCGACCGCCGGATCACGCCGGCCGATATCGCTCCGTATGCGGATTATGCCGCGCGGCGCGCGGAATTGCGCAAAGCCCTGGTTGCCGTCAAGAAGAACCGGCGCGCCGAGGTCGGTCCCTTCGCGACCTTCTATTTCGAGAACTACGATACGATGTGGCTCCAGGTGCAGGAGATGCTGTACATCGAGAAGGGTGGTACGGCGCAGATCGCGGGCGAACTCGAGACCTACAACCCCCTCATTCCCCAAGGCAACGAATTGATCGCGACGCTCATGCTCGAAATCGACGATCCCGTTCGCCGCGAAACGGTCTTACGGCAATTGGGCGGCATCGAAGAGACGGTATCGCTCGACGTCGCCGGTACCCGCATCAAAGGCGTGCCTACCGAATATGAAGACCGCACGACGCCCGACGGCAAGACTTCATCGGTACACTGGCTGCGTTTCGTCTTCACCCCCGAGCTGAAAAAGCAGTTCGCGAGCGGCGAGGGCCGCGTGATGCTCGCCATCGATCATGCAAATTACGGCCATATCGCGATCCTTTCACCGGCCGTGCGCAGCGAACTGGCGAAGGATTTCGGGTAAGGCAGGCCATGGTGAGGAGGGAAGGGCGAACTCACTCCAGCTTGACGCCCAACGCCTTTTCCAGCTCTGCGATCGCCTGCACTGCGCTTTCGACTTTGACCGTCGTCATGCCCATCGCTTTGGCGGGTTTGAGGTTCACGCCGAGATCGTCGAGATAGACGCAAGCCTGCGGCTCCACGTTCAACGCCTCGCACATCATTTCGTAGATGCGCGGATCGGGCTTGCGAATGCCGATCTTCGACGATTCGATCACGTGATCGAACATGTCCATGATTTCACGTGCATAGAGCCCACGCCCCTGCGCCGAGCCCGTCTGGTTGGCCGGCAAATTGTTGGTGATGCAACCCGTCTTGTAATTTTCCCTGACGCGTTTGAGCGCCGCGACCATCTCGGGGCGGAAATCGCCGGCCAACAACGCGATCACGTCCCTGCCCGGTACATGATGACCGAGCGCACGCGCTTCCCTGGCGAATTCCACGTCGAAAGCATCGAAATCGATAGCGGAGCGCTCGAACCGCGCCCAGGCATTTTCCAGAGGATTGGTGCTATTGATCTTGCGGATCATATCCTGCGGCAGGCCCCGTTCGCGCTCGTAACGGGCGAACGCTTCGAACGGCGAGGCGGTGAAAACCCCGCCAAAATCCCAGATGACCGCTTCGATCACGGATGGCTCCTTGCAATTGCTCTTGTGCAGGCAACAACCAGCCGCGCCCAAACGGGTCAAGAGCGAGGGAAGATCAGCCCGGCTATTCCTTGGCCGGTTGCTCCCCAGCAGAGCCCGCTCCCGCCTTCGGCCAGGGGAAATTGCGACGCGATTTCACCAGTGTCGACGACATTGCTGTGACCGCAGCGCACAAAAAGGGTTGCTTCGTCAGGCCAATAGCTTGCAAAATCATCGAAACTTATCGTTTTGCAAATGCGACATTGTGAAGACGCGAGCGACGTCCCCAAGGTGGCGCCGGTGACTCGAAGGCGACGTTTGGCTGCGGAAGTCTCCGGGCCGGGGTCAGGGGCCGCGCGGAGTCCGGTCTGGCCTTGCGACGGCAGTAAAGCATGATGCAACAGTGTCGGTTTGCATATCGGCGGCGCGTTGTTGAGGCGGTTCTGAGGGGGATGAGCACATGCGACAAGCACTGGTCTGCGGGGCCGGCGGCTTCATCGGCAGCCACATGGTCAAACGGCTGAAACGCGAAGGTTTCTGGGTTCGGGGCGTCGACCTCAAATATCCGGACTTCAGCGAAACCGAAGCCGACGATTTCGTCATTGCCGATCTGCGCGATCAGACCGTTTGCGGTGCCGTAGTCGACCGCAAATTCGACGAAGTCTATCAGCTTGCCGCCGATATGGGGGGTGCAGGTTACATCTTCACCGGCGATCATGATGCGGAGGTCATGCACAATTCCGCGACGATCAATCTCAACATGGTCGAGGCTTGCCGCTGCAGAAACGTCAAGCGGATATTCTATTCTTCGTCGGCCTGCATGTACCCCGCCTACAATCAGGAAGATCCCGACAATCCCAATTGTGCCGAAAATTCAGCCTATCCCGCCGCGCCCGACAGCGAATATGGCTGGGAAAAACTGTTCAGCGAGCGCCTCTACCTCGCGTTCAACCGCAATCATGCGATGCAATGCCGCGTGGCCCGCTATCATAATATTTTCGGTCCCGAAGGAACATGGCAAGGCGGCAAGGAAAAGGCCCCGGCGGCGATCTGCCGGAAGGTCGCGGAGACTGCCAATGGCGGTACTATTGCAATTTGGGGCGACGGTCTTCAAACGCGCTCGTTCCTCTACATCGACGAATGCGTCGAGGGCACTTTGCGGCTGGCGCGTTCCGTGAACGAGGGACCGTTCAATATCGGCTCCGAAGAGATGGTGACAATCAACCAGCTCGCCGCCATGGCGATGGACATCGCGGGCAAGATACTTCACATCGAACATATTCCGGGGCCGCTCGGCGTGCGCGGCCGCAACTCCGACAACAGGCTGATCAAGAGCACGTTGGGATGGGCCCCCAGCCGCCCGCTGCGCGAAGGTCTTGAAAAGACCTATGCCTGGATCGAGGCACAAGTCTTGCGCACGCAGGGCGACAATGCAAAACGCGGTTGAAGCGACGCAGCAATCGACCGGCGGTCAAGGCCGGTCCCGCCAGGTACCGTCGGGCGCAGGGCCGCAATCATGTTCGGTTCTGGGTATGCGCATCGACGAGTTCGACTACGGTTCGGCGCAAGCCAGATTGCGCGGCTGGTGCGACGGCAGTTCGCGCTATGTGTGCTGTTCCACGGTCCATATGGTGATGGAATCCTACGACAGCGCGGCATTCCGGGAAACCGTCAACAGCGCCGATATGGTCGTCTCCGACGGCGTCCCGATCGTCTGGGTGACGCGGATGCTCGGTCTGAAGCAGCAGGAACGCGTATTTGCGCCGACGCTGACGCTCAAGCTGTGCGAAATGGCGGCCAGGGAGGGGATTTCCATCGGCTTCTATGGAAGTTCGCCCGCGGTCATCGCCGATCTGGTCAAGGCTGCCGCGTCGTGTTTTCCCGGGCTGAAGATTGTCTATTCCTGTTCGCCGCCTTTTCGTCCGCTGTCGCAGGAAGAAGACGAAAGGATCGTGGAGGACATCAAAAAGTCCGGCGTGCGGCTTTTGTTCGTGGGGCTCGGTTGTCCGAAGCAGGAACGCTGGATGTTCGAACATCGCGGGCGTATCCCCGCGGTCATGCTCGGTGTCGGCTGGACTTTCGATGTCCTGTCGGGACACTCTGAAATGGCGCCGCAATGGATTCAGAACATCGGCATGGAATGGTTCTACCGCCTTGTCCGAAACCCGGGAAAACTCTGGAAGCGGCATTTCAAGAACAACCCCCGCTTTATCGTTCTCGCGGCGATGCAGATATTGGGCCTGCGGCAATTTCCTCTGGGGCCTTGTCGCGCGCGCACGGCCTGACGATGGTCCGGGCGGCCGTGCACTTCATTCCTGAAACGACAGCAAGCGCGTGATCGAGAAGAGAAAAAGCCGGGTTGTTCTGATCGGCCCCATGCCTCCGACGATCGGCGGCGTCACGACTTTCATGCTCAATTTGATGTCATCGTCCCTTGCAGACGAATTCGATTTCCGCACCTACACGACGACGCGGCCGCGAAAGAAGAATGTCATCGACAATTACGGTTATTCAGCGGTTTTGCGCGGCGGAATCGCGAGAATCATTCAAGGCATAAGCCTGACGATCTGGCGGCTTGCGGTTTTCCCGTTTTATCTCGTCCTGCGTCGCATCGACATCGTCCAGGTACAGGCTTCCGACTATCAGGTATTCTGGGAAGGGGCAGTCTATGTCCTGCTTGCCAGGCTGATGGGGCGCGCGACATTGTTGCGCATCGGAGGTCACTTCGACCATTTCTATTCCGCCTCGTCGCCGTGCATGCAACGGCTGATCGTGCGGGCGCTGCGCGTCCCCGACCGCCTCATCGTCCAATCGCAATTCACCCGCAGTTTCGTCGAGAAAATTGCGCAGGTGCCCGACGTTCTGGTGTTGCCGAATTGGAGCAAACATCGGCTTCGGCCTGTTTTCCGCGACAATGAGGCCGACGTCCCCACAATTTTGTTCATCGCCAACATGGAAGCACTCCGCAAGGGCGTGGAGGAAGTCATTGTGGCAATGCAGCGGCTCGACGCGATGGGCGTTGCGGCGAAATTTTATCTCTACGCCCTGGCACCCAAACTCATTGAGCGAATTTCAAGTCTGAAGCTTTCCAACGTCGCGGTGATGGAGGGCCCGATCGATCACGAGCGTCTTTTGGATTTGATGCATCGCCTCGACATCTTTCTCCTGCCGTCGCATGGCGAGGGATTTCCGAACTCCCTCATCGAAGCGATGGCCGCGGGAATGGCGTCCGTTACGACACCCGTTGCAGGGGTTCCGGAGATTGTCGCCGATGGCGGCGCCATCGTGATCCCTGTCGGCGATGCTGCGGCATTGACCGGCGCCGTCGCACGGCTGGTGTCCGACCCCGAAATGCGCCGGCGATTGGGCGCCGAAGCGCGACGGACCATTGAACGGAGATATCTGCCGGCATCCGTGTTGCCCAACCTCGCCGAAGCCTATCGCCGCTTGCACGGGAATCCTGGGGCATGGAGAAACATTTCGGTCGTTGCGGCGCGCCGGGACGTGGGCGCGGACAAACCTTCGGTTCTCATTTCTGCGCCGAGCCTGGACACAAAGATCAACGTGAGCGGCGTTTCCTCCGTGGTGTTGGAACTCATGGCCGCGCTGCGCGCCGATGTTCGTTATACGCATTTGCTGGTCGGTTCTCCCCAGAGAGGCGGCTTCTTCGGCCGTACGATGACCAGCCTGTCGAACAACATCAAAGCCATCGGCACGATCCTGTTCTCGTCGCCAGGCATTTTTCACTCCAACACCGCCTTGCAGAGAAAGTCGATCTTCCGCGACGGCGTTCTGACCCTCGTCGCAAAGGCCCGGGGCAAGCGCGTAGTGCTTCATATCCATGGTGGGCGTTTTCTGCTGCATCCCGCCCAAGGTCTGACCAGGGCCGCCAAAGGCATGTTGATGCGCCTGGCGGACGTCGTCGTGTTCTTGAGCGAAACCGAGAAGACGTCGTTCGTTGCATCGATGCCGGACATCGCGCGGAAGTCGACGTCGATCTACAATTCGGTCTCCATGCGGGGCCTCGAAACTTCGCTGGCTGGAAATCCGGACAATTCGCATTTGTCTGTGGTATTCGCCGGGCGCCTCGTTCCGGAAAAAGGGATCGAAACATTCCTTGCCGTCGCAAAGTTGCGTTTCGCTTTTCCCATCCGGTTCGTGATCTACGGGGACGGCCCGCTGCGCACGTCTGTCGAATCGCAGGCGCGCGATAATCCGCAGTTGGAGTTTGCCGGCGTTTACGATCGCAACGAATGGCAGCACGTTTTCGAGAATCGCGACATATTGCTGTTGCCGTCGCTGTTCGGCGAGGGCATGCCGATGGTCATATTGGAGGCGATGTCGCTCGGCGTGCTGCCGATCGCAACCGCAATTGCGTCGGTTCCCGAAATCCTCGGCAACGGCGAGCGAGGGATCATCATTCCACCGAACGACACGCAGGCAATCGTCGAGGCGATAGGCAAGGTGTGGTCCGACCCGGCGTGGCGCCTGGCAATGCGCACGGCTTGCCGGGCTTACGCGCGGGCGAATTTCGACGGCGAACGCAATTCGCAGCGATTCCTGGAGATCTACCATGCGCTGTATCGTCCCGGCGGCGGTGCAACCTGAACAGTTGCGCTCACCTTGCCCTTCGCGGCTTACAACTGTCGGATCTGTCCGCTCTGGCCTCATCGGCCAGTGCGTGCCAGGGCTTCGTATCCCAGTTCCAATGGGCGGTGGGCGACGGCGAGGGCAGTATCCAGATTCGCGTGCGCCCGATTCTTTCCGCTTGCAGGCCGAATTCGGCTTCGGCGCCGATGAATTTGCGCCCTCCGGTGAGGCTGGTGAAGGCGAGGATGGACGGGCTGTGGCGGGCGATGCGGTCGCGCAAATTCGCAATCGCCTCTTTGCCCAGCGCGCCGCGCGGCAATTCCTTGTCCATGCCCCAGGCGCTCTTGGCGATGTCGGTGAGTCCGATGCCGAAGCGCAAAAGATCCGCATATTCGCAAGGATCGAGGCGGCGCGGGGTCAATCCGATATCGTGGAGTGTGCGCCAGAACTTGTTCTGGGGATGGGCGTAATATTGCCGCCGCGCCGCTGAAACGGTGCCGGGCGCCGTACCGCAGAAGACGATCGTCAGGTCGTCGGCGAGGAGATCGGGCAGGACGGGGGTTGGTTTGGGCAAGGTTTTGTCCGCCCAGGCGGTTCCTGGTTTCCCGGTCCCGGCACAAGGCATGGCTTGGTTTCTGCGACCACTATATAGGATGGCGGGCAAAAGGAGTCGCAGTCGCAAATGGCGCAATCGGGCGCGGAATTCGTCACTCAGGTGCAATATGTCGCCGCAGGACGGGCCAAGAGCCGGTCGCTGGAGCCATTGCGCCGGCTGGTCCCGTTCCTGTGGCCCTATCGCTGGCTGATTGCCGGGGCTCTGTTCGCGCTCCTGTGTTCGTCCGCCGCCACGCTCGTCCTGCCGGCCGCCGCGCGCAACGTGATCGATCATGGCTTCGGCGACGTGGCGGTCGCTCGCCTTGACACCTATTTCGTGCCCCTGCTCATTGCGGTCGCGGCGCTCGCTATCGCCACCGCGACACGCTTTTATCTGGTCACCTGGCTGGGCGAACGGGTGATCGCCGATATCCGCCGCGCGGTGTTCGATCATGTGATCGGTCTGACGCCCGCCTTCTTCGAAGTGACGCGCACGGGCGAAGTGCTGTCTCGCCTCACCGCCGATACGACGCTGATCCAGACCGTGGTCGGCTCGTCTGCCTCCGTCGCCATGCGCAATGTGGTGATATTCGTGGGCGGCCTGGCGCTGATGGTGGTGACCAGCGAGAAATTGTCGGCTTTCGTCATCGCGGCGGTGCTGCTGGTGATGGTGCCGCTCATCCTGTTCGGGCGCTGGGTGCGCACGCTCAGCCGCCGCAGCCAGGACCGCATCGCCGATACCAGCGCGCGGGCGAGCGAAACGCTCAACGCGGTACAGACGGTGCAGGCTTTCACCCATGAAGACATCGACCGCGAATTCTTCGGGCATGCGGTGGAATTGTCGTTCGAAGTTGCAGTCCTGCGCACGCGGGCCCGCGCGGTGATGACGGCGGCCGTGATGTTCGCGGCGTTTGCCTCTATCATCGGCGTCTTCTGGATCGGCGCGCGCGACGTGCACGCCCATGTGATGACCAGCGGCCAGATCCTGCAATTCATGCTCTACGCCGTCATCGTGGCGGGCGCCGTCGGTGCGTTGAGCGAAACCTGGGGCGATCTGCAGCGCGCGGCAGGCGCCTCCGAAAGGCTGATGGAACTGCTCCACGTCGAACCGGACGTGAAGACGCCGGCAAACCCCGTTCGTCTGTCGTCTCCTGCCAGGGGGGCCGTGAGTTTTCGCAGCGTGCGCTTCCACTATCCTTCGCGTCGCGACGCCGCAGCGCTCGACGGCTTTTCGCTCGACGTGGCGCCGGGCGAAGCGATCGCGCTGGTGGGTCCGTCGGGCGCCGGCAAATCGACCGTGTTCCAGCTGCTCTTAAGGTTTTTCGCGGTCGAGGACGGTGAGGTGCTGTTCGACGGCATCGACACGGCTTTGCTCGATCCCACCGATTTGCGCCGCAACATCGCGTTGGTGTCGCAAGACCCGGCGATCTTTTCCGGCACCATCGCCGACAATATTCGCTACGGCCGCCCCGATGCGAGCGACGCCGAGGTCAGGCGTGCCGCGGAAGCGGCGGCGGCCGCGGAATTCATCGAGCGTCTGCCTGACGGATACAATTGCCTCGTCGGCGAGCGCGGCACGACATTGTCGGGCGGCCAGCGCCAGCGCCTGGCAATCGCGCGTGCGATGCTTCGCGATGCGCCGCTGCTGCTGCTGGATGAGGCGACCAGCGCGCTCGACGCAGAGAACGAACGCCTGGTGCAGACGGGCCTCAACAATCTGATGGCGGGCCGCACCACCATCGTCATCGCCCATCGTCTCGCCACGATCCAGCGGCTCAAGCGTATTGTTGTGATGGATCAGGGCCGCGTGGTGGGCGAGGGCAGCCATGCCGAGCTGATCGCCGGCGGCGGCCTCTATGCCCGCCTGGCGGCGCTGCAATTCGCGAGCGGCATGGCGCTGGCGGGGTGAAAGTTGTGCGCGTCCTTACTTCTTACTGGGACCGCGGGCGTCCCGCCCGCTTCTGCTGAAGTGAAATGGTGGCTCGAATAAGTGGCATGTGTCCACTTCACGCGCCCACTTTCTGGCATCTCGCCCGTGAGGCGCCCTGAAGTGGGGACACGCATGACTTATTTTTCTTCATCGGCGCGCAGGGCTGAGAGTTGTGCGTGTTCCCACTTGCCCGGAACCGGTCAGACGAGTTCTATGCGCGCGCGATGATTCGTTGTGCGCGCAAGACGGCGATCGCGTGTCAAAAGTGGCGCGTCAAGCGCTTCTGCCAGCGCGACATAGGCGGCGTCGTAGGCGGTCAGATTTGCGCGGAGTTCCCATATTCGCGGCAGGAGCACGACATGTGCGTAGTGCGACAGGCGGAAATCGGAGAGGTCATCGAGTGCGGCACGGCCGCGCTCGGCGTCGATTTCGCCGGCGGCGACAAACCGCCTGACCACTTGCGCGATTTCGATATCCAGCAGATGAGGCGCGTGCAACGATTCTCCCGGCGCGAACAGACGCGCTTCGATGGCCGGCGCTGCGGACGTTTGAAGGAGGACTTCGAACAACGCCGAAGCGTCGACGACGATCACGAACGGTCGCGTTCTTCGCGGATGGCGTCAGCAGGTGAGACGGAGGGTGCAAAGCCGGCGCGACGGTGCAAACGCGCCCGCAATTCCTCCAACGTCGGCCGTTCGGCCATCTCGCGGATTTCGGAGAGCAAATAGTCCGAAAGCGACATGCCGGCGAGGGCCGCACGGGACTTCAGCCGGCGGTGTAGCGCGTCGGGGACATTGCGTATCTGGATCATAACGGCCATGTTGGTACGATAGTTACATGTGTACCACATGTCAAAGGGGCATGCGCAACAAAAAGGGCGCCTCACGGCGCCCTTCGTGCCAAAGCGGGAACGGTAACCTTACGCGGCGACTTCTTCCATCGGATCGCGCAGCACATAGCCGCGGCCCCAGACGGTTTCGATGTAATTGTCGCCATTGGTTGCCGCCGCGAGCTTTTTGCGCAGCTTGCAGATGAACACGTCGATGATCTTGAGTTCGGGCTCGTCCATGCCGCCATAGAGATGATTGAGGAACATCTCCTTGGTCAGCGTCGTGCCCTTGCGCAGCGACAGCAGTTCGAGCATCTGATATTCTTTGCCGGTGAGATGCACGCGGCTGCCGTCGACGTCGACGGTCTTGGCATCGAGATTCACGGTCAGCTTGCCGGTCGTGATCACCGATTGCGAATGACCCTTGGAACGGCGCACGACGGCCTGGATGCGCGCCACCAGCTCGTCCTTGTGGAACGGCTTGGTCATATAGTCGTCGGCGCCGAAACCGAGGGCCTTGACCTTCGCCTCGACGATCGCATTGCCGGAAAGAATGAGAACCGGCGTCTGCACTTTCGCCAGGCGCAGCGATTTGAGAACTTCGAATCCGCTCATGTCGGGCAATTGCAGGTCGAGCACGATAATGTCGTAATCGTAGAGCTTGCCCAGATCGATCCCTTCTTCGCCGAGATCCGTCGTATAGACGTTGAAACCTTCCGAACGCAGCATCAGTTCGATGCTGCGGGCCATTGCGCTATCATCTTCGATCAAGAGCACGCGCATGTGTCTAAACCTCTTTCGCGGCCCGACCGGCCGTGGTTAACAAACTGGGGCAGACTAGGGCGAAATGGTTAACATCCGCTTTCACCATAACCAATCGCTTCATCCGAGGCGAATTCAGATTAACCGAATTTCGCCCATGGTAACCACATCCCCTTGATTCGCTTTGTTAAGTTTACTGCGACTTAAAGTCTTTGCTGCAAGATGTATCGAACGGAAGGTGCCTGTTTCGCGCTCCGGGGATACTTATGCAAGCTCTGTTCAAAGATATCGAGACTATTCCCTCGCTCAGGCGCTACGGCCGGGTCGCCCGCATCGAAGGCCTGCTTGTCGAGGTGACGGGCGCCGCTGGTGCCGTCAGCCTTGGCGGCCAAGTTAACCTAAGCAGTTCGAACGGCAACAAAATTCCGTGTGAGGTGGTCGGTTTTCACGACGGGCGGGCACAAATTATGCCGCTCGGCGTCCTCGACGGGGTGACGCTCGGCGCGCGGGCCGAATTCGACGATCAGGCACAGCTCATCTATCCCAGCCGCGCCTGGCTCGGCCGTATCCTCGACGCATTCGGCCGGGCGGCCGACGGCAAAGGCCCTTTGCCCCTTGGCGCGGTCGGGTATCCGCTGAAGACCCAGGCGCCGTCCGCCCATACCAGGGCGCGCATCGGCGGCAAGCTCGATCTCGGTGTCAGGGCTCTCAACGCTTTCATCACGTGCTGCAAAGGCCAGCGCATGGGCATCTTCGCCGGCTCGGGCGTCGGGAAATCGACGCTCCTCGCCATGCTGGCGCGGCATACCGACGCGGACGCCATCGTCATCGGACTGGTGGGAGAGCGCGGCCGCGAGTTGAAGGAATTCATCGAAGACGATCTCGGGCCGGAGGGGCTCAAGCGGAGCATCGTGGTCGCCGCCACGTCGGACGAACCCGCGCTGGTGCGGCGGCAGGCGGCCTATGTCGCCATGACGGTTGCCGAGCAGCTGCGGGACCAGGGCTTGCATGTGCTGCTCCTGATGGACAGCGTGACCCGTTTTGCAATGGCACAGCGCGAAGTCGGCCTCTCCGCGGGCGAGCCACCGGCGAGCAAAGGCTACACACCGACCGTGTTCGCCGAATTGCCCCGGCTGCTCGAACGCGCAGGGCCCGGGCCTTCGGGCAGCAATGGCTCGATCACCGGCCTGTTCACGGTCCTTGTCGAGGGCGACGATCATAATGAGCCGATCGCCGACGCGGTGCGCGGCATTCTCGACGGCCATATCGTCCTCGATAGAGCCATCGCCGAGCGCGGCCGCTTTCCGGCGATCAATATTCTCAAATCCGTGTCGCGCGCGATGCCGCAATGCAATTCCGAGGCGGAGCAGGCCATCGTCGCACGAGCGCGCACCTATCTGTCCGTTTACGACGACATGGCGGAACTGATCCGCCTCGGCGCCTACAAGGCCGGCACCAATGCCGAGGTCGACGCGGCGGCGCAGCTTTATCCGCAGCTTGAGGATTTCCTTTCACAGAAGAAGAACGACCGGGTGGCATTGGCCGAGGGGTACGCCGCATTGGAGCGCATTGCAGGCGGCAGCAAGGGAAGAGGTAGATCATCATGAAGCGCCGAAATACTTTGATGCGGTTGAAGAGCTTTCGTGTCGACGAGTTGAAACGGCGCATGGCCACGCTCGATGGCATGCGGGCGGATCTGGAGCGCAAGCTCGCCGATCTCGAGGAAAGCGTGGCGCGCGAACGTCAGCGGGCGAACGATTCGGACATCGGACGCCTGGCCTTTCCGTCCTTCCTGCGTTCGATCGAATCGCGCCGCGAAAACCTGCGTGCGACTCTCAAGGAAATCGATCGCGAACAGGCACAGTGCCAGGACGAATTGACGGGCGCGTATCAGGATTTGAAAAGTCTCGAACTCGCAACGGAACAACAGGCGAAGCGCGCGGCGGAAATCGAAACGCGCCGTTCGCAGTCCCGCGTCGACGAAATGGCCATCGTTCGCCACCTGCGCAAGCACGCGCTGCGGCAGGCGTAGGAGACCTTTTCCTGCGACGGCCGGCGACGCGATGGGCGAGGTTCCCGGAAGCCGTGGGCTTGGCTATTTTAGACACGACCGAATCGCGTGAGGATTTGTCGATGTCGATTTCCGAGTTGATTTCACCGTTGCTGGGGCGTTTGACGATTGCCTGGTTCTTTTTGAGCGAAGCGTGGTGGCGATTGCACAATTGGGAGGGAACAATCGCCCTCATGCAAATGAAACACATTGCCAATGCCCCGCTGTTTCTGGTTCTGGCCGTGTTGGTGATGATTTTTGGGAGTCTATCGCTGGCGCTTGGTTATCACACGCGGCCCGGCGCGCTGATTCTCTTTGGCTTTACCGTCATTGTTTCGGTGCTGATTCACGATTATTGGAGAATCGACAATGCTCTCGACCGTAGCGCCGACTATGACATCTTCATTCGCAATCTGGCGATCGCGGGCGGGCTGCTGTTTTTGGTCGGAATGGGGCCCGGCCCCTTCGCACTCGACAATCCGTCCGGGAAGAAACGCTAGCGCAAGCTCTCGCTGGCGAACTGTTGTTCCAACGGAAGCCATACTTCGTTTTCCTCCCCCGTTTGCGGGAGAGGAAAACGAAGGTGCTTGCTTCAGCGCACGACGAGCGATCGAACAATATGCACGACGGCGATCACGACCGCGAAAGCGATCGCATAGGCGAGCAGGTTGTGAACTGTCAGACCCAGAAGGCCATGCCAATCCGTTTTTGCCAGCGCGACCGCGTCCTTGGCGCCCACCGCCGCACGCATGAAGGTGGCGAGACCGAAGACCACGAGCGCCGCAAACGTCGCCGTGACGATCGATCCGAAGTTCTGCATGGCAAAGCCGGCCGCCAGAGCGACGACCGCCATGATGGCGAGTGTGATCCAGTCGCCGGTCGTGACGATACCGACTACCGAGTGCCAAAGATCCAATAAAGCCGACATGATACCCCCTTGAGATTACCTCTGCATTGCACGCCGCAACGCTGCGGCCGCATCATTGTTGCCGACCATCAGCGTGCGTTATCCCAAAATGATACACGAAAACCTGTGCGTGTGGGAGGTGGGGCTTCGCGCGCGGTCTTTGTGCCGCGCTCCGTGCGCACAACGGACCTTTGTTTGGTTAACGCGCCGTGAGAGCCGCGTGTACGGTTTGGCCCAGAGGCCCGCGTGCGCTGAGTGCGTGCGCAATCGCTTCGAGCGCACGCGAGGCGGCTGAGTGCGGGTAAAGCGCCGGCAGAAGGCGTTGCTGGCGCACGGCGGACAGCACATGGGGGTCTCGCGGCACGCTGCCCAGACAATCGGGAATGATCTTCAGGAATGCCAGACAGGTCCTGGTGAGCGCCTCATGCGTCCGCCGGCCTTCCGCCTCGCTGGCCACCATGTTGGCGAGCGACAGAGGTTTCGGCGCGCCGAGCCGTAACAGAAGTTTCATAAAGGCATAGGCGTCCATCAGCGCCGCCGGATCCGGCGTCAGCACCAGCACGGTCTCGTCGGCGCGCGCGGCGAACGCCATCGTCGTGGCGTCTACGCCCGCGCTGAGATCCAGAACCACGCGATCATAGATTCTCGAATCGCGCAGTTTGGCGATCATCCGCTCGGCAACGCTCGGGTCGAGATTGGCGAGCGCACCGGAGCCCGATGGTGCTGCCAGCAAATCGAAGCCGCCGCCGCGTCCAGCCCCACCCAGGACCGGCACCACCGCCTGGCCCAACTGTGTGCGGTTGGACAACACGCCTGAAAAATCGCCGCCGGAATCCAGGCCCAGATGCACTGTCGCATTGGAAAGGCCCAGATCGGCGTCGCACAGCAGCACGCGCTCGCCTTCGTGGGCGAGCGACCACGCCAGCGCCGTCGCCACCAGCGTCTTGCCGGTACCGCCTTTGCCGGAACCGATGGCGGTCAGCCTGGGAATAGTGCGAACGCTCATTGGGTGCTCCCGCGATCGGCACTGCCCGCTCTTGCCTCGATCAGCAGACGGGACAAAGAGAGTGGAGTGAGTGTCTCAAGGCCGCCGGCGATGAAAGGCGAGCGGCTGACGTGGGCAAGCGCCGCCCCATGCGTGGCGGCGGCCAGCAGCGCACCCAAGCGGCGCGTCACATCGAGCCCGGTCGCAACGATCCGGTTGGCGCCCAGCGTGACCAGCGCCGCCGCAATCTCGGCAATCTCTTCGGAATCGGCGGTTGCGGAGACGACGCCCAGCGCTTCGACATGAGGAACACGTGCGAGTGCGGAGTAGGCGGTGCGCGCCCGCGCATGGCGCGGATCGAAGCCGGCGGTGTCGATGATCGTCAGGACATGGTGTTCGGCGCCGTCTGCGACCGCATCTGCAACGTCTTCTGCACTATCGGCCGTTACCGTCGCCACGCCCAGATGTTCGCCAAAGGTCTCCAGCCGGGCCACGGCACCGGCGCCGATCGTGTCGGCGGCCACCAGTTTCACGGTCCGGCCGGCCAATCTCGCATGGGCCGCAATCTTGGCGGCGACGGCCGTCTTGCCGGCGCCCGATGGACCCACGAGGACAAGCGCCTGGGAGGCGGCGGTATCGAGAGGCGCAGAACGCATGCGCCGATCAAGTGCAGAGGCCAGCGCCAGCGTCATGTCGCTCAGTCCGCTTTTCTCGGCGGCTTCGGCCAAATGATGGGTGAGCCCTTCGGGTGCGCGGTGACCGCGAAGGAGCGCGAGCAGCTCCCCGCGGTTGAAACTACGCGCGGTCGGAGCGGCGGACTCGCCGGGCCCGCGCAGACGCCGGATGAGGCCGTCGTGATAATTTTGCGCATAGTCCTGTACGGTTCCCACGGCGGCCGCCGCCGGCTCGACCGCTGGCGCGGTGAACGCGATCGCGTCATCGACGTTGGCGACGGGCGCATCGAAAGCCGCGCGCACCATGACGCCGCCGCCTTTGGCGCGCTGGCTGGCGATGATCACGGCGTCGGGCCCCATCTCGCTGCGCACCTGGCCGAGCGCTTCGCGCATATCCCTGGCGAAGAAAGTGCGCAATTGCATGGCTTAGATCTGTCCCAGCGTTCTTAGTCGCACCGAGGTATGAATCTCGTTCTGCGACATCACGACGGTTTGGGCCCGGAATCGTTCGACGATCGAGCGTACGAACGGACGGATCTGCGGGCTGGTCAACAGGACGGGCACGTCGCCCTTGCGGCTCGCTTCGTCGAAGCGCTCGCGCGTCGTCTGGATGAACTGCTGCAGCTGGGATGGCGCCATGGCAAGCTGGCGGTCCTCGCCCTGGCCGATGATCGATTCCGAAAAAGCCTGTTCCCAAGCGGGCGACATGGCGACGATCGGCAGATAACCGCCGTGAGAAAGATTTTGATGGCTCAGCTGCCGCGCCAGCCGTGCGCGAACATGTTCAGTGATGTAGAGCGTATTCTTGGTGTGGCCGACAGCCTCGGCGATGCCTTCGAGAATCGCGGGCAGGTCGCGGATGGAGACGCGCTCGGAAAGCAGCGTCTGCAGCACACGCTGAACGCCGGTGGCCGAAATCTGCGAGGGGATGAGTTCCTCGACGAGCTTCTTGTGATCGGCAGGAAGCTCGTCGAGCAGTTTCTTCGTTTCGGCATAGGACAAAAGCTCGGACATGTTGGTCTTGAGAACTTCCGTCAAATGCGTTGTCAGCACCGTGCCGGGGTCGACCACGGTCAGGCCGCGGAAGGCCGCCTCTTCGCGCAGGGTCTGCGCCACCCACATGGCCGGCAGCCCGAACGCCGGTTCGGAGGTGTGCGTTCCCGGCAGGTCGATCGGCGCGCCTTTCGGGTCCATGACCAACATGTTTCCCGGAAACAATTCGCCGCGGCCGGCATCCACTTCCTTGACGCGGATGCAATATTCGTTGGCGCCGAGCTGCATGTTGTCGAGAATGCGCACGGAGGGCATCACGAAGCCCATCTCCTGCGCCAATTGTCGCCGCAATGCCTTGATCTGATCGGTGATGCGATGGCCCTTGACGTCGTTGATCAGCGGCAGAAGCGCATAGCCAAGCTCGACGCGCAGAAGATCAAGCGCGAGCGCGGTGGAAATGGGTTCTTCCTTCGGAGCGGCTTCGACGCGGGCCTGGGCTTCCTTTTTTTCTTCCGCGACTTGTTCTTCGCGTTTGCGCTTGTAGGCCATCCAGGCGAGCCCGCCCGTTCCCGCGGAGAGGCCGGCGAATACCAGCGTGGGCATTCCGGGCAGGACGGCGACGATGCCCATGACGGTCGACACCATGCCGAGCGCCTGCGGATAGAACGACAATTGGTTCATCAGCGCCTTGTCGGTCGAACCTTCGACGCCGGCCTTGGAGACCATGAGGCCCGCGGCCGTCGACACGATCAGCGCCGGCATCTGGCTGACAAGGCCGTCGCCGACGGAGAGGAGCGTGAAGGTCTGCGTCGCGTCGACGAAGCTCATGCCCTTTTGCGCCACGGCGATGATAATGCCGCCGACGACGTTGATCGCCACGATCATGAGCCCCGCGATTGCATCGCCGCGGACGAATTTCGAGGCACCGTCCATTGCACCGAAGAAGTTCGATTCTTCCTCCAGGCGGCGGCGGCGCGTGCGCGCTTCGTTTTCGTTGATGAGGCCCGAAGAGAGATCGGCGTCGATCGCCATCTGTTTGCCGGGCATCGCATCCAGGGTGAAGCGGGCGGCGACTTCGGCGATGCGTCCCGAGCCTTTGGTGATGACCACGAAATTCACGATCACAAGTATCGCGAAGATGATGATGCCGATCATGAAATTGCCCTGCATGATCAGCTTGCCGAACGCCTGGATCACATAGCCGGACGCGGCGGTGCCTTCGCTGCCGTGAGCGAGAATGAGACGGGTCGAGGCGAGATTGAGCGCGAGCCGCATCATCGTGGTGATCAGCAGTACCGTCGGAAAGGCGCTGAACTCGAGCGGTTTCCTGACGAAGACCGCGGTCATGAGGATCAGCATCGAAACCGACAGCGAAAAGGCGAGACAGACATCCAGCAGCCAGGAAGGCAGCGGCAGGATGAGCACGACGAGGATCACCATCATGCCGATGGCGAGCGCCAGATCGCTGCGCTTCAGATATTGGGTGATCGACGTCAGATCGAGCTTGACGCCCGCGACCGGCGCCGCCAACGCGACGGTTTCTACTGCCTCGGCCATCTGAACCTTCGCATCCTCTTACCCGTGCGGGATTAGCTGGCCAGCCGCGTTTCGCCGTGTTGCGGAACCTGCAGGCCGGACTGGCCGTACTCGCGCAGCTTGTTGCGCAGCGTGCGGATCGAAATGCCGAGAATGTTTGCCGCATGGGTGCGGTTGCCCAGGCAATGATCGAGCGTGTCGAGAATGAGATCGCGCTCGACATCGGCGACGGTGCGGCCGACGAGGCTGCGCGTCGCTGCCTGCGCCGTCTCCACCGCGGCCTTGACCGGGCCGGACAGGTCCGGACCATTCGCATTGCCGACATGCGAGCCGTCGGGCAGGCGGATTGCTTCGGGCAATATCTCGGAGCCGCTCGCCAAAAGCACGGCGCGATGCATCGTGTTTTCGAGTTCGCGCACGTTGCCGCGCCAGGCATGCGACAGGAGCAGGCGTTCGGTCGCGGGCGCGATGGGCCGGAACGGGGCACCGTTCGCCTGGGCGTATTTGTGGGCGAAGTGGCGGGAGAGCGCCAGAATGTCCTTCGGCCTTTCGCGCAGGGCGGGAATCCGGAGATTGACCACATTCAGGCGGTACAAGAGGTCTTCGCGAAACGTGCCGCGTTTCGCCGCTTCGGCAAGATCGCGATTGGATGTGGCGATGATGCGGATATCAACCTTAACGGGTTTGCCGCCGCCGACGCGATCGATTTCGCGTTCCTGAATCGCACGCAGCAATTTTGCCTGGAGGCGGACGTCCATTTCGCTGACTTCGTCGAGCAGCAGCGTGCCGCCATTGGCTTCCTCGAACTTGCCGATGCGCCGCGCGACCGCCCCCGTGAAGGCGCCCTTCTCATGGCCGAACAACTCGGACTCGAGAAGATTGTCCGGAATGGCGGCGCAGTTCACGGAAATGAACGGCTTTTCGGCGCGATGCGATTTGCGGTGCACATAGCGGGCGAGGACTTCCTTGCCGGTCCCGGACTCGCCGGTGATGAGGATGGACGCTTCGCTGCCCGACACCTGGTCAGCGAGGGCGAGAACCGCCGTCATCGCCTCATCCTCGTGGATCAGTTGGTGACTTTCGTCGGCAACCGCCTCGAGAACGGCCGCGATCAGTTCGGGATCGGGGGGCAGGGGCACATATTCCTTGGCGCCCGCGCGGATCGCATCGACCGCGCGGCGTGTGTCGGTGCCGACGCCGCAGGCGATTACAGGCGTACAGATGCGTTCCGCGGCAAGCGCGCGCACCAGCCGCCCGATGTCCTGGGTGACGTCGGCCATGACAAGGTCAGCGCCGCGTCCGTTGCGCAATTCTGCCATTGCCTGGTCGATATCGACGGCATGCGTAACCTTGGCGCCGCGATCCATCGCAATCTTGGTGGCCGCGCCGATCTGGCCCTGGAGTCCGCCGACAATGAGTAACCGCATGATACAGGTCCCTTTCTGAGCCGCGATAGGCTTATGACTGACCGGATTTGATGATTTCCGTCATGGTCACGCCCAGACGGTCTTCCACGAGCACCACTTCGCCGCGCGCGACGAGGCGGTCATTGACGTAAATGTCGATCGCTTCACCGACTTTTCGATCAAGTTCGATGATCGTACCTTTGCTGAGCTTGAGCAGCTGGCTCACTTCCATTCCCGATTTGCCGAGAACGGCCGATACCGTGACCGGCACGTCGAACACGGCCTCGAGATCGGCGGCGCTGCGCTTGGCGTCGGAATCGGGTGCGCCGTCGCTTTGCAAGAGCGCCGTCTTGTCGCTTGCAGAAACTTCGTGTGCGAGGTCCGGTAACTCGACTTCGTCACTGCCTGCCATCACCAGCTCCTTCATCGTCCGTCAGGCCCGCAGCATTTTGGAAATTTCGGGCGAGCAATTGTTCGAGCGCCGTCTCGATGGCGGCTTCGGCGCGTTCGGCCCCGCCGCCGCGCCATTCGATACGGCAATCCGCGCGCTTCAGCGTCGGGTCGGGGGATACCTGAACGCGCCCGTCATAAGCCTCCTCGTGGGCGATCTCGCTGAGGCGGGAGGCAAGCGCATCGGCCACCGACGGCGCAGCCTTGAGAACGATACGCGGTTCGCCGATCGCCTGATGCATGGCCTCGCGCAGGGCGGCCTCGACATCGGCTTGCGGAAAGGCGGCCAGTGCCGCATGCGCAAGCTTGCGCGCCAGGACGAACGCAAGCTGAGCCGCCTGCTCGTGCACGGAAAGCCTCTCCCGCGCCATTTGCGACAATGCCTGTTCGACTGCGCCAATGGCAGCCTTTGCGCCGGCCGCAATCGCTTCAAGGGCGAGGACTTCGGCGTCTTTCCTGCCTTCCGCGCGCGCATCGGCGCACAGCCTGTCGATCTCGGTCTCCGAGAGCGAACGGCGCCGGCGCCCGCGCGCCGCTTCCGTCACCAAGTCGTTCTCGGCTGTAAAGACGGTATCGAATGTAAATTTCGTCGCGTTCATCGTCATTCCGCCGTCAATAAATCAACTCGTCTTCGCCCTGCTTGCTTGCGATCATGATCTCCCCCTTGTTGGCGAGGTCCTTCGCGACGTTGACCATGCGCATCTGCGCATCGTCGACGTCTTTCAGCCGCACGGGCCCCATGGATTCCATATCCTCGCGCAGGATTTTTCCCGCCCGTTCGGACATGTTGGAAAAGAACACATCGCGCAGCGTGTCCGTGGCGCCCTTCAGCGCCAGCCCAAGCTTGTCCTTCTCCACATTGCGCAAAAGCGTCTGGATCGAGCCAGGATCGAGCTTGCCCAAATCTTCGAAGGTGAACATCAGGGCTTTGATGCGCTCTGCCGAATCGCGGCTGCGCTCGTCAAGCGCGGTCATGAAACGGCCTTCGGTTTGGCGATCGAAATTGTTGAAAATCTCCGCCATGTGCTCGTGGGCGTCGCGCTTGGCCGTGCGGGCGAGGTTGGACATGAACTCGACGCGCAATGTCCGCTCGACCTTGTCCAGAATGTCCTTCTGCACCGACTCCATGCGCAGCATGCGCTGGACGACTTCCAGCGCGAATTCCTCGGGCAGGGCGGCCAGGACGCGCGCCGAATGCTCCGGCTTGATCTTGGAAAGAACGACGGAAACGGTTTGCGGATATTCGTTCTTGAGGTAGTTCGCAAGAACCGTTTCGTTCACGTTTCCGAGCTTGTCCCACATCGTGCGCCCGGCCGGTCCGCGAATTTCTTCCATGATCTGCGTGACTTTTTCGCCGGGCATGAAGCGCGTCAGGAGCCGCTCGGTCGATTCGTAGGACCCCATCAACGAGCCGGTCGACGACATCTGCGACACGAAATCGACGAGCAGCTTTTCCACCAGGCTGGAACTGATCGTGCCGAGCGTCGACATGATCTGGGAGATTTCCTTGATCTCGTCTTCGTCGAGCATCTCCCAGACCCGGACACCGTGCTCCTCGCCCAGCGCGAGCATCAGCACGGCTGTTCGCTCGGCGCCCGACAGGGCCCGAATGTCTTCCTTGATCGGGGATTTCAAGGCTCGCGACATCGATCAGACCGGTTGGTGAAGCCAGCTGCGGATAATCGCAAGCGCCTCTTCGGGATGCGCTTCGACGACCTCGCCGACCTTGCGGATTGACGATTCTCGCACCTGCCCCTCGATGCGCGAGATGTCGATCATGGATTCCCGCGGTTGGGGAAGCGCGGGTTGAGACGTTTCGCCGCCGTCTTTTGGCGTCGAAGGAGCGGGAAGTTCGCCGCCAATTTGGCGGGCGATCATGGGGGATGTGCCGACCGTGCTCCCCACCGGGAACGGCGCGAACATGCGGTTGACCAGTGGACGGACCACGAAAAGACCAATGAGAAGGGCTGTGAGCGAAAGAATGGCCGCTTCGATAATCTTGAACCAATCCGCAGCATCGAGCCCCAGAAGCGGCGCCGGCGCCGGCGTGGAGGGAGCGTCGTCGACGCGGGCGAACGCCATGTTGACGACCTGCACCTGGTCGCCGCGCGTCGCGTTGAAGCCGATGGCTGATTTTACCAGCGATTCGATCTGCTTCATTTCCTCGGGCGAGCGTGCCTTGTAGGTTTCCCTGCCCGCGGTGTCCGTGGTGGTGGTGCCGTCGACGACGACGGCCACGGACACGCGCTTGACGTCGCCGCCGTCGAGCGTGCTGGTACGCACGGTTTTGGAAATCTCGTAGTTGGTCGTTTCTTCGGTCCGGGTACTCGCGGATTTGCTGCCGTTGTCGGTGGAGCCGTTCTGCTGGCTGTTCGGCAGGGCGCTGGAGACGGATGCGGCGTTGTTGCCGCCTGCATTGATATCGTTCGCATTCTGCTCCACGGTCTGGGTCGAGCGTATGACCTTGCTGTCGGGGTCGTAGGATTCGGAGGTCTCGCTCACTTGATCGTGGTTCATGTCGGCGGCGACTTCGACGCGCACATGCCCTGGTCCCACGACGCTCGCGACGATGGATTCGATACGCTGGCGCAAGCGGTCTTCGAAATCGGTCGTTTGCTCTTCCTGATCGGAAGCGGCCGCGTCGGCGCCCGTTTTTTCGTCGCCGCCGGCCAGCAGGGTACCGCGTTCATCGACGACCGCGACGCGCGACGGTTCAAGGCCGGCGACGGCGGCCGCGACAAGATGCTGGATTGCCGCAACCTGTCCGCGGCTCAGCGTAGTGCGCGTCTTGAGCACGACAGACCCGCTCGGCGTCTGCGAGTCGCGGGAGAATATCTGCCGTTCGGGAATGACGAGATGGACGCGCGCAGCATCGATGTTGTCGATCGTCTGGATGGAGCGGGCAAGTTCGCCTTCGAGTGCGCGCAATTGGTTGATGTTTTGAACGAAGGAGGTCGTGCCGAAGCTGTCCGCCTTGTCGAAGATTTCGTACCCTACGCCCGCGGACGGAAGATTTTCCGAGGCCAGCTCCATGCGCAGCTTGGTGACCTGATCGGCAGGAACGAGAATCGTACCGCCGTCGCCCTTAGCCTCGTATTTGACGTTCATCGAGTCGAGCTTCGCGGTGACCGCAGCGGCGTCGCGCGGTTCCAGGCCTGCATAAAGGATCGTCATGGCGGGTTCGGAGACGACCCCTGCCACATAAAGGAAGAACGCCGTAAGCGCGGCAGCCACCCCTGCCATGACGCCGAAGCGTGCGGCACCGATATTTTTGATGAGTTCCAACAACGCCTGCCTCCGCTCCGGGCAGGACCGCCAATCGCATGGACTGATCCATGGTCGGCGGTTGCCCTTCGTACTAGGCAATCATTGCCGGGAGTTCGGTAAAGGGCGGATTAACGGGACGAAAAATGGTAAAATTCAAAACCGGCCGTCGAACCCTGACAAATCGTTACCGCCGTCCGAAATGAAGACTCAATGCCGATATTGCTGCACGCGCGTTGCGCGCAGACCAGGCATACCGAAACGGTCGATGGCCCGTTGCCAGGCGAGAAATTCCTCGACTGTCAGCGTGTAGCGCCGACAAGCTTCGTCAAGGCTGAGCAGACCACCGCGAACAGCCGCAACCACCTCCGCCTTGCGGCGGATTACCCAGCGCTTCGTGGACGGCGGCGGCAGGTCGGCCAGCGTTAGCGGGCTGCCATCCGGTCCGATCACGTAGCTAATGCGTCCTCTGCGGTCTTCACCCATGTCTGTTGTGCTCCAGACTCCACTACCGTCGGCAAAGATACGCGCTGTGTCTTTAACAAAGCGCGAAGCGAGAAGGTAAAATAAGTCATAAATGCATGTCCTGACCTCTACATCTTGAATGTAGGCGGACGCGCCTTTGCCGCCGGCAAAGGCGCTATTCACCTATTGCGTCGGAATCTGATCGAGAGTCTGCAACATCTGGTCGGCCGTGGTGACGATACGTGCCGCGGCGGAATACGCGTTTTGCGTTGTGATCAGATCGGAGAACTCCGTGTCGATGTCGACGGTCGAGCCTTCCAGCATCGAGGATTCGATCGTCCCGGTGCCGTCCGTGTTGGGTGCATTGAGCGTTGCGCCGCCGGATGCCGTGGACGCGGTGTAGGCCGTTCCCGAGACCGCCGTCAGTCCGTCGGGATTGGCGAATGTGGCGAGCGGTATCTGGTAGATGTTCTGCGACAGGCCGTTGGAATAATTGGCCGTGACGATACCGTCGGTTCCGACCGTGACGCCCGATAGGCTGCCGAAGAGCGCACCGTTGACCGTCGATCCGGTCAGTGCCGAGGCGCTGTCGAATTGCGTGATGCCGTTCGACGAACCCACGGTTCCCATATTGACGGATATCGTCTGCGAGGCCAGGCCGGACGTACCGGACCATGGAATTGAGAACGAGATCGTTCCGGGAGTCGCTGACGCCGGGGTGGCAGAGGCGAGCGTGCCGTCCGAGTTGAAGGTCATCGTGCCGGTCGCAATCGGATTGGTCGAGGGGCTGATGTTCGCGCCATTGCCCTCATAGCTCACCTCATAGGCCCAGGTGTTCGCAGCCGTCTCCACAAACGAAAAGCTCAACGGTTGCGTTCCACCCTCGCTGTCATAGACGTCGATGGTCTTCGAAAAATCGGGCGCAACCACGTTGTTTGCCATGTCGCCGGCGACGTAGGTGGAATCGACGGTGGAGCTCGATTGCAGATTCGCCTCGAGCGATATCGAAGTCGTAGGTTCGGCCGTGCCCGAAAGATTTGCGATGTTCACCGGGGTCAGTGTGTTCGCAGTCGTCGTCGCCCCGGTCGCGGCATTCGTCGTTATGGGATAGCCGAGCAGGTAGTCTCCGGAACCGTTCACGAGATTGCCGTTCGAATCAGGCGAGAAGTTTCCGGCACGCGTGTAGTAAAGCTCCTGGTTGGTCGTGCTGGGCGTCGAGCTGGTGACGAAGAAACCGTTGCCGTCGATGGCAAGATCGGTCGTCGACGTTGCCGTCTGCGTCGTGCCCTGCTGCGTGACGTTTTGGGACGTCGTCGCCTGCACGCCGGTTTGGGTGTTATCGCCGGCGATCGTCGAGGCGAGCACGGTGGCAAAGTCCGTGTCGGACGCCTTGTAACCGACCGTGTCGACATTGGCGATGTTCGACGATGTGATATTCAATGCTTGGCTTTGAGCCTGGAGACCGGACACGCCGGTCAATAGCGCACCAAAAAGACTCATTTCTTTCTCCTTCGGCAGCGCGTCGGAATTCGTCCCACGGCATGGCCTTTCGTTTCGCGGAGCCGGTTCTCGGCCCTCCGGTTCATCTTAACTTCCGACCGAAGTCACACTTGACAGCGGTACAGTCATGGATCCGATCACCAATTGCGGTGTCGTTCCCGAAAGATTGATTTCGCTGACGACGCCGGTGCTCGAGACGGTCGAAGTGACCGTCGATCCGTCGCTTGCCGTAGCGTTGACGGCGAGCGTGTAGGTGCCGTCGGGAAGCTGGTTGCCGTTGTTATCCTGTCCGTTCCAGGAAAACGTGTTGCTGCCCGCCGTCGTCGAGCCGGGTCCGGTATAGACGGCCTGGCCGCTGGAATTGGTGACGGTCAGCGTGGTCGCGGACGCCGTGGTCCCCAGAGTGTAGTTCCAGGTCGCGGTGCCGTTGGTCAGCGGCGCATTGCCGTTGGCGATCGTGACGTCCTTGCCCAGATAACTGACGGCTGCCGCCGAGGCGCCGCTTTGCTGGAGCGAGATCAGACTTTGCAGATTGGTGTTTGTGTTGATCTGCTGTTCGACCTGGGAATATTCCACCAATTGCTGGGTGAACTGGGTCGAATCCATCGGCGAGAGCGGATCCTGGTTCTGGAGCTGCGTCGTCAGCAACGTGAGAAAAGTGTTCATGTTGCCCGCCAGCTGCTGCGAGGCAGTCTGGGACGTCGATGCCGTGGACGATGCCGTGGCTGTCGTCGTGGTCGGTGTCACGCTGGTCGTCATCGCCTGTTCCTTTTCAAACGCGGATGTCGACGCCGCTGGCGGACGTCGAGAAGCTGGAGAGAGAGGCGCTGTCGCCGGATGCTGCAGATACTGCCGCCGTGACCGACAGCGAACGGCCGCGCGATTGTGACCGCTGCGAGCCGCTGCCCTGGCGGTCCTGTCCCTTGAGCGAGAATTGCAGGCCGTTGTTGTTCAGCTGGACCCCGGAATCCTTCAACGCGCGCGCCAGAGTTCCGGAATCGCGTTGCAGGAGTTCCAGCGTCTGGGGTTTGTCGACCGCAAGATGCGCCTGCGCCTTGCCGGTGCTGTCGACGGTAAGCCGTACGTCGACACGGCCGAGTTCGGGCGGATCCATGCGGATATCGAACTGCTTCGTTCCGGATTGCGATTGGGCGGCGATGGAGACGGCGAGGGCCTGAATGTTGGGTTGAGCTGTCGAACTTGCAGCCTGGCTCGCCGGACCGACCTGCAATGTGGCGGCTGGTGCGGAAGGTGCCGGCTGTGCCGCCGCGCCCGCCGCATTCAAAGATGCCGAAGCGGCTGCTGGCCCGGAGACGTTGGCATTTTGCGCAGTCGCGCCCTGATCTTGCCCGTATTGGGTAACCGGCGGGACGGCCGTTTTGTCGGAAGTCGGGTTGGCTGGCGCACCCGGCGATTGACTTTGCGGCTGGGACGACGTGTTCGCGTCCTGCGGGGCCGCTGGTCCGCCCGATCCTGCGTTGGACGGATTGCTTGTCTTCGCGCTGCTCAGATCGAAATGGAGCGGCAAGGCTTGCGCTTCGGTCATACGGCTGGGTGCCGCTTGATGGACGGCGTGTTGGGCGGCCTGCGTGAACGCGGCATGCCCGATGCCGGTTGCCGCTGCTGCCGTGCCTGATTGGAGCGAGGGTAGCGTGGCGGCAGCCGCGGTCGCGATTGCCGTTTGCACGACCGCCGATGGCTGCGCGCCGGCCGCCGATGCGGGAGTTGCGTTCGATGTCGACGGCACGTTCGCCGCGGCTTGCGCGCTGGTCGCAGGTGCCTCCCCGGCTTTCAGGCTTTGCATGAGAGCAGCAAGCCCCGGATTCGTCGCGCTAAGCGCTGTCGATGCGGTGCTGGGAGCGGCTGCGGCCTGGAACGAAGGCTGCGCATTTGCGGTCTGCACGGTGAGACTCTGCAGCAGGGCCGCCATTGCGGCAGCCCCGGCATCGGACGCGCCTGTCGCGGTGCCGTGTGCTTGCGCAGTGGCGGACGGCGCCGGTGGGCTTGTCGCGGCCGCCATCTGGGTGGTGCTTCCGGTGCCACCTGCTCCGGCATTTCCCGATTCTGCAGCGCCAGGCGATTGCCCGCTGGCAGATTGCTGTGCGGCGCCGGCCGACGGCGCCGCCAGCCACGCGCTTTGCGGCGTTGCGGCGTCGGCCGGCACGCCCTGTGTCGCGGCCGTGTTGCTGGAATGTGCTGTGGTGTTTTTCCGCGGCAGCGATGCGGATTGCGCCGCCGGCCACGCGCTTTGCGGCGTTGCGGCGTTTGCCGGCACGCCCTGTGTCGCGGCCGTGTTGTCGGAATGAGCTGTGGTGTTTTTCCGCGGAAGCGAGGCGGACTGCGCCGCCGGCCACGCGCTTTGCGGCGTTGCGACGTCTGCCAGCATGCCTTGTGTCGTGGCCGTGCTGTCGGAATGAGCTGTGCTATTTTTCTGCGGGAGCGATGCGGATTGCACCGCCGGCCACGCGCTTTGCGGCATTGCGACGTCGGCCGATGTGCCCCATGTCGTGGTTTGGGTTGCGGTGCTTTGCTGCGAGGGCGACGCGGATTGCGCCGCCGGCCACGCGCTTTGCGGCATTGCGGCCTCGGCCGATATGCCCTGTGTCGTGGTTTGGGTTGCGGTGCTTTGCTGCGAGGGCGATGCGGATTGCGCCGCAACTGCCTCGCTTCCGTTTGGAGATACCGCCATCGCCGACGGAGAACCGCTTTGCAGCAATTGTGCGAGCAGCGCCGGGAAGCCGTTGCCGTCGTTGGCCGCGCTCGCAGCCGGATGCGTCCGGCCTGGCACCGCTTGCGCGTCGCTATTGCTCGTCGTGACTGCCATTGCTGCAAGCAAACCCACGGGCTGCACCAAAATCTATCCGCCTGACGCGGTAGCAAGGCTCAGACCAGTCGCAGAAAGCCTTGTTTCACGCCTTTATGGGCGTCAGCGCAAGGCGCACATACCGCTCTGTACGAGGCACGTATTGCCGACCGGGCAAACAATACCGCTTCAATTATGCAGTATCGGCCCTGGGAACGGCAAAATTTGGCGAAAGTTGCGGCTATTCGGTGGCATGAGGCTTGCGGATAGCGGTGCGGACCAACAGAGTTCGCGGAGCCCGCCCGTGTCATTGAACGGCATCATGTCGAGCGCATTATCGGCGTTGCAGACGAATGCGACGGCGCTCAACGTCGTGTCGAGCAACATCGCCAATATGAATACGACGGGCTATGCCCAACGCGTCGTCAACGAGCAGGCGCAGGCGGCGGGCGGCGAACTGGCGGGCGTCGATATCGCCGATGTCCAGCGCGTCACCAATCAATTTCTGACGCAGCAGACCCTTTCCGCCAGCGCATCGTCTTCGCAATATAGCGCCCAGAGCAATATTCTCAGCCAGATCAATGCGCTGCTGGGCCAGGTCGGCTCCGGGACGGATCTGCCTTCGATGCTGGACGATGTCTATTCCGCACTGGGCACAGCCTCGTTGTCGCCGACAACGAGTACCAGTCAACAAGCGGCGCTGACGGCGTTCCAGAATCTCGCATCTTCGATCTCGAACCTGTCGAGCGGGATTTCCGGCCTTCAGAACCAGGTTGACCAGCAGGTCGTCTCCGATGTCACTTCTACGAACAGCCTGATCCAGCAGATTTCCTCGCTGAACCAGCAGATACAGACGGCCGTCGCCTCGGGTAACACCGATTCGGGCTTGCTCGATCAGCGCGACCAGGTTGTCCAAAATCTTTCGCAGATGATCGGTGTCACCACGACCCAACAGTCCGATGGCCAGCTTCTCGTCTCGACCGCAGACGGCACCAACCTCGTCGGCAACGGCACCTATGCCCAATTGTCCTATTCGGGCGGCGCCTCCAACGGCACTTACGGCCCGATCGAGATGCAGACCGTCAATGCTTCGACGGGACAGCCGGTGGGAACGAGCCAGGCGATCGATTCCGATCTCGGGTCGGGCGAAATCGCCGGCCTGATCCAGATGCGCGACGGGACGCTGGCGAACCTGCAGCAGCAGCTCGGCAATTTCGCGCAGCAAACGGCGCAATCCTACAACGCACAATATAACGCCAATGCCGCCTATCCGCCGCCCGGCACGCTGACGGGCACCGACACCGGATTGCTGTCGAGCGACGCGCTCAATTTTACCGGCGATACGACCATCGCCGTCACGGATTCAAGCGGCAATCTCGTCTCGAGCATAGCCGTCGATTTCGATGCGGGGACGCTGTCCGTCGATGGCGGTGCGGCCGTCAGCTTCGGCGGAACCATCGGCAGCTTCGTCTCGGCGCTCAACGGTGCGTTGGGCTCGAACGGTTCGGCCAGTTTTACCAACGGCACGCTGTCGCTGAATGCGACGGGCGGCGATGGCATCGTCATCCAGGATAGTGCGACGACGCCGTCCAGCTGCGGGGGCGTCGGCTTTTCGCAATATTTCGGACTGAACGATCTCTTCCAGTCGTCGGCGTCTTCGATCACGGCAACCGGGCTGACGAGCAGCGACGCCGGCGGTTTTGCATCCGGCGGCACGATGCAAATGGAACTCGAGGGCCCGAACGGCCAAATTGCCCAGCAGGCCAGCATCACCGTCACGTCCGGCATGACCATCGGCGATATCGTGAACGCGCTCAACACGGCCTTTGGCAGCACGGCGAGTTTTTCCCTATCGTCCAGCGGAGCGCTGACCGTTACGCCGGGTTCGGGCTATTCGAATTACGCGCTCAACGTGACCAGCGATTCGACGCAACGCGGCACGACGGGCATGAGCTTCAGCCAAATCTTCGGGCTGGGCACGCAGCAAATGGCCGCCCAGGCGCAAGGCTTCGCGGTCAACCCCGCGATCGTGCAAGGCGCCCAGGCGCTCGCCTTCGCCCAGCCCCAGATCACGTCGACGACGGCCATCGGCGACAACATCGTGGCGTCGGGCGACAATAGCGGCCTGCTCGCCCTGCAGAATGTGAACAATACGCAGCTCTCGTTTCCCGCTGCCGGCGGACTCGGCGCCCAGACGAACACGCTCGGCAATTACGCGGACGCCTTTTATCAGGATATCGCCACGCAGACGCAATCGACGACGACCAGTGCGACGGCGGCGAGCGACGCGCTGACGGAAGCCCAGACCCGCCAGTCGCAGGTCTCGGGAGTCGATCTCGACACGGAGCTTTCCAACATGGTCATGTATCAGAACGCCTACAGCGCCGCCGCCCGCGTTCTGCAAACCGCCAGCCAGCTCTGGACAACGTTGCTGCAAGTACAATGACGAGGTGAATCGTGACCATCGGAAATATCTCTACCTATACGCAAAGCCAGGTCCTTCTCTCCCAGGTGCAGCAGGACGAAAGCGCCCTCGCGCAAACGCAAAGCCAGGTCGCGAGCGGTCTGGTGTCGGCGACCTATGGCGGGATCGGCGACAAGACGGCAATGATGGAATCCGCCCAGTCGCAGGCCAATCTCGCCACCGCCTATTCCACCACCGCACAAATGGCGTCGACGCAGGTCGATCTGCAGGATTCCCAGCTCACCCAGCTTGCTTCGCTCGCCAGCCAGTTCCAGCAGGACATCACGACGGCGGTCGCCAACAATAGCGGTTCGACGCTGATGTCGGAGGCGCAAAGCATCTACTCTCAGGCCGTGGCGATTCTGAACTCCCAGGACGCGAACGGCAGTTACATCTATGGCGGAGGCAATGACAGCACGCCGCCTGTCACCCCCACGACGCTGAGTGCGCTCACGGCGCTGCCGACCGCGGCGGCCGCCTTCGCCAACGGCACGCAGAAGGCATCCGTACAGATCGGCAGCAGCGAAACGGTGCAGGTCGGCGTCCTTGCGTCGGACGTCGGCACGCAACTCCTGCAGTCGCTGCAGGATGTCGCCAATTTCAACAATGGCGCGAACGGCAATTTTGGCGCGGCGTTGACATCTACGCAGTCGAGCTTCCTGTCGAACGAGATTTCGAATGCCCAGACGGCCGCGCAGACGATCAACAGCGCGGTGGGCGCCAACGGCGAGGTTTACCAGCAATTGCAGGGCGCGGTCACCCAGCAGCAGTCGATGTCGACGCTCTATCTGGGCTTCGTTTCGGACGTTCAGGACGTCGACATGGCGACGGCGTCGGCGAATTTGAGCCAGAACCAGGTCGCGCTGCAGGCGGCGCTCGAAGTGACTTCGCAATTGGGCAAGATAAACCTGCTGAGCTATCTGGGCACCACCACGGGAGGCTGAGCCGTCTTGCCAGCCGGCATGCCGGGTCCTATAGGCTCGCCCAATGAGCCCGTCCGACAGCCGCGCAAACGCCAGGCCCGCGCGCGCCACGCGAATCGTCGTGGCGATGTCCGGCGGCGTCGATTCCTCCGTCACCGCCTCCTTGCTGAAGCGCGAGGGCTACGATGTGGTGGGAGTCACGCTGCAGCTCTACGACCAGGGTGCCGCAGCCAAGAAGAAAGGCGCGTGCTGCGCGGGGCAGGATATCTACGATGCGCGGCGCGTGGCCGAACGCCTCGGCATTCCCCACTACGTGCTCGACTACGAAGCGCGGTTCCGCGAGCGCGTCGTCGCCGATTTCGCGGCCGTCTATGCGCGCGGCGAGACGCCCATCCCCTGCGTGCGCTGCAACGAGCGCATCAAGTTTGCCGATCTGGTGACGACCGCCCGCGAATTGGGCGCCGACGCGCTGGCGACCGGGCATTATGTGCGCCGTGTCGAAGGCAAATCGGGGCCGGAACTGCACCGCGCGCGCGATGCGGGCCGCGACCAAAGCTATTTTCTGTTTGCGACGACCCGGGAGCAGCTTGCCTTTCTGCGCTTTCCGCTGGGCGAGCTTGACAAGCGCGAGGTGCGCGCCCTGGCCGCGGAATCCGGTCTTGCCGTGGCCGAAAAGCCCGACAGCCAGGACATTTGCTTCGTGCCCGATGGCGACTACGCGAAGCTGGTCGCGCGGCTGAAGCCGGATGCGGCCAGGCCGGGCGACATCGTCGACGCGCAAGGGCGCGTGCTGGGCCGCCACGAAGGCGTGATCCATTTCACCATCGGCCAGCGCAAGGGACTGGGCCTGTCGGGCAATGGCGAACCGCTCTTCGTGCTGGCACTCGATGCGGCGCGCGCGCGCGTGATCGTGGGGCCGCGCGAATGCCTCCGTATACGGAATATACGCCTGCGCGACGTCAATTGGCTGGCGGCCCCATCCCTGGCACGGGACTGCATGGTGAAGGTCCGCTCAATGCGGCCGGGCGTGGCGGCGCGGGTCACGCCGCTGGCCGATGGCGGCGCCGAAATCGATATTGCGGGCGGCGAAGAAAGCGTGGCGCCGGGCCAGGCTTGCGTTTTCTATGAAGCGAACGGCACGCGCGTGCTGGGTGGCGGCTGGATCGCATCCGCCGCAGCCCGCGCCGGGGCCGATGCCGAGCCCCGGCTTGCCGCCCCGGTCGGCCCGCCTTGACAGCCCCGGAGGCCGCCCCTTACATCCCCCGCCTCGACTGGCGTGCCCGGCAGCGTAGCTCAGTGGTAGAGCAGGGGAATCATAATCCCTTGGTCGGGGGTTCAAATCCCTCCGCTGCTACCAGCCGACGCGAACCCGGGCGGGGATAGGGCGACATTCATGAGCCAGCCGGCGGATGTGACGATCGACGATATCCGCGCGGCGGCTGCAACGATCCGCGGCGCGGTCGAGCGGACGCCGACGCACCGCTCCCTCACGCTGTCGAATATCGCCCAGTGCCGAATCCATCTCAAATTCGAGAATCTGCAATTCACCGCTTCGTTCAAGGAACGCGGCGCCCTCAACAAGCTGATGTCGCTGACGGCCGCGGAGCGCGCGCGCGGCGTCGCCGCCATGTCCGCCGGCAATCATGCGCAGGGCGTGGCCTATCACGCCGGCCGCCTCGGAATCCCCGCGACCATCGTGATGCCGCAAGGCTCGCCGTTCAACAAGATCAAGCATACCAAGGATTTCGGCGCGCGCGTGGTGATCGAAGGGGCGACGCTCGGCGAGGCGTACGCGCGCGCCCGCGCGATCGCGGATGCCGGGCAGCTTACCTTCATCCATCCCTATGACGACCCCATCGTCATCGCCGGGCAGGGGACGGTGGCGCTGGAGCTTCTCGAAGACGTGCCCGATGTCGATGTGCTGGTGGTGCCGATCGGCGGCGGCGGTCTTATTTCCGGCATCGCGATCGCGGCGAAGGCGATCAAACCCGAAATCGAGATCTACGGCGTCGAAGCGCAGCTCTACCCTTCCATGTACGATTGTGTGAAGGGCGCGAACCTGCCCTGCGCCGGCCAGACGATTGCCGAAGGCATCGCGGTCAAGGAGCCGGGCGTGCTCACGCGCAAAATCGTGGGCGCGCTGGTGAAGGACATTCTGCTGGTGCGCGAAGAGGACATCGAATGCGCGGTGGCGACGCTGCTCGAGATCGAAAAGACCGTGGTGGAAGGGGCGGGTGCTGCGGCCTATGCGGCGGTCGCCGCCAATCCGGAATCGTTCCGCGACCGTAACGTCGGGATCGTGCTGTCGGGCGGCAATATCGACATGCGCCTGCTGTCGAACGTGATCTTGCGCGAAATGTCGCGCGAGGGGCGGATATTGTCGCTGGTCGTCGAGATCGAAGACAAGCCCGGCCATCTGGCGCGCATCGCGACGCTGATCGGCGACGCCGGCGGCAACATCCTGAAGGTCTCGCACAATCGCATGATGAGCGACATCACCGCCAAATCCGCCGATCTCGGCCTCGTGGTCGAAGCCCGCGACGCCGCCCACGCGCTGGAAATCCGCCATTGCATCGAGGCGGCAGGCTTCGTCGTCAAATCGGCGTCGCAGCCGGCGGGTTAGGGGTGGGGGTGGTGGGCGAGGCTTTGGTGCAAGCTGTAAATGCCATGCAGCGGACAGCGTGAAGCATGCGTCCTGTCGCTGTTTCCCCTCGGGCGCGTGACTGGACAAACGGACGTTTCGTCTGCGAAATGGTCGCATGAGTTCGCCAAATCCGGCCGGCACTGACTGGAGTGATCAGGAAATCGACCTGATCGTCGCCACCTATTTCGAAATGCTTCAGTTGGAAATCGCGCGTCAAAACTATGTTAAATCGCAGCGCAACTTCGCATTGCAGGAACTCACGGGAAGAAGCCGCGGATCGATTGAGTTCAAGCACCAAAACATCAGCGCGGTGCTGCTCAAACTTGGTATGCCATGGATACCGGGTTACAAGCCGATGAAGAACTATCAAAATGCATTGATAGATGGAATCGGACGATACCTCGCTATGAAAGGCGAGCCACTAGCTACCCGCGAGCCGATGCCGCACCAACTGTCGGACGACGGCGCTCTCTACGTCGGTCCAGCTCCTACTTTGCATCATGCGCCGGACGATGAGCCTCTGGCTCTCAAGCGGCTCGTTAGGAGGTTTGACCCTGCAGCCCGGGACGAGCGCAACCGTGCTCTTGGCAAGAGAGGTGAGGAACGGGTGCTTGCTTCCGAGGGTGCGCGGCTACGATCGGCGGGACGGAACGATCTCGCGCAGAAAATACGCTGGGTCTCCCAAGAGGACGGCGATGGCGCTGGATTTGACATTCTATCATTTACCGAACAGGGCGAGGAGCGCCTCCTCGAGGTCAAGACGACGACAGGCTACGCTTACACGCCGTTTTACCTTTCTGCGAACGAATGCGCCCTCTCCGAAGAGCGGCCGGACAATTTTCGAATCTTTCGGCTTTATGACTTCGCGCGGGAACCTAAGGCTTTCGAAATTGCGCCGCCGCTCAGGAGCGCACTGATTCTCGAAACCGCGAACTATCGGGCTTCATTCGGCTAGCTGCCCTACAATTGCGAGTTCTTCGTGAAATATCTGTTTCGTCGCGAGATGATAGCTATTTTATTCCCCGGTCGCTGTCGCAATGACGGCGCGAGCATGTGACAGCATGCCATCGATTTGTCGAATGTCGGAATTGTCGCCAATGGCATTTCGCTGCCGAAGGTCCGAAACCTCATCTGCAAGAGAGCGCAACGCAGCAAGCAGAGCCGGCGCCGCCGCAAAGAGGCGAGCATATTCTTCACGATCGTTCATGCCGTCCGAGATCGTGGTTACGTGATACCCGGTGGCGGCGCCTCGGACAGACCGTTTGTCGGCTTTAAGCGGCCATTTCATGATGTGCTGCAGGGGCGTGTCCATACTTCCCCCAATAGGCGTATCTATAGCGGGCCCCAATTTGCATTCTGGCCCCGATCTTACCGATCTTACCCGAAACTGATAGGTAACAAGTGATAGCGCATTTGTTAACGGAAAAGTTACGTTATTGTCCGCTGCCGTCGCGAAAGTGTTGCTTAACGCAATTGGGCTAACCTTCCGGGTCGCGATATGCATTTCGATCGCGTTCCGGGGAGGCGTGAATGGCAGACAGCACAGCGAGCCATGACGCTCACGCGCGCATTGCGGAGCTCGAATCCGAGCTCAGAAATGAGCGTGCACAAATCGCGGAACTCAAAGCGGCACTCAAAAACGAGCGCGCGCAATATGCACTCGCGGAGCGTGCCGCGCGCGTCGGATATTGGCGTCTTACGCTGCCGGACTTTCGAAAAACCTGGTCGCCCGGGATGTACGCGTTGGTTGGCATGGAACCGGGCTCGCCGATACCAGCCGTCGAAGCGCTTTTCCACAAAGACGATGCGGGCGGAGTCCGCAGCTATCTGGACAAACGCAACACCGCCATCCGGACCCTTTCGTCCATGTCCGAGCGCGCCCGCATCCACTGCGCCGACGGATCGTACCGAACCATCGATACGCTCGCCAAAATCGAGACCGGCCCGAATGGAGATGCCGTTGCCATTGTCGGCGTGTGCCACGACGTGACGCAACAGATCGCCATCGAAGCCGAACGCGACGAAGCCGAGGAGCTCCGTCGCATCATGACGGAGGCCGCATCGGACATCATCATGGTGCACGATGTGCAAGGAAAGGCGGAATTTGCGTCCGCCGCACTGGGGCGCATCCTGGGACTGACGCTGGGCGACATGGAACGGGACGAATTCTACAGCCGCGTCCACCCCGACGACCTGGCCGAAGCCGTGAAATTCGAAATATGGCCGGGCCCGGGCCAGTCCATCACGGCGACCTATCGCATCCAATGCGCCGACGGGCGGTATCTTTGGCTCGAGACCACAACGCGCTCGGTATATGACGAAACAACCGGTGAGTTCCGCCACATCGTCGGAGTCTCGCGCGATGTGAGCGAACGCAAGGCACAGGAACTGGAGATGCAGGCGGCCTGCGCAGCCGCAGAGGCCGCCAGTCGGGCAAAATCCACCTTTCTTGCCAATATGAGCCATGAGCTGCGTACGCCGCTCAACGCCGTAATCGGCTTTACCGACATGATGGTCCACGAAGTATTTGGACCGCTCGACAATCCGCACTATCGCGGCTACGTCTCCCTCATTCACCAAGCCGGGGAGCACTTGCTCGATCTGATCAATGACATTCTGGATATGGCGAAGATCGAGGCCGGGAAGTTCGAGTTGAATCTGGAGGAAATGAATCTCGCCGAGACCGTCGAGGAATGCATCCGGACCATGGCGGAGCGCGCAGCAAGTGCCGGTGTGGAAGTGAATGTCGCGCTGCCGGCGCAAGGCGTGACTTGCAGGGCAGATCGCCGCGCCATGAAACAGATTGTGCTCAATCTGCTGTCGAATGCCGTCAAATTCACCCCGTGCGGCGGTCATGTGGAAATCGCGGCGACGATCGAAGGCGATCTGATCCGCATGGAAATCCGCGATGACGGCATCGGTATCGCAGCCAGGGACCTGCCGCGCCTGGCGAAACCATTCGAGCAAGTCTGCGTTGACCCAAATCTCACGAAGAGCGGTACTGGATTGGGGCTTGCTCTTGTGCGCGCCCTCACCGACCAGCATGGGGGCCGCTTTACGATCGACAGTCCCGCCCAAAAGGGGACCATCGTAACGGTCGAGTTCCCGCGCTACGCGAAGGCGCATGTGGCAGCGGCGCAAATACTTGGCAACCACAGTCGCGATGCTGCGGTCGCGGAACATGGCTATTCGTCGCATCGTTGAGATTGCTCGTTAATGGAAGATCGGGGTCCGAGTGAGAACGCCCGTGTCTTCGCCAGCACGGCCAGATCTGGTGCGTGATGAACGATAAGGCGCATCGCCTCGTCGCTGGCGTCGGCCGGTATGCGCATGTCTTCGCGCTCGGTTGGCAAAGTCAGATCGCGGAATGTCGAGACGGGTTATGCCGGTCCCTCGCAGGGCTTAGAAAGTCATGGAGACGCACTTCACGGTTACTCGATAACATGCAGCGCGCGCTGCACCGCCATGGGCTCGCGGTCGATGATGGTGAGAAGCACGCGCGCGGGACCATGCGGTTGTCGTCGACCCTGTTCCCATTGACGCACGGACGCGGCGGTAAAGCCGAACCTTGCGGCGAAGGCGGTTTGCGACAGGTGCAATTTCTCCCGGATGGCCCGCACGTCGACCCTCGCCGGCGGGACAATGGTCAATCGCCCGGCTTGGGCCAATTCCCGCCACCGGCGATCCGAAGGAATGACCGTCGCGTCTTCCCGAATCTGGCGCGCGATCTCCGATTCGGTTGTCTTGTCGATTTTCGCCCAATCAATCTTTGCCGCTCTCGCCTCGGGCGCGGAGATGCTCACGATAGCGCCTTGTTTCTCGGGCATTGGCTTTGCGGAAGGAGATGATACGGATCGCTTCTTCGCGCCGCGTAAACGCGACGAAGAAGACCCGGGTTTCGATTTCGCCGAGCGTGTCGATGCGGATTTCGCCATAGTCTCGCCGCCTGTCTTGTGCGTCAATGACGTATATCGAGCACTTCGTTCGCGCCGCGCTTAACCCGCCAGCCTGTAACGCGCATTCGCGCCCGCGCCTTCCACCACCACGCGACCCTCTGCAATCATCTGGATCAGATGGGCGAGCACGGAACGCGCCGCGGCCGGATGCAGGCGGCTGTCGATATCGGCGTAGAGACGCGCGACGATTTCGGGAATCGTCTCGATGCCGTCCTCGAGGCTCGCCACGATCTGGGCTTCGCGCGCGAGGCGATGCTCGACATAGGCTTCGAGAAACGGCCCGGGATCGCGTATCGGCCCGCCATGGGTGGGCCACAGAATTTCGTCGTCGCGCGCCTGCAATTTGCGCAGGCTTGCCATATAGGCGGCCATGTCGCCGTCGGGCGGCGCCACCACGCTCGTCGACCAGCCCATCACGTGATCGCCGGTGAACAGCGCCTGCTCCTCCTGCAAGGCGAAACACATGTGGTTCGACGTGTGTCCCGGCGTGTAGACGCAATCGATCGTGTAGTCCGCGCCGGCGATGGTGTCTCCGTCGCGCACCACGACATCGGGCACGAACGTCCTGTCGCCGCCCTCTTCGACCTTCACGCCTTCTTCCGCCTTGCCGGAACCGTGGGCGCCGAACCCATAGGTGCTGGCGCCCGACCATTCCTTCAGCGGCTGTGCCGCCGGCGAATGATCGCTATGGGTGTGGGTGACGAGAATATGGCTGAGGCGTTTGCCGTCGAGCGCGCGCTTGAGTGCCTCGATATGCGCAGGGATTGCCGGACCCGGATCGATGACGGCCACCTCATGCGTCCCCACGATATAAACGCCGGTGCCCCTGAAGGTGAACGGCCCCGGATTGGGTGCCAGCACGCGGTGGATGAGCGGGCTTACCTGCACATTCTCGCCATAGGGCACATCGAAATTGCGGTCGAAGGGGATCGCCATCGCTCAATCGATCTCGCCGGCGTGGCGCGCGCGCATGCGGGCATGACGCCCATGGGCGCGCGGCCTTGTGCGATGCACCATCTCTTTGACGCGGTTGGGCGCGCGATGCGTGATGGTCTCCAGGGCGCGCGACAGCCATGCATTGTGATGGCGGATATATTGCACGCCGCGCCGGAATGTCTTCGAATGCGTCGTCAGTATCGCGCAGCCGGCGAGAAACATCATGATGCCGAGCGGAAAGGGCAGCGGCAGCGGGATCGGCGTCAGAATGCCGCCCACGATAGTAACGATCCAACCGCCTGCCAGAATTAGGAATTTTTTCATCATGGTCCTGTTGCGCGCGCAAAAACACTACAGGGCAAGTGGTGATGAAAGCAATAAACGGCAACTGCACCCTTGAATTGACCATTGCCGTGCGCTTGCCTAATTTCCGCCCCGCCAGGAACCAGCGGGGAGCAAAGCGCGCATGCCGTTCTGCACATCGATCGGACCTCGTCTGCGTGTCGAGCGCATGTTGATCCGGTGATTGCACGCGCCCTTGCCGCCACGGCGCTCGCGTTCGCATTGATGGGCGCGGTCAAGGCGCCGGCACCGGGAATCAGTTCGTCCGAGATCGTCATCGGCACGCATCTCGATCTCACCGGTCCGTTATCCGAACTCGGCACCGCCGTGCGCAACGGCCTCGTCACCGCCTTCGACGAGGTGAATGCGGGCGGCGGCATCCATGGGCGCAAGCTGCGGCTGATCGCGGCCGATGACGGCTACAGCGCGCGAAAGGCTGTCGGCGTCACGAGGGTGCTGCTCCGTCGCGATCATATTTTTGCCATGCTGTGTCCGGTCGGTACGCCGCCGGTCGCAGCCACCATGCCACTGGTGCTGAACAGTGGCATCTTGCATCTGTTTCCGTTCGCTTCCGCCGACGACACTTACGTGCCCAAGCAAATGCTCGAATTCGCCATCGACCTGCCGGCGGCACAGCAGATCGCGATCGGCGTGCGCGCGGTAACCGAGGCGCGCGGGGCTCTGAAGGTCGGCGTGCTTTATCGCAGCGACGCGCTGGGGCAGGCGGCGCTCAAAGGCGCTACCGCCGCGCTTGCGCGCGATGGCCTGTATCCGGCGGCGACGGCGGCCTTTGCGCCCGGCACCGTCAATTTCTCGGCGGCACTGACGTCCTTGCGGGACGCGGGTAGCGAGTTCGTGGTGATCGGCGGGGTGGCCCAGGAAGCCATCAAGGTCATGCAACAGGCGGCCGCGCAATCCTGGTTCCCGGTCTTTCTGTGCGGCATGGCCTGCTATGTGCCGGAGCTCCCGACGCTCGGTGGGCGCGCGGTTTCCGGCCTCTATGCGGTCGCTACAACGCCCATCCCCTATCCCGACGACAAGGACGCCAGGCTGCGCACATGGGTCAGGCGCTACGAACGCCGTTTCGGCACGGTGGCTTCGGCGGCGGCTTTGCGTGCCTATCTCGATGCCCGAATGTTCGCCGAAGCCCTGCGCCGTGCCGGAGCCAATCCCTCGGAGCGTCGTGTGGCGCGCACCCTCGAAGCGATGTCGCCCTGGAAGGATCCGGAATTCGGCGGCATCCCGATTCTGTTCACACCACACGATCATATCGGCTTTCGCACCGGCTTCCTGGCCCAGGTTCGCGACGGACGCTGGACAACTCTGACGGGTGCGCTGCCACAAGTCGCGAAGCCGTAAGTTCCGTCGTATCGTTAATCATCGGGTCACATTTTTGTACAAATTTGGGCCATTCCGCATAACATTTGTTAATGCATAGCTTCGATGAAGTGCCGTCTCCTGCGCCGACCATGCCTTATGCCCTGTGCATATGGGCGGTTTGTCTCGCGCTCCTCGTCGGCCCCTCCGTGCTGGTCTGGTCGGTGCGCACCACGGCGTTGGCGAACGGCTGCGCGCCCGGGCCGCAATTGTGCCGGGGTATGACGATGGGTGCAGGCCTGCGCGATACGCTCCAGCTCGCCTGGCTGCTCGGCTCGAACGCGCTGATGGCGCTCGCGATCGCCTTTGCTGCAGCGGTCGCGGCGTTGAGCGTGCGACGCCCATTGATGGCGGCGTTGGGCCTTCTCGTTCTGCCGCTCGCAGCCGTGCTGCTTCCGACGTTGGCCGTCATCACCTCGAGCTATGGCGGTTGCCAGGTCAATGAAGACGGCATCGGCGACTGCCTGCTGTGGGGAGCGAAGATGGGGATGAGCTTCCACACTGCCGCAACTGCCTCCGCAGCGCTTTACGACACTGCCCCCTTTACCTTCGCGCTGGCTTTGATGGTCGCGGCGGTCGGCTTCATCTTTTTCCGGCCACGACCTGCGCAAGGGCGGTAGAGCGCGATCCGCCGAAGCGTGGAGCACTTCCGCATCGGATTGCGCGCCAACCGGATGCTCAACTCATGCGTAAGGTTGCCACTCGATCGCGCGCACCAGGCCCTTGATCGTGCGGTAGAGCACCCAGACGAACAGTGCCGCGTGAATCACCGCGCCCAGGAAGAACAGCGGCCACATCACGAAAGCCACCACGCCGACCACCAGCGTGACCCAGAACGTTTCGATCGCGTTGGCGAAATGACTTTCGAAAATCGAACCCTGCGCTTCGCCATGCTTCAGATAGGCGACCAGGACGCCGATCAGCATCGTCGAAAATATGCTCGGCGCAGCCAGCAGGTAAAGAACATAGACGACGATCGAGAAAATGCGGAGGCGCTCGTCTGCGTACGCTGCCGCTCCAGTGCGCGCGCCCGGCGCGAAGCCATGGCCCATATCGGTATCCGCCATCATGCCCACTCCTCGGATACCAAGGAAATGTGAGCGCGTGTCGACTGGGTGTCAACGACTCTCGCGCGATCAAGGCGAACGATTCCTTGCTTTTGGACGGCATTTTTCGGGGGAGGACACCCCCTCCACAAACCGCGGCCGTGCCCTATATTGGGCAGCATGGCACACAACAACGGATCGGGATTTCGCGCGCTCGGGCCGGGCATGTCCGAGGCGTCGGCGCAGTTTCGCGGTCCCGTGGCGCCGATCGCAGGCGCGATGACCGGCGCGGAGCTTGCGGGTTTCGTGCCCCATCGCCCGGCGCGACCGGAGAAATCCGAAGGTGGGCGGCGCTTCCAGCTCGTCTCCGAATATGAGCCGGCCGGCGACCAGCCGACTGCCATCGCCGAATTGACGGCGGGGCTCGGCCCCGTGGCCAATTCGGGCGAACGCGATCTCGTGCTTTTGGGCGTCACCGGTTCGGGCAAGACCTTCACCATGGCGAAGGTGATCCAGGCGTTGCAGCGGCCGGCGCTGATCCTCGCCCCCAACAAAACGCTCGCCGCCCAGCTCTTCAGCGAGATGAAGAGTTTCTTCCCCGAAAATGCGGTGGAGTATTTCGTTTCCTATTACGACTACTACCAGCCGGAAGCCTATGTGCCGCGCACCGACACCTATATCGAGAAGGATTCTTCGGTCAACGAAGAGATCGACCGGATGCGCCATTCGGCGACGCGGGCGATCCTCGAACGCGACGACGTGATCATCGTCGCCTCGGTGTCGTGCATCTACGGCATCGGCGCGGTGGAGACCTATTCGGGGACGGCGGTCGCGGTGAAGCAGAAACAGCGGATCGACCGCAGCGAACTGATCCAGAATCTCGTGGCGCTGCAATACAAGCGAAACGACGACAATTTCGTACGCGGTGCGTTCCGGGCCCGCGGCGATACGATCGATGTCTTTCCGGCGCATTATGAAGATCGCGCCTGGCGCATCGAATTGTTCGGCGACGAAGTCGATTCGATCGTCGAGTTCGATCCGCTGACGGGAAGAAAATCGGCGGCGCTCGAAGCGGTGAAGATCTACGCCAATTCGCATTATGTGACGCCCAGGCCGACGCTGGCCCAGGCGGTCAAGGGTATCCGCGAGGAATTGCGCGAGCGGCTCGACTGGTTGCGCGCCAATGGCAAGCTGCTCGAGGCGCAACGGCTGGAGCAGCGCACGCAGTTCGATCTCGAAATGATCGAGGCGACGGGCTCCTGCGCCGGCATCGAGAATTATTCGCGCTGGCTCACGGGGCGAAAGCCCGGCGAGCCGCCGCCGACCCTGTTCGAATATCTGCCCGACGAAGCGCTCGTCTTCGTCGACGAAAGCCATGTGACGGTGCCGCAGATCGGCGGCATGTATCGCGGCGACTACCGCCGCAAGGCGACGCTCGCCGAATATGGCTTCCGGCTGCCGTCCTGCATCGACAATCGTCCCCTCAAATTCGAGGAATGGGACGCGATGCGACCGCAGACCGTCTACGTCTCGGCAACGCCCGGAAATTGGGAGATGGAGCGCACCGGCGGCGTCTTCGCCGAACAGGTGATCCGTCCCACCGGCCTGATCGATCCGCCGGTCGAAATCCGCCCCGTCGAGCATCAGGTCGACGATCTTCTCGCCGAATGCCGCGAGGTGGCGAAGAAGGGTTACCGCACGCTGGTCACCACGTTGACGAAGAAGATGGCGGAGGACCTCACCGAATATATGCACGAGCAGGGCATCCGCGTGCGCTACATGCATAGCGATGTCGAGACGCTCGAACGCATCGAAATCATCCGCGATTTGCGGCTCGGCGCGTTCGACGTGCTGATCGGCATCAATCTGCTGCGCGAAGGTCTCGACATTCCCGAATGCGCGCTGGTCGCCATTCTCGATGCCGACAAGGAAGGCTTCCTGCGCAGCGAAACCTCGCTCATCCAGACCATCGGCCGCGCCGCGCGCAATGTCGACGGACGCGTGATCCTTTATGCCGACCGCATAACCGGTTCGATGGAACGTGCGATGGCCGAAACCTCGCGCCGCCGCGAGAAGCAGGTGGAATACAACACCGCCCACGGCATCACGCCCGCCAGTATCAAGCGCAGAATCGCCGACATCATGGGCTCGATCTATGAGCGCGATCACGTCACCGTCGATGCGGGGCTCGCCGAGGACGGCAAGGAATTCATCGGCCACAATATCAAGGCGCACATCGCCGATCTGGAAAAGCGCATGCGCGAGGCGGCCGCCGATCTCGAATTCGAGGAGGCGGGCCGGCTGCGCGACGAGATCAAGCGCCTGCAGGCGACGGAACTCGCCATTGCCGACGATCCGTTTGCGCGCCAAAGCGCGGTGGAAAGCGCCGTCGACGACGCGATGCGCACGATCTCGACCGAAACGCAGCCCTCGGGGCGCGGCGACAGCAAGGGTTATGTCAAACGCCGCACGGGAAAACGTCCCGGCGCGCCGAAGACGTTTGGGAGTAGAAGGCGGTAAGACGCGCCTTGGCCCCGAGCCGCCCTTTGCGCTAAGTTGCGAACCACTCGCAAATCCCACGGAGGAATCCCCATGACCGCGCTGTACGATATTCCCGTCACCACCATCGATGGGCGGGCCACCACGCTCGCCGAGCACAAGGGCAAGGTGCTGCTGATCGTCAATGTTGCCTCCAAATGCGGGCTGACGCCGCAATACGAAGCGTTGGAGAAGTTGCACAAGAACTATGCGTCCAAAGGCTTCGCAGTGCTCGGCTTTCCCGCCAATGATTTCGCCGGCCAGGAGCCGGGCAGCAACGAGGAGATCAAGAGTTTTTGCTCCGCCAATTATGGCGTCAGCTTCCCGCTCTACGGGAAGATCACGGTGAAGGGCGAGGCGCGCCACCCGCTCTATCAGGAATTGATCGCCGAAAAGCCCAAGGCGGCGCCCAAGCCGGGCGGCACGCTGAAGGAGACGCTGGAGAAGCATGGTCTGGCGCCCAAGACCGACACCGAAGTGATGTGGAATTTCGAGAAATTCCTGATCTCGCGCGACGGCAGGGCGGTGGCGCGCTTCGCGCCGGATTACGCGCCGGACGATGCGGAGATTGCCAAGGCGGTGGAGTCCGAACTGGCACGGTGAACGTGGTTGAGTTGCGAGCACATCCAACATTGTCATCCCCGGCCTCGCGCTGCATCGGCAGCGCGAGGGGAAGGGGACCCAGGTGGAAGCGCAACTTACCGTGATTGGAAAATTGGTTCGGCATTCCGTTCTTCACAATCGCGTTGTTTGCCGACCTGGGTTCCCTTCCCCTCGCGCAAGGCGCTCGGCCGGGAATGACAAGCAAAATTGCTACGAATTGCGAACGCACATACGAAATAACACACCATGAAAATCGCCGGACGCTATTACCGCACCATCTGGCCGCTGGACGACGGCGCGGTCGAGATCATCGACCAGACGAAGCTGCCGCATCGCTTTGCAACGCTGAAGCTCACTTGCGTGGAGGAAGCGGCGCAGGCGATCAAGAAGATGGTCGTGCGCGGTGCGCCGTTGATCGGGGCGACCGCCGCCTATGGCATGGCGCTCGCCATGCACGAGGATGCGTCCGACACAGGCATCGAGCGCGCCTTTGATTTGTTGTTGGCGACGCGGCCCACGGCGATCAATCTGCATTGGGCGCTGGCGCGCATGCGTAGGCTGTTGCGCAGCGCCCCGCCCGCCGACCGCGCCGCGCACGCCTGGGCCGAAGCCGCCGCGATCTGCGACGAGGACGTCGAAACCTGCCGCAAAATCGGCGAATACGGGCTCCGAATCCTGCGCGAAGCCGCGGCAAAGAAGCGTGGCAAAACGCTTAACGTGCTTACCCATTGCAATGCCGGCTGGCTCGCCTGCGTCGATTGGGGCACCGCGCTCGCGCCGCTTTACATGGCATATGATGCAGACATCCCGCTCCATGTCTGGGTGGATGAGACACGCCCGCGCAACCAGGGCGCCTCGCTCACCGCGTTCGAACTCGGCGGCCATGGCGTGAAGCACACCATTATTGCCGACAATGCCGGCGGCCATTACATGCAGACGGGTCAAGTCGATCTCTGCATCGTCGGCACCGACCGTGTGACGGCCAATGGCGACGTCGCGAACAAGATCGGCACTTATCTGAAGGCGCTCGCGGCGCACGACAATAGTGTGCCCTTCTATGTCGCATTACCGTCATCGACCATCGACTGGACTCTGGCCGAGGGGCGCGCCATTCCGATCGAGGAACGCTCCGCCGACGAAGTTCTCAAGATGACGGGGCGGCTGCCGGGTGGCGGTCTGGCAACGGTGGAGATTGCGGCGCCCGGAAGCCCCGCGGCCAATCCCGGTTTCGACGTGACGCCGGCGCGACTCGTCACCGGCTTCATCACCGAAAGAGGGCCTTGCGCCGCGACACGCGATGGCCTTTCGTCCCTTTTCCCCGAACGTCAAATCTAGGAACCGCCGATGAAATCCCGTTGGTCCGACGCCGAGGTCAAAGCCGTCGTCGCAGCCTATGCCGCCAAGGGCATCGGCGATGATCTGGCGTTGCGCGTGTATACGACGCGGCTGCTGGGCGGCGATCCGCGGCTCGTGCTCCACGGCGGCGGCAATACCTCCGTCAAGACGCAGGTGAGGGACCTGTTGGGCGACACGGTCGAAGTCATCTGCGTCAAGGGTTCCGGCTGGGATATGGGGAATATCGAGCCCGCAGGGTTGCCGGCGATGCGGCTCGCGCCGCTGCGCCGTCTGCGCGCGCTCGACCAACTCTCCGACGAGGACATGGTCAATTTTCAGCGCATCAATCTGCTCGATTCCTCGGCGCCCAATCCGTCCGTCGAAACGCTGTTGCATGCGTTCCTGCCGCACAAATTCATAGACCACACCCATTCCACCGCGGTGCTCGCGCTGACCGACCAGCCGAACGGCGAGGAGATTGCGCGCGAAGTATTCGGCGGGCGCGTCGCCTATGTGCCCTATACGATTCCGGGTTTCGCGCTTGCCAAGAGCGTCGCCGACGTGTTCGACAAGAACCGCGATGTCGAAGGCCTTGTGCTCCTGCAGCATGGAATCTTCACTTTCGGCGAGAGTGCATGGGAAGCCTATGAGCGCATGATCGAGATGGTCACGCTGGCCGAGGAACGCCTGGCCAAGGGCCGCAAAACTTTGGCGGCGATCCGTTTTCCCGAAACGCTCGCAGACACGAGCGAATTGGCGCCCATCCTGCGCGGCGCTTGCGCCATTGCACGCGACGAACGCGCGGGCACGGTGAAGCGGCAGATATCCTGTTTCCGCACTTCGCCCGCCATCCTCGCCTATGTGAACGGCGAAGAGCTCAAACGCTATTCGCAAGCGGGCGTGGTGACGCCAGACCACACGATCCGCACCAAGAACTGGCCGCTTGTCGTGCCGGCGCCGCATGCGGGCGGACTTGATGATTGGAAGGCGGCGGTCGGGCAGGCGGTCGCGCAATTCGTGGACCATTACCACGAATATTTCGCCCGCAACAATGCACGCGCGGAGCCGAAGAAGACCGAACTCGATCCGTTGCCCCGCGTGGTGCTCGTGCCCGGCAAGGGGTTGTTTGGCCTGGGCGCTTCCGCGAAGGACGCGGCCATCGCCGCCGACATCGCCGAGAACACCATCGCAGCGATCACCGACGCCGAAGCGATCGGCCGCTACCAGCCGATCGGCGAAGCCGACATGTTCGACATGGAATATTGGTCGCTGGAACAGGCAAAGCTCGGCAAGGCGGCGGAGAAGCCGCTCGCGCGCCAGGTGGCGATTGTCACCGGCGGCGGTTCCGGCATCGGGGCCGCCACCGTACAAGCACTGGCGCGTGCCGGCGCCGAAGTGGCGGTGCTCGACCGCGACGGCGCTGCCGCTTTGGCCGTGGCGAAGAGCATCGGCAAAACCGCGCTCGCCATCGCCTGCGATGTGACCGGCCCCGACGATGTGCGCGCGGCATTCGACGAGGTGACGAAAGCTTTCGGCGGCGTCGACATTGTCGTCTCCAATGCCGGTGCGGCATGGCAGGGTACGATCGGCAGCGTTGACGCGGGCGCGTTGCGCGCGTCGTTCGAACTCAATTTCTTCGCGCATCAGAGCGTGGCGCAAAACGCGGTGCGGGTGATGAAGGCGCAAGGGACGGGCGGCTGCCTGTTGTTCAACATCTCCAAGCAGGCCGTCAATCCGGGCAAGGGTTTCGGCCCCTACGGTTTGCCCAAGGCGGCGACTTTGTTCCTGATGAAGCAATATGCGCTCGATCATGGCCGCGACGGCATCCGCTCCAACGCCGTCAATGCCGACCGCATCCGTTCCGGTCTTTTGACCGAGACGATGATCGCGCAGCGCGCGCACGCGCGCGGCGTGTCCGAGACGGACTACATGAACGCCAACCTTCTCGGCCGCGAAGTGACGGCGCAAGATGTGGCCGACGCGTTCGTTTATCTCGCGAGTGCGCAGAAGACGACCGCGGCGATCCTCACCGTCGACGGTGGAAATATCGAAGCGAGTTTGCGGTAGGGCGTGCTGCGCGCCCATATAGGCGTATTTGTGCTTGACGGTCACGATCTTTACGCCTATACAGGCGCATAGAAATGGTGCCCGTTCAATGGTGAAGCCCGAGACAAATCGTACCCGGATTGTCTCGCGGCTGCTGCGAGAAGGTTGGGAGCTTGCGCGACATGGCAGCGAGCATGACATCTTCAGGCATTCGCGGAAAGGCGTCGTAAGCGTGCCGCGCCACCGCGAATTGTCGCCCGGCGTTGCGCGGAGCATCGCCAAGATAGCTGGGTGGCTTTAAACGGTCAGCGCGAGACAAGCTTATATATCTGGTGTGGAGTTTTATATGTCCCGTTATATCGCCCTTGTCGACGGCAAGACCGGCGCTTACGGTGTTGTCTTTCCCGATTTGCCCGGATGCACGGCGATGGGAAAGACGATGGACGAGGCGGTGAGCAACGCCGCCGAGGCGCTACGCGATTGGGTCGAAGTGACCGAAGAAAACGGCGGTAAGATTCCGCAGCCTCGCAGCCTCGAGGCTATCCGGCGCGATCCGGTGGTAAAATCCGCGCTTGCGCTCGGCGCGGGGCTTGCAGCGGTTCCACTTGTCCGTGAGACGGGAAAACCTGTCAAAGCAAATCTGTCGATCGATTCGGGGATTCTCGCAGCGATGGACGAAGAAGCATCGCGCCGACGCCTGACCCGTTCGGCATTCGTCGAATTGCTGGCCCGGACCATGCTGACGAAAGTCGCATAGGGCTAGCGAATACGCTATTGGATCAGATGTTACGGTGTGCCATCTATATATTTTTCGAACCTCTCCTTCAGTGTTGGTCCGTCTTGATCTCCCAAAAGAATGAGTTCGCGAGTAACGCCGGACGTCATTTTGAAAAGTAAACTGCCTGACTGACGCAAAGCACCGAGACCGAATCCAGAGTTTTGCTTCACGGTATCGCTTGTGTGGAATTCGATTTTTGATACATTGTGCAACGGAAGCTGGAAATTTGCAGAATCACGTTCAATAAATTTGGGCTTCGTAACGTCAATTTTTTCGTACACGGCCGGCGTAGAAGCTTTGACATAGCCGACAGGGTCCAGCGATAGCGAGCGCGCAACTCCCCAAGGATTTGTCAGAACGTTAAATCGTGCCCTCGCGCCGCACAGCACGTCGTTCGAAATGAATACGTTATAGAAGCGATTCCATCCGAATGGCCGCAATTCCATAGCAAAGAAGTTGCCCTCACTTTGCGCCTGCAATTTGAGTTGGCTCGTTGATGGTATAGGCGGCTTACGTTGCACTGGAAACCAGCGAAATCGAGAGAGAGGAAGGTTTTCAACTTGCCGACCGTAATTAGTGGCCAGCTGAATTCCCGCGAACGTCAGCCAGAGCCGAAGAAAACCACCCAGAACTGGCAGATTTCGTTGTTGCCCAAGCGGCGCCGATCGAAGGCCGTGGAACAGGTCCAATCCTAACAAGTAGCCACAAGCATACGAAACTATGTAACCGCTTGTTGTCCTAGCCTTGATTGAATCTCCGTGATGGTCCGTCGAACTTGGACCCAAGTCTCGGGCTTTTTGCTCCCGTCGCACAATCGCGCGCGACGCCATTGCCACGACGACGCACCAAGCGACGCCTAGGATAGCGGGCAACAACGCCGAATCTAGCTTCACTTTCGAAACTTTCGAAGCCGGATAGTTTTGCTATTCACTGTCAACCGATAGATTTTCACCCCCCGTTTGCCCGGAACAGATCGAGCGTGCGCTGGCGCGCCAGCTTGGCGCATTCTTCGTTGTAGTCGGTGCGCCGGTCCGAATTGAAGCCGTGCCCGGCGTCGTACACATAGATATTCACGTCGGGATGCAGCTTCTGCACCTTTTCGACGGCCTCCATCGGAATGCCGTGATCGTGCTTGCCGAAATGTAGAATGGTCGGGCATTTGGGCTGCCATTCCGCCATCTGCACAATGATGCTGCCATAATAGCCAGACGCAGCCGCGAGCCCGTCGCAGCGGCACGCGGCAGCCCACGTCACGGATCCGCCGTAGCAATAGCCGGTCATGAAGACCGGACCTTTGCTCTTCAGCGCATCGATGCACATCTGGCTGTCGGCAATCGACAGATCGAAGGCATGGTCGGCGCGCGCGATCTTGATCGCTTTCTGGATGTCTTCCGGGCTGTAGCTCGCCTGAAAGCCCGGCGCTTCGCGGTCGTAAAGCGACGGGGCGAGGACTTCGTAGCCGTCGGCCGCATACCCGTCGCACAACTCCTTGATGTGATCGGTGACGCCGAAAATTTCCTGGATCAAAACGAGGCCGCCGTGTCGTGCGCCTGTGGGTTCGACACGATAGACGCCGATCTCGGCACCGTCCTTCATTTTCATCGCGATCATCTTGCCGTGAGTCATGTTGACCTCCCTAGGATATTCTGAGTTCAACATTGCAACTTCGATGCTTAGTCCGGCAACAAAAGAATCACCACAGAGGCGCAGAGACACAGAGACGAAAGACGGGCGCGCCATAGGCGCGCCGATAAGTCTATAAGATGAAGCGGTGGAGGCCGTTCTTAAGCACTGCCGAATTGAAGTTCATCAAAAGGCCCTTCCTGATCCCGCTCAATCTCAAATATGTCAGCATCTGAGCGTCATGGACTGGCATCAAACGTTCGATAGCTTTCAGCACAAGCACTCTTGGTAAGCCGATTCCAAGAGGCCGGGGCCAAGTTGGCGATGCACCTCGATGGCGAATTCGATGATTTTCTGCGTCAGCAGATCGATCTCGACCGCTTCTTTCACGTTGGCTCTCTCGGTGCCTCTGCGTCTCTGTGGTAAATCTTCTCTGGCGGCGAAGTCTTTTCAAATCCTTGGAACTATGTCGCTTTCTTTCGCGGCAAAGGCTCAATTATTGAACCGGAAATGCATCACGTCGCCGTCGGCGACAACGTAATCCTTGCCTTCGAGGCGCATCTTGCCGGCGTCGCGGGCGCCCGCTTCGCCTCCCAAGGACACATAATCGTCATAGGCAATCGTCTCGGCGCGAATGAAGCCCTTTTCGAAATCGGTGTGGATGACGCCGGCGGCCTGGGGAGCGCGCGATCCTTTCGTCACCGTCCAGGCGCGTGTTTCCTTCGGGCCGACGGTAAAATAGGTGATGAGACCGAGCAGCGCATAACCGGCGCGGATCAGCCGGTTGAGTCCGGGTTCTTCGATGCCAAGACTGTTGAGGAAGTCCGCGCGTTCTTGCGTCTCGAGTTGCGCGAGTTCTTCCTCGATGCGCGCCGAGATGACGACGCAGCCCGCGCCTTCGCGTTTGGCCTTTTCCTCGACGAGCCTGGAATAGGCGTTGCCCGTAGCGGCCGCGCCTTCCTCGACATTGGCGACATAGAGCACGGGCTTTTGTGTCATCAGCCCGAGCTGGCGATAGGGTTCGCGCTCTTCCGGCGCGAGATCGGCACACCGCGCGGGTTTGCCTGCGCGCAGCAGCGTCAGCGCCTTCGTCATCAGCGCAAATTGTTCCTTGGCTTCCTTCTCGCCTCCCTTCGCCTTCTTTTCGATGGCGCCGATGCGCCGTTCGAGGCTGTCGAGATCGGCGAGCATCAATTCGGTTTCCACCGTGTCCGCATCGCCGACAGGATCGATGCGGCCTTCGACATGGGTAATGTCGTCGTCCTCGAAGCAGCGCAGCACGTGCACGACTGCATCGACTTCGCGGATATTGGCAAGAAACTGATTGCCCAGTCCTTCGCCCTTGGACGCGCCGCGCACCAGACCGGCAATATCGACGAAGGTGATGCGGGTCGGAATAATCTGCGCCGATTTTGCGGTCAGGGCGAGCTTGTCGAGCCTTGTATCGGGTACCGCCACGTCGCCGACATTGGGCTCGATGGTGCAGAACGGATAATTGGCCGCCTGCGCCGCCGCGGTCTGCGTCAGTGCATTGAACAACGTCGACTTGCCCACATTGGGCAGGCCGACGATTCCGCATTTGAATCCCATCACTCGTCCTTCGCGGGTTTCGTCTTCTTGGCCGGCGGATGGAGCATGACCGCCACTTTGTTCATGAAGCCCGGATCGTCGTCTGCCGCAAGATGCGTCGCGGCTTCTGCAATGGCATCCAGCATGGGCACCAGCCATTCCTCGTCGGCTTTGGAGAAATTGCTCAGCACGTGGCTGTGGACGCGGGTACGCTCGCCCGGATGTCCGATGCCGATGCGCACGCGTCGATAGTCCGGCCCGAGCGCCGCCGTGATCGAACGCAGCCCGTTATTGCCGGCATCGCCGCCACCCGTCTTCACCTTCAGCTTGCCGGCGGCCAAGTCGATTTCGTCATGAATGACGACAAGGGCCGTGAGAGGCAGTCTGTAGAATCGCAGCGCCGCGCCCACCGAATTGCCGCTCTCGTTCATATAGGTCATCGGCTTCAGCAGATAGGTCTTGCGACCCGCAATGGAGCCCTCGGCGACCAACCCTTGAAAGCGGGCACGCCAGGGCGCGAAACGGTAGCGGTCGGCGATCACATCCGCCGCCATGAAGCCGGCATTGTGGCGGTTGCGCGCGTATTCGCCGCCGGGATTGCCAAGGCCGGCGATCAGGAGCGCGGTATCGGACATGGGCCTCGGCTCCCCGCCTGGCCAAGCATGGCGCTATTTCTTCTCGGGTGCCTTGCCGGCCGGCGCCTTGCCCGCAGTCTGCGCTGCGCCGGCGGCGGGCGCCGCACCGGCGGCCGGAGCGGCTTCACCGGCTGGGGCTGCAGCTGCCTGAGCTGCGGCCTGCGCCGCGGCGCGCTGTTCGTCGATGACGCTGGTCGGCGCCACGATCGAAGCGATGGTGAAATCGCGGTCCTTGAGCACGGGGTGCACACCGTCCGGCAGCTTGAAGGCCGAGATGTGCAGCGAGTCATGAATGTCGAGCGTCGAAAGATCGCCTTCGATAAAGGGCGGAATGTTTTCTGCCGGGCAGTACAGCTCAACCTCATGACGCACGATGTTGAGCACGCCGCCGCGCTTGATGCCCGGCGAAATTTCCTGCCCCTTGAAGCGCACGGGAATCGCGAGCCGGATTTGGGCGCCTTCCGGCAGCCGCATGAAATCGACATGCACGGGACGGTCGCTCACGGGATCAAGCTGGACGTCGCGCGGTATCACGCGTGTTTTCTGGCCGGAAACGTCGAGGACGAACAGCGTGGTCAGGAAGGTGCCGGTGAGCGCATGGCGCTCCAGCTGATGGCGGTCGACCGCCACGCTTTCGGGCGCGGCACCCCCGCCATAGACGATCCCGGGGATCAATCCCTGCTGGCGAACCTGATAGGCCGGTCCCTTGCCGGTACCAGGACGCGCCTGGGCGGTGAGTTCCTGTATCTCGCTCATTCTCATAAGTCCTTGAAATTCCAGCCTCGTTCGGCTGGCACCGTAGCATCGTCGGCCCGGAGAGGCGGGGTTTTTAGCGGATGCGGCGTGGTCGCGCAACCGGGCTGTGATGCACGGGAAGAAAGGCGAACCACGGAAACACGGAGATTGGGCAAAGTGCGAAATCAGCGCTTGTCCTTTCCTTCCCCCCTTGGGGGGAAGGTGGCGCGCACGAAGTGCGCGACGGAAGGGGGGCGTTGCCGCGAGATAGATCGCGTCGGCAACCCGGTCCGGATCTTCGAACAATTCGCGATTGGTAAAGCGCACCACGCGCAGGCCGTGTCTGGTCAGCCATCGTGTGCGCCGCGCATCATCCGCAATTTGCTTGTCCGACGTATGCGAAGCGCCGTCGAGTTCGACGACAAGCCTGGCCTTTGGATAAAAGAAATCGGCAATGAAGGGGCCGAGCGGGGCCTGCCGGCGAAAGCGCAAACCCACAAGCTGTTTTCGGCGCAACAGCCACCAGAGCTTTCGCTCCGGTTCCGTCATGTTCCAGCGCAATTCGCGCGCGCGGAGATTCGGCATGCGGCCCCCCTTCCGTCCGCCGATGCTTCGCATCGTCGGCCACCTTCCCCCAAAAGGGGGGAAGGTTAAGTAGAAGCGAGGTTAAACTTTCAGAGTCTCAGGATGATGCCGGTCGGGGCCAATTGTATCGCGAGTTTTGCTCTTTGACGTGTGCTGAGAACAATTGCGACCTTCTTCCTTCCCCCCCTTGTGGGGGAAGGTGGCGCGCGTCAGCGCGACGGAAGGGGGGCCGCCTCAATCGAACAGGCTCGACACGCTCGCTTCGTTGTTGATGCGGCGCATCGCTTCGCCGATCAGGGGCGCCACCGAGATACGGCGGATGTTGGGGCATTTGCGCACTTCTTCCGTCGCCGCAATCGAATCCGTAATTACCATCGATTTCAGCTTGGAATGGTGGATGCGCGCAACTGCGCCGCCCGACAGCACGCCGTGCGTCGCATAGGCACAGACTTCCTGCGCCCCATTTGCGATTAACGCCTCGGCCGCATTGCAGATCGTGCCACCGGAATCGATGATGTCGTCGACGAGCAGACAGACGCGGCCGTCGACGTCGCCGATGATGTTCATCACTTCGGATTCGCCCGCCCGTTCGCGGCGCTTGTCGACGATGGCCAGATCGGCCCCCAGCCGCTTGGCGAGCGCGCGGGCGCGGACCACGCCGCCCACATCCGGCGAGACCACCATCAGATTGTCGCGGACGCCCAGATAATCCTGGATGTCGCTCACGATGACGGGGGCCGCATAGAGATTATCGGTCGGGATGTCGAAGAAGCCCTGGATCTGGCCGGCATGCAGGTCGATGGTCAGCACCCGGCTGGCGCCGGCCTGGGTAATCAGATTGGCGACGAGCTTGGCGGAGATCGGCGTACGGGGCCCCACTTTGCGGTCCTGCCGCGCATAGCCGAAATAGGGAATCACCGCGGTGATGCGCCGGGCGCTCGCCCGCCTCAGCGCGTCGATGATGATCAGGAGTTCCATCAGATTGTCGTTGGCGGGAAAGCTCGTCGACTGGATGACGAAAATGTCCTCGCCGCGGACGTTCTCCTGCACTTCGACGAACACTTCCATGTCGGCGAAGCGCCGCACGATTGCCTTGGTGAACGGGATATTGAGATATTGGCTGATGGCTTCCGCAAGCTGCCGGTTGGAGTTGCCGGCAAGCAGCTTCATGCCACGCGCCCTGTTCGCTTCGACCATGCTCGCGCGCTCCATTTCCGGTATGACGGTTTGGTGAAACCAGCCGGGTTCTAACAAGCCGCGCGCCGCGGGTAAACTGTCTCAGGATCGCAGGACAATCACCGAGATGTCGCGGCCATAGTCCGCTTCGCCGCGATGCGTGGCCCGCCGGAAACTGAAAAAATCGGCCTCGCGCGCATAGGTACACGCCGACAGGCGTTCGATAGCGCCGATTCCGGCCTGCGCGAGCCGTTGCGCCACGAAACCCTCCAGGTCGAATTGCCAGTGATACTGTTGCTTCGAAGGCACAAAAAAACGTGCATCGCTCGGCTCCGCCGCAACGAAGCGCGCGTGGAATTCCGGGCCGACCTCGTAATTCGCCTGCGCAATGCAGGGGCCAATGGCGGCCCGGATGCGGCTGCGACGCGCGCCGAGGCTCCTCATGGCCTCGACCACGCCTGCGATTACGCCGCCCTCGGCGCCCTTCCAGCCGGCATGGGCGGCGCCGATGACCTTCGCGTCGTCATCGGCCAAAAGGACGGGCGCGCAATCTGCGGTGAGAATACCCAGTGCAATGCCGGGTTGATTCGTTGCCATCGCATCGGCACGGGGGCCGGCGCCGATCTCCCAGGGCGTTGTGACGGTCACGGCGCGCGGACTGTGGATTTGATAGAGCGTCACAAGCGCCGCAGCCGCCCCATCGGAGAGGCTTTCGAGCACGCGCCGGCGATTCTCGATGACGTGGCCCCTTTCGTCGCCCGATCCGGGTCCGCAATTGAGCGAGCTATAGACGCTTCGGGAGACGCCGCCCTGCCGCCCAAAAAAGCCATGCGCGATGGCGGCAGTTTGGGACAGGTTGCGCGCGGTCAGAACCAGCATGGATCAAAATCCGGGAGGCGACGGCGCGTTTGGCGGGGTGATTGCCAACGCCTTGAACAAGCTGCCCATTTGCGCGGGATTCGTCAGCCGGTCAACCGCGGCTGCGATCGACGGTTCCTGCGCCGGGTTGAGATGTGACAGCCGCGCTGCGCGCGCGCCGATGCCGAGAGCATCGAGGAATTGGCCCTGGGCGATGGGACCGTGTGTCCGCGCGCCGCCAAGCCGGGCGGCGGCAGCCAGACCGGCAAAATCGACATGGGCGGAGAGATCGACGGTGCCGGGATTTTCCAGCAAGGATTTGAAAGTGTGCCGGCCGATGGCCTGCAAGGTTTCGCCGAACCCCGGTTGCGCGTAGCCATAGTCGATGACAAGTGCGCCGCCGCCATGCTGCGCGATCGCGCGCGCGATGTCCTGTGCCAGTGCCAGCGCGGCCGGCGAGGTTTCGTGCACGGCACCAGGCGGAGCGTCCGCGTCGCCGTCGACGACGAGTGCGGTCGGGGCCGGCGCCAGGGCGAAGGCAAGCGCTCCTTCGCTATCGACCACGACCATGCGTTCGCACCAGCCGCGCTGGGTGCGAACATATTGCCGGATCGGCAGCGCATCGAAGAACTCGTTGGCGATGACGAACAGTGGCCGGTCGGCGAGGCTGTCGTCGAAGCGTGCCGACCAGGTAACGCGCGCGCCGCAATCCTTCAGTTTGTTTTCCTGCACGGCGCGAAGCGTGGGACTCGCTTCCACGAGAACCGTTTCGATCGCTTCGAGGAATTCGGGTACGCGCCGTGCCGCGCGCAGCGCGTCCGCCATCAATGTGCCGCGCCCCGGCCCCAGCTCCACAAGGCGTGCAGGCGACGGTTTGCCCTGGTCGAGCCAGACCTGCACGCACCATAGCCCGACGATTTCCCCAAACATCTGGCTGATTTCCGGGGCAGTGACGAAATCGCCGCTCTCGCCGAAGGGATCGCGCGTCGCATAGTAACCCGCGTCCGGATCGAGCAGCGCGATTGTCATGAATTGGGCGATCGACAACGGGCCCAGGGCTTCGGTTAGCCGCGCGATGCGAGCGGCGAGCAGGTTCACACTTTTGCACCCTTAGAGACGTCCTGCGTCCGCGGCCGCAGCGCATACCAATAGAGATAGCCGGCACCCAGCCACATCGGAATGCTGAATGCCATGCCGAGGCTGAACCAGCCGATGAACGGCGTGTCGGGCTCGCGGAAAATCTCCGCAATGAAACGGAAGGTGCCGTAGCCGGTGAGGAAAATGGCGCTGAGGAGCCCCGGCCGCTCGTGCAGTCGGAACACGCGCAAAGCGACAAGCAGGATGAAAAACAGCAGAAGGCCTTCCATGCCCGCTTCGTAGAGTTGGCTGGGATGGCGCGGCAGGTTGTCGGGGGCGTTGGGGAACACCATCGCCCAGGGCACGTCGGTGGGTTTTCCCCACAATTCGCCATTGATGAAGTTGGCGATGCGGCCGAAGAACAGGCCGATCGGCGCCGCGCAGGCGATCAGGTCGCCGAGCCGGATAAAATCGAGTTTGCGCTGCCGTGTGAACAGCCAGAGGGCCAGCACCACACCGATCAGTCCGCCATGGAACGACATGCCGCCCTCCCATGCCGCCACGATCCGGATGGGATGGGTCACGAAGGCGAGGGGAAGGCCGGCACAATAGGCGGCACCGGGAGAAAGCCCGCACAGGAATGTGCCGTAGAACAGCACCCAGCCAAGGCGGCCGCCGATGATGACACCGAGCGTGGCCCAGACGACGAAGTCGCCAATATCGTCTTGGGTGGCCGGTGGTTTTCCCTTGAACAGGGGCGCGGTCCACAGCGCCTTCTCGCGCAGGAGGTGCAAGACATACCACCAGCCCAGCAGGAGGCCCGCGATATAGGACAGCGCGTACCACCGAATCCCGAAATGTCCCCACAGATGGATCAGTACGGGATCGAATCTGGGGAAGGGCAGGACAGCTTCATACATCGCAGGGCCGGGCAGGAGAAACAAGGCTAACACGCGCTGGTTCGGCGATGACTGTCAAGGTTGGCGGCAACGTCAAGCTTGCTCGTCTCGCGTTGGCCCGCCATAAGGATGGTGAGTGAGGTACCATGCAAAGCGACAACCCGATCCTCGACGGTTTGGCACGGCTCGTGACCGACGCAGCCGGTGCCGCGCAAAGCGTGCGGTCCGAGATGGACAGTTTCATGCGTCAGCGGTTGGAGCGGCTGGTCGCCGATATGGATTTTGTGCCGCGGGAAGAATTCGAAGCGGTCAAAGCAATGGCCGCCAAGGCGCGCAGCGAAAACGAGAGACTGGAGGCCCGCATTGCGGCTCTCGAAGCGCAATTGGCTCCGTCAGCTGGTTCTGCCGCCATAGCGGATGGCGGAACGGCTTCCTCTTGAAACCTGTGAATGGGGGCGAATACCGGGATCAGGAATGGCGGAGACTCTTGTCTCCATACAAAATCTTGTGTCAGGTACACCGCAAGGTGCTTCGTATTGGCTGCCCAGTGTCAAGGAGTTCCGGATGAGCGTCGCGCATCATGACGACGAAATCACCAGCGAGAGTCACCCGCTCGATATGCTCGAGCGGTGCGTGGAGGATAATGGCTGGCCGTTCGAGCGCAGCGGTCGCGATGAACTCAATCTCTCCGTGGCCGGGCGCTGGTGCGACCATCATTTTTGTTTCACATGGCGCGAGGATTTGCAGTCGCTGCATCTGTCGTCGGCCTTCGATATGCGGGTGGACGATTCGCGGCGGACCGACATCGCTGCGCTTCTCATGTACATCAACGCAAAATTGTGGATCGGTCATTTCGACCTGTGGCCGGAGGACGGCTCGCTCGTCTTCCGTCATGCGATGATCTTCCCCGATGCGCGGGCGAGTGCGGCCCAATGCGAGGCGCTGCTCAATCTCGCGGTCGAAGCATGTGAATATTATTATCCGGCGTTTCAATTCGTCCTGTGGGGCGGCAAGACCGCCGAAGAAGCTGTCGCGGCCGCCGTGCTCGAATGTGCGGGACAGGCGTGAACCCGGCCGGCGCGTGAGGGCACGCAATTCCACCATCCTCCTTGTCGGTGCGGGGCGCATGGGCGGGGCGCTCCTCAAAGGCTGGATCGCCAAGAAATTCGGGCCGATTGTCGTCGTCGAACCGAAGCCGTCGCCCACTTTGCGCCGCTTGGCCAAGGCCGGCGGTTTCGCGATTCGGGCGCAAATCGAAGACGTTGACGCCGCTCGGATCGCTGTGTGTGTCGTCGCAATCAAGCCGCAGGTCCTGAAGACGGAGGCGATCCGGCTGCGTGCCATTGCCGAGGCGGGCGCTCTGCTGGTGTCCATTGCCGCCGGAACGAGCACGAAGACGCTCGCGCGCGCTTGCGGGCGCAAGGCGCGGATCATTCGTGCGATGCCGAATCTCCCGGGTGCGATCGGGCGGGGCATTTCCGCGCTCTACGCATCGCGCCAAGCCTCGCAGAGGGATCGCGCGACGGCGGAGACACTCCTGGCGGCGCTCGGCGACACCGTATGGGTCAAGCGGGAGGCGATGGTCGACGCCGTCACTGCGGTGTCGGGCTCGGGACCGGCCTATGTATTTCTGCTGGTCGAAGCGCTCGCGCGCGCCGCCCGGGAAGAAGGCCTCTCGCCGGCCCTTGCCGGCAAGCTTGCGCGCGCCACGGTCGCAGGCTCCGGCGCGCTTCTCGGTGCGGAGAAGCGTGCGGCGGCCGATTTGCGTCGCGATGTGACGAGCCCGGGCGGCACGACCGAAGCCGCTCTGCGAATCCTGATGGAAGACGATGCATTTGTCCGGTTGATGACCCGCGCTGTTGCGGCGGCGCGAAAGCGTGCAACGGAATTGAGCGGCTGAAAAGACTTGCGCTGGCATGTTCACGCCGTCGTATCGATCGCGATCGACATGCGGATCAGTTCCGCAAGGTTGCGCGCGTGCATTTTTTCCATCACGTGCGCGCGGTGGATTTCGACCGTCCGCGGCGAAATGTCGAGCTTGTAGGCGATCACCTTGTTGGGATGCCCGACAACCAGAAGCCCGAAAACTTCCCGCTCGCGATCCGTCAGTGTGGCCAGCCTGTCCACTGACGCTTGTGCGGCGCTGCGCTCTTCGGCGAGCGCCGACGCTTCGCGCAAGCCCCTGCGCACACTCTCGATCAGCGCGCGTTCGTTATAGGGCTTTTCGAGGAACTCGATGGCTCCGGCCTTCATGGCGCGCACGGCCAGAGGCACATCGCCGTGGCCGGTGACAATGATGATGGGGAGAGGAAGATGGCGGCGTGCCAGTTCCTCCTGCAATTCCAGGCCGTCCATGTCCGGCATCCGAATATCGGCGACGACGCAGCCCCGCCGCTTGACGGCATCACTGGCGAGAAACGCCTTGGCCGAATCGAACGCCTCCGCCCTGAAGCCCGCCGCCTCCAGCAGCAGCTTCACGGAATCGCGCACGTCGGGATCGTCATCGACAATGAAGACGTCCGCTGTGTCAGACGGCGGGAGATTGCTCGTCATCGGCCGCCGGGAGCGTGAAGTAAAAGATCGTGCCGCGTTCTGGCGCGGTCTCGGCCCAAAGGCGTCCGCCATGCGTTTCCACGATCGTACGACAAATGCTGAGCCCCATCCCTATGCCGTTGGGTTTTGTCGTGACAAAAGGCTGGAACAGGCTGCGCCGCGTTTCATCCGACATCCCCACACCATTATCTACAACGCCGATACGTATGGCGCCATCGGATTGTCGGGACGTCGTGATTCGGAGCTTTGGCTGCTCCATGCCCTGCATCGCATCCACGGCGTTGAGCATCAGGTTGATGAGGACCTGCTGAATCTGCACCCGGTCCGCCAACACCGGCGGCAGGCCGGGATCGAATTCCGTCTCGACGGGGATCGCGGCGCCAACCGCACCGATCAAGCCGAGCGCGATAGCCTCTCCGACAGTGTGATTGATATCGATAGGGCCCCGGCTTTGCTCCCGTTTTCCGACGAATTCGCGCAAGCGGCGAATGATTTCGCCGGCGCGGGCGATCTGTGTTCCCGCCTTCTCCGTCGCGTCGCGGGCAAGAGACGCCGCATCCCCGTCCAAATCTGCCAGCACCCGCTGAGCAGCGTTCGCATAGTTGAGACTTGCCGTCAGGGGCTGGTTGAGTTCGTGCGCGATGGCGCTGGCAAGTTGGCCCATGGCACTCAGCCGTGTGACATGGCGCAGGTCGCGCTGCAACTCCTCAATGCGCCTCTCGCGAGCCTTGCGCTCGGAAATGTCGTGGACGATGCCGACAAAGATTCGCGTCGAGTCGAGGCGGCCTTCGCCGACGGAAATATACATCGGAAAGGTCGAGCCGTCCTTGCGCCGCCCCAGAACTTCGCGACCAATTCCTATGATGTGCTTTTGTCCCGTCGCAACATAGCGGGAGATATAGCCGGTATGTTCCGATTGTCGCGCCCCCGGGATCAGCAGGTCGAGGCCGTGGTCGACAACTTCTTCGCGGCGATAACCGAAGAGGCGCTCGCACGCCTCGTTGTAGATTTTGACAGTCCCGCGCTCGTCGATGACGATGATGCCGTCAACGGCGACGGCAATCAGCGCGCTGAACAACGCGTATTCCCTGTTGTCGGTTTTGCCGCCAGCCGTTTCCATCATCGGTTTCGCCCGTCCGCGATTGCGGACTGCAGTGCTTCATCGGACATGTCAGCTGTCGGTACCATCTTTGGGGACCCAATCGTTGCCCAGCTTTCGGTAGGATTTCTTGACGGCAGACCATGCAACGCGGTTGGCAATTTCTTCCCGCCGGAAAGGATCGTCGGAATAACGCTGCCACGCCGAATTGAATGCCGCCCGAAAGATGTCCTGCGCATGCGCTGGAAGATGTCCGCGTATACGCGCCGGCAAATCGGAATTCGAGACATAAGGCATGTCAGCGCCTTCGCGGTCCGTTCATCTCGTCATCTCGGTCATCCCGAAAAAATATCGTTGGGGCCTCTGTCGAAGGGTTCATTGATCTGTATCAATCGACAGGGATATAATCTGCACGGCGTCAGTTCTCTTCCAACCGCGGGCCATGTCGGGCCACGATGATTTCATGTATATAATTAACCATGATTGGTAAGGGTTTGCGGTAGACGCAAGGCTTTGCGACGCGGCCCTTGAGCAGGCAGGACGGCCATGAAGCACGCCATCATCGTCGCACACCCCAATCCCGCGAGCTTTACGCTAAGCGTTGCGCGCGCCTACGAAGCTGCCATCACGGCGGCAGGCCACAGCGCCGTAATGCGCGATCTCTACGCCATGCAGTTCGACCCCCGTCTCGCAGCCGACGAAATACCGGGCGCCAAGGGCTTCGCTCCGCATGATGACGTGAAGACCGAGCGCAAACTGCTCTTCGACGTAAACGTGTTCGCCTTCGTTTATCCGCTCTGGCTGAACGCCCCGCCGGCCATCCTCAAAGGCTATCTCGATCGTGTATTCGGCATGGGGTTCGCCTATGGCCCGGTGGGCGGAGGCACGCAGCAGTTCCTGACGGGGCGCACGATGATCAGTTTCACCTCCTCGGGCGCGCCGGAGGAGTGGGTAAAAAAGACCGGGGCGTGGGATGCCTTGCGCAAATTGTTCGACGAGCATTTCGCTGCGGTGTGCGGCCTGGATATCCTCGACCACGTCCATTTCGGCGGCGTCGTTCCCGGCATGCGCCCCGACGCCGTGGAACGTCTGCTTGAAGAGATGCGCGCCGCTGTTGCCAGGCATTTCTGAGAGTTCCGGCCGTACCGGGTTGCACAGAGGTGGCACCGTCAATACAAATGTAAACGGCGTAAAACGGCCCGCGAAGGATTTCGACCGTGACTCCCCATTCCATGACACCGTCCGCGACCGATCCGGAGTTGCAGCGACTGCGCGACAGCATCGACAACATCGATGCAGCGCTGATCCATCTGCTGGCGGAACGCTTCAAGTGCACGCAGCAGGTAGGTGAGTTCAAGGTTCGGCACGGCCTACCGCCAGCCGATCCGGCGCGCGAAATGGTTCAGATCAAGCGCTTGCGCGAACTGGCGGTGGACGCCAAGCTCGATCCCGATTTCGCGGAGAAATTTCTGGCCTTCGTCGTGCGGGAAGTCATTCACCACCACGAAGCGATCAAGTCGCGTCGCGGTTGACCGGCATCCGCCGGGTTTTGCGTTCATGGCCGCTTGCGGTCGCGTCCGCACCCGGTATCATATGTCCCGCTGACAAATTGTCGGAGCGACCGAGCCATGGATTTGACATTCTCGCGGGAAGAAGAAGCCTTTCGGAACGAGGTGCGGGAATTCATCAAAGGCAATTTGCCTGCGGCCACGCACTGCAAGAACCGTCACAAATTCATGACGCGCGAGGAATTTCTCCCCTGGCACAAGGCTCTATATAAGAAGGGCTGGATTGCGCCTCTGTGGCCGACGGAATATGGCGGCACGGGCTGGACGGTCACGCAGCGCTACATTTTCAACGAAGAATGCGCCAGGGCCGAAACGCCGCCGCTGCTTCCCTTTGGCGTCGCGATGGTCGGCCCGGTCATCTACACCTTCGGCAACGAGGCGCAGAAGAAGAAATATCTGCCGCGCATTCTGTCCGGCGAGGACTGGTGGTGCCAGGGCTATTCCGAGCCCGGTGCGGGCTCCGATCTTGCCGGGCTCAAGACGCGCGCGGCGCGCGAGGGCGATCATTACATCGTCAACGGCCAGAAGACCTGGACGACACTCGCGCAATTTGCCGATTGGATGTTCTGCCTCGTGCGCACGGACCCCGATGTGAAATCGCAGGAAGGCATCACCGTTCTCCTCATCGACATGAAGACGCCGGGCATCACGGTGAAGCCGATCATTGTGCTCGGCGGCGCCCGTGAGGTGAACGAAGTCTTCTTCGACGATGTGAAGGTGCCGGTCGAAAACCGGATCGGCGAGGAGAACACGGGCTGGACTTACGCCAAGTTTCTGCTCGTACATGAACGGTCGGGAATCGCCGAAGTCGCCCGTTCCAAGATGGCGATCGAGCGGTTGCGCGAGGTGGCGCGCACGGAAACGGTCGACGGCACGCCCTTGATCGAGACCGACATGTTCTCGCGCAAGATCGCCGAGCTCGAAATCGATCTTTCCGCGCTTGAATATACCGAACTGCGCACGCTTGCAGCCGAAGCGCAGGGGCATCGTGCGGGGCCGGAGAGTTCGATCCTCAAGATCAAGGGCACCGAAATCCAGCAGCGCATCACCGAGCTGACGCTCGAGGCTGTCGGCTATTACGGCTATCCGTATGAACGCGGCTTCGGCGAGAACGAATATTCCGTCGGTCCGGACTACGCGGTCGGCCAATCGGGGCGCTATTTCAACATGCGCAAAGCCTCGATCTATGGTGGCTCCAACGAGATTCAACGCAACATCATTGCCAAGGCAGTGCTCGGCCTTTAGCCGTCGAGCGAAACCCCAACCCGCACATTTCAGGGACAACGCTCGTGGACTTCGCATTTACCGAAGAGCAGACATTGCTCCGCAATTCGATCTCCCAATTCGTCACCGACAATTACACCTTCGAGACCTTCAAGAAGATTTCGCGCAGCGAGCCTGGGTGGAACCGGGACTATTGGAGGCAATTCGCCGAGCTTGGCCTTTTGGCCGCGTCGCTCCCGGAGGAATATGGCGGGCTTGGCGGCGGGCCTGTCGAGACGATGATTGTCATGGAGGAATTTGGCCGGGCGCTTATTGTCGAGCCCTATGCCGCAACCGTTGTTGTCGGCGGCGGCTTTCTCGTCAATGGCGGCAGCGAAGCGCAGAAGCGGGAATGGCTGCCCAAAATTGCCCGTGGCGAGACTGTGATTTCGTTCGCGCATGCCGAACCGCGGGGGCGCTACAATTTCGCCGATCTGAGCACGACGGCGATAAGCCAGGGCTCCGGTTATTTGTTGAACGGGTACAAGGCTGTCGTCATCGGGGCGCCCTGGGCCGACATGCTGATCGTTACCGCGCGCACGGCGGGCGGCCGGCGCGACAAGAATGGCATCAGCGTGTTTCTCGTCGACAAGGAGTCCAAGGGCATATCTGCCCGCGATTATCCGACCGTCGATGGACTGCGCGCGTCGGAAATAACGTTCGAGAATGTCGAAGTGCCGGGTTCGAACGTACTCGGTGCGGTCGATAACGGACTCAAGCTGATCGAGCAGGTGACCGATGCGGCGATTGCTGCCCACGCGGCCGAGGCCGTCGGCGCCATGAAGGTCCTGCTCGATGCGACGGTCGAATACTCGAAGACACGCAAGCAGTTCGGCGTCCCGATCGGGAAATTCCAGGTGCTTCAGCATCGGATGGTCGATATGTTCATAAACTACGAGCAATCGAAGTCGATCACCTACATGGCGACGCTGAAGCTCGGCGATGGTGAAGTGGAGCGCAAGAAGGCCGCTTCCGCTGCCAAGGTGCAGATCGGCAAAGCTGGCCGGTTCATCGGACAGAATGCCATCCAGCTGCATGGCGGCATGGGCATGACGGACGAACTCGATGTCGGCCATTATTTCAAGCGGCTGACCATGCTCGACACGCTCTACGGCAATGTCGATCATCATCTGAAGCGCTACGCTTCGCTGGGTTGATTGCGCAAAGCGGGGATGTTGCGTTATCCTGCGTTGCGTATGAGCGCATCTGCAGCGCACACGCGTTCCGCCGGCAGATAGGCGGTCACGCGGGTGCCGGCGCCCAGCGTGCTTTCCAGTTTTATTTCACCGTCATGCGCTTCGGCGAAGCCTTTGACGATGGCAAGACCGAGTCCGGTGCCTTTGTCGGCGGTGGTTACGTCGTGACGGCCCCGGCCGAAGCGTTCGAATACATGGGTCCGATCTTCTTCGGCGATTCCGGTGCCCGTATCGTCGACGCCGAACGCCATGCGACCATCGTCGTCAAGGCGTGCGAAAAGCGTGACGCAGCCTTCCGCCGGCGTGAATTTCAATGCGTTCGAAGCGAGGTTGGCCATGATCTGCCGAAGCGCGCGCTCGTCGGCGATGACGGGCGGCAGGCCCGGCGTTACCTTCCTGAGCAGCGAAATGCGCGCCTCCGCCGCCCTGGGCTCGCATTCCTCGAAAATATCCGCCATCAACTGCGCGACATGGACCTCGCTTTCGCGCAGGCTGAGCTTGCCGCCCTCGATCTTCGCAAGGTTCATCATGTCGTCGATCAGCGTCAGCAGCTTCAGGCCGGACTGATGAATGATTTCGGCATATTCTGCGTATTTGTCGACCGCGCCGCCGAAGGCCCGTACTTTGATAAGCTCCGAAAAGCCGAGAATGGCGTTCATCGGCGTACGCAGTTCGTGGTTCATGTTCGACAGGAATTGCGATTTCGCGCGGCTGGCCGCCACGGCGCCGGAACGCTCGCGCTCCGACTCCCGTTTGGCCGAAAGCAAATTCTCGACGAGCCCGGCATGCTCGTGTTCGAGAATCAGCATCTTTTTCAGCGCGCGATGAAGTACGACGGCCTGCGCCGCTATCAGGGATACGTAAACGACGGCAAGCAAGCCGCAGGTGTGGTCCAGGGGGGTAGGCGAAAGGAGGGGCGGCGCTATGAGGAAGATTGCATGGAGAACGATGACGCCCGCGGCAGTCGCCGGATGAACGGCGCAAATGACGACGGCCCCGGCGAGCGACACGGCCAGCAGCAGGGTCAGCAACATGTGATTGAGCTGGGCGTCCGCAGTCCAAAGGAAAATGCCCATCGAACACCAGGCCAGATCGCAAACAAGTGCGAAGGCCGTTTGCCAGAGCGCCCGAGCGCGGATTTCGTCGAGCGTTGCGGTTGGTCGCCGTTCGAGGCGTATCGCCGCTGCGTGCGCGCTCAGCATGATCGCGCAGACCGCCAGCCACCAGGCCGTGCGCGTGTCCCACGCGATCCAGTCCGCACAGGATTGCGCGACGACGAAGGCCGCGACAGCGAAAACCGGACCGGCATAGCGCGTGTTGCGCCGCATGAGGTCCAGTTCGGCTTTGGCAAGCCAGCTGTTCCCTTCGCTCGGCCGGATCGAGAATCCCACCGCGTCGCAGACCGCTGCGCCAAACGCGATCGAACCTCGGACGGCAGCGACGGCGGCGTCGTGCAGCGGGCGGTGTTCACTCACGGTGGGCACGCGCGGCCTCGTAGGGGCTTCAAAAAGGCAATGGGAGTGGACTGTGACGAAAAGGTCTTAAAGGATCGTTGAGCTTGTCGGTTCCCGCGAAGATACTGGCGACGCTGGATATTGATGCAATTGCGATCGAAGGAGGAAGGATGTCTGCGCTTCTATTCGAGAAATCGGGGCTTGTCGTCACATTGACTCTCAACCGGCCCGAAAGCCGCAATCCCTTGGGCGAGGACGGCGACGGAGAGCTGTTCGTGGATGCTGCGCACCGCATCAACGCCGATCGGGATATACGCTGCGTGATCCTGACGGGCGCCGGCAAGGCGTTTTCTGCCGGCGGCAATCTCAAGGCCATGCGCGAGCGTTCCGGAACCTTTGCAGGACCGGGCGTGCTGATCCGCGAGCGCTACAGGAGCGGCATCCATCGCATGGTGCGTGCGATCTGGGGCATCGAGGTGCCGGTGATCGCGGCCGTCAACGGGCCGGCGATCGGGCTTGGCAACGATGTGGCATGTCTCGCCGATATGCGCATCGCGGCCGACAGCGCGGTCTTCGGGGCGACGTTTCTGAAAGTCGGCCTCGTGCCCGGCGACGGCGGCGCGTGGATATTGCCGCGCACGATCGGCATGGCGCGTGCCGCCGAGCTGTTTTTCACCGGCGATACGATCGATGCCCCGACGGCGCTGGCCTGGGGTCTCGTTTCCAGGGTTGTCCCCGCGGCCCAATTGCTCGAAGAAGCACGAGGGCTCGCCGCACGCATCTGCCGTCAACCCCCCGATGTTTTGCGCATGACGAAGCGATTGATGCGCGAGGGGCAAGGCGCGAGCTTCGACACAATCATGGAAATGTCGGCCGCAATGCAATCGCTTGCGCATCTGACACGCGATCACGAGGAAGCAGTTGCGGCGTTCTTCGAGAAGCGCCCCCCGGATTTCAAGGGGCAGTGATATTCAGTCGCCCGTGAACTTTGCGGTTTTTACAGCGATTGAGTGATGAGCGGGTCATTGAAGACGGCGAGGATTGCGAACAACAAAAGCCTGAGCCATTTGAGCAGGAGGCTGAAGTTGTAGCCGGCGGCG